>JBDWGM010000168.1:0-3464 GCA_039975755.1 Paracoccaceae bacterium | reverse complement strand
AGCTCTGATTTTTCTTCGGTCGTTGCAGGATTTCCAAGGCCGAAACTTGTAATCGTTCCCGGGGCCAGCTTCTCTGTACCGGCGTAAAGCGAAAGCGGAACAGGAATATAGCCGACCCGCAAAAGCTGACTGAGGGCCTTGGGGTCGATCACATGCTCGAACGCGGGATGGGCGGTAAGTGCCTTGAGCTCGGACGCAAAGGCAAAGGCCCCGTCACGCAATCGAGAAACATAAAGCGGTTTTTCGCCTATTGGATCTCTGGCGAGAGACATCCGGCGATCGTGCCTGTCCCAAAGGGCGAGTGCGAACATGCCCTTGGCAAGCTTAAGCACGGCCTTCAGCCCCCAAGTTTCAATGGCGGCGAGCAGGACCTCGGTGTCAGATGTCCCGGACCAATCGGGAGCCTGCCCGCAATCTTCCAGACGATGGCGCAGGTCTGCATGATTGTAGATCTCGCCGTTATAGGCGATCACGTAGCGCCCAGAGTGTGAGCGCATCGGCTGCGCGCCAGCCGGGCTCAAGTCAACGATAGAAAGGCGCTGGTGCCCGAGCAAGACACCAGCGGCGGCGTCTTGCCATAGGCCTTGGTCATCCGGGCCACGGTGCGATAATCGCTCCCCCATGCTTCTTGCGCAGGTCGCGTCATTTGATGTCAGTCCGCCCGGTCGTAATATTCCAAAAAAACCACACATCTCGTTTGACTGGTCCCATTACAACGATCACAAAGCGGCTGCGCTATACCCGTGCTGTATCATGAGATTGTTGGACAGCAACATGGCAGAGTGAAATTTGCGCCACGCTGAAGCGATCTGGAGACAAAGTTGCAAGCCACTACAGATACAGGTTCTACCCCAGAGTTCCTTGACGCCTTTGATATTCAGGAGATTCCTGATATCCTGATCGCGGCGGGAAGCATCACCGCGGTTGTGTTGGCTTACAACGAACTTCTTCGGTTTCCACATTTTCTGGATCATCATCGGAAAGCCGGGGTGAGCCTGTTTTTGGTTATCGACAATGGCTCCACAGATGGCAGTGCGGAATACCTTGATGCGCAGCTGGATGTCGTGAGGTTTCCTTCGTCAAGATCATATAAGGAATTCAAATCACATTGGCGCCACTTGATTGCCGACCAGTATCTGCAGGGGCACTGGGTGATGTTTCCCGACGTTGATGAGCTGATGGTCTATCCCGGCTGGCCCGAAAAGCCTCTTACGGCGCTGACCTCATTTTGGCGCAAACAAGGTGTTCAGGGCGTTTTTTCGACAATGGTCGACATGTATCCGGAGGCACCTCTTAGTGGTGTTCAATACAGTTCGGGCACACCATTTCTTTCTCTTTGTTCGTATTTCGATCGGGTGGGCTACAGGCTTTTGCCACTCAGCAAATACACCGAACGGAATTTCCCAACGCCACCGTTTCAACTGTATGGCGGAGCGAGAGAGCGTCTCTTTCCAGTTCATGGCAAGCGAAAACCTTCCAAGTTTGATGTCTGGTTGGAGCAGTTCATGTTTGCGCCCAATGCGGGTAGCAGGCCCAGGTTTTTGCAAAGACTTGCGCGGAAGTTCTTGAAAGCCAGTTGGCCCAAGGACTCAGCATCGATGGGAAAGATGCCCTTGCTTTTGTGGTGCTCTGAATTTCGCTTTGCGGGTGGAGTCCATCGGCTCAATCAAGTGTTGAATATGGCCGATGATTGGGTCGCCTTGCTACATTTTAAGTATCTGGATGATTTCGCCGAACGCACGATCGAGGCAACAAAAAGAGCGCAGCATGCGAACAATTCCGGTCATTACCGGCACTATGTAGAGCATATGGACGAAATCGTCTCGAAAGGTGCGCTTTATTCGAAGTCGGTCAGATTTTCTTCAGTATCCGATCTTGAAGACGCGGGACTTATGAGGACGAGCGCACCTTTGAAGCAATGGCTGGCATCGGATCCTGCGTCCGCTCAGCGTTCGAAGTAGGCAACTTTGCTACGACAAAGATCGCGGCGGTAATGCAGGCCCTGCCGTTCCAGGCATGCATGAAGCTCTTCAACCTTTTCTGGACCGACAATGCCGGGATGCATCTCGACCAGTATCTTGCTCACGCCAGATAGTGTCGCTGTGGGAAGCAGATCTATTTCCGCTCCTTCAACATCCATGACAATTGCGGTGGGCTGAAGCTCTTCGATCACGTCACGGATATCATCGCACGCAACCTCGGTTTTGCCGCCAAAATCCTGGTCAATGAGGCTTGAGGAAACGATGTTGTCGCTAAAATAGAAATCAATTGTTCACTTTTGCGTCGCAAGGGCGCGCGATCTGAGATCGACCTCTAGGCCATTGAGGTCGAAATTCCGTTGGATGACGTCTCTCGTACTCGGGTTGGGTTCATAGCAAGTCACGTTCTCCGCACCACAGATGCTGGCGCAAGTTGTCGCGATCATTCCAACGCCAGATCCGATTTCAAGAACCTTGTCACCAGGCTCGAGACAAGCGAGAATTAGCTCCAATTCAGGCAACTCATGCTGTTCTTTATAAAGCGACTTGCGCATTTCCTCTGGAAGGCTATTGGGCACGGCGAGGCGAATGCCATGTTCCATTCTGATAACTGCCGGTTGGAAACGCTTTCGGTATGAGAATAGCAACTTTTGGAATAAGGGCGACCTTTCACCAATTGTGCGTTTGATTGTCATTACATTTCCCGAAAACTGTTGCGTAGGGCGTCACGAAGTCACGCGCGTTGCGTCGTGGCGAACCTAAGTAGGAACGCAGAACTGCGTAGCCTAGTCCTGCTTGCTTTTGAAGCTTCTTTTAGATCAAACCCTCACCAGAGCCACGCTGCGCCTCTGACGCCGGAGCTGTCGCCGTGTTTGGCTTTGCGGATTGGGACCTCATAGACATCTGACATGATGTAGGGCTGCATCAGGGGCAGGAGGTCGTCGTAGAGCTCGTCCACATTCGACATTCCACCACCAAGCACGAAACAGTCCGGATCCATCAGGTTGGCGGCCATGGCGAGCGCACGGGCGAGGCGGCTGGCGTAGGCCTCATAGGTCGCGCCTGCAACAGGATCGCCACTGCGCTTGAGAGCCATGATTTCGTGGCCCTTGAGCGCCTTGCCGGATCGCTCGAGGTAGTCTGCCTGAAAACCTGTACCTGAGCACCAGTGATCAATCGCTCCGGGATGACCCAACCAGTTACTGGGCCCGGGAAATTCCTCAGATGTCATCCAGGGCACAGGGATGGCCCCCCATTCGCCGCCGATGCCGTTCGCGCCCCGGTGCGCCTTGCCGTCGATGGCAATCCCCGAGCCCGAGCCTGTGCCTATGATGACGGCATGGGCGAAGTGGCAATCTGCACCTGCGCCGTCGGTCGCTTCCGAGACCGCAAGGCAATTGGCGTCGTTTTGAATGCGAACCTGACGTCCCAACCGTGCTTCAAGGTCGCGGTCCAGGGGCCGACCGTTCATCCAGGTGGAATTGG
>JBDWGM010000167.1:0-4799 GCA_039975755.1 Paracoccaceae bacterium | reverse complement strand
GGGGTGGCGGGCGCCGCCGATGATGTTGCGAAAGCCGCGATTGGTGTCGCGCAGCCAACCGGCGACAAAGATATGGCGGGTATTTTCGGGGCGGTCGGGGGCGAGCGTGATTTCGGTCGGGGTGCAGTGGGCCGCCGTCAGGACGATGTCGGGGGTGATCAGGGTGCCGGTGCAAAAGCCACGGGTGTCGAAGTCGGCCCGGTTGACGCGGCCAATGGCGGGCCAGTCGGAGAGGTGATCGGGGGGCAGGACGGGCAGGGCTTCGGTGCCGATGAGGCGATGTGGGGTGGCCAACAGGGCCGCGAGGGTGAGGCAAAGGACGGGTAATATGTGCATCTGGTCGTGATACTCTAGAAATCCTGACGGGGCCAAGCGGCGTTTGTGGTTGCGCGCGAGGATGTGAGCGCCTATGTCGATTATCGATCTCAACTATCCACAAGTAGTAGGCACACGGTTCCGATGGAAGCAATTGCACAATTCATCCCGCTCATTCTGATCTTTGGGATCATGTATTTCCTGTTGATCAGACCACAGCAGAAGAAAATGAAAGAGCATCAGACGATGGTCGCTGGTTTGCGTAAAGGCGATCGCGTCGTGACGCAGGGGGGGCTGATCGGTAAGGTCGTCAAGGTCAAAGAAGACAATGAGATCGAAGTCGAGGTCGCAGAGGGCGTGAAGGTGCGCGTTGTGCAGAATACAATTTCGGCGGTTTTGTCGAAAACTGAGCCGGCAAAATAAATGCTTCAGATTGCGGCGTGGAAGCGAGTTCTGATCTGGGCGACATGTGCGCTGGGTTTGATTTTGGCGCTTCCGAACGGGTTTTATTCGCGGGTTGAGACGCATAATGATGCGGCTCAGGCGATTGAGATCGGTGAAAACACCCCTGAAAATCGGGCATTACTGGCGGAGTGGCCGTCGTTTTTGCCGTCGGGTTTGGTAAATCTCGGGCTTGATCTGCGGGGCGGTGTACAGCTGCTGGCCGAGGTGAAGGTCGAGGATGTGTACGAAAACCGCATGTTGGCGATGTGGCCAGAAGTGCGCGACACGGTACGGGAAATTTCGCCACTGCGACGTGATCCAAATGCGCGGCCTGACGAAATCCGGGCACGCATTCAGGACGAAAGCAAAATGCCAGAGGTGCTGGCTGCGATCCGCGCTTTGGCGCAACCGGTCCACAGCCTGACGGGCATTGCGACAACAGACATTGAGGTCAGCGCCACAGGGAATGTGTTTTCAGTCACATTGTCGGAAGCAGAGCGCATTGCCAGCGATGATCGGACGGTTCAGCAATCGCTTGAGATTATCAATCGCCGCGTGAACGAAGTGGGCACGCGCGAGCCGAGCATTCAGCGTCAGGGTCCGTACCGGATCTTGATCCAGGTGCCAGGCCTGGGATCAGCGTCAGAGCTGAAAAAAATCATTGGCACCACAGCGCAGCTGACATTCAATCCGGTTGTGCGCAGCACAGGTGATGCCAATTCATTGCCCGGTGTTGGCAATAAAATCTTACCGTCCGTAGACGAACCGGGCCGATATTACGTTATCGAAACTGCTCCGGTTGTGACGGGCGAAGATTTGGTCGATGCACAGCCTACGTTTGATCAAAACGGGCAACCTGCAGTGAACTTTCGATTCAACACGTCGGGTGCGCGTAAATTTGGTGACTATACCGCCGAAAACATTGGCCAGCCTTTCGCCATCGTTTTGGATGATGAGGTGATTAGCGCCCCTGTGATCCAAAGCCACATTCCGGGCGGGTCGGGCATTATCACGGGTAATTTCTCGGTCGAAGAATCCACCAGACTGGCCATCTTGCTGCGCGCTGGTGCTTTGCCTGCGGAGTTGATTTTCCAAACTGAACAAACAGTTGGTCCGCAACTTGGCCAAGACAGTATCGACGCGGGTAAGATCGCGACAATCGTCGCATTTGCGGCTGTGCTGGTCTTTATGTTCTTGAGCTATGGGGTGTTTGGCGTGTTCGCCAATATTGCCCTGATCATCAATGTTTGCTTGATCTTTGGCCTGCTCAGTATGATCGGTGCCACGCTGACCTTGCCGGGTATTGCGGGTATTGTTCTGACAGTTGGTATGGCGGTGGATGCCAACGTGCTGATCTTTGAGCGGATACGTGAAGAATTGCGTGGATCGAAGGGTGCGGCACGCGCCATCGATCTTGGGTACGAAAAAGCCCTGAGCGCCATTTTGGATGCCAACATTACGACTTTCATCACTGCCGTCATCCTGTTCGCCATGGGCTCTGGCCCGGTGCGGGGATTTGCAATCACGCTGGGTGTGGGCATCATGACATCGGTGTTCACGGCCATCTTTGTCACGCGTCTGATGATTATCATCTGGTATGAACGGCGCCGTCCAGAAACGATTGAGGTCTGACATGCGTTTGCGTTTGATCAAACAAGGCACAAATTTCGATTTCTTCGGACGTTGGAAGATTTGGCTGGGTCTGTCCGCCCTAATGATTATGATTGGTTTTGCCAGCTTCATGATCCAAGGCTTGAATTTCGGTATCGATTTCCGGGGTGGAACGACGGTTCGGACCCAAAGTACAGAAGCCATCGATATTGGATTGTATCGGGCCACACTTGCGCCGCTTGAATTGGGTGATGTGTCGATCATCGAAGTCCGTGATCCCACATTTAGGGCCGACCAAAACGTCGCCACGATCAGCATTCAAGCGCAAGAGGGCCAAGAAGCGATTTCCGCAGATACGATTGAGAACGTTAAAGAAGCGATGGCGGTCGCGGTTCCCGACATCGAGTTTGTTGCGGTCGATTCCGTCGGTCCAACTGTGTCTGGTGAATTGATTCAGACGGCGACGATTGCTGTTATTCTCGCGATTGGGGCGGTTCTGATTTACATCTGGTTGCGCTTTGAATGGCAGTTCGCTTTGGGCGCTGTTGCGGCCCTTGTGCATGACGTTATTCTGACCATCGGTGTTTTCTCGGAATTGCAGATCAAATTCGATCTGGCGATTATCGCAGCCCTGCTGACGATTGTGGGCTATTCGCTGAACGATACGGTGGTTGTGTTTGACCGTGTGCGGGAAAACCTGCGCAAGTATAAGAAACGGCCATTGTCCGAAGTTCTGAACGTGTCGATCAACGAAACCCTAAGCCGGACATTGATGACATCTGTCACCACCTTGCTGGCGCTGATTTCGCTGTATGTGCTGGGTGGCGATGTGATTCGTGGATTTGTCTTTGCGATGATCTGGGGCGTGATTGTCGGGACGTATTCGTCGGTCTTTGTGGCATCCACCATTCTGCTTTGGTTGGGTGTCAAACGCGACTGGTCCAAGAAAGATTTGGATGCTGGTGGTCAATACGCGAACATAGATGCTTGACGGACTGGCCTCGGCGTGGACAACGCCGGGGCTGTTTTGGTTGATTGCAGCGACGTTTGTAGCCGGTTTGGTGCGCGGCTTTGCCGGGTTCGGCACGTCGCTGATATATCTGCCGGTTGCAACGCAGATCCTGTCACCGGTCTGGGCTGTCATCACAGTTGTTATTTTCGACATTTTTGGCCCGATGATGATCGCCCCTAAAGCGGTCAAGGATGTACATTTACCTGATTTGCGCCGCCTGATGGTGGGATTGCTGGTGGGGCTGCCGATTGGGTTGGCGCTGTTGTTTTCGGTCGCGCCTGAGGTGTTTCGCTATATCGTGTCCATCGTCAGCTTGGTCCTGTTGGTCATTTTGATTGCGGGCGTGCGGTATCAAGGCCCAATGTCCCCGACTGTTGTGACGGGGACGGGTGTCTTTGGTGGCGTGCTTGGCGGGGCGTCTGGTATTCCGGGGCCGCCGGTCATTTTGCTGTATATGGCCAGCGGGTTGCCCGCCGCGGTAGTCCGGGCCACGACGACATTGTATTTGCTGGGCTTTGACATTGTTCTGATGGGGATGATGCTGGTGATGGGCCGGATCGAGTTGGCTCCGCTTTGGATTGGTGTATTGCTGGCAGCGCCCAATGCAATGGGCAATCTGGCGGGGGCGGCGATTTTCAAACCGGGCTATGAACGTTTATACCGGGGCGTGGCCTATGCCATTATTGCCGCGTCGGGCCTGTCTGGTTTGCCGTTTTGGGACGGCTGAGAGGAAAGCAAGGTATGCAACTGAACGAAGTGAGCTTTAACGATGTGAACCCGGTCGAAGGCTATGGGCCGGGGTTCTTCCGCATTGCAGGGCAGGTCATTGAGGGGCCGGTGTTGACCGGACCCGGTGGGACGCAATCTTGGGCTGGTTACGATGATGTCGCGACGTTGAAAGCGTTGGTGGGGCATATCGATGTTTTGTTCATCGGGACGGGGGCAGAGATCGCCCATATTCCCGCCGCGTTGCGCGATGCGCTTGAGGCGGAAGGTATGGGGGTTGAGGTGATGTCATCGCCTGCTGCTGCGCGCACCTATAACGTATTGCTGAGCGAAGGGCGTCGGATCGCTTTGGCGATGCTACCTGTGTGACGGGACCTTTTGCGCGTTTGGGGAATGGGTTAGGTCTGTGACATGTTAAGCGTAACGGATCTTGCCGTGGCCCGTGGGGGCGTGCCTGTGTTAAGCGGCGTGACCTTTGCAGTCGAGCCCGGGCAGGCGTTGGTGTTGCGCGGGCCAAACGGGTCGGGAAAGACCACGTTGCTGCGCAGTGTGGCGGGGCTGCAGCCTGCGGTTTCAGGAACAATTTCAGGCGCTGAGGATCAGATCGCCTATGCCGGACATTCGGATGGTTTGAAATCCATGCTGAGTGCGCGCGAGAATCTGGAATTCTGGGCGGATGTGTTCGGCTTTC
>JBDWGM010000166.1:0-126931 GCA_039975755.1 Paracoccaceae bacterium | reverse complement strand
CCAATCCGAATACGCAGCTTCCAATTCGCTCGCGGATGGGTCGTGCACGGCACACGTGCGTTCGCCTTCTTCTGGCGTCGCGTTCAGAACCAGCAAATAACCCTCGCTGGTCGGGCCAAACACGGTTTCGCCATCACGCATTTGTTCAGCAGGTTGTTCGCTTAATCCATCATGAATGGCCAAGGCTTGATTTTCGTAAGGGTCCAGACAACGCTCAACAAACATGTCCCATGCCGTTTCAGCCTGTGCTGCGCCAACCGATGCGGTTACACAAACCCCGAATGCGAATACTGTACGAAAATCAATCATGGCTCACTCCTAGATAGGCATCAATGACCGCTTGATTGTTGCGGATTTCATGGGGTGTCCCGTCGCCGATCTTTTTGCCGTAATCCATGACGACAACCCGATCCGATAGATCCATCACGACGCCCATATCATGTTCAATCAAGGCAATGGTCGTTCCAAATTCATCGTTCACATCAAGAACAAAGCGGCTCATGTCCTCTTTTTCTTCGACATTCATCCCGGCCATTGGTTCATCCAGCAACAGCAACTTGGGTTCAGCGGCCAAAGCGCGTGCCAGTTCCACACGTTTCTTCAATCCGTAAGGCAGTCGTGAAACAGGCGTTTTGCGGATGTTTTGAATTTCAAGGAAATCGATGATTTTTTCCGCAAATTCTCGGTTTGCAACTTCTTCTGCTTCCGCCGCACCTTTCCACAATGCTTGGCTCCAGATGCTCTGTTTCATGTGGGTCAAACGGCCAGTCATCACGTTGTCCAAAACGCTCATACCCTCAAACAGGGCGATGTTTTGGAACGTTCGTGCGATACCTTGGCGTGCGACCTCATAAGGTTTCATTTGCGGCCGCTTGGCACCGCGAAACCACACTTCGCCCTCTTGCGGGACATAGAAACCCGAAATCACATTCAACATCGAAGACTTGCCAGCTCCGTTGGGTCCAATGATCGCACGCACTTCGCCTTCGCGGATATCAAACGAGATATCTTTGATCGCCTCGACGCCGCCAAATCGCAAAGTGATGTTCTTCATTTCCATCACAACACCGCCGATCTTTCGACCGTCAGATGTCGTGTAACCTTCGGACTGATCAAGCATGCGCCACACTCCCAGTTCGCTGCAGTTGCGAGAAATTAACTAATTCGTGCGCAGATTGAGTCAGAGCAACAACGGAGGTCCAAACATGTTTGACACTCTGGAAAGACGCTACCTGATTGGTCTTGCTGAAGAATTCAAATTCAGTGGCTTGACCCGTCGCCAAACCGAAAAACACATTCGCGCTGAAGTCGGACAATTCTGCACTGCAAATAGAATTCGATGCGCAGTGCGATTTGTCTATGATCCGTGCGATGTTCATTCGGCCGCCATTTTCTGAACAACCGGTCCAGCGGTGGCAGTTCGAATATCCAACGTGGCGCTAATTGACCCTTTGCGTCCGTCTTCATAGGTCACTTCTGTTGTTGTATCGACAGACGATGACCCATCATACAATGCGCCAATTATGTCGGCGTATTTCTCTTCGATGATACGACGGCGGACTTTGCGCGTCCGGGTCAGTTCACCATCATCTGCATCAAGCTCTTTGTGCAAAACAACAAAGCGGTGCACCTGGCAGGCCGACAACATTTCATCCTCGGCCACAGATTTGTTTACATCTTCGACATGAGATTGGATCGCGCCCAACACTTCGGGATGTCCTGCAAGTTCTTGGTAGGACGCATAGGCAATGTTGTTGCGTTCCGCCCAGTTTCCGACAGCCGTCAGATCGATATTGATAAATGCAGTGCATTCATCCCGGCCATTGCCGAACACAACAGCCTCCAAAATGTTGGGAAAGAACTTTAGCTTGTTTTCCACATATTTAGGGGCAAACAGGCTGCCGTTAGCCATTTTACCCACGTCTTTCGCGCGATCAATAATGCGCAGATGACCAGTATCCGGTTCAATGAATCCTGCGTCACCCGTTGCAACCCAACCTTCAGCGTCTTTGGTGTCAGCTGTGCTTTCAGGGTTTTTGTAATATTCAACAAAAACACCCGGAGATCGATAAAACACCTCGCCGCCGTCGTCGATCTTCAGCTCAACACCCGGGCATTGCACGCCAACAGTGTCTGATCGAACTTGTCCATCAGGTTGTGCAGTGATGAAAACCGTAGCTTCGGTTTGGCCGTAAAGCTGTTTAAGATTGATGCCCATCGACCGGTAGAAATCGAAAATCTCAGGCCCAATAGCTTCGCCAGCGGTATATCCAACGCGGACGCGACTGAACCCCAAAGTGTTCTTGAGAGGCCCGTAAACCATCAACTCGCCAAGCTGGTATTTCAGCTTGTCCATGCCGCCAACGGTTTCACCATCCAGCAGTTTAGGTCCGACATTTCGCGCAATATCCATGAAATAATGGAACATGTTCTGTTTGAACTTGCTCGCATCTTCCATGCGGATCATGACTTGGGTCAACTGCGTTTCAAACACGCGCGGCGGTGCAAAATAATACGTCGGACCAATTTCGCGTAGGTCAGTGTGCATGGTCTCAGCACTTTCGGGGCAATTAGTACAGAACGCCGCCCACATCGCCTGACCAACGGAAAAGATGAAATCACCGACCCACGCCATCGGCAGATAGGCCAAAATTTCGTCTGTTTGTCGCAGATCATCAAATTCGCATGACGCTTTCGCCGTTTCGATCACATTGCGGTTCGACAGCACGACGCCTTTGGGTTTTCCCGTTGTTCCAGACGTATACAGCATGACACAAGTGCTATCGGTGGTCAGCGCGTTTGTCCGACGACTCAGTTCTGGCATCAGGTCATTGCGCTTTGCACGTCCTGAGTTTTGGACCTGATCAAAATGATGAAGTTTGCTGTGGTCGTATTTGCGCAAGCCACGCGGATCCAGATAGATCATCTGTTCGAAATCAGGCAATTCAGGCTGTACTTCGATGACTTTGTCGACTTGCTCTTGATCACCCGCAATGACGAAACGCGCACCGCAATGGATCAGCACATAGGACATCTCTTCGGCGACGGCGTCTTGATACAAAGGCACAGGAACCGCGCCGCACATCTCAACTGCGACCATTGACCAATACAGCTTTGGCCTATTGCGCCCGATGATGGCGACATGGTCGCCTTCACTTAGCCCAAGGTTTAACAGCCCCAGCGCCAAAGCCTCGGTTTCTTCCAGCGCAGCTTTCCAATCCCAGCTTTGCCAGATTCCAAATTCTTTTTCCCGATAGGCTGGTTTGTCCGCAAATTTCTTTGCGTTGCGATACATCAATCCCGGTACGGACTCCGCCCCCCCGGACGCTGTCGACGTGTTCGTCAATGGTCTTCCTCCCATGCGTGACTTCTGCGGTCACACGCATCGCTTTGGCGATTCCCTTTACCAAAGGATGTTGTGTTTACGTTCGCCGTCAATCCTTTCTTGAGATTTTCGCAAATCTTACGAATTGTAACAGCGACCTCTGAGACGTTGATCGTTGCTCTTGGCGAGGGTAGCCATGAGGAATGGTAAGCGACACAAACAGCTTGACGTCTTCTGGTTTGAACCTGATCGCACAGGGTCTGACGATCTATGATGCGGATCTGCGGCTGGCCGTTTGCAATGCTCCATTCCAAAGCATGTTCAAGCTTCCCGACGAACTGGTCACGCCAGGAGCCCCGTTCGAAGCCACCATCCGGCACTTAGCGATGCGTGGGGAATACGGGGACATTGACGATATCGAAGCTTTTGTCAGAGAACGCGTCGAGGTCGCGAGCGCTTTTGAACCGCATTACATGGAACGCACTCGCGCCAACGGTCGCACCATCAGTGTCGAAGGTTCCCCTTTGCCACAAGGGGGATGGGTCACCGTTTACACGGATATTTCATCGGCCCGCGCCCAAGAATTGTTGCTGCGTTCTCGTGCCACTGAATTGTCGGATCAGGTGCTTAGCCATAGCGAAGCCTTGGCGGCAACGAACCGCGAATTGGCCGCAACCATTGCCGCGCTCGAAGAGGCCAAACGCCAATTGACAGCCAGCGAAGCGCGCATGCGCCTGACCACAGAAATGATGCCCGCACATATCGCTCATGCTGATTCAACGCGCCATTATACCTATTCAAATCGGCGACTGACCGCGATCTTGCCCGGCAGACCCTCTGACATTGTGGGCCTCGATTTTGAATCGGCTCTTGGTCACGAAACGTATCAACGTATTCGCCCTCACTTGGACAAAGCCTATGCGGGGTCATCTTCGGTCTTTGAATTCACCGATGAAACCAGTGCGCGGCGTATTCGGGTCGCTTTTACGCCCGACAAGGATGGCGGTGTCTATGTTCTGTCCACTGACGTGACCGAAGAAATGCAAGCACGTGTCGCATTGCAGCAAACCAGCAAACGCGAGCTCGCGGCGCAAATGACCTCAGGGTTGGCGCATGACTTTTCCAATTTGCTGACCATCATTTTGGGTTTGCAATCACGTCTGGCACGCTTGGATGGAATGCCTGACAAAGCGGGCGATCTGATCACTGGCATACAATCCGCCGCTCAAAGAGGCGGAGTATTGCTGGACGGGATTGCGAACGTCACTGCGCGCCGCACACTGCGGCCAGCAGCGGTCAGTATTCCATCTCTGCTGGCCGATATAGAACTATTAGCGGCTCCCACTCTGCCGAATGATGTAACGCTCACCACGCATTGCACATTGCCAGATACGCCTTTCTTGCTGGACGCTGGTCAATTGCAGGATTCACTTTTGAACCTGATTTTAAACGCGCGTGACGCCTGCGGCACCCAAGGCCAGATCACATTATCCGCACAAGGTGTGTCCAACACATGGATCGAATTTTCCGTGACAGACACCGGGCCTGGATTCTCCCAAGATGCGTTGGAACGCGGGTTGGATCCGTTCTTTACAACCAAAGGCGCAGAAGGCAGTGGTCTGGGATTGCCCATGGTCTACGACATGACGAAACTGGCGGGCGGGGATTTACGGCTGTCCAATCACAATGGCAGCGCGTTGGTTCGCCTTCGCCTGCCTGCGCACAAAGCACCGGCCAATTCGGGTGGATTGGTTTTGTTGGTCGAAGATCGCGAAGATTTACGCACACAATATCGCGACATTCTGCTTGCCAATGGTCATGCGGTCATCGAAGCCGTCAGTTCAGATGAAGCGCTTGCGTTGATGGCCGACCTTCCCGAAATTAATTTCGTCCTTTCCGATTTACGTCTGGAGGGATCAGGAACGGGTGTTGATCTGGCCAAGCGTGTTGACGGACAGTTACCTATGATCTTGATGACATCCTTGCCAGCAACCGATCTGTTACACCAAGAGGCCGCGCGCATTGCCCCTGTTTTGCAAAAACCATTCACCGAGTTCGATCTTTTGCGGCTCATGACATCCGAGAATATCGCATGAGTGCACCATTGGTTTTCATATTGGATGACGAACCCGACATCCGTCACATGCTTGCTGACACTTTGGATGAAGCTGGATACCGCACGCTTAGTTTCGGTCGCGCCTCCGCGCTTGAAACAGCGTTGAAAACCCACCGTCCGGATGTGTGCTTGGTTGACCTAGGCCTGCCAGACACGGACGGGTTATCCTTGGTGCATCGCCTTGCTTTGGAACAAGGCGCAATTGTCATTATCATTTCCGGACGGGCACAGGTTCAAGATCGCGTAACTGGTTTGGAATTGGGGGCGGATGACTACATCATCAAACCCTTTGAACCCGCCGAAGTCGTCGCCCGCATTCGCGCCAGACTGCGATCCCCCCGCACTGCAAACCAATCTGGTGACACGGCCCATTTCAATGGGTGGACCGCCAGCTTTGAACGATACGTATTGATGGATAGCACCGACACAGAAACCGAACTGTCCCATGCAGAATGTGAAATCCTGCGTCTGTTTCTTGAAGCGCCCAAGCGGTTGCTTAGCCGGGCGCAAATGCTTGAATCCTTGGGTGGCGGTGCCGGAGAGAGTTTTGACCGCGCAATGGACGTGCGCATCTCGCGGTTGCGCAGTAAGCTACGCGAAGATCCAAAGAATCCCAAGCTGATCAAAACGATCTATGGGGCCGGATACATTTTCCTAGGCGATGTCGAATGGGCTTGAGTGCATACTAGCCCAGTGCTTGAACAGCATGGCTTAGCACCTGCAATCCGGCCACCAAATCCTCTTCCTTTGTGTCTTCTTCAAAGGCGTGGCTGATCCCATTGATGGACGGCACAAACAACATCGCAACCGGCATTTTACGTGCCACATTCGTGGCATCATGCAAAGCCCCCGATGGTAATGTACGCCATCGGCCCGGCGCGACGATTTCCGAACCCGCCTCGAGTGCTGCACGCAAGTGTTTGTCCATCTCGACGGGTTCTAACCCTAATATCGGCCCACGTTCCACGGATACTTGGTAAGTCTGCGCAATCTCTGTGATCGATGCCTCTATGATTTCACCCATTTTCTCCAAACGGTTAGGGTCACCGTCGCGCCACTGGATTGAAAACCGCACCTCCCCCGGAACAATCGAAGACGCGTTTGGCGACAGGCTCACATGTCCAATTGTCCAAACTGTTTGCGGTGTAACGACATTCCGAAACCGATCCAACAAAGCGGCATTAAACGCGCTTAACGCTTGGAACGCGTCTTTTCGCAGATGCATCGGCGTCGTACCCGCGTGGTTTTGTTCCCCTTTGAAGGTCACGTTTTGATCGCGAATACCCACAATATCCGTCACGACCCCAATCTGTTCACCTGCGTGATCCAACGTTGGCCCCTGTTCGATATGCAGCTCAATAAACCCGGTGAATTGATCCGACGGAATAGGTTCGCCCGCCAAATGCGCCATGGCTTGCCGTGCCTCGTACAGGGATTGCCCGGAATGATCTTTCAACACATCGGCTTCAGCCATGGACAATGCACCGCTCCAGACTGCGCTGCCGGTTGTGACGCCAAAGCGTCCTTCTTCGTCCTGAAACGATACGACAGAAACGGCCGGTCCACCTACTTCCTTGGCAGCTCGCGCAATTTCCAAAGCAGCCACGACACCCAAAGTCCCATCCAACCACCCCCCGGTCGGTTGGCTATCAGAATGCGACCCAAGCAAGATCGAAGGACCCTCGCACAGACCAAACAGGTTTCCCATTGCGTCAAACCAGACGTTCAAACCGGACTCGGTCATGCGTTTGGCCAACCATTCGCGTGCTGCGACATCGGGTGGGCTGAACGCGGGTCGCACAACACCTTTGCCCTGCATGCCGAACGTGCGCAGGAAACTCAGATCATTTAAAAACCGCTCAGGGTCGATGCTCATATCAGACATTTTTCAATTGACCTTGTTTCGGATCGCTCACGTCATATTGGGCAAGTCGTTTCAGCAGGAAACGGATCGATCTGCAAGCTGGTCGCCCCTAACAAGAGGGTCAATAACTTGGAGAATGAATGATGACATTTCAAATTTGCGCCTTGCCAGAAGGGATGTTTGATCATGTGTTTGACCTGACAGAAGAACAGCGTGCCGCACAAAACATCGTGACAGTAACGGCCAACGCGGATGATGGGTATCCCTGTCGCATCAGCCTGAAAGATGCGGATCCCGGTGAAACACTTATTCTTGTGAATCACACGCATCTGGATGTTACGTCGCCCTATGCGTCCAAGCATGCCGTGTATGTCAGGGAAAACGCGACCGCGGCAAAGCTTCAGCCCGACGAAGTCCCACCCGTTTTGACCAGTCGACTTTTGTCGGTTCGGGCCTTTGATGAGAATGGTATGATTGTCGATGCCGATGTTTTGGAAGGCACTCAATTGTCGGACAAGCTTGGCGCATTTTTTGACAAACCCAACGTGGACTTTATCCACGTCCATTTTGCAAAACCCGGCTGCTATGCCGCACGTGTTGTTCGTGCATAATCGTTGTCGCGGCCATTATTCGGCCGCGACGTGATCTTCTACCTTTTCAACTTTGACGGCAGAGAATTTGAACTCTGGGATTTTTCCGTAAGGATCCAGCGCAGGGTTGGTCAGAATATTTGCCGCCGCTTCGACATATGCGAAGGGAACAAACACCATATCCGGTGCAACTGCGCGGTCTTCACGGGCCATGATTTCGATAGACCCACGTTTCGTTGTCAGACGCACCACCCCACCCGGCACCACGCCCAGCTTGCGCAACGTGGACGGGTGCAGCGAACAATTCGCTTCGGGTTCGACAGCATCCAAAACGCTTGACCTGCGGGTCATTGATCCGGTGTGCCAATGTTCAAGCTGGCGCCCCGTTGTCATGATCATCGGGTATTCAGCATCTGGCGTATCGTCCGGCGCAATAACAGCAGCCGGAGTGAAACGCGCGCGCCCATCCGGGCGTGGGAACCCATCGCCAAACACAATCGCCTGACCCGGGTCGGTTTCGGACAATGACGGATAAGTAACCGCGTTTTCGCCCTCAAGACGCGCCCAAGTGATGTTGTCCAAACTGTTCATGTTCCGCTTCATTTCGGCGAACACATCGGATGGGTGCGCGTAAGTCCAAGGCATACCACACCGTTTGGCCAGTTCTGTGGTGATCCACCAATCTTCTTGCGCATCTCCCGGAGGCGGAACAGCAGGACGCCCCATTTGCACTTGCCGATTGGTGTTTGTCACTGTCCCCGCCTTTTCGGCAAAGGCTGACGCTGGCAAAATAACATCCGCGTAATTCGCGGTTTCGGTCAAGAAAATGTCCTGCACAACCAGATGATCCAAACTGGCCAGCGCATCCCGCGCGTGTTCAACATCAGGATCAGACATCGCAGGGTTTTCGCCCAAGACATACATGGCCTTGATATCGCCTGCATGAACAGCATCCATAATCTCGGTCACGGTCAGGCCTTTTTCATTTGAAAAATCCCCCGATCCCCAAACATCTGTAAATGCTGATCGCACACCATCATCCGTCACTGTTTGATAATCAGGCAGGAACATCGGCACCAATCCTGCATCAGACGCGCCTTGCACGTTGTTTTGGCCACGCAATGGGTGCAACCCGGTGCCCGGTCGGCCAACATGCCCGCACATCAAGGCCAATGAAATCAGGCAACGCGAATTATCGGTTCCGTGAATGTGCTGGCTGATACCCATACCCCAAAAGATCATACCTGATTTTGCCCTCGCAAAATCCCTGGCGACTGCGCGCAAAGTCTCGGGTTCAATGCCACAAATTTCGGACATCGCTTCGGGTGAAAAGGCTTTGAGATGCTCTTTTTCGGCCTCCCAGTTTTCTGTGTAGGCTTCGATATATTGCTTATCGTACAGCCCTTCTTCGACAATCACGTGCATTATTGCATTCAACATGGACACATCCGCACCCGGTCGGAATTGTAGCATGTGTTTGGCGTGGCGTTTCAGCGCCTGACCACGCGGATCCATCACAATCAATGTACCGCCGCGTTTGGTGAATTGCTTGAAATAGGTCGCCGCAACGGGATGGTTTTCGGTGGGGTTTGCACCAATAACGATGGCCACGTCCGCGTTTTCAATTTCGTTGAAGGTCGCCGTCACAGCGCCAGAGCCAACATTTTCCAGCAAAGCGGCAACCGACGATGCGTGACACAGACGCGTGCAATGATCGACGTTGTTGTGACCAAACCCTTGGCGAATGAATTTCTGGAACAGATAGGCTTCTTCGTTGGTGCATTTTGCAGACCCAAACCCTGCAACCTCTCGACCACGACCTTTGAGACCCTTGGCGGCAAATTCCAACGCTTCGTCCCATGACGCTTCCCGGAAATGCGTCGCCCAATTGCCTGGATCAACGTTTAGCCCTTTGGCAGGAGCATCATCGCGCCGGATCAACGGTTTGGTCAGACGGTGTTCGTGATGGATATAGTCGAACCCAAACCGACCCTTAACGCATAAACGGCCTTCATTAGCGGGTCCATTTATCCCTTCGACGAATTTGACCTTGTCGTCTTTGACCTTCAACGAGATTTGGCACCCTACGCCACAGAATGGGCAGACGCTTTCGACTTCGTTGTCATAGTCCGCACTGTCACCTTGCTGTTGATCGTCCAGAACTGTGGCCGGCATCAACGCCCCGGTTGGACAAGCTTGCACACACTCGCCACACGCGACGCAGGTGCTATCACCCATGGGATCGGCGAAATCAAACGTCGGATAGGCATCGTGCCCGCGCCCGGCCATGCCGATCACATCGTTGACCTGTACTTCGCGACAGGCCCGCACGCACAGGCCACATTGAATACAAGCATCCAGATTGACCCGCATGGCCACGTGGCTGTCGTCCAACAATGGTATGCGATCCGCTTCCATCGTTGGAAACCGGCTTTCACTGACACCGTTGGTATCGGCCATGTTCCACAGATGGCTGGATTTATCATGAGACACTGCGCGTTCGGGTTGATCGGCCAACAACATCTCGACGACCATTTTTCGCGCATTTTCGGCCCGTGGGGAATGCGTGGTGACCACCATTCCGGCAACGGGTTCGCGAATGCATGAGGCTGCCAAAGTGCGTTCGCCTTCGATCTCAACCATGCAGGCCCGACAATTGCCGTCTGGACGGTATCCGGGTTCGGGTTTGTGACACAGATGCGGGATCACAAGGCCCCGGCCATGGGCGATTTCCCAAATCGTCAACCCCGCTTCAGCCTCAACTTCCGCGCCATCCAGCGTAAATCGAACAGTATCGGTCATCGCCAACCTCCAAACTCTCTAGCCGGATATACCCTTTACCAAGGCGTTTGCTCAGGCCCAATCGCGACCAAAGCAGCAATGATCCCGCCATCAACGGCTCCTAAGGTTTCCTTTTGTGTGCAGCTGTTCCTGTAACGCGGCAAAATTTATCTTGTCCCATGCTCATACGATCACTGGCCCCCGCGCGTTTGCTCCCCTATCAAAGCAGACCTAGTCAGAACGAGGTTTCATGTCTCACATCACACTCATCCGACACGGTCAGGCCAATTCAACCGCCCAAGATGAAGCGAGCTATGATCAGCTAAGCGATCTGGGACATCAGCAAGCCGTCTGGTTGGGGGATCACCTACGTGACACCCAACACCATCATACGCGGCTTTATGTCGGCAGCCTGAAGCGTCATGCCCAAACGGCGCAAGCTATGAAAACCGGGTTAGAACCAACCGTAGATCCGCGGTTGAACGAATTGGAATATTTCACACTTGCTGCGGCCCTAAGAGACGAACACGGCGTTCCGCTGCCCGAAGATCAACACGGTTTCACATCGCATTTGCCACGCGTGTTTGCGGCATGGGAAAAGGGCGAAATTGAAGGTGCGCCTGAAACCTTCGTGCATTTTGAATCGCGTATCGCCGATGCATTGGATGACATCAAAGCAGGGCAAGGCCCCGCCTTGGTGGTCACATCTGGCGGTTTGATCTCGTGCGTTATGCGTCAGCATTTGCGTCTGGACATAAAGGGGATGGCACAATTGGCCCTAGCGATCATGAACACATCCATGCATCGTTTATATCCAATTGGGGGCAATTGGTCGCCGGTTCTATTCAACGCTGTTCCGCATTTGGATCACCCAGACCGACATCCTGCCCAAACACATGTTTGAAGAAAGACAACCGATGAAACTGTTTTATGCGCCAAACACCATATCGACCGCAGTGGCCATAGGCTTGGAAGAAGCCGGAATAGCTTACGAACCGATTCTCGTTGATTTCACAAAATCTGAACAAACCAGTGAAACGTACCGGGCCATCAATCCGAAATTACGCGTACCTGCATTAGAATTTAACGGTACGATTTTGACGGAAACCGGTGCTTTGTTAGAGCTTATTGCGACGCTTGCTCCAAATGCCGCTTTGGTTCCCGCCGACGCTGTTCTGGCCGCGCGTATGCGCGAGACGATGTTTTACCTGGCTTCTACGATGCACGTAAATCACGCCCACAAAGGGCGGGGTTATCGGTGGGCAGATCGTGAAGACAGCTGGGCCGACATGGCCGCCAAGGTTCCCGAAACGATGGCCGCTTCCGCTGCATATGTCGAAGAAAACTGTGTCACAGGACCATTCGTGACTGGGGACACCCTATCCTTGGCCGATCCTTATTTGTTTATGCTGTGCCATTGGCTTGGCGGGGATGGCGTGGACATTTCAAATTATCCTAAACTGTCGAATTTTGTGGCCACCATGTCAGATCGCGCATCCATTGAGTCCGTGCGTGGAAAAGGTTTGCTGACATAAGCCCCCTTTGTGTCGCTCGTCGCACGTGCGGCACAAAGGACCGCAAATCCACCGGCAGTTTCAAGACAGTTTTGCTCGCTCCACACCTTCCTCGATGGCTGTACGCAACCGTTTTTCGAGCACTTTCTGTTTGTGTTCCGAATGGTATTTCAGACCAAACATGTCTTTGACATAGAACGTATCGACGACCTGTTCGCCATATGTCGCGATCACCGCATTGGCGACGTACACATTTGATGCGGCCAAAGCGCGGGTCAGATCATGCAACAATCCCGGACGATCACGCGTATCCACTTCGATGATTGTGTAGATATCCGAGCCGTCGTTGTCGAAAGTGATATGTGTCGCAACCCGGAACGCCTTTTCACGCTTTTTAACCCGATCCCGGTCTTTCATCGCCTCGCGTGTCACAACTTCGCCAAGCAAAATCCGTTCGATCATGCGCCGCAATCGCGGCAATCGCGCGGCTTCGAATGGATTGCCTTCGGCATCCTGTACCCAGAACGCATCCGTGATCCATCCATCTTTTGTTGTATAACTGCGCGCATCAACAATATTGGCCCCAACCAGGGCCAACGCACCAGTGAGGCGCGCGAAAATTCCTGGATGGTCCTGCATCACAAAACAAATTCGAGTGGCATCGCGGTCTTCATCTGGATGCAAATCGATACGAATGTCTTCTTCGCTTACGCCACGAAGCAATTCAGCAAAAGCAACATGTGCCGTGACATGCAGGCCTTGCCAATAAGGATCGTAATGGCGCGCAACCTCGGTTTGTACGTCTTTGCGCGGCCATTCCGCCAATGCAGCACGCAATGCCTTTTTCGCCTCTGTGCCTCTGTTATCGCGGTTCAACGCCTCCATTCCGTCGCGCAACGCGCGTTTGGTTTGGCGATACAACGCCCGGATCAACACAGCCTTCCAGTTGTTCCAAGTATTAGGTCCAACCCCGCGAATGTCACAAACCGTCAGCACACACAGCAAATCCAAACGGTCCACTGTCTTCACCGCTTTGGCAAAGTCGCGCACGGTTCGTGGGTCAGCAATGTCTCGTTTCTGGGCCATATCAGACATCAACAAATGATAGCGCACCAACCATTCGACGGTATCAACTTCGTCCGGTTTCAAACCAAGGCGCGGTGCAACGGTTCTGACAATACGCGCACCTAGAATCGAGTGATCCTCTTCGCGCCCCTTTCCGATGTCGTGCAGCAACAGCGCGACATAGATGATTTTTCGGCTGATTCCACGCTTGAGGATATTTGAGGCGACCGGCAAATCCTCGATCAATTCGCCACGTTCAATTTGCGCAAGATTGAGGATCGTCTGAATCGTGTGTTCGTCAACCGTATACGAGTGATACATATTGAACTGCATCATCGCCACGATCGGTTCGAATTCGGGAATAAAGGCTGACAACACACCCAATTCGTTCATTCGACGCAAGGCCCGTTCGGGGTTGCCGTGTTTCAGCAAAAGATCAAGGAACAGGCGTTTGGCTTCATCGGTCCGGCGCATGTCGTCGTCGATCAAATCCAAATTTGATTTGATCAAGCGCATCGCATCCGGGTGGATCAGCATTCCGGTTCTCAACGCTTCTTCAAAGATTCGCAGCAGGTTAATTTTGTCGGCCAAGAACGCATCTTCGTCCTCGATGGCCAGTCGGTTGTGAATGACCTTGTACCCGTTTTTGACGCGCGGCTTGCGTTTGAACCATCGCTCCAAAAGCGGTTCTGCTTTGACATGCATCGCTTCTAGTTTTGTCAGGAAGATGCGGGTCAGATCGCCGACTTCGGTGGCGTGCAAGAAATACGCTTGCATAAAGATCTCAACCGCGCGGCGCCCCTCTTTGTCTTTGTAACCCATGGCCGCGGCCACAGCGTCTTGCATGTCAAAGCTCAGCTGTTCGGTCGCGCGGTTGCTCAGCAAATGAAGATGACAGCGAACAGCCCAAAGAAAATCCTTAGCTGCAATGAAATTCGTGAACTCTTCGTTCGTAAAAACACCGATAGGCACAAGGTCGGCTGCATTCTGCACGCCGTGGATATATTTGCCGATCCAAAACAAGGACTGCAAATCGCGCAGACCGCCTTTGCCTTCTTTTACGTTCGGCTCAACAACATAGCGCTGGCCTTGTTTGACATGGCGTGCATCTCTCTCCGATAACTTGGCCTCGATGAATTCTCGGCCTGTTCCTTGAAACAGGTCAGACTGCAAACGGTCTTCCAGCTCTCGCGCCAATGGTTCGTGACCTGCCAGGAATCGATGTTCCAGCATCGCTGTGCGAATGGTGAAATCCTCACCGCCCATCCGGATGCAATCGCGCACTGTGCGGCTGGAGTGACCAACTTTCAGCTTTAGATCCCAAAGCATGTAGAGCATCGTTTCAATGACACTTTCCGCCCAAGGGGTGATTTTGTACGGTGTTAAAAACAGCAAATCCACGTCGCTGAAGGGCGCCATTTCACCGCGTCCATATCCACCCACAGCGATCAGTGAAAGGCGTTCACCTTCTGATGGGGTTGGATTTGGATGCGCGTATTCCGACGCAAAGCGCAATGCGGCCTGCACCATACAATCCGTCAAATGAGTGTACGCGCGTGTCGTAGGCCGAGAATCAAAAGGGTTGTTTTGAAACCCCTCAGCGATGGCTGCCCGCCCCTTTTTTTGGGCGTCCTTCAGAAAGTCGACCAACGCCTTACGCATTGCCCGATGGTCCGAAGGATCGCTTTGTTCAAAAAACGCATCCAACGCGGATTGATTGAAAATCGTCTCTGGCGGGCAGATCAGATCGCTTTGTCGGTTGTCTTCTTTCGGGTCAAGTACAGCGTCTGCCACTCTTAGAATCCGGCTCCGCCAAAGTTTGACGGCGCGGGATCTACAACAGAGACACGCCCATCTTTGATTGTCGCAATTGCCAAGCCACGTTGGTTTGTTCCATCAGATCGCAGTCGGAAGATGCCGTTTGCGCCCTGAAAACCTGCGCCCTGTGTCAGTGCGGAACCAGACAGTGCTTTGCCAGATCCACGCGCAGCAAGCGCGCCGACAGCCGCAATTCCATCAAACGCCAACCCAGCCAGAGGATGCGGAGCCCCTCCATAAGTTGAGGAATACCGGTTCCGGAATGCACCAGAACGGTTTGGATCAGGAAGCGCAAACCAACCATTTTGCAACCCAGGCAGCTGCAGCGTTTGAGGAGGTATATCCCAACGCGTCAGGCCAATGTATTGCGTTGTGGACGGGCTGACCCCAGCCTCTGGCAGCAACTGTGCCAGCAATGGCAGAGCTGATGCAGGCGAAGACGTCAGAAAGACCGCGTTTGCACCGCTATTGTCTACGGTCGCTTTAACGCGTTGAACCGAATCGACAACACCTTGCTGTGAAAGCGGGTAATCAACGCTGCCCGCCAGCGTGCCACCTTGGCGCTCCAAGGCATTTTGGATCGCGTTTCGACCAAGCTGGCCAGCAACATCTTGCGCATGCACCACAACAACACGATTCGCACCTGAACGGTTCGCGTACGCCACCAAACGATCAGCCGTGTTTTGGAATGTCGATCCTAAAACAAAGACATTTCCACCAGCGATTGTGGTGTTATTTGAAAAGGATAGAACGTTAACGCCCGTATTTGCCACGGCAACACCTGCTGCATTCGCAGCCTCTGCATAAAGTGGTCCAAGGATCACTTGCGCCCCTTCGTCCACCGCTTTCACAGCCTGCGATGCTGCAATTTGCGGGTTGCCAGACGTCGCATAAACCCGCAGATCAATCTCGACCCCGTTCAAGTCGGACATCGCCATTCTCGCAGCGTTTTCAAGGTTTTGTGCAATCAAATTGTCCGAAGCCGAGCCAGATCCGCGCGGCACAAGCAAAGCCACTGGAACCGGCTTGGATGCATCCAGCGTCGGCCCAGACGAGTTCAGTGAACCCAACGCACCAGGATCACAGGCAGCAAGACCCAAAAAGGCCAAAGGCGCAAAGATGGAAGCAATCCTCTTGCGGAGCCCCGAAAAAATTGAAAAATTGAACACGGGATCATTCTCCTGGTCGCGGTCGGCACTTTGCACGACCTCATAAATTCTATGCGATAATAGACAACGCGAAAGGCGGGTCCAGCTTTGAATGGTCAAAAAATTCCCCTTGCACCCGGGCTGTGGCTTGTTGGGGTGCCGATTGGCACCGCCCGCGACATCACTTTGCGGGCACTTGATGTCCTGACATCCGCAGATGTGCTTGCTGCCGAAGACACACGCAGCATGCGGAAATTGATGGATATACATGGGGTTCCATTGGGGGACCGCAGGATTGTCGCCCTGCACGATCATTCAAATGAACGCGCTGTTCAAGGATTGATAGAAGCCATGCAGCGCGGACAAAGTGTTGCCTATGCATCCGAAGCCGGAATGCCGCTAATTGCGGACCCTGGGTTCGAATTGGTACGGGCTGCTCGCGCCGAAAATCAAACCGTTACGTCAGCACCGGGGGTGTCAGCCGTCACTACGGCTTTGGCATTGGGCGGTTTGCCAACCGACGCATTCCAGTTTCAGGGGTTTTTGCCCTCAGCACGTGCGGCGCGCAAACGCGCGATGGCAGATCTGGTCACGCTGCAAGCGACGCTGGTTCTGTACGAATCGCCAAAGCGAATTGCGGCCTGTGTCGCAGATGCAATGGATGTATTTGGACCAACAAGGCCCGCCCGGCTGTGCCGTGAATTAACAAAGAAATTCGAAGACGTCGTCGGGGATACTCTGCAAGATATCGCAAACCACATCCAAACCAAAACAATCAAAGGTGAAATCGTTCTTTTGATAGATCGGGCAGACAAACAGGTTTGGACTGCTGAAGAATTAGAAGAAAAGCTGACAAACGCACTTGAAACCATGTCGTTGCGCGATGCATCGGCCCATGTTGCCGCAGAAACCAACACACCCAAGCGTGACATATACCAAATGGGACTTTCCATAGAACGTTAGGCCAATTTTAGGCCCTGACTGTTTTGTTTTCATCGAAACAGCAGGAACCCACACATGCGAGCATCCGCAATTTCGCTTGAAAAAGCACATAAGGGCAGAATGGCATTTGAAGCCGGGTTGGCGGCAGAAGAACGTATTGTGATGGATTACCAAAGCCGTGGTTTCGTTGTTGTAGACCGACGATGGCGCGGACGGTCCGGCGAAATCGACCTTGTTGCAAAAGACGGCGCTGGATTCATCTTTGTCGAAGTCAAACAAAGTCGATCCTTTGATCGCGCTTTGCACAATCTTACTGAACAGCAAGTTGCGCGCCTGTTTTCCACAGCTGATGAATATCTGGCAAAAAAAGACCTTGGGTCCATGACAGATGTGCGCTTTGATGTGGCTTTGGTTGATCAACAAGGCGCCTTTCGAATCTTGCAAAATGCCTTTGCTTGAAATCCGTCAGAACAGAAGTCGGGATTGAAGCTGACCACGCTCTGCGCCATGTAGGTTCAAACAGGTGTGGAGTTTACTCATGAAAATCGCTTTCCAGATGGATCCAATCGATGCCGTTGATATCGACGGGGACACAACCTTCCGACTTGCCGAAGAAGCGCAGGCACGCGGACATGAGTTGTTTTATTACACACCAGATCACCTCGCCTATCAGGCGGGGCGGATTACGGCGCGCGGGCAAGATTTGCGAGTTCAACGCGTGCAAGGCGATCACGCTATTCTGGGTGACATGCGCGAAGTTGACCTTGCTGATTTCGACGTTGTCTGGCTGCGCCAAGATCCGCCGTTCGACATGCATTATATCACCACGACCCACTTGTTGGACCGTCTGAAAGGTCATGCACTGGTCGTGAACGATCCTTTTTGGGTGCGGAACTATCCAGAAAAACTATTGGTTTTGGATTTCCCCGACCTGACCCCGCCGACAACGATTGCACGCGACATCGACACCATTCGCGCCTTTAAGGCAGAGCACGGCGATATCATCCTAAAACCACTATATGGAAATGGCGGAGCGGGTGTGTTTCGTCTGGATGCCAATGATCGCAACCTGTCCAGCTTGCATGAATTGTTCACCGGGTTTTCCCGCGAACCTCTGATCGTGCAGAAATTCCTTCCCGATGTCAGCAATGGTGACAAACGTGTGCTGCTGATCGACGGCGCACCAATCGGTGCCATCAACCGCGTCCCTGCCCCTGGTGAAACACGTTCCAACATGCATGTTGGCGGCCGTCCTGAAAAGATTGGTCTGTCTGAACGCGACCAATACATCTGCGACGCGATTGGACCTCTTTTGAAAGAAAAAGGTCAGGTTTTGGTAGGTATTGACGTCATTGGCGACTATTTGACCGAAATCAACGTGACGTCTCCGACAGGTATCCAGGAATTGGAACGATTTGACGGGATCAACGTCGCTGAAAAAATCTGGGAAGCAATCGAATCCAAATGCGACTAAGCTGGCAAGCCCGCCTTTTAACCCCAACGTTGCGCCTAATTGAAAAACCTCAATTGGCGCGCGCAAGCGATCCTGTCAAATTGCGCGCCAGTTTCGAACGTAAGGCGCGCCTTCTATTTCACGCAGCTAAGGGTACAACCCAGCGAACTTTCGATATCGGTGGCTATCCCGCCATCGAGGCGACGCCGCCGAACGCGGATCCAGATCGCGTGATCTTGTATTTCCACGGTGGCGGTTATTTATTCGGCAGCCCGCGCTCACACAGCGCGATGATGTCCGCTTTGGCCATCCGGTCAGGGACGCGGGTCATTTTGGCGTCTTATCCTTTGGCCCCAGAACATCCGTTTCCAGCAGCCCCCAATGCAGCATTGAAAGTTTGGAAAACGCTGATCGAACAAGGTTTGGCCTCTTCCAGTGTCGTATTGGGTGGCGACAGCGCAGGTGGCGGGTTGGCATTGTCCCTGCTGCAACGTTTGATTTCCGAAGGGATGGATAAGCCCCTTGGGACATTCGCTTTCGCGCCCCTGACGGATATGACGTTTTCCGGTGCAAGCGTTCAAACAAATGCAGTGTCCGAAGCGGTGTTGCCTGCGTCAAGGGTCAACGAAATGAACGCCCATTACCTTGGGCAACATGATCCCAAGGACCCAAACGCAAGCCCTCTTTTTGGAGATTTTGAAGGCTGCTCGCCTGTGTGGCTTTGCGCAGATATGACTGAAATTCTATTGGATGACACACGTCGCCTGGATGCACGTCTGAAACAGCAAAACGTACAAACGGTCATGACATTGACGAATGGATTGCCGCACGTCTGGCCACTTTTTCACAATGTGCTACCCGAAGCACGCGCCACTCTTGATGCGCTTGCCCACTGGATCAAGCGTCTAACGCCGCAGACAACCGATAGCTGACAGCTTCGGCAACATGCGGATGCCGTACATCATCTGATTGATCAAGGTCGGCAATGGTGCGCGCAACGCGCAAGACCCGATGATAGGCCCGCGCCGACAACCCCATCCGTTCAGAAACGCGGACCATCAAATCGCGCCCCTGTGCGTCGGGTGTCGCAACCGCTTCCAGAACTTCCCCTCCGGCATCCCCGTTTGATCGCATATGCGCCTGACCTTCATAGCGTTTTGTCTGAACGGCCCGCGCCGCTTCTACGCGGGCGGCCACTTCGCTGGATGTCTCGCCCGATGCGGGCAGGTCAAGATCTTGAAACGAAACCGGTGGCACATCTACGCGCAGATCAAATCGATCCATCAACGGACCCGAGATACGTCCCATGTAATCATCCCCGCACACAGGAACCCGTGCGCATGCACGGGCCGGATCAGAAAGATACCCGCATTTGCAAGGGTTCGCGGCCGCCACCAACATGAATTTACATGGGTACTTCACATGAGCATTCGCGCGTGCGACGATGACTTCTCCAGTTTCGATGGGTTGGCGTAACGTTTCTAAGACTTGTCGAGGGAATTCCGGAAATTCGTCCATGAACAACACTCCGTTATGGGCCAATGACACCTCGCCCGGCTGCGCCCTTCGCCCACCCCCGATGATCGCAGCCATGGACGCCGTGTGATGCGGTTCTCGAAAGGGACGCGTCATTGATATCCCACCCGCATCAAGAAGCCCGGTGATTGAATGGATCATGGACGTTTCCAGCGCTTCGATCGCTGACAGAGGGGGCATTATGCCGGGCAATCGGGCGGCAAGCATGGATTTCCCAGAGCCGGGTGGACCAACCATCAACAAATGATGTCGCCCTGCGGCTGCAATTTCCAACGCCCGTTTGGCGCGTTCTTGTCCTTTGACATCGCGCAGATCAGGAGCCCCGCTTGAACCTGCAATTTTACCCGGCTCTGCAGGGGTTAACGGCGTTTGACCAGAATAATGACGGACAACTTCGCCCAAATTTGCCGCCGCGATAACTTGCGCGGCCCCTACCCAAGCAGCCTCTGCACCGGATTCCTTAGGGCAAAGCAAACTGCGATCCGCTTCTGCGGCGGCCATCGCTGCGGGCAATGCGCCAAGCACTGGCATCAGGTTTCCATCAAGCGACAGTTCACCCAAGGCGCAAACGCTTTCCGCGCTGTCCTCTGGCACGATCTCTAAGGCCGCTAGTAAGGCCAAAGCGATGGGTAGATCAAAATGCGACCCTTCTTTGGGAAGATCCGCAGGCGAAAGGTTTATCGTGATCCGTTTTGAAGGCAGCGCAATCGACATCGACGACAACGCTGTGCGCACTCTGTCACGCGCTTCGCTGACGGCCTTGTCTGGCAAGCCGACGATCGAAAACGCAGGCAAACCGGGTGTGATGGCGCATTGCACTTCGACCTCACGGGCTTCGACGCCTTGAAAGGCAACCGTGTAAGATCGTGCAACCATGTCAACGCCCCTTCGCCCAATATGGTTAAGCGCTAAGACGTTAACATTAATGTGGCGTTAATAGGTGTTGCTCACTCGGGCCATGCGCGACGTGGCAAATCCAATTCGTAAGGCATGGGATCATACGTGATCTTTGCTCCTTCGGCGCGCCAAGCTTTGAACGCGTCATGTTTCACAATGTTCATGCAATACGATTTTGCAGTTGCCGACACAGGCAAATCGTATCCGATAATCCGCGCGGCGACAGGGGCGTAAAACACATCCGCCAAAGACCATGCGCCAAACAGCCAGTCGCCCTCAGTCGCAAAGCTGCGTGCATGCGCCCACAAGGTTTCCAACCGGGCCAAATCTGCGCGCACATCTTCGGCAGGTTCAAATCCCTCGAACACGTGGACCAACTGCATCGGGCACGCGCCTCTGAGTGCAGAAAACGATGCACACATTTCGGCAGACAACCAACGCGCCGTCGCGCGTGCGCCTGCATCAGATGGCCACAACCCCGCGTCAGGGTGCCGTTCGGCCAATGTCTCAGCCATTGCCAAGCTTTCACCAACCACAGTTGCATCGGGCAATTGCAACGTTGGTACAAATCGCGCCGGTGCAAGGGGTTCCATGTCCTGTTTCATCGTGCCGCCATACAGACCAATCATATGCGTCCGGTAGGGCAGACCGAAGGTTTCTAGCATCAACCAGCCACGCAAGGACCAGCTCGAAAAGGTGCGATCACCAATGTAAAGATCATAAGTCATGCGCTCAGCGTTGAACCATTAAGCTCTCTATTTCAAACGACTTTCCGTGACCGGCATAATCACAAAACGTGATCCATAAAATTGAATTGGGTTGGTGAACCGCGTCATCTAAAGATCATCCTCCTTAGGTTGAATGCACCGCAGGGCAAGGATTTTTTCACAAATAGTGAACCGAATTCTGTTTGCCCACGTACCCTTTTTAGACTGCACAAAACAAATGACGATCTCTCGGGGGAAGTTTGATGCCTTTGGACAATGTAAGCGATATTTCGATCTCACGAACGGCAATGAAAGCCGAACTTTTGGACGCCGAAACCGAGGCTCGTCTGGCCTATGCGTGGCGCGACGATCGTGACGAAGCCGCTTTGCATCGACTTATCACCGCCTATATGCGATTGGCCGTTTCCATGGCGTTCAAATTCAAACGATATGGCGCTCCGATGAATGATCTGATCCAAGAAGCCGGGTTGGGATTAATGAAGGCCGCCGACAAATTTGATCCTGACCGCGGCGTTCGCTTTTCCACCTACGCGGTTTGGTGGATCAAAGCCTCGATCCAAGATTACGTGATGCGCAACTGGTCCATGGTGCGGACGGGATCGACCTCTTCGCAAAAGTCGCTCTTTTTCAATATGCGTCGCGTTCAGGCTCGGTTGGAACGTGAATCCGCCTCGTCCGGAGAAACCTTGGACAAGCACCAACTGCGGCAACTGATTTCAACAGAAATAGGCGTTCCGCTGCACGATGTCGAAATGATGGAAGGACGTCTTTCAGGGTCTGACTATTCTTTGAATGCGACGCAATCCGTCGAAGACGAAGGGCGCGAATGGATTGACGCGTTGGAGGATGACAGCCAACAAGCGGCGGAAACGGTCGAGAACGAACATGACACGGCACAATTGCGGGAATGGTTGTTGAAGGCGTTGAGCACCCTCAGCCCGCGCGAACAGTTCATCGTCCAAGAGCGTAAATTACGCGACGAGCCGCGCACATTGGATAGCCTTGGTAAGGAGTTAAACCTGTCGAAAGAACGCGTGCGTCAGCTGGAAGCTGCGGCCTTTGCGAAAATGCGAAAGAACCTTGAAAACCAAAGCCGCGAGGTGCATCATTTCCTCGCATGAATATCCTGCGATTTTTGGTATTGGGCGTGACCGTTCTGCTGGCGCAAATTGCGACTGCGGACGTTCCTGAGACCGCGAAAAATTCGGACGTTGTGATCTTGGGCGAAGTTCACGACAATCCGGCCCATCACATTCGACAAGCAGAGTGGGTCGCACAATTGCGGCCATCTGCTGTGGTGTTTGAAATGCTGACGCCCGATCAGGCAACCAAAATTACGTCTGACATGCTTGGCAAACCAAACGAGATTGCAACAGCCGTCGATTGGGCAAACAGCAATTGGCCTGACTTTTCGATATACTCCCCCATTTTTGCGGCGGCCGGTCAAGCTGCGATTTATGGCGCGGGCTTGGATCGCAAAACCGCAATGGCCGCCGCCCAACAAACCTTGGAAGACGCGTTTGGCCCAGATGCTGCGCAATTCGGATTGACCAATTCATTGGACACCGATCAACAAACCACGCGCGAACACATGCAATTCGAAGCCCATTGCGAAGCGATGCCGCAGGAAATGATGGGCATGATGGTGAATATCCAACGGCTGCGCGATGCCCGCCTTGCAGATCAAGCACTGCAGGCCGTGAACGAAACCGGCGGGCCTGTTGTGATCATCACGGGCAACGGGCATGCGCGATCTGATTGGGGCGCGCCTGCAGTGTTGTCTGTTGCGTCTGACTTGACCGTATTCGCATTGGGTCAATCAGAGGACGGAACCCATCCGCGTGGGACGTTTGACTTGGTACTGGACAGTCCGGGCATTGAACGACCCGACCCCTGTTTGGCGTTCAGATAAAGCGCATCGTCGAAGGGCTGGCGCTTCTTACCCGCCGCCCATATGTTCATCGCATAGATCCACGGGGACCTACGGGAAAACGCACGTGCTGGAAAATAAACGCATTCTTCTGATCATCGCGGGCGGCATAGCGGCCTATAAAAGCCTTGATCTGATCCGCCGGCTGCGCGAACGGGGCGCTTTGATTACCCCTGTGCTGACACAAGCAGGCGCAGAATTTGTAACACCTCTCTCCGTCGCAGCGCTTGCCGGTGAACAGGTCTATCGCGATCTGTTTGATCTAACGAACGAAGCTGACATGGGACATATTCAACTGTCGCGTTCGGCTGATTTGATCGTGGTTGCCCCCGGCACCGCCGATCTGATGGCGAAGATGGCGCAAGGGCGCGCTGATGATCTGGCTTCAACGCTGTTGCTTGCCACGGACACAGATGTCCTTGTTGCCCCGGCCATGAATGTGCGCATGTGGACGCACCCGGCCACACAACGCAATTTGACCAGCCTTAAAGCGGACGGTGTTGCGTTTGTCGGGCCAAACGAAGGCGACATGGCTTGCGGCGAATTTGGACCGGGTCGCATGGCAGAACCCATGGAAATCGTCGCCGCGATCGAAAGCAAACTTGCCTCTGGTTCTTTGTCGGGCAAACGCGTGCTTGTCACATCCGGGCCGACGCACGAACCCATTGATCCGGTCAGGTACATCGCCAATAGATCATCAGGGGCGCAAGGCACTGCCATTGCTGCTGCATTAGCGCGTTTAGGGGCAGACGTCGTATTTGTGACCGGCCCTGCCGATGTGCCGCCGCCAGAGGGTGTGCAGGTGGTTGCCGTTGAAACGGCACAAGACATGTTGAACGCGGTGCAAAACGCGCTGCCTGTGGATGCAGGTGTCTTTGCTGCAGCTGTGGCCGATTGGCGCGTCGCCCAAGCAAGCGACCACAAGCTAAAAAAATCCAAGGACGGGCTGCCGACGCTTTCCTTCAATGAAAACCCCGATATCCTCGCCACGGTTTCAAAACTGACCAAAGACAGGCCGCGCCTTGTCATCGGCTTTGCCGCCGAAACCGATGATGTCGCAGCCAACGCAACAGCCAAACGCAAACGCAAAGGCTGCGATTGGATCGTTGCCAACGATGTGTCGCCAGAAACCGGTATCATGGGTGGAACTGAAAACGCAGTTCTTGTGATCAAGGCAGACGGTGCAGAACAATGGCCGCGCATGGCAAAATCAGACGTTGCAAACAAGCTGGCTAACCAGATTGCGGCGGCTCTTTCTGATGACGACTGAACACATAGCACTGATGGAAAACGCCGGATGACACATAACTTATCCATTCGCATAACACGTGCGCCTGACAGCGATCCTTCGATTCCCCTGCCGTCCTATGAAACCGCCGGTGCAGCAGGAGCCGATATTCGCGCGAACCTGCAAGACGGTGCGCCAGTTTCGCTGGCTCCGGGGGAACGCGCCCTTATCCCAACCAGCTTGTGCATGGAAATTCCACCCGGATTCGAAGTGCAGGTCAGACCACGATCAGGACTGGCCCTTAAGCACGGTATCGCATTGGTAAACGCCCCCGGCACCATCGACAGTGATTATCGTGGCCCAGTGGGTGTGATCCTGCTGAACACCAGCACACATCCATTTGTCGTCGAACATGGAAGCCGCATAGCGCAGCTTGTCGTGGCACCTGTGGTTCAGGCCAGTTTCAACATGACCGATGAGTTGGCGGACAGCGCACGCGGCAAGGGCGGCTTTGGGTCCACGGGGCAAAGCTGATGGTGCTGGTTTTAGGCATCGCCGCGTTGATTTGGTTTGGTGGCGCAAAATTGCAATGGCCTCGAACGATGCGATGGGTGTTATTGGCGCTGCTTTACGCCTGTATCTTATGCGTCCATCTCGTTTTGCCTGACGGACATTCCCTGCGCATGGCAACCGGCGAAAGCAAAGAGTTTTGGTTGATACTGGGTGGCGGTGGAACATTGATCTTGGCCTATCGATGGGGCCTGAAAAAATTGCAATCCAAGGCGAACAGTACACAAGCCGCAGCCGCCCAAACTGATCACACGGGGCCGTTCACGGACACTGAATTGAACCGCTATGCCCGACATATCGTGTTGCGAGAAATTGGTGGATCTGGGCAAAAGGCACTGAAGGATGCGAAAATACTGGTGATTGGTGCAGGCGGTCTTGGTGCTCCAGCTCTGCAATATCTGGGTGCTGCAGGCGTCGGGACCATCGGGATCATCGACGATGATGTCGTAGAAAACGCTAACCTTCAACGGCAAGTCATCCACACAGACGCCAATATTGGCATGCCCAAAGTGTTTTCTGCGCAAGCCGCATTAGAAGCGCAAAACCCGTTTATCAAAGTTCTGCCCTACAACCGTCGCCTCACGCCAGAGATTGGGGATGACCTGTTTGCGGAATATGATCTGGTTCTGGATGGGACGGATAATTTTGAAACCCGTTATTTGGCCAATCGCATGGCTGTCGCGCACAAAAAACCGTTGATATCTGGAGCTCTCACACAGTGGGAAGGACAGATAAGCGTGTTTGATCCAGCACAAGGTGCGCCCTGCTATCAATGCGTCTTTCCCGAAGCTCCAGCACCAGAATTGGCACCCAGTTGTGCAGAAGCAGGCGTTTTAGGGCCGTTACCCGGTGTGATTGGATCAATGATGGCCGTTGAAGCAATTAAAGTTGCCACCAACGCTGGCACGGCTTTGCGCGGTCAAATGATGATCTATGATGCGCTTTATGGCGAAAGCCGTCAGATCAAACTGAAATCCCGCGCCGATTGTCCAATATGTGGCAACTGACACGGATTAAGTGTGCAAAGTGAAGTCTTTGACGCGACGTGCCTTGCCGGGTGCGTCCCTCAGCCTTAGGTCTGAATAAAACAGAATGGAGCGCCCAGAATGACAAACCCATTGCTTGCGGATTGGCAGACCCCTTTTCAACTTCCCCCATACGATCAGATCAAAGATGCTGATTTCGCCCCCGCCATCGACAAAGCAATGGACGCGCATTCCGCCGACATCCAAGCCATCGCGACCAATTCTGAAACACCAAGTTTTGACAACGTCATCGGAGCGCTTGAAGCCGCCGGTCAAGACCTTGACCGTGTATTGGGCGCGCTCTTTGCCGTCTTAGGTGCAGATAGCAACCCGGATCGCGAAGCCTTGCAACGCGACTATTCACCAAAATTCGCCGCCCATTACTCTGAAATCACTGCGAACAAAGATCTATTCGCGCGGATCCAAACGCTGTGGGACGCACGTGCGTCCCTTGATCTAACGGAAGAACAAACGCGAGTGTTGATGTTAACGCATCGTGGGTTTGTGCGCGCAGGTGCGGGGCTAAGCGGCGCAGAAGAAGATCGCATGAAAGCCATCAAAGGGCGTCTTGCCGAATTGGGCACAGCCTTCACGCAAAACCTGCTGGCTGATGAACGTGATTGGTACATGGATCTTGCCGAAGACGATCTGGCAGGATTGCCCGATTTCGCCGTCAGCGCGGCGCGCCAGGCCGGCAAGGACAAAGGCAAGGACGGTCCGATTGTGACCCTATCGCGGTCTATCATTGTTCCGTTCCTGCAATTTTCGACCCGACGTGACTTGCGCGAAATCGCCTACAAAGCATGGGCCGCCCGAGGCGCAAATGGTGGTGAAACAGACAATCGTAACATCGCAAGTGAAATCCTGAAATTGCGCCAAGAACGCGCAAGTCTTTTGGGATACGCGTCTTTTGCGGATTACAAACTTGAAACGGAAATGGCTAAAACGCCTGAGGCTGTTCGCGATTTGCTGATGTCCGTCTGGGAACCGGCCAAATCTCGCGCCACTGCTGACGCGCAAACGCTAGCTGACTTAATGGCCGATGATGGCGTGAATGGCCCGTTGGAACCATGGGACTGGCGGTTTTATTCAGAACGCCAACGCAAGATTCTACATGATTTAGACGAAGCCGAAATCAAACCGTATTTCCAACTGGACCGCATGATCGAAGCGTCCTTCGCTTGTGCGAACCGGCTGTTTGGTTTGGAATTCAAGCCTGTTGACGCAACGCTCTATCATCCCGATTGCCGCGCATGGGAAGTCACCCGAACAGGCGAACACATTGCGGTTTTCATTGGCGATTATTTCGCGCGCAGTAGCAAGCGATCAGGGGCTTGGTGTTCTGCAATGCGCAGCCAAGCAAAACACCCGCAACCGCAACGCCCGATCGTCATCAATGTCTGTAACTTTGCCAAAGGCGACCCCGCCCTGCTCAGCTACGATGACGCGCGGACCTTGTTTCATGAATTTGGCCACGCGTTGCACCAAATGCTGAGTGATGTGACCTACGAAAGCATCAGCGGCACGTCCGTTGCGCGCGACTTTGTGGAATTGCCCAGCCAGCTGTACGAACATTGGTTGGAGGTCCCGCAGGTTCTGTCCGAATTCGCGACACATACTGAGACCGGCGAACCGATGCCCCAAGCTTTGCTTGATAAAGTGTTGGGTGCTGCGACATATGACATGGGCTTTCAAACCGTTGAGTACGTCGCATCCGCGCTTGTCGATCTGGCATTCCATGAAGGCGACGCGCCAAACGATCCGATGGACAAACAAGCCGACGTTTTGGCGACGATTGGGATGCCTGATGCAATTGGCATGCGTCACGCGACTCCGCATTTTGCACATGTCTTTGCAGGCGACGGATATTCCAGCGGTTACTACAGTTATATGTGGTCAGAGGTGATGGACGCCGACGCATTTGCTGCCTTTGAAGAAGCAGGTGGCGCGTTTGACCCCGTACAGGCCAAAGCGCTGGAGCAACATATCCTGAGCACCGGCGGATCCAAGGATGCCGCCGAACTGTATGTCGCGTTCAGAGGGCGATTGCCGGGTGTAGAAGCGTTGTTGAAAGGGCGTGGCCTCGTGGCCTAATCGCCTTATTCAGCAGGTGTCAGAACTGGCGCGGGACGGTTTAGGATTGCGCATCCGAACAGAACCACACCCAAGCCGGTCGCCACATACAGATCGATCCCGTTAAACCCATAGCCAATCGCAGCAACAATCAGACCCAAAGCTGCGATGGCTTCGATCCGTTGATGAACTGCAAAAGGAATGACGGCAACCAAACCGGTTTCATGGTCTGTCAACGCCGTCATGACCAATCCTGCGACACCCAGCACAAGTGGCAAAAGAAACGCCATCGGGTGCGACGATCCCAGACCCAACAAGATCGGTAACACAATCATTCCGGCATAGGCCGGGTAATCCAATAATGCATGTACTTGTCTGGGCAGAATTCTCACGGGTTGGTCTCCGAAGGTTTTTTGGCGGTGTCGCAAACTAGATCATGCCAGTTCAACCATAAGGCAACAGGCCCACACGCGGGCGTGATGAAACATGAACGAATTGAACGCTGACCTTACGTGTTGTTACAAGTTGTGACTATTTTTTGGGCCAAATGTTGCAGGTCAATAACCCAGTTTAACGTCCACAAGATGAAGAAATGGTTTCCCCGACTCACCTCGGTGAATATTTTCCGCGATTGTTTTGGCGGACCATCTGGCACGGGTTTCAGACGCTATATGCGGTGTGACGGTGACCTTAGGATGAGCCCAAAAGCGATGTTCAACTGGCAAAGGTTCAATCCGAAACACATCCAATGTTGCATGGCCGATTTGCCCTTGGTCCAGCGCATTCAATAGTGCCGCATCGTCAATCAGTGGCCCACGCCCTGGATTAATGACAACACTGCCATTTGCCATAAGCCCAAGGCGTTCTGCATTCATAAGGTTTGTTGTGGCAGGCGTGTCCGGCAACAAAAGCACAACGATTTCTGCCTGAGCCAATGCATCAGGCAAACCTTCATCGCCGCAATAACATGTGACGCCTTCAATCTCTTTGGGGCTCCTGCTCCATCCTGAAACATTGAAACCCAGTCCAGCAAGCGCACGCGCGCAAGCTTCGCCCAATTCGCCCAACCCCAAAACAGTCACGGATCTGTCCCACGCCACCGGAGGCGCCTTGGGTGCCCATTCCCCCGGCTTGGCCAATATGTGCGCATCCATCCCCAAGTGATGGCGCAGCACATGTCCCGCAACCCATTCCACCATCCCTTGAGTCAGCGATGGATCGACCATCCGGCACAATGGCAAGGTCAGCGTCTTGTTGGTGACGATCGTCTCGACACCTGCCCAGAGGCTTAGCACCGCTTTGGCGCGGGCGAAGGGCGTGAAATCAGTGAGACCCGAATTCGGCGCATACACGATGTAATCGACATCGTTGGCCGCAATGTCCAAGCTTAGGTTTGCGTCAATCCCGACGGCCTCAAGCTCATGACGGATGGGCAATTCATATTCATCCCAACGCTGCGCCGTGGCCGCGAAAAGAACATTCGTTGTCATAAGATGTCGCGCCTATCTGGGCCTATGAACATGTGCAGACTGTACCAGTCCAAATGCCAGTAACAATACCAACATCGCGGATCCGCCATAGCTGACCAAAGGCAAAGGAACACCGACAACGGGCGCAAGCCCCATGACCATCGACATGTTCACTGAGAAAAAGAAGAAAAAGTTCAACGCGATCCCAAAGATCAACAATGATGAAAACCGGTCCTTGTTGGCAATTGCGGAAAAGACGCAGAAAAAGATGATGAGGCTGTAAAGTAAAAGCAAAGAAATCCCACCAACAAACCCCAGCTCTTCTGCTAGGGTCGTAAAGATGAAATCCGTGTGCTTTTCCGGCAAAAAGTTCAGACGGGATTGCGTACCTTGCATAAAGCCGCGCCCGGTCCAGCCGCCTGAACCCAGTGCAATTTTGGACTGAGTGATGTGGTATCCCGCACCCAACGGATCCTGACTGGGATCAAGGAACGTATCAATCCGTCGGTACTGATAATTCTCGAGCAACTGCCAAGCTGTGCCCCGGGATTGGAAAACGGCCGTCAACAGCCCTACGCCGGATGCGATAACAGCGGCGAAATATCCCCAATGAACGCCTGCGACAAACATCAGGCCACCACCCGCAGCAAGCAACAAGATTGATGTGCCAAGATCGGGCTGCCGCAACACCATCGCTGTCGGCACGATAATCAACAAAACCGGTATAAACACCCAAAGTGGGCGCGATTTTTTGTTGGGTGCCAGCCAATCATAATAGGCCGCTAACACCATAACGAGCGTGACTTTCATCAGTTCAGACGGCTGTAGGCGAATGAACCCCAGATCGATCCACCTTTGCGCACCCATACCAATGGACCCAAAGAATTCGACCGCCAGCAACAGCACAATCGAAACCAGATACGCCACGCCGGACACCGATCGCCAAAACCAAATCGGGACCATCGCCACAATCAGCATAATGATCAAACCCATCGCGAACCGCTTCATTTGCGGTTCAGCCCATGGGGTGAATGACCCACCGGCCACCGAATACAGCATCAAAAAGCCAATTCCTGCGACAGCCACCAAAAGCAGTGCCAAAGGCCAATTAAGATGCAGTATCTTTCTCGGACCCGCCGGGACAGATTTTACCGTGTACTCGAGATAACTCATGCCTGATCCGAGCCCCCGACGTTCGCAGTTGGTCGAACGCCGCGCAATTCGCGCTGTTGTGTTGAAATGGTTTCGCGATCTTTGCTCGGATACGCCTCTAAAGGAGGTTCCCCGCCATAAAGCGCCTGCAAAGTGATGTCGCGCGCAATGGGCGCCGCAGCAGTGGATCCGCCGCCGCCATGTTCAACGACCACAGACACCGCGAACCTTGGGTTATCGAACGGGGCAAAATTCACAAACAAGGCGTGATCTCTGCGATCCCAAGGCAGATCGCTGTTTTTGATCACGCCTGCCCTGCGCTCTGCCGCGGTAATATTGCGCACTTGGCTTGTGCCCGTTTTACCGGCCATACGCGCAGAATCTGCAATGATCCGGCTGCCATAGGCGGTTCCACGGCGTTCATTTACCACCGAATACATCGCGCGCCGAATACGCAGCAAATTGTTTTCATTCAGGCCCAGTGATTCCCCTGCGCCACTGGGTTCTTCGACCCCGCCCACAGATTTCACAAGGCGTGGTGTTACGCTGCGACCCGTTGCAATTCTGGCGGCCATAACGGCCAGCTGCATGGGCGACGCCAAAGTGTACCCCTGCCCAATCGACGCGTTGACGGTATCCCCAATGACCCAATCCGAGTCATGGGCGCTGAGCTTCCAATCTTTGGTCGGCATCAGACCACGTGCGACCGCAGACATTGGCACGTCATGCCTCACGCCCAAACCGAAACGCTTGGCCATGGCGGTGATATTATCGATCCCAACTTTTAGGGCGAGATCGTAAAAGTAGACATCACAACTTTGCTTCAGCGAATTCTCTAAATCGACCCACCCGTGGCCTGCGCGTTTCCAACAGTGGAACCGCCGTCCACTGACCTCGAGATGCCCGGGGCAATACGCTGTGTCTTCTGGTGTGACCACACCTGCCTCGAGGGCGGCCAAAACGGTGATCATCTTGAATGTTGATCCCGGGGGATATGTCCCCTGAACTGATTTTGACGCAAGAGGGCGGAATTCGTTATCGACCAACTCACCATAATCCGCGCTGGAAATGCCCCGGACGAACAGGTTCGGATCAAAGCTGGGCGACGAAGCGATTGCGGCAAGGTCTCCGTTTTCCAGATCGATGACCACAGCACTTGCACTCTGATCCCCAAGGCGCGCCTGCACATAGTTTTGCAACTTAGCATCAACAGACAGCTGAATGTCGGCACCAGCAGTGCCTTCGCGCCGATCCAGTTCACGCATTACGCGTCCGGCGGCGTTCACCTCAACGCGTTTAGCGCCCGCTTTCCCGCGCATGGTTTCTTCAAGCTTGGATTCAACGCCGACCTTGCCAATTTGGAACCTCGGAATGCGCAAAAGCTGATCCGGGTTTTCAATCTTTTCCAAATCGTAATCTGATACCGGGCCAACATACCCCAAGACATGTGCAAAATCTGATCCCAATGGGTACACGCGGCTTAACCCGACTTCGGGTGTAACTCCGGGCAATGCGGGCGCGTTCACGGATACACGGCTGACCGCGTCCCAATCCACGTCTTCCGCAATCGTGATCGGCAAAAACGGAGGAGACCGTTTCATTTCCACCATGGCACGGTTTAGGTCTTCATCATCAAGCTCAAGAAGTTGCGACAGTCGGGCAACAACTGAATCAACATCGCCGGCATCCTCGCGCACGACGACGATCCGATAGCTTGGTGCGTTTTTCGCCAATGGGATTCCATTGCGGTCAAACACTTCGCCGCGTCCCGGTGGGATCAATCGGATATTGATGCGGTTTTCTTCGGCCAGAAGGCGAAATTCATCTGCTTGTTCGATCTGCAGATACCGCATTCGCGCGCCCAGACCGGCAACAAACGCCAATTGCGCTCCACCTAATATTAGGCCACGTCGCGAGATCAGCTTGTGATTGGCTTCGGTATCGGCGCGTGGTCGTCTCATGCGCTTAATCCTCCCGGTCCAAGATCACCCGGCGCGTATTTGCGAATTCTCATCACCCAGTGGGTGATAAAGACGGCGATTGGATAACAGATCAAAGTCATGAGCATATGCACAATCCAAATGCCAAGCGGCGGCAGGTCCACGATCAATACGCCAAGAATAACGCGGTATCCCACAAAAACGACCACGATCAAGGCGGCAACGCTTAAACACTCTGTGAAGAACCCCGCATCCCGCAGCGGCAGCGATTGCGCCTTAAGCCGTTCGGTTGCCAACAACAGCAACAATGCCCAAAGACCCGGCGGTCTCTGCAAGAGAAGGTCGGCCAATAAGAAGATAAGCGCCAACAGCAGCGAAGGCACCAATTCAGGGCGTCGAACAGCCCAGGCAAATGCGAATAGCATCAGCATGTCTGGTGGCGCAAAATGTACAGGCGGTTTGGTTTGCAAAGGCAGCAGATGCACAAACAGGATGAATAAGGCCAGCAACACGAACCCAGCCCGCATTAACCAAATTCGTTGTGATGTTCCCAACTCGCTCATTGCTCTGGCTCGACCTCCGGAACCAAAGTATCAGGGCTTACAACCCCCGAAGTATCCGTCACCTGTTGCGTCCCATAATGGCGCAGTACCCGTAAAAATTCGAGCCGTTCGTAATCTGCAGCAAGACGTACACGCAGCCGCCCCCCCGGATCGGCGGCCACTTGTCCCACCAAAAGACCCGCAGGGAATACGCCGCCATCGCCGCTGGTCACCACACGATCACCAGGACGCACAAGATCCGGGTTCTCTAGGAAATCGATAGGCGGAGCTGCGGAATTGTCCCCTGCGATGATGATACGTTGCCCAGAAGGTTGCACCGTTGCGGGCACACGGCTTGACGCGTCAGTCACCAGCAACACGCGGGCTGTATTTGCCGCTACTCCTGAGACTCTGCCGACAAGCCCAATCCCGTCCATCGTCGCCCAACCTTCGACGATCCCATCCCGACCACCGACATTCAAAAGAACCGATTGGCGGAATGGCGATCCACTGTCCGCCAATACCACCCCAGTTATATAGGTCAGACGAGGATCAAGGCGGACGTTGTTCAGATCCAGCAATCGCGCGTTTTCTTGCTCCAACTGCAACGCGGCTTCTTTCCAAGCTTGCATTTGGCGCAATTCCCGCCGCAATTCCTGATTTTGCTCTGCCAACCGCTGATAGCTTTGGTAATTCCGAAACAGCTTTACGGTTCCTGTGACTGGCGCCATGGCCCAGTCCATATTCGGAACAACGCGATCCGTAACCTGTGCCCGAAACTGTTCAACGCGTGGGCTGTCGATCCGCCAAACCAAGAAAATTGCAGCCAGAACAACAACAAGAACGGCCAGCATCAACCGCTTCAGCGGGCCAGCATAGTCTACTGACTGAGACCGATCTCTTGCCACCTATCACTCCGCATCCCGATTTTGCCCAGACCATTCAGGGCAGACGCTCTTTGCCATTATCCAGACTCAGAGCGCGTTTCGCAAATTGGTGCCTGTCATTGTGCGCTGAAAGAGCGCGCGGTCAACTGTCGTAATCGATCGCGTGGCGCAATTGTTTTTCATATTCCAGCGCTTTGCCCGTTCCCAGAGCAACACAATTCAAGCTTTCGTCAGCTATCGAAACGGCCAAACCTGTTTGCTCACGCAAGGCAAGATCCAAATCACCCAACAAGGCGCCGCCGCCCGTCAGCATAACGCCACGGTCCACGATATCCGCAGCCAGATCAGGCGGCGTCGTTTCCAAGGCGGTCATCACAGCTTCGCAAATCTGTTGCACCGGTTCTGCCAAGGCCTCGGCAATTTGCGCCTGTGTCACTTCGATTTCTTTGGGCACGCCATTCAACAAATCGCGCCCCCGAATTTGCATCGACGTTCCACGTCCGTCATCCGGCATCCGCGCCGTACCAATCGACGTTTTGATCCGCTCTGCTGTCGTTTCACCGACCAGCAAGTTTTGTTGGCGTCGCAAATAACTGATGACGGCTTCGTCCATTCTGTCGCCACCAATTCGAACCGAACGGGCATAAACAATGTCACCCAAAGACAAAACGGCAACTTCGGTGGTTCCACCACCGATATCCACAACCATGTTCCCGGTTGGATCAGTGATCGGCATCCCCGCCCCAATGGCGGCCGCGATAGGTTCGGCAATCAATCCAGCACGCCGCGCACCCGCCGACAAAACAGATTGGCGGATCGCGCGTTTCTCGACCGGCGTGGCCCCGTGAGGAACGCAGACAATGATCTTAGGTTTGGAAAATGTCGACCGTTTGTGCACTTTTCGAATGAAATGTTTGATCATTTCTTCGGCCACATCAAAATCAGCAATCACACCTTCGCGCATCGGACGTATCGCCTCAATTGAACCCGGCGTTCGTCCAAGCATCAATTTGGCGTCTTCACCAACAGCCAGAACTTTTTTGATTCCGTCTTTGACGTGATATGCCACAACAGATGGTTCGCTTAGGATCACGCCACGCCCTTTGACATAGACAAGCGTGTTCGCAGTGCCCAGATCGATTGCCATGTCTGAAGAAAACAGACCGCCCAATCCGTCGAAAAATGCCATTAAACCGCTTGCCCCGTTGTCAAATATTCGCAATTGGCCCAACGATTCCCAAAAGGCGCGGACCGGTGGTCCTTATAGGCGCAGGTGGCCATAGGTAAAAGGTCGATTGTGGGTTAAATCAGCGCGAACTTGCCCACGCCCCTGCGCAAAGCAAGTCCTTGCTCCGAGTATATTGGCAATTCAATAACAAAATAATTTTCGCTGTGCGTGAATAAAACATAAATCAACGGTGTTAAACTTTCGAAACCACCCGCAACACGTGGGTGGCCAAAATTGGGAGGTTTTTGATGATAACATCACTCATGAAATTCGCCGCTGCTGTCTTTCTGGCCATGGGGACCAGCGTCGCCGCAGACAGTTGGACTCTGGATGCAAGCACGTCAAAAGTCGCGTTTGGGTCAGTAAAGAAAGATAATATCGGCGAAGTGCATAGTTTTGAGGCGATGACAGGTTCCGTTGCCTCAGATGGCAGTGTCGCCGTGGAAATCGATCTGAGTTCTGTTCAAACCAACATCGACATTCGCAACGAACGGATCATCGAACATGTGTTCAAGAATGCCAAATCTGCCAATCTGAACGCGTCGATTGACATGAACGAATTGAAAGCCCTGCCTGTTGGCGCCACGACACTTATCGATGTCGAAGGTGTTCTGAGCTTTCTAGGCGCAAATATCGATATCGAAGCTGAAATGTTCGTGGCCCGCCTGTCGGACACTCAGGTCATGGTCACAACAAATGATCTTATCTGGTTGGCAACAGAAGATGCAGGCATCACTGCAGGTATCGACAAACTTATGGAACTGGCAGAACTTCCTAGCATCACACGCGCAGCTCCTGTGACGATGCGTCTGATCTTTAATCTCGATGAACAAAAAGCGGAGGCTGCACCAGCAGCCCCCGCCACATTGGCCGCCGTCAGTGGTGATCCGGGGGCTGGTAAGAAAGTCTTTCGAAAATGCAAAGCTTGCCACCAAATAAAAGAAGGTAGAAACGGCGCAGGCCCCAGCCTGTATCAAATTGTCGGAGCACCAGCAGGGCAAGTCGAAGGGTTTAAATACTCCAAAGCTCTAAGCGATTCAGACCTGGTTTGGGATGTCGAAACATTGACCGCGTTTCTGGCCGGTCCCAAGAAATTTGTTCCGGGAACAAAAATGGCCTTTCCGGGATTGAAGAAAGACGAAGACATCGAAAATTTGATCACCTATTTGACCAATCCCTAAGCCATGCAAAATCAGCTCAGTCCAAATGCACAAGTGTCGGCATGTGAGGACCTGAAACTTTGCGACATAAGGTCCGCGACACATAAGCGGGCCAAGCTCTAGCCTTCTTCAAAGGCCAGATCACGCATCCCGGTTTGGGCCATCGCAATGCTCATTTCATCGCTCAACACATCCCAAAGCTTGTTCAAACCAGCCTCACCCGCTGCAGCCATCGCGAATTGAAGAACGCGTCCAAAAAAGACAAAGTTCGCCCCCGATTTCAACGCCTTCAACGCGTCTTCCCCGGACCTCAGCCCACTGTCAAAAAACAGCGGGAAATCTGGTCCAACGGCCTCTCGGATGGCAGGGAGAACGGCAAAAGCAGACGGAGCGCTTTCTAACTGACGGGCGCCGTGGCTGGACACTTGTATGGCGTCGACCCCGCTGGTTTTTAGTTGCACAGCGTCTTCTGGATCAAGCACACCTTTGACCACCAAATTGCCCGGCCATGCATCCCGCAGCCGCGAAAGCGTGTCCCAATCCGCTTTGGCGCGACTTTCGGTGCGGTCAAAGTCAAACCCATCCATCTGAAAATTGGCCATCTCTGGCTTGCCATGTATCAGCGTGGACAATGACCAATGAGGATGCAGGGCAAAATCAACAAACTGCTTTGGCCCCAGCTTGAACGGCATTTTGAAACCGTGACGCAATTCGCGCGGACGTCTGCCGACTTCGGGCACATCGACAGTCAAAACCAAAGTTTCATACCCTGCCGCTTTGGCGCGTTCGACCAGCTTGAACGATCCGGTCCCCTCCCCGCTGAAATACAACTGAAACCACGCATGGCCTTCGGCCGTTTCGATGATCTCTTCCATCGCCGTCGAAGCCACGGTGGAAACCCCATGAGGGATTGCGTATTTTGCGGCCAATCGCGCCAACATCAGATCTGCGCCGGGGGTCGACAAATTGCACATACCCATCGGCGCAATCCCAAAGGGGCGTTTCGCCGTTTGCCCGAACAATTGGGTCGATAGATTTCGATCGCTGACATCCCGCAGCACACGCGGGCGCAATGTCATGGCGTCAAGCGCCGCCCTATTTCGGGCAGCACCCGTTTCATTTCCTGCAGCGCCATCAATGTAATCAAACACCATCCACGGCAGCCGACGCCGCGCCAAACGGCGGGCATCTTCTGCGCTGTGAATGGCATCTGCAAACATCAAGCTTGGACGTATTTCATGAACCTGTCTTTGATAATCACAGGGTCCATTGTGATCACGGGCATTTTTGCATTTCCGCTGTCACATTTCACGACAATCACGTGCATTTTTCCGCTGTCCAATGCTTTTTGCAGCACCGGGCCGGTGTCCACATCCTGACATTCAATGACGTTCTCGCAGCCACAGGCCTCTGCCACTTTGGCAAGCGAGGTCTTTTTCCCGGTATAGGTCGGTTGATCCCCCGTCGATCCATAGGATCCGTTGTCGATGATCATCAGGATGTAATTATCCGCCACGTTGTTCGCGATGGTCGGTAGCGTGCCCATATTGGTCAGAATTGACCCATCCCCATCAATAACGATCACCGGTTTGGGCTGTGCCAATGCCAACCCAAGCCCAATGCTTGAGGCCAAGCCCATCGTGCCCAGCATGTAAAAATTCGACGGTTGGTCATCAATCGAGTGCAGCTCTTGGGACGGAATTCCGATGTTACAGACAACCAGTTGGTCGCGCAAAATCGGAGCAATCTCTTTCAGAATCTCAGAACGGATCATTGGTCGCCATAGCCTCCCCAGAAATTGGCATCCGTTAGGATCGCCACAGGTTTATTGCACATGAAGGTGTATTTCAGGATGTTGTCGAATTCTTCCACATCCTTTTGCCAGTGAAAATGATAGGTCGGGATGTTCAACTGGGCCAGCAACGCTTTGGTGTGCACAGCCATTTCCACCTGACAGGCCACAGGCTCGCGCAGTTCTCCGCGATAGGAAATCAACATCGGCAACGGCATGCGGTAAAATTGCGTCAACGTCGCAAGCGTGTTGATCGTCACACCAATCGCTGTGTTCTGCATGATAATCGCGGGACGCTTGCCCCCCATGAATGCACCCGCGCACAGGCCCATGCCCTCGTCTTCTTTGTTGGACGGGATGTGAAAGATGTCATCGCGTTCGTCAATCTCGGCAATCACGCCCGCAAGCTGCTTGCACGGCACCGTCGTTACAAACGACACCCCGTTTGCAACAAAATCATCCGCTATCTTCTTATCTAAATTCATCCTTAGGATTGCCTTTCAGTTGGTGCGCTTAGATGCGCGAAATTTTAATCAGGCGCGGTGCGACACATGTACGGTACAAAAGCTGGGGTGAACAACGCAGCTCCTGCGAGCCCCACGCTTTCAGTCCATAAAACGCGCCTGTCCTCATTTGGCTGTGAACCCGCCGTCCACCATCAATACCTGCCCCGTTACGAAATTAGAGGCGTCAGAACACAAGAACAAAACTGGGCCATCGATATCGTCCATCCGACCATTCCGCTGCACACAGGTTTGCGCGGCATTACGCGCGGCGCGGTCGGGATCATCAAACACGGCTTGCGTCAGTTCGGTTGGGAAAAACCCAGGACCAATCGCATTGGCCGTAATGCCATAAGCTGACCATGCTTCAGCCATGGCACGGGTCAATTGGCCAATACCTGCTTTGGTGGCCCCATACGCAATTCCCCCCGGAAAAGCGCGCGTGGTTTGCAAGGACGCAAAATTCACAATCCGCCCCCACCCTTTGTCTTTCATCGCGGGAACAAAGGCCTGACTCAAAAAGAACGGTGCCGTCAGGTTCAGCGCCATCGTTTGATCCCACCCCTGCTGCGTCACGTCATCTGCCGTTTCGCGTGTGTTGATACCGGCCGCGTGGATCAAGATATCCGGGGGGCCAAATGGGGCAGACACAGCCGATGTCAGACGATCCAACCCATCCCTATCAGCCACATCCGCAACCACAGCATCGGCATTTTCACCTATTTCAGCTTTTAGGTCGTCAAGCGCCTTAGGCCGACGGGCAACACCCACCACCTTGGCCCCTGCAGACGCCAAAGCCACAGCGGCCCGCCGGCCCAAGCCCGAGCTTGCACCGGTGATGCATGCGACGTGACCTTCCAAGCTAAACAATGCCGCCGGATTTGGAGCGTTCTTAACCATCGGCAGTCAAGTCAAATTCTTCGTCGGGGAAATACTTGGCCAGTCGCACATCCGCAGCACGCGCGTGACCTTCCATTCCTTCCAGTCGCGAAATCCGAGCCGTGGCCTCGGCAATGGGTTTTGACCCGGCACGAGTCGCGCGCTGCCATGTGACGATTTTCATGTACTTATGCACACTCAAGCCGCCCGTATAGCTAGCCGCACCAGAGGTCGGCAGAACGTGGTTTGTGCCCGTCGCCTTGTCGCCATAGGACACGGTGGTTTCTTCACCCAAGAACAATGACCCGTAGCAGGTCAAACGCGACAGCCACCAATCCAGATCTTCGGCCTGAACCGTCAGGTGTTCTGGTGCATAATCATCCGAACATTTCGCCATTTCTTCGCGGTCATCGCACAGGATGACCTCGGCATAATCGCGCCATGCGGCAAAGGCATTTTCCCGATTCAAGTCTGGCAGATCGTCAATCAAGTCGGGCACCAATTCCATGACCTTTTCAGCCAGAGCGCGGTCATCGGTCACAAGCCAAACGGGCGAGTTGTACCCATGCTCGGCTTGGCTGACCAAATCGGTGGCGACAACCAAAGCATCCGCACTTGCATCTGCAAGGATCAGGCTATCGGTTGGACCTGCGATCATATCGATGCCAACGCGTCCAAACAAAATGCGTTTTGCTTCGGCCACGAATTGATTGCCCGGCCCAACAAGAATATTGGCTTTGGGCAATCCAAACAGACCATAGGTCATGCCAGCCACGCCCTGAACGCCACCCATGGCCAAAATCTTATCAGCGCCACAGATATGTGCCGCATAAACAATGGCTGGGGCGATCCCGATCCCTGGGCGCGGTGGTGAACACGCGGTGATGTGACCGCATCCCGCCACTTTGGCCGTGGTCACAGTCATGATTGCGCTGGCGATATGGCTGTACCGTCCACCGGGCACATAGCATCCGGCCGCATCAACGGGGATCGCCTTTTGTCCTGCCAACACGCCCGGAACGATTTCAACCTCGACATCGGACACAGTTGCCTTTTGCGCCTGCGCAAATCGGCGGACATTGTCATGCGCAAACCGAATGTCTTGTTTCAGCTTGACTGAAACCAAGGCACAGGCGGCTTCGATTTCCTCTGCCGTCAACAGAACATTGCCTTCGTATTTGTCAAATTTGGCGGCGTATTCCATCGCCTTCGCGTCGCCACCGGCCTCTATATCTGCAAGGATAGTTTTCACCGTCTCGTGCACTTCAGAGGCATCTGACTTGGCCGTATGGGTTGCCTTTTTCAAGTATTCGCGCGGCATTGGCAGTTGGTCCTATTTGTAAATTTCGGGAAGAAGAGTTGTAGAAATTGCAGGGATGTAGGCGATCAGCAGGACCACCATTAACATCGTCAGAACGAAGGGCACTGCGCGCGCCGCGATCTTTAGAATTGATTCGCCCGTTATCCCCGACACAACAAACAAGTTGAGCCCAAGAGGCGGAGTGATGAAGCCGACCCCTAATGCCGTGATCATCATGATGCAAAACTGAATTTCATTCATTCCGATATTGTCAGCGAGCGGCTTGAGAATTGGCGCGAGGATCACGATATTTGGCGTTGTTTCCATCACGCAGCCTGCCGCAATCAGAATGCCAATCATCAGCAAGATCAGCAGCCAAGGCTCATTCGTCAGCGACGTGACAGACGTCACAAACCCTTGCGGAACCCCCATGATTGCCAACGCTTCGGCAAGCGGAGCCGAAAAGGCGATGATCGGAAGTATGACACCGTTGACCTTGGCAGAACTGACCAGCATCGCCGGAAAGTCAGCCAGCGTGAGCGTGCGCATGATGAAGCCCATTGCGATTGTGACCACAACTGCGGTTGCGCCAGCTTCTGTCGGTGTCAGGCGTCCCGAGAAAATGCCGTAAAAGATGATGCCCGGCACAATAAAGGCGTACCAACCTGATTTCAGCGACTTGCCGAGGTTGGCAAGCCATTCGCCCATGGTCATCATGCCGCCGCCTTCGTAACCGTAAAGGCGGTTCATGATGATGTTTGTCACCAAGATCGAAATCAGGATCGCAAGACCCGGGATCAAAGCGGCAAGAAACAGTGTGGATGCAGATATACCCAGCACAAGTCCGATGATGATGTAAGCAATCGAAGGCGGGATCAGAATGCCGGTACACGCCCCAGCAGCGACCAAGGCACAGGCATAGGGGCGCGGGTAACCGCTTTCGACCAAACGATCGATGGTCATGCGACCAACGGCTGCGGCGCCCGCAGCGTCCGAACCGGAAATGGCGGCGAACATACCGCACACCAGAACGGTCGCCGACCCAAAGCCGCCTTTGGCAAAACAAGTCAACGCTTCGGCGACGTCCAGAAATTTTCGCGACAAGCCCGTTCGAACCAGAACATCACCCGTCAAGATGAACAGTGGCACAGCTGTCAGGGCAAAGGCGTCGATACCTGCAAATAGGCTTTCGCCAACAAGGCTCAGTGGAAGGTCACCAGACATGACCAACATCGTGATCGCCGCTGCGCCAATCGCCGCCCAAACGGGAACGGCCAGCGCAATAAGAACCACAAACATGATAACGGGCAGATAGAAGTCCCAGCCCAGTTCGACGGTTTGATTAAGGGTGTTCCAAAGCATCTTGGATCCTCTCAATCAAACAATTTGTCGCCTTCGAAAACGGGTGTCCCGTCTCGTAAGGCTTTAAAGTCACGCATGAAGGATTGGATCAACCGCCAGATCATTAAGGCAAATCCTACAGGAACCGCCAAAAGGAACCACACTTTGGAAATCCTAAGACCATCCGTGACCGACCCGAATTTAGCCGACACATACACCGTTTCCAGGGACCAATACAGTGCAATGATCGCCACCACGAACATGACCAAATCACCAAAAATGTATAACAGGGCTTTGGCGCGTGGCCCGAGGTAGTGCATCAGAACGTCAATGCGAATATGCGCGCGTTCCTTTGCCGCTGCCGCCGCGCCGATCCACGCAAGATAGATGAATGAATACCGTACGATTTCTTCGCCCCAGATGGACGAATAAGCGAACACTTCGCGCCGCAACACTTCGATTGCCATGGTGATGACCAACATCACGTAGAACACCAAAAGCAACCAACGTTCCGCATTGCGGTCTATTTTGCGCAAAAGGTCCATGTCTCGCCTCGACTCCTGAGTACAACTTTAGGCGCAGCCCTTTGGGCTGGTCGCATGTCCGTTGTTGTAAGAGAGGCAGGCGCGTTCATCCGCGCCCGCTTTTGGTCAGTTAAGCGTCGTGGACGTAATATTTGCCCTGCGTGCCAGCCGCTTCTTCCATCTTGCTGAAGGCGTCCAGTGATCCGGCAAGCTCGGTCTTGAACGAGTCCCATTCAGGACGCTGGAACCCACCGGCTTCTTTCCATTCGCCCAACTGATCGTCGCTAAGAGAATGGAATTCAACGCCAGCCTTGGCCAATTCAGACATTGCATAAGACCGCGCGGATGGCACCTTGGACAAGTTCTGATGCGCCGTCATTTCCGAACCCCACATGATGCCTTCTTGTACATCCGCCGGCATGGAATTGAACCACTCAAGGTTACACGAATACACTTGGCTGTCTGGCACCGCCTGAGTGAATGTCACATGGCTTAGAATGTCTTTGAAGCCAAAGACAAACAATGCACCGACCGAAGGATCAAGCGCGTCAGCGACCCCCTGTTTGATAGCTGAAGGTGTTTCGCCCCATGCCACCGGTGTCGGGTTCGCGCCGACCATGCGGTAATATTGCTGGAGCATTTTGGAACCAGGCACGCGGAACTTTACGCCAGACAGATCGCCCGGGCTTAGAACGGCACCTGCGCCGCCTTTACGCACCGCAACAACACGTGGGTCAATGTTGACATAGAACAACGCCTTGAACCCGTTGGCTTCGACTTTGGGATGCACTTCTGCGTTCCAGAAATCTGAATTCACCAAGTTGGTGAAACGTTGATTGGACCCGCACAGATACGGCATGTTGATCAGGTCAACTGTGGAGGCAAACGGCGCAAAGTTTGACAGCGAATGCTGCGCAACTTGAATTGTACCGCCTTGTACTTTTTGCACCAAAGCACCACCAGCACCCAGCTGGCCACCCGGAGCAAGCTTGACGTATACTTTGCCATTTGTTGCGTTCTGGATGTTTTCTTTCAGGTCCAACTGCATGATTGGATAGCTGCGCGACGCGCCCAAGACATACGCCGTCGCAACAGTCATGACATGATCAGCCGCATTTTCGCGCTCGCGCTCTTCATTGGCCGTTTGCGCAACAGCTTCCGACGACCACAGCATACCACCTGCGCCAGCGACCATTGCGGCCGTAAACGCACCAGTTGCGCTAAGCTTTAGAAAATTCCGGCGCTCTGCTGATGCAAGCTCTTTTGTTTCGTTGTCCATTTAGTGTCCTCCCGTCGGACCCGTTCAGCCGTCGTTTTTGCTTTTACGATCAGCCTCTTTTTTCAGAATTGCCACGACAAACAATATCGACGCGACGAACAGAACCAGCATTTCACCCACATCTCCCAAAAACGCGCTGCTCGCAAAAGCACCCAAGGCTACGTTCGCAAAATAGATGGCAAACACGGCGATTGATGCGGCAAGAAACATATTTCGGGCCTCCCTGATGAATCGGCTCATCGCTGAGTGTAAGCGCTTACATATTAAATGCAAGCCCTTACATTGACCGGGTGCATAATCACATTTGGTGTGATATTAGATTGGTAAATCCAAATAGAGAGATCACGAATGCCAAATACTTCCGCCGCACCAACCTTGGACGATGTCGCCAAGAAGGCGGGTGTATCCACGGCAACGGTATCGCGGTGTTTGAACACACCTGACAGAGTGGTAGAGGCCACCCGCAAGCGCGTGATGATTGCGGTCGACACGCTTGGCTACACGCCGAACTTTGCAGCCAGAGTCATGGCGGCCAAACGGACATTCACCATCGGTGCGATCATCCCGACCATGGAAAACGCGATTTTTGCGCGCGGCTTGCAGGCTTTTCAAGAAGAATTGCACGCCCGCGGGTATACGTTATTGGTGTCCAGCTCCGCCTATAAACCCGAGGTCGAAAAGGAACAAATCCGCACGCTTGTCGCCCGAGGTGCCGACGGATTGTTGTTGATCGGCCATGATCGCGACCCCGAAATTTACGAATATCTTGATCGCCAAAAAGTGCCAGCACTGGTGGCTTGGTCGTATCAAAGTGACGCGCTGCTTCCATCCATTGGGTTCAGCAATCGTGACGCCATGCGAGCATTGGCCGACAAAGTCATCGCCCTTGGACATGAACGCATTGCGATGATTTCGGGGATCAGACAGGGCAATGACCGCGCCCAACAACGTTTTGCTGGCCTCACAGACGCATTGACTGCGCGCGGGTTTGACGTTGGTGCATTGAGCATCATCGAAACACCCTACGAGATTGAAAACGGCGCCGAAGCTTTCAAAAAACTGATGTCCAGCGCATCAAAGCCCAGTGTCGTTCTGTGCGGCAACGACGTCTTGGCCGTTGGAGCTCTTCGTCAAGCGATTGATATGGGTTTGCGTGTGCCTCAGGATGTTTCGATCACCGGATTTGATGATATTGAGCTTGCCCGAATTGTAACACCTGCACTGACAACGGTGCACGTTCCCCACAGAGAAATGGGTCGCAAAGCGGCCTGTGAAGTTGTGGCGATGGTGGAAAAAGAAAGCGCGGGTCAGTCTGAAAGTCTGCAAACAGAGATAAAACTGCGAGCATCACTTGGGCCACCCCCCGCGAAACGCTGACAAAGAAAAAGGCGGCCATGCGACCGCCTTTCCAACATTCCTAAGAAACCTGACAGCAATCAGTTTACGTCTTTGTAGCTAATTTCAGCCTTGTCTGAGCCACCTTTTTCGCGGCGCACCAAAAGGCGGTTCAGGGCTCCGACATAGGCCTTGGCCGATGCTACAACCGTATCAGTATCTGCTGACTGGCCTGTCACAATCCGCCCGTCTTCTTCCATACGCACACTCACCGTTGCCTGCGCATCCGTACCTTCAGTGACGGCGTGCACTTGATACAGCTGCAAGCGCGCATCATGCGGGAACAGCGCTTTCACTGCATTGAACGTCGCGTCCACAGGACCGTCCCCCATTTGCGTGGTCTGTTCGCTGTTTCCGTCGATTTCCATGACCAGATCGGCGACCTGCGGCCCTTCGGTGCCACATCGCACGGCGAGCTTCATAATCTTCAACCGTTCCGTTTCCGGGTCAGATTGTGTGCGCATCAAAGCAATCAGATCATCGTCAAAGACTTCTTTCTTACGATCCGCCAGCTCTTTGAACCGGACAAAGACATCCTTGAGTTGATTGTCCCCAACTTCGATCCCCAGCGAACTCAATCGATCGCGCAACGCGGCCCGGCCTGAATGTTTGCCAAGAACCAGCGACGTTTCGGACAGACCGACATCCTCGGGCCGCATGATCTCAAATGTTTCCGCGTTCTTCAGCATCCCGTCCTGATGGATGCCGCTTTCATGCGCAAACGCGTTCTTGCCGACGATTGCCTTGTTAAACTGCACAGCAAACCCAGATACCGACGCCACCCGACGCGAGATATTCATGATCTTTGTGCTGTCGATACCTGTGTTGAAAGGCATGATGTCATGGCGCACTTTCATCGCCATAACGACTTCTTCCAACGCGGTGTTTCCGGCCCGTTCGCCCAGCCCGTTGATCGTACATTCGATCTGGCGTGCGCCCGCTTCCACAGCAGCCAGACTGTTCGCCGTCGCCATACCCAGATCGTTATGGCAATGCGTGGCGAACACGACGTCTTCTGCCCCTGGCACGATTTTGATCAGGCGTTCGATCAATTCGGCGCTTTCGCGCGGTGCAGTATACCCAACAGTGTCAGGAATATTGATCGTCGTCGCACCTGATTTGATCGCGATTTCGATCACACGGCACAGATAGTCAAATTCCGTCCGCGTCGCATCCATTGGCGACCATTGAACATTGTCACATAGATTGCGTGCATGGGTGACCGTTTCTTCGATACGCAGCGCCATTTCATCCATGCTGAGATCTGGAATCGCTCTGTGCAATGGGGACGTGCCGATAAAGGTGTGTATGCGGGGTTGTTTAGCGTGCTTCACCGCTTCCCAGCACCGATCAATGTCGCCGGTTTGCGCGCGCGCCAATCCGCAGATCACAGAATTTTCGGACTGTTTCGCAATTTCGCTGACTGCATTGAAATCGCCCTCAGAGGCAATCGGAAAACCCGCTTCAATGATGTCGACACCCATTTCATCCAACAGCCCGGCAATTTCGAGCTTTTCGGCGTGGGTCATGGTTGCTCCGGGGCTTTGCTCACCATCGCGGAGGGTCGTGTCAAAAATCAACACGCGGTTTTTGTCTTGGGTCATATTGAATCTCTTTTGTCTGTCCTAGGCCTCTTGACGCGTTTGGCTACCTCTGAGCGGACGCGCCACATGGCACGCTCAGAGGCGAAATAGGAGCAGAAGGCCACGCAAGGCACCGCGCAAAGCGCGTGAAAAAGGGATATGTCCTGCGTGCATCATGGCCCCGTTATACCGCGAAGTTTCTAAATGGGAAGTAAGGAATTTCAGCAATCATACTGCGTGTCGTCACAACCGCATGCAGTACAAAAACGAATCCCGCAATTCTCCGTCCATTAAAACGTCACCTGGATGGACACCGCACCGCTGGAGCCTTTGGCGTTCGTAAAAGGTGATCGCCCGCCCGTTTTCAGTATCCACAAAAAGCTCGAGCTGCAGCAACCCAAGATCCCGCGCCTCTGCAATGACATGATCCATTAAGAAACCAGCGGCTCCTTTGCCTTGGTAATCAGGATCAACAAAGAACGGCCCAATTTCCGCGCGATGTTTGATCCGTGCCAAAGTCTGGGGACGAAACCCACAAAAACCGACCAAATCGCTCCCATCAAAGACTGCTCGCACTGTGCCATTGCTTAAGATCTTTTTGGTTGTTTCCAGCGTGACGCTCGCCACTTCGTCCTGCGTCACCAGAAACCCCAACGGAAATTGTCGCGCACCGTCCAAACGCATGTTGTGCCACCGTTTGGCGTGTTCCGGCCCTAGCGTTTGATATTGATAGTCCATCACCCAATTCCGTATTCCAAGAAGTGTTACAGCAGAGCGAGCGTCAACCACCCTTTGGTGCAATTCCGCCGTGTTGAGCATTTGTACGAAAGCTTGATACCCATGCACAAAGAGTTAATTGGCGTAGAATGGCAGATGTATTGATAATTGGCGCTTCTGGGGGCATCGGCTCGGCATTGGCACGATCTTATCGTGATAAAGGCGATACTGTTCGCACATTGTCGCGCCGCGACGACGGCTTAGATATCACAAACCAAGACAGCGTTGCGCAATCTTTGGACGGGTTGGGTTCATTCGATAGGGTGATAATCGCAACGGGAGCCCTTGAAATAAACGGCGCGACACCGGAAAAATCCATTAAGTCGCTCAGTGCAGACGCGATGACGAATCAATTTGCACTCAATGCAATTGGGCCCGCATTGGTTCTGTCCCATGCTCACAAATTGCTTGCGCACGATCGTCCGTCGGTTTGTGCGGTTTTATCTGCGCGTGTCGGTTCAATCGAGGACAATCGTTTGGGTGGGTGGATAAGTTATCGCGCAGCCAAAGCCGCGCTAAACCAGATTGTCCGCACCTCTGCTATTGAATTATGTCGTTCTCACAAACAGACCGCCGTTGTCGCCTTGCATCCCGGCACCGTTGCCACACGGTTCACCGAAAAATACGTGGGGCGCCATCCTACCGTGACGCCAGACGAGGCGGCCCAAAACATAATCAGTGTCTTGGAAAAATTGGGCCCCACCGATACGGGGCGCTTTTTGGATTATTCGGGCACCGACATCGCGTGGTAACATCTGCCTTCAACGATCTGCCCTTACCGTTGCCGAAATCGGTTCACCAGACGTGCAAATCCGCCGGGGATGACAACCGTGGACAGGCCAAACCCGGCGGCAAAGCCGGCCAAATCCGCGATCCAATCCGGTCCTGTTCCAAAGAAGATGGAAAAGAACAACTGAATGCCCATCAACATAACTATCAATGAAAACGCGCCCGATTGCGACGCACCCGCCGCACCAAGTTTAAGCCACATCAGAAATGTATATCCGCCGATCAAGCCGTAAACGCCTGGAAAGGCGCCGATCAACCACGCTTCGGATGTCAGCAATCCAAAGACAAACGCACCCAGAACAGCGCTGCCAAAAAACAAAGCCAAAACCGCAAATTGCCCCATGACCTCACCCACCAGCTTGCCCATGGCCAACAGCATCACACCAGAAAACACAGTCGCCGTGATGCCGCCATGGACAAAGGGATAAGTTACAAACCGCATCACATGTTCAAGGGGCCAACGGCCTTGCTCGATCATCCAATCAAACACCGGCCCTGAAAACCCATAGTCGCGGATGGCGTTCAATCGCCACCCAATGGCCTCTGGCCCACCCGCAAATCCTGCTTCGCCCACGGCGAATAGAACTTCGACACCAGCGATTGCGAAAAACAATGCCAACACAACAGGAGGCAACGGGTTTACCGGTGACGGTTCGCTATGCATGAGGCCTCCTTGACGCGCTTGGTCCACGTGGTACTTCACCCTCTAAGATTTGCCCAGAGGTTCCAGATGTCAGATTCGACTTTTACACCCCGCGTTTTCTCCGGAATCCAGCCCTCAGGTGGTTTGACGCTGGGCAATTACCTCGGCGCGATGCAACGCTTTGTTGCCATGCAGGATGAAGGGGCGTTCGAAACCGTTTATTGCATCGTCGACTTGCACGCGATCACGGTTCCGCAAACGCCCCAAGATCTGACACGCAACACCCGTGAACTGGCGGCGGCTTATATCGCAAGCGGGATTGACCCGGAAAAATCCATCCTAATTGCGCAAAGCCATGTCCCGGAACACGCGCAATTGGCTTGGATTTTCAATTGTGTCGCCCGTATGGGCTGGATGGGTCGCATGACCCAGTGGAAAGACAAGGTAGGTAAAAATGCCGAAGCCGCGTCATTGGGTTTGTTTGCATACCCGGCACTCATGGCGGCCGATATTTTGATTTACCATGCAACCCATGTCCCAGTTGGTGAGGATCAAAAGCAGCATCTGGAATTGACACGCGACATCGCGATCAAGTTCAACCACGATTATGACCAAGATTTCTTTCCGGTGATCGAACCCGTCATCGGCGGCCCTGCTGCACGTGTGATGTCACTGCGGGATGGATCAAAAAAGATGTCCAAGTCGGACCCATCCGATTTGTCGCGCATCAATATGATGGATGACGCGGACACAATTTCCAAGAAATTAAAGAAAGCCAAAACCGACCCTGATCCTTTGCCCTCGGAAGAGGCTGGTTTAGAAGGGCGTCCAGAGGCGCGCAATCTTGTCGCGATCTATGCCGCACTCAGCGACCAAACCGTTGAACAAACACTGGCAGAGGTTGGCGGTAAGCAGTTCGGAGCATTCAAACCCATGTTGACGGATTTGGCTGTCGCAAAACTTGCGCCGATTTCATCTGAGATGACACGCCTATTGGCCGATACATCGGAAATCGACCGTATTCTTGCACGCGGTGCGGAACATGCGCGTGCGATTACCGCGCCCATTTTGGCCAAAACTTACGAAATCGTGGGTATGGTGCGTTAGACCTGTTGATTGGCGAGGGGCCAGCATTTTGCAAACCGCGCCTTTCAATAACATAGCTGATCGCACGGTCGGACTGTTCGTGTGATGTACGCGTTGCACGCGCTCGTCTTTTTTCAAACCCTGGCCTAAAGTTTGGCTCGGCAAACTTTACCTCTGATGGCTACGCTGTTCTTTACCTAAAGATATTTCGTATTTTCACGACAATGTTGGGTGCAAGTGATCCGCGCCAAGTCCAACTATGCGGTATCAATAGGAGAAATTGCCAATGCACGTTACGCGTCGCCGATTTGCAGGCCTTGCCCTTGCCAGCACAACTTTGTCCGGCCCATTGCAGGCGCAAGACGCCAGCATGGACGAAGCGCTTGAGGCACAGTTATTCGGAACCACGTCAGAACATCTCAGTGGGCTTAGCCAAATTGCGCAGCGCGGCAACCCAGACATGGCTGCCGGGTTAATCCTGTCACAACGGTTTTCGAACAGGCGTGCAGATAATATCGCGGCCACGTTGGAAAAGATTACCGGCGAGACCCACGGAACCAGCTGGTTTGACTGGATGCTTTGGCAAGAACGCAATCCTCAGATTGTACCGCATCCGTCCTTTGCGGCCTACATGCGACGCGTCCATTTGCAAATCGACCCCAACTTTGACCAGTTTTTGCGCCTAGAGCATCTGGCGCAAGGCAAACCCAAAATCCGCATTGAAGAAGTCGCATGGGGCGGCGTTGTCAAAGACGGCATTCCGTCACTGGACAATCCAGATCTGGTAAATGCCGCTGATGCGGAATACATGCGCGATGACGACCTTGTTTTTGGCGTGTCGATCAACGGCGACGTGCGGGCCTATCCTCTGCGCATCATGGGCTGGCACGAAATGTTCAACGAAGTGATCGGCGGTGTGCCTGTTGCATTGGCCTATTGCACGCTGTGTGGATCGGGCATTTTGTTCGAGACAAAACTTGAAGGACGTTCCAAACCGCTTGTCTTTGGATCATCGGGATTTCTGTATCGGTCAAATAAGCTCATGTTTGATCGCGAAACGGATTCTTTGTGGAACCAGTTCACCGGCAAGCCTGTGGTTGGGCCGCTGGTCGGCAGTGGGATCGAACTGAAACAAAGGCCCGTCGTCATCACATCATGGAAGCGCTGGAAAACCTCGCACGCGAACACCAAAGTCCTGTCTGTCGATACGGGTCACCGACGCGATTACGGATCAGGCGTTGTTTATTCCGAATACTTTGGATCAAACGAACTGATGTTCCCGGCCGATGTCGATCAACGCGATCACAAACAAAAGGATTACGTCTTTGCGGTTCGTGAATTTGGCGCGGCGCGGGCTTGGCCTGTCAAAGCTTTCGCCAAACGCAAAGTCATCAACGACGCCATTGCGGACAAACCCCTTGTACTGCTTGGCGATGCAGACACACGCAGCGTGCGCGCATACGAACGCGGCACGCATACATTCAAATCCAAGGACGGGTCTTTGCGCTCTGATAATGGGTCTGAATGGCAGGTATCAGAAAACGCATTGACAGGGCCAGATGGTCAAACCTTGCCTCGCGTTGCGGGCCACGTCGCCTATTGGTTTGCATGGGACAATTATTTAGGAGACGCGGCATCCGTCTATGAGAACTGATCCCCAAGATTAGCACCACTTCATCGGCAGGATACAGTTTCCTAAATGGCCTGATGTATTTCCGTCGAGATACGTCAGGCCGCCTTATTTTTAGGTGACCTATTGCCCGCGTCGCATGGCGCCCTTCAATTCGTTGATGCGCAATCCTTTGGTCAGATGTGCCGCGCCAAAGAAACTGATCACGCCCATCAGAACCAAAACGATCAGCGCAATGTAACGGACCCCCGGTGTGCCCAGTGCAAAGGCAAGCGTTATATGTGCCGAATACAAAACTCCGCCCATGATAAAGGATGACAAAATCAGACGCGGCAAACGTTTCCAAAATCGCTGATCAAACCGAGCAACCTCGCCCATGGGCCGGGCTCCAATTGCAAGCAACGCAACCATCAACCAACCGGCAACGACAGCCGCAACAGCGGGTGCCATCCATCCGATGACGGGAACAAGACCAAAAGCAAGTCCGCCATTCACAAACATCGCCACCAACGCATAATAAAACGGACGTCGGGTATCGCCGCGCGCAAAGAACAGAGGTTGCTGAACCTTTTGCAAAACAAATGCAGGCAAGCCCAGACCGTAAATCATGGTCGCAACCGCAATAGCGGCCACATCGTCCGCACCGGTTTCGCCACGTTCAAACAGCACGGATACCAAAGGCAATGCGATAATGGCCAAAGCCACCGCAGAGGGTAAAGTCAAAGCCATCGAAAATTCTGCTGCGCGGGATAAGGCGTCGCGTGCGCCTGCCGTGTCATCCGCTTTCAATCGACGCGACAAGTCCGGAAGCAGCACAATTCCAACAGCTATTCCAACAACACCCAAGGGCAATTGATACAACCTGTCAGCGGCAAACAACCAACTGACGGCCCCTTCGAATTGTGACGCAACCAACTGACCCACGACCAAATTGATCTGCATCACACCCGTGGCCATCGCCGCAGGAACAGCCGTGATTAACAAGTTGCGCATATCCGGCGTGAACCGTGGCAGTCTGGGTTTCAACGCAAACCCTGCACGCGCCGCCGCAACCCATGTCAAAGCAAGCTGCGCAACGCCGGCAAAAGGTATGACCCAGATCAGCCACTGAATGACTTCTTGATCAAATGCGTATGCCATTCCCATCGCCACGATGACAAAAACATTCAGCAAAGTGGGCGCAGCCGCCGCAGCCGCAAACCGCCCTGTCGCATTCAAAATCCCAGAAAACAGCGCGGCAAGGGACATGAAAAAGATATACGGGAAAACCACACGACCAAATCCAACGGTCAGATCAAACCGAGTATCGCCTTCAAAACCTGCGGCTGTCACCCAGACCAAACCAGGCATAAAAATCATGGCCACCGCAGTTAACAACAAGGTCAAAAGGGCCAAAGCGTTCAACGCATCGGTTGCAAATTGATGCGCGTCCTCATCGCCCTCTAGTTTCTTGGAAAATAAGGGCACAAATGCCGCGTTAAAAGCGCCCTCTGCAAAAAAACGACGGAACATATTCGGCAATCGAAACGCGGCGACAAATGCGTCCATCAACGGACCCGGACCAATCAGGGACAGGATCATGATTTCGCGCACAAATCCCAAGAGGCGCGACATCAACGTCCAGAAGCCGACTGTCAAAAAGCCAGAGATGAGCCGAATAGGTTTCATCGTTATACCTGCATTCCGGGTTGGATCCCGCTTGGACTTTGCGGCAACCTAACTGTGTTCGCCTCTCGGGGAAAGGGAACAAAGCGTTTCGGCTTTTCCTTAAGGCCTTGCAACGCTAACGTCGCGTTCAAATTATGTGATGGAATGCCTAAATGTATGATCTTGCCGCTTTCGGGGCTTGGATTGAATTTGCTGCGCGCTGGTTGCATGTCGTAACCGCCATCGCATGGATCGGAAGCTCATTTTACTTCATCGCCTTGGATTTGGGTCTGCGACGCGACAAACCTTTGGACAGCGGCGCTGACGGCGAAGAATGGCAAGTCCATGGTGGTGGCTTTTATCACATTCAAAAGTACCTCGTCGCCCCGGCACAGATGCCCGAGCATCTGGTTTGGTTCAAATGGGAAAGCTATGCAACGTGGCTGTCCGGCTTTGTCCTTATGGTATTGGTCTATTGGTTTGGGGCCGAATTTTACTTGATCGATCCCAATATTATGGACCTTGCAACTTGGCAGGCCATTGGGATTTCCATCGGGTCGTTGATCGTGGGTTGGATCATTTACGACCAACTTTGCAAAAGCCCTATCGGCCAAAACATGACCCTGTTGATGGTCGTTCTGTTTGGTGTGCTTGTGGTGATGTCCACTTTTTATACGTCCGTCTTTACTGGACGCGCAGCCTTGCTGCATTTGGGCGCGTTCACGGCCACGATCATGACAGCAAACGTGGCGCATATCATCATCCCCAATCAACGCATTCTGGTCGCGGATTTGATTGCGGGCCGAACACCTGACCCGAAATACGGCTTTGTTGCCAAGCAACGCAGCACCCACAACAACTACCTGACACTTCCGGTCATCTTCTTGATGTTGTCAAACCACTATCCATTGTCCTTTGGATCAGAAAACGCTTGGCTGATTGCATCTCTTGTTTTCCTGATGGGCGTGACCATTCGCCATTTCTTTAATTCGATGCATGCCCGCAAGGGATATCCACATTGGACGCTAGCCCTGACGACGCTGATATTCCTCGTCATCATGTGGTTGTCGACCGCACCGCTGCAAATCTCTTCTGCGGATGACGCTGTTTTAGACGACGGACTATCGCGGTTTGTCACCGCAGAAGGTTTTGATGAGGTGCATGACATCATGTTGGGACGCTGTTCAATGTGCCATGCAGCTGAACCCGTTTGGCAAGGCTTACACTGGCCCCCAAAAGGAGTCCGACTGGACAACAAAGTTGACATCGCCAAAAACGCCCGCGCTGTATATCTGCAAGCTGGCCTTAGCCATGCAATGCCCCCGGCAAATCTGAGTTATATCGCTGAAGAAGAACGCGCACAGATCGTCGCGTGGTACAAAGCCGCCTTTGAGTGATTAGAAATCGGACCGTTTTACGTGTCCAAGACACCCCTCAAGGCTTGGTTGTGTTTTGGTTCATCTGCAATCGCCACCTGACTATACGCAACTTTCCAACCGTCATCGTAAAGACGCAGGATGGAAAACACAGGGTATGGAGATTGGACGAGGACGGCATCTTTACTGATCATGCGTGCTTCATGTGTTGATACAACGGTGTGCGCATCTCGAAAGCTGGCTTCAACACAAATGCGGTTCAATTCTACAACGCTTTTTGATTGGTAATACTCTCGGACATTGTCAAAAATATCGCGGATATCCTCAATCGTTTCGATAAAACGGCGACCTTCAAACGTGTCCATATATTGAGGCAGCGCAAAGCAAGTTTTGAACGTTTCGAAATCGCCGTCCATAATCGAGCTACCGGATCGCTCCAGCAGATATTCCGCAATTTCCCGCGCTGACTTTAGCTCGCCCAAATACTCATTCTTTCATAGTATTTCGTCACCCGTTTGTGAGGGTAGGATGCCATTTTGCTTCAAAAGCATTCAATGGAAAACACGCCAAACTCCGGCAATTTATACAATTTAATTTGCAGTGCCTCTCGTTTGGCGATTTCTCGCCGAACTGAAGATAACCTATGGTTGTACAAACAGATATCTCCCTAAATCGCTGTAGTCGCCATATTTTTTCTATCTTGGCAAACGACTCCAATCGCAGCCAGTGAAACCGCCAAAATAAATACAATTCACGTGCCCTTAATCCGACGCGTAATCAGGCTTGGAAAAGTCGGCGCAATGCATCCTAAAAAGCTATTTATTACCTCAGCAACAAATCACCTATTCCACCAAACACCCCCCGCCGAATATCCGCCGTCAGCGCCCAAGACCCAGCACATCAAGCATATCATATTCTCCCGGTTCTTTCCCCTGCCCCCAAAGCGCCGCCCTCAGTGCGCCTTTGGCAAACAATGCCCGGTCGGTGGCCATGTGGCGCAGAACAATACGTTCGCCAGCACCTGCAAACAAAACGTCATGTTCTCCGACAATGTCACCGCCCCGTATTGCCGTAAATCCGATATCCCCACGTTTGCGTGCACCTGTGATGCCGTCTCGTCCGCTGTCACGCACATCTGCCAAGGCCACGCCTCGGCCTTCGGCAGCGGCTTCACCCAGCATCAATGCCGTGCCTGACGGGGCATCCACTTTGTGATGGTGATGTCCCTCGATCACTTCGATGTCGAAATCTTCATCCAAGGCAGCCGCAACTTGTTTGGTCAATTGAACCAACAAATTCACGCCAAGGCTCATGTTTCCCGCCCGAATAATCGCTGTTTTTTGTCCAGCAGGCGCCAATTGCGCGATTTCGTCATCGGTCATGCCAGTGGTTCCGATGACGTGCACTACACCCGCATCCGCCGCAGCTTTAGAAAAGGCGATCGTCGCAACAGGGGCCGTGAAATCAATTAAAGCCTGCGCCCCAGCTAACGTGCCAGCAACATCATCTGAGACGATAACGCCCGAAGGTTGCCCTCCCATCGCCTGCCCAATGTCTGTTCCAACCCAATCATGCCCGGCACGCTCCAGAGCGCCGACCAACACCATCCGATCATCTGCTGTCACAGATCGCACAAGCATCTGCCCCATGCGTCCCGACGCCCCTGCAATTACGATTCCTGGCCGATCCGCCATTTCAGTTCCTTCCGTCGCTTGGCAAAGTCTTATCAACCTCTTAGATGGTGCTTATGGCAAAGAACAAGTTCCATGATGGCCCCGGCCCTTCGCAGCGCCAATTGCGCGTAGGCGAACTCATCCGTCGCACCTTGTCCGAGGTGTTGGCACGCGGCGACATACATGACCCCGAATTGAACCGGATGTCGATCACAGTTGGCGAAGTCCGAACATCTCCCGATTTAAAGATTGCGACAGCCTATGTTTTGCCCCTTGGCGGGCAAGGCCGCGAAGAAGCCATCGAATATCTGGCGCGGAATAAATCAGAACTTCGGCGTCATATCGGCAAGAAAGTTGGGCTCAAGTTTTCGCCAGACTTACGGTTTCGTGTAGATGAAACATTTGACCAACTCGATAACACCCGTGCTATGTTTTCTCAGGACGTGGTGCGTAAGGATATCGAAGAATGAAGTATGTTCTAGCGATCTTGCTTGTGTTTTGCACACAGGCTGCGCAGGCCGCAGAATGCGAGAATATTGAATTTGACGACGCACCATACACCGTTTGCACGGTTGATCTGACCTCTGAACAACTTCGTTTGTTTCTGTATGATGATGCGGGGGATGTGTATGGGCATTTTTCCTCGATCAACCATGTGCTGGAAAAAGCAAACCAACGTCTTGGCTTCGCGATGAACGCTGGCATGTATCACGACGACCGCGCTCCGGTTGGCCATTATGTCGAGGCAGGTCAGGAATTGATGCGGGTCATTCCAAATGCTGGGCCCGGAAATTTCGGCCTGCTTCCAAACGGAGTTTTTTGTTTACGTCCCGGTCGCGCAGATGTTTTCGAAACATTGCGCTTTGTCGACGATGCCCCAACCTGTGAATACGCCACGCAATCTGGGCCGATGCTGGTCATAGACGGTGCGTTGCATCCCCGCTTTTTGGTCGACTCGGATTCGCGTTTTATCCGCAATGGTGTCGGGACTTCTGCAGACGGAAAAACCGCAATCTTTGCAATATCCCGCCGCCCAGTGAATTTTCATGCCTTTGGCAGATTGTATCGCGATCACCTAAACATCGATCAAGCGTTGTATTTTGATGGGAATGTTTCGCGTCTGCATGCGCCTGACCTTGATCGTTCTGATCCAGGGTTTCGTTTGGGTCCAATCATTGGCACCGTCGAAGCCCTGAATTGACACATCGCGCGGTCTGGGATAGGCCGCGCGCCTTACCATCTACGAGGTATTCATGGGACGCGCACGCAAGGGTCGTGACATATCTGGTTGGTTGATCGTCGACAAACCCGCCGGGTGGACATCAACCGCTGTTGTCAACAAGGTCCGTTGGGCCCTTCAGGCAAAGAAAGCGGGTCATGCTGGAACTCTGGACCCTGACGCCACCGGGGTTCTTGCCATCGCATTGGGTGAGGCCACCAAAACGGTGCCCTATATCACTGACGCGCTCAAGGCGTATACGTTCACTGTCCGGTTGGGACAGGCCACAAATACAGATGACGCTGAAGGTGAAGTTATCACCAGCAGCGACCTGCGCCCTGATGATGAGGCGATAAAGGCGGAATTGAACCAGTTCGTCGGTGACATCCAGCAAGTTCCCCCAAAGTTCTCAGCCGTTAAAATCGACGGTCAACGCGCCTATAAACTGGCCCGCGATGGGGAAGACGTTCAAATCCAAGCCCGCCCGCTTTGGGTTGAAGAACTCATCTTGGTTGATCGACCTGACGCCGATCACGCCACGCTGGAAATGATCTGCGGTAAGGGCGGCTACGTCCGCTCAATCGCGCGTGATCTTGGGCAGGCATTGGGATGTTACGGCCATGTCAAAGTATTGCGCCGTGTCTGGTCCGGTCCGTTCGATGCAACAGACGGCCTGACAATCGAGCAAATTGAACAAATGGCACAATCCCCCGAATTGGACACCTATTTGCGCCCCCTTGCGGAAGGTCTTTCTGAGCTGCCCGAGGTCAAAACAACGGATCAAGGCAATGTACGCCTGTTGAACGGCAATCCAGGCATGGTCATTGCCAGTGATGTTGAGTTTGGCGAAGAAGCTTGGGCATCATACCAAGGCAAACCCGTTGCAGTCGGGCGTTACAAAGCCGGTGAATTGCACCCCAGCAGGGTGTTTAACTTGTAATCCACCCTGCGATTCCTGCCTTCTTTCGGTCCAATTGTTACAGAACCGGAAATACCCGGCGCGTCGTGTGTCAGATGCAAGCGCTAACCTCACACGCGCGTTATTGTGGACGCCGCGTCAAAGGCCAATTGTTACAGAAATTTCTTTCAGTCGATCAGGTGCCTGTGAGCCCCCCTGACAACTTGGGGGCATAAGCGACATATGTTTTCCAACAGAACAATGAGGGAAACAAAATGACTATTACACGCACAGCCGGAACAATCCTCACAGCCGGCGCATTCGGACTTGTCGCCTTCGATCTTTTCGGCCAAGCGCTTTCGCCCCTCCTTGGTTATGCCCGCCTTGCCCCCGTTGGCCTTGCTGGATCAACGTTAAAAACCGTATTCGGCGCAAACCCATCAGGTGCCGCGCATTTGGTACACATAATGACCGGGTTGGTGTTCTACGCGCTTGGATATTTTGCCGTCGCACGCCCAATTCAGCAGATGGTCATGCCACGCATGCCTTGGATCGGCACAGCCATCGCCTATGGCGTCGTTCTTTGGGTGTTCGCCCTTTATGTCATGGCGCATCTGGTCACCGGTAACAAACCATTCCTGGGATGGACCGGTATCACTTGGGTCGCTCTCTGGGGCCACATTGTCTACGCCATCGTGGCCGCTTGGATCATGGAAACACGTGGGGCCGTTTTGAACCTTCGCGCACCATCGATGGTGCCCGCGGAATAACAACGCCCCTTCTTAAAATACCACCACCACTCACTACACCGACCGGCCGCGCCTTCCCCAAAAGGCGCGGTCAATTTCGTTTGGCCCATGGCCTGGATTATTGACGGACTTCGCATCCCGCTATATCCATCCACTAGGCGTGCAATCGCACGCCAATCGGAGACTTTATGTTCAGCCTTGAGGCCCAGTTCTAGGGTCCGCACGATCGGACTCTTTTCAACGAAACGAACCACCCGCGCGCTGCCGGGCGGTCTAATGTTGCGAACATCAGTTTCAGAGAAATCTAGTGAACATCTCAAAACACGAAAAACGTGTTTTGCACGTTTTGGCGCAAGGTGGGTCGATCCATTTCGCACGCGCTAAAAACGGCAAAATAGACCACATCACGTGCTTTACCCGCGACGGTCACGTGCTGACGGACTGCACGGACATCATCTTTAAGCGTCTCAAAAAGCTCCGCTTTATCCGGTCAAAAAACGGGGATCCTTATCAGATCACCCGAATTGGCCTGCTTGCAGTGCGTGCGCAATTGGACAACAGATAGGATACACCAAACAATGAAGAAACTGACCATCCAATCGGCTGAACGCGCCGACATACCGGCCCTTCAGGTCATCATCGAACAAACCGGTTTGTTTCCGCCTGAATTACTACCCCCCATGCTTGAGGATGTCATCGCGGATCCAGCCACAGGGATTTGGTTGTCTTGTTTTGACGCCAAAACCTTGGTTGGGATGTGTTATGCCGCGCCCGAACACATGGCGGAAAATGTGTGGAACATGCTGGCTTTGGCAGTGTTGCCTGATCAGCAAGGCAAAGGCGTTGGATCTGCGCTGGTTGGCGCTCTCGAAGACCGTCTCAGCCTGATGCAGCAACGCATCCTGATTGTCGAAACATCTGGGACACCGGGCTTTGCTCAAGCGCGCGGGTTCTACACTTCGGTTGGGTATGAACAAGAAGGCTGCATTCGCGACTATTGGTCAGACGGAGATGACAAAATCATCTTTCGAAAAAAGCTGACCTAATCCAGTTCAAAACCTCGCCCCTCACAAATTGGGGCGAGGCTCTTTGGCCGAGCGTCAGAATTAGACATTGCTGTTGCCGTCCTGCACAGGCATGAAATGCATCATGATTACGCGAACTCACGTCAAAGGCGACGCACCATCCACTGCCGTTTATTCGGACTGTGAAAGATACCGCTACAGCTTGACCCGTGTCTGGGAACCCTCGGGCACCCGTGTCAATTTCATCATGTTAAACCCCTCAACCGCGACCGAAGTACAAAACGATCCGACCGTGGAAAGGTGCGAACGGCGCGCGCGGACGCTGGGATATGGTGGCTTTGCTGTCACCAACATCTTTGCATGGCGCGACACAGACCCCAAAGCGATGCGCGCCGCGCCTGATCCTATTGGGCCTGCCAATGACGAGACCATTCAAGAACGGGCCCATTGGGCGAATGATGTGATTGCCGCCTGGGGCACGCATGGTGAGCATCTGGCCAGAGGTGAGGCCGTCGCCAAACTGCTGGCCCAGTGTGACCGCCCCGTCTTTCACCTTGGCCTCAGCAAAGCGGGGCACCCACGCCATCCGCTATACTTGCCCTATGTCCAAAAACCAGAACCTTGGGCCCAACCGATCTGAAATCTTTCCTTTTCGTTAACGTCTTCTGCCTAGAAGGCTTGGTTAACTAATGGAATCGATTGGCTTTGCTTTAACTCCTTCAACGTGGCTGAACCCGATCGCGAATTTTATCGTTGTGAAGGACCAGATATGCTGTGGTTGGCAAGCCTCTTGGGCATTATGGCTGTCGGATCTGTCGGCATGGTCGATTTCACCGATACGTCTGAAGAGGAAAATGAAGACGAGTTCGAAACCGATTCTACTGGTACCACTTTGGCTTCTCTCGACATTCCAGGCCTTTCAGTGGATGCCAGTGATGGCGATGACATTCTTGTTGGCACAGATGATAACGACTTAATTAATGCGGCCGACGGCGACGATGAAATCGGTGGCATGAACGGCAACGATTCACTGTTGGGTGATGCTGGGGATGACGCATTGCATGGCATGGATGGTGATGACATCTTGGTTGGCGGCGTAGGGAACGACACTCTGAATGGTGGCGGTGGCGCGGACGCCTTATTTGGTGAAGATGGGGACGATGTTTTGATTGGGCAGAATGACGACGACACATTGTTTGGTGGCGCGGGCGATGACGCATTGCAGGGGTCTGCGGGCAACGATGTCATTGATGGCCAATCTGGTGATGACGCTATTCAGGGCGGGTTAGGCAATGACCAGCTTTCCGGTGGCCAAGGTTCGGATGTCCTGTTTGGCGGATGGGGAAACGACACGTTATCCGGCATCGATACGGACCTATCAAAACAAGACTTGGACGAAGGTGATTTCCTGAATGGTGGCGGCGGCGATGACGTGATTATCGCGGGCAAGGGTGACATCGCTTCCGGCGGAGAAGGTAGGGACACGTTTGTATTGGGCGATTGGTTCAATTCCGGACAAGGCGCACAAATTTCCGACTACGATTCTGAAAGCGACGGTTTGGTCTTGGTGTATGAAGAAGGCGGTGCAACAGCACCCGAAATTTCTGTAGAAATCGACCCCGACGACGATGAAGCAACGCAGGTTCTGCTGGATGGTATCGCCGTCGCCACAGTGCAGGGCAGCCAACTAAACATCGATGACATCACCTTAATGCCACTGGCGGTCGCACAATCTATGGGTTTTGCTCCGGTTTAACCGAAACACCTCTTCCCAAAGATCAACGAATCTCCTATACGCGCGCATCCCCGGTCATTCGGGGATTTCTCTTGCGGCGCGCTGGACGACATCCCGGCCGTTCGCGTTTCACTCTGATCCGAAAGGAGACCCCGATGTCGATTACTGCTGAAGAAAAGCAACGCTTGATGAAGGAATTCGCAATCAAAGAAGGCGACACAGGTTCGCCCGAAGTACAGGTTGCCATCCTGACGTCACGCATCACGACGCTGACCGAACACTTCAAGACGCACAAAAAAGACAACCACGGCCGTCGCGGCCTGCTGAAAATGGTTGCTCTGCGTCGTAAGCTTTTGGATTACACCAAAGGCAAAGATGAAGCGCGCTACCAAGACCTGATCAAACGCCTCGGCATCCGCCGTTAAGCGGATCAACCGTTCGGGAAAAGTCCGGTTTTCTGGTTGATTTCGGAACGGTCACAGCAAAGAACGAAAACGCCCGCCGGTTTTAGGCGGGCTTTTTTGTGTCTACCCATCGCCAGGTTTTTTGGAACCAAGGACCGCCCGAACAACAAGCGCATCCAAGCCTGATGCAATCGTGAAGCCATCGTTCAGTTTTATCAGCGTAGGTTCTGCTGCATAATCTGAAGTTACTGGAGACACTATGTTTCGTTGCCTTTCCGCCATTGTCACAGCAATTACGCTTTGCCTAACTTCAAGCGTGCTTTGGGCGCAAGGCCGTGCAGCGTTGCCCGACTATGTAATCGCTGAATTTGGTACACACCCAACAATTCCCGACGGGCCGTTATCCGCTCCAGTGATTGAGGCTTTGGATGATATTCTGACCTTTTCAGTGAACCAATCTGAATGGAACCCTGAAGATACGATGGCCCTTGATACCATTGCCCAGACGCGCGACCCGCGGCTGGTTTGGGTCCTCACAGATATGCAGCGTTTTGCTTGGCGGCCAGAATTCAGAGCGGCGTTAACCCGTGTCGCGGCCACGATCCTAGACAGTTCTTTTGACAGCGGTCGTCAGCGTGAAGAGATTATCGACAAAATGATCGCTTGGGACATGCCTGCCTATCCGGGATATCTTGCCCATAAACGCGCGGTCTTCGCCAATTATCTTCCCGGCATAGAACATATCTTCAGCGATGGAGATATCAATTGGCAACTCGTGGATTGGGGTGGTGTGAACATCGACGCACGCCCTTATGGCACGACTGACGAGGTCTGCCATTGCATCCCTGCAATTGACAATCCCGAGGTCAGCACTGCGGCTGAGGCGACGTGGCTTAAAGACGACGACACCATCTTTGGCGTTGTGATTAACGGCGAAGCTCGCGCTTACCCCCGCCGGATCATGGAAGTGCGTGAAATGGTAAATGATACGTTGGGCGGGCGTGACCTTGGCATTCCGTACTGCACATTGTGTGGAGCTGCTCAGGCCTACTTTACAGATCGAATGCCAACTGGCGTAAAGCGACCTATTCTGCGGACATCCGGTCTGCTGATCCGGTCAAACAAGGTTATGTATGATATCAAAACCCATTCTGTTTTCGATACATTCCTTGGCAAAGCTGTGACAGGGCCTTTGGCCGAAATTGGTCTCAAACTGGAACAAGCGACGATCATTACAACAGATTGGGGCAACTGGCGCAGGACCTATCCCGAGACAACAGTCTTGGTCGAAGCGTTGGCGTTGGGGCGCGATTATAACCTGCGAGAAACCCGTGATGCCAATGGCCCAATCTTTCCTGTGGGCGATGTTGACCCGCGACTGCCAGTACATGAAGACGTCATTGGTGCGATCACTGCGAATGGAACACCGATTGCTTTTCCGCGTACCATCGCTGTCGCCGCGCTGGCTGCTGGTCAAGAAGTTGTGTTTGAAGACGTGAGATTGGAGCTATCCGCCGGAGGCGTGCACGCGGTCGGATCAGCCGGACAAGCTCTGGGGAGCCATCAGGCGTTTTGGTTCGCTTGGTCGCAATTCCATCCTGAAACGGCCTTGTGGGATGGGTAAAAAAGGCTCGCGTTGTTATGGATCAAAAAACACAGTTGTACCGTGGACAAAGCCGACTGCCCTAGCTTGTCGCACGATGTTCGTAACAGACCCTATCTGGCAAAGACACTGTCCAAAATGGTCGCCAGATTCTGCGCATCGTTTTCCGTAAACGCATCAGGCAGATCGCTGTCGATATCGAACACTGCAATCAAATGACCGCCCTTGATGTGAACCGGCAAAACCAGCTCTGATCGGGTCGATGACGCGCAGGCAATGTGACCGGGAAATGCTTCGACGTCGGGCACCAATTGGATTTCGCCGGTCCGAGCTGCGGCCCCACATACGCCTTTGGAAAAGGGGATTTGCAAACATCCATGCCCCCCCTGATACGGGCCGATCTTTAACATTTCAGGGGCCGTGACGCGATAGAACCCAGTCCAGTCGAAACGTTGGTCGGAATGGTGCACTTCACAGGCAACCGTCGCCATTAACGCAACGTGGTCCGTTTCGCCTTCGGTCAAAGACGTGATCGTCTTGGCAAGTGTGTCGTAATTCACCATCTCGATGTTATACCCGTTCGATTGCGATGGCGGTGCCTTCGCCGCCACCTATACAAATGGCCGCCACACCCCGTTTAAGATCGCGCTTTTCCAGTGCATTCAGCAAGGTCACAATGATCCGCGCGCCCGACGCCCCTATGGGATGGCCCAAAGCGCAGGCTCCACCGTTGACGTTCACCACATCATGGCTCAGGTCCATTTCGTGCATGAAAGCCAAGGGTACAACTGCAAACGCTTCGTTCACCTCCCACAGATCAACATCCGCTTTGGACCACCCGACGCGGTCCAACAATTTCTGCGCCGCAGGAACGGGCGCCGTCGTGAATAAACCAGGGGCCTGAGCATGGCTTGCGTGCCCGACGATTTTGGCACGGACACGCAGACCTTGAGCTTCGGCCGCATGGGATGACGCCAATACCAAAGCCGCGGCCCCATCCGAGATTGAACTGGAATTTGCAGCCGTGACTGTGCCGCCTTTGCGAAACGCCGGTTTCAAATGCGGGATTTTGTCAGGACGTGCAGTTTGGGGTTGTTCGTCTGCGTCAATTGCCAAGCTGCCTTTGCGCGTTTGCACCTCGAGTGTCGCAATCTCGTTTTCGAAAGACCCGTTTTCGGTGGCGGCTTGTGCGCGGCTAAGGGAGGTCAGCGCAAATTTGTCCTGCGTTTCGCGGGTGAATTGGTAAGATTCAGCGCAATCCTCGGCAAAGGTCCCCATCAAACGCCCTGTGTCATACGCATCTTCAAGGCCATCCAAGAACATGTGGTCGATCACTTGCCCATGTCCTAAACGAGCCCCACCCCGCAATTTTGGCAAGAGATAAGGCGCGTTGGTCATGCTTTCCATGCCCCCCGCTATCATCGTGTCAGCATGCCCCAATGCAATCTGGTCAAATGCGATCATTGCGGCCTTCATACCTGACCCGCACATTTTATTAAGTGTCGTGGCAGGCACGTCTTCGCCCAAACCAGCGACGAAACTGGCCTGTCGCGCCGGAGCTTGTCCTTGACCTGCGGATAAAACGCAGCCCATCAACACTTCATCCACTGTACTCAACTTTGCATCGGCAAGGGCGCTCTTGATTGCGCTGCCGCCCAATTCCGGCGCAGTCATCGGTGACAATTCACCTTGAAAGCCACCCATCGGAGTTCGCATCGCACCTGCAATAACAACTTCGGTCATGTTTTTCTCCCTATGGATGCTCATGAATTAGTAATGATTTGCAGATTAAACACGGGTTCCAGTCAAAGATTGCAAGGGTTAGGCCATGAATTTGACCAGCCGAACAGAAAACAGTTTGCAGATCGTGTCTGTAAGCAACGCAAGAATAGACGCAGCTGTCGCGATTGAATTCAAGGACGCTATGCGCACCCAAACTGAGTCGGGTTCAGATGTGGTTGTCTTGGACCTCAGTTCCGTACAATTCATTGATTCCAGCGGTCTGGGTGCCATTGTCGCATCAATGAAGCAGATGGGGCGCGACCGAAAGCTGGCTCTTGCCGGGTTAACGCCCACGGTTGAAAAAGTGTTTCGACTGACGCGGATGGACAGTGTTTTCCCACTGTTCACGACACTCGATGGTGCATTGAACGCTCTGCGAAAATAACAGCACTCTTTTCATGAAAATACGCATATGTCTCGTTCGATCAAAGCAGTGAATATTACGGTGAACAGTGGCGACATGGCTGTTCGGACTGCTTTGGAAGAACTGCAAACGGCGTTATCGCCACTGATGCTCTCTCCGGAAGAGGCCGGTTCAGTCGAACTTGTTATGGCAGAAGCGTTAAACAATATCGTCGAACACGCTTACCCAAAGGGCAGCCCGCAAGGCCCGATTCGGGTTCGCGCCACACACAATCGCGACGGTTTGCATCTGTCTGTTGTGGATGAAGGGATAGGGATGCCGGACGGCAAACTGCCTCTTGGTGTCCCCGCACAAGTTGATGTCGACTTTTTTGATCTACCTGAAGGGGGATTCGGATGGTTCCTGATCAAAGATTTGGCGAAAGATGTTGAATATAAGCGGCTTGGTTGGGAAAACCACCCGACACTGCGCCTCGCCGTCGGACTCAAGGATGATTCCGTTTAAACCATTGGGAAATACGTATGAATTGCGTATTCTGGCCTTCTAAAATCAAAAATCGGTCAAAAAAACCATACAGTAGGGTACGCCTTTCGCCATTGTGACGGGCGAGAATTCAATTCCCCAAAAGCACCACTGAGTGGGCACAAAGTTGCCTAGATTGGTCGGCATACAGATCGGGTAGCTGCATATAGCTTCCCTCGGTGTCGGGTTATTTTGCCCCCACCCAGTGCCCGGCACCGAGGAACTTATCCAAAAATTTTGTGAAAACGTCTGGACCTTAGCAGGCAGCAGAGTAGCTTGCACTCTGACAACAGAGTTAAGGACTTGTATGCGCGATCTTCATTTGCCTGGACGCTCCCCCGTATTTGCCATCAACGGTATGTGCGCAACGTCTCACCCATTGGCGGCAAACGCTGCGGTCGACATCATGAAGCGTGGCGGCAATGCTATGGACGCGGCAATCTCTGGTGCCATTCTGCTGGGGCTGTGCGAACCTCAGATGACAGGCATTGGGGGCGATTGCTTTGTATTGTGGAATGATCCCAGCACTGGGAAAATCCGCGCGTTGAATGGATCGGGGCGCGCACCAGCCGCGCAAGATGCGGCGCATCTTAGACAGGCCGGCGAAACCGCCGTACCAATATCAAGCGCACATGCGGTTACCGTTCCCGGCGCAATTGACGCCTTTTGCTGGCTTTCGGAAACCGTTGGCGTTTTGGGGTTGGACACTCTTCTGGGCCCGGCCATTCAGTATGGCGAAAGCGGCATACCCGTTGCGCCGCGTGTCGCGTTTGACTGGGCCAATGACGAAAAAACCTTAAAAGGTGCGGCGCGTGACCATTTCCTTGTGAATGGCGCCGCGCCCAAAACGGGTCAAACCGTCCGCTTTCCCGGACAGGTCAAAGTGTTGCGCGCGTTGGCCAAGGACGGGCGTGATGCGTTTTACAGCGGCGAAATTGCGGATGATATGATCGCGGCCCTTAAGGCTGCGGGCGGTCTGCACACAGCCGAGGATTTTGATCACACGGCGTGCACAGAAACCGACCCTGTTGGCGGAGCTTACAAGGGGATGACCTTACTTGAGCATCCACCCAACGGCCAAGGAGCGACGGCCAATCTGATGCTGAATATGATGGCCCAATTTGATATGGCCAGCATGGACCCGCTTGGATCGGAACGCGCCCATATCGAGGCCGAAATTGCCAAGCTGGCTTATGATGCACGCAACCGGTTCATCGCGGACATGGATTACACAACGCGGTTGGATCACATGTTGTCGGTAGATACGGCCAAGGCGTTGGCAGCCCTTATCGATCCCAAACGTGCCATGCCAAGCGCGGCACCGTTGTCGGAATCCGTGCATAAAGATACAATTTACATCACCTGCGTTGATGGCAACGGGATGTCCGTTTCGTTGATCTATTCGATCTTTCACGGCTTTGGGTCCGGAATTGCGTCTGAGAAATATGGCATTTTGCTACAAAACCGTGGTGCTGGATTCACCTTGGAGGAAGGTCATCCTAACGAATTGAAGGGCGGAAAGCGTCCAATGCACACGATCATTCCCGGCCTTTTGACAAAAGACGACACGCCTTTGATGCCCTTTGGCGTAATGGGCGGTGCGTACCAACCCAATGGGCACGCCCGATTTGTCAGCAATCTGGTCGATCATGGCATGGACCCACAAACGGCAATCGACACCCCCCGTTGTTTTTCCGACAACGGGCAGATGAAAGTCGAACGAGGTTACAGCGATGTTGTGCGGGCAGAGCTCGCTGAGTTGGGGCATGACGTTGTCATTCCGGACACGCCGATTGGCGGGGCGCAGGCCATTCGCATCAATCCCGAAGGTGTGCTGGAAGGCGCGTCTGACCCACGCAAAGATGGCTGCGCTTTGGGGTACTAGGTGCGACAACAGCAAAAGGCAGGAGGGATCCTGCCTTGGTCTTTTTACGCGCAGTTAATCAGTTAATGTGGAAATGCAGCGGGTAAGATCCGTCTGTAAACGGACCAAACAGATCTGGGATATCAGGGTGATCCACCGGTTCGCCGGAATAATCCGCAATCAAGTTTTGTTCAGAAACGTAAGCCACATAGTAACTTTGATCGTTCTCTGCCAAAAGATGATAATAAGGCTGCTCTTTGGCGGGACGACTGTCCTCTGGAATAGCCTCGTACCACTCATCCGTGTTTGCAAACTCGGCATCCACATCAAACACGACTCCGCGGAACGGATGCTTTCGATGCCGAACCACCTGCCCCAGATGATATTTCGCGCGCGTATGATGCATAGCTTGTGGCCTCATAACTGACTGATTACACGGGATCGAGGCCCAATGTCCAATGATTGCGGTAAAATTTAGGGAAACAGTCTGTGAACCTTGTATTAACAGTCCTTCAGATCGTCGCACCTGTTTTTCTTTTAGCCGCAGTTGGTTTTGCATGGATTCGACAGGGATTTGAATACCGAATTGAGTTTGTCACGCAATTGGCCATGACGCTTGCGGTTCCATGCCTAATTTTCGTGTCGTTGATGAAGACCAAAATCGATCCTGTTGCGTTGACAGCGCTGACGATGTCGACACTTGTGGCTTATGCAGGCATCACATTGGCCGTCCTTGGTTTGGTTGCAGCGCTAGGTTTGGATCGGCGCACCTATGCGGCACCATTGATGTTCGGAAACACGGGCAATCTGGGTTTGCCTTTGGCGCTGTTTGCCTTTGGCGATGTTGGGTTAAGCTATGCTATCATCGTTTTCGCACTTATGGCGATCTGGTCCTTTACCTTCGGCATATGGTTGGTGTCTGGCGGAGGATCAATCATCAAGGCAGTTCAAGAACCAATGGTCGCGGCGACGATCCTTGGTGCATTGTTCATGTTCATGGACTGGCAAACCCCACCTTTCTTGACCAATACGCTGGAACTTATTGGTCAAATGGCCATTCCCTTGATGTTGATCACGCTTGGTGTCGCCGTTGCAAGACCGAACCCAGTCGGCATGGGCAAAGCTGTGGCCTTGTCCTTCGTAAAACTGGTTATGTGTGCCGGCATTGCTTGGGTGGTGGGCCGATGGTTCACGCTTGACCCAATCGCCTTTGGGGTACTTGTCTTGCAAGTCGCCACCCCGGTTGCGGTCACATCTTATCTGATCGCAGAAAAATATGGTGCGGATTCAGATGCGGTGGCCGGGCTTGTTGTGGCATCGACTTTATTGTCCGTGGGCTGCTTGCCGCTGATTTTGGGCCTCGTGCTGTAAGAAACGTGATTTCCCGTCGGAAAAAAATCGGCTAGACTGCCAAAAAACAAGAAAAGCGAGAGAGGCAAATGAGCAGACTTCTTCGCGCCTTTGCATTGGTCCTATTGGCCGCAAGCTGTGGCAGCTCGGGTGGGAACGTATCGCGTTCCGCGCTTGATAACGCCTGTACACTGGTCAGCCAAAACCCGACTTACCTGCGCGCCTTCAAGCAAACAGAACGTCGGTGGGGTGTCCCAGTCGAAGTGCAAATGGCGACAATCTATCAAGAGAGTAAATTCAAATCGGACGCGCGCACGCCGTTCAGATACGCCGCTGGTGTCATTCCGATGGGACGTCAATCCAGCGCATTTGGATATGCGCAGGCATTGGATGCCACTTGGAAAGAATACAAAAGCGAAACCAACAGCTTTGGCGCTCGGCGTAACCGCATCAAAGACGCCACCGATTTTATGGGTTGGTATATGAATAAAACCCAAAACCGAAACGGCGTCGCGTTGTCAGACGCGCGCAATCAATATCTTGCCTATCACGAAGGGCACACAGGATTTGCACGCGGCAGCTATCGCAAGAAGGCGTGGTTGGTGCGCGTTGCTGGCGAAGTCGATCAACGGTCGGATTTATACGCGGCACAATTATCCGCTTGCGGGCGTGCTTAGCGGTCGTTTGACCGTTCAAATTCATTGATATTGAACAGGGAGCTGGGCAACCGGCCCCCTGTTTTCAAATCACCCAGAATGACCGTTGTTTGACCGCCGTTGGCATCGTTGACGATCCATTGGCGCAATTCGACAGGGTTGCCGGTGAAATTAAGCTGAATATTCCCATATTCTGGATTTTCTGGATCCTGCGCCGTCACGGTCGTCGCCGTCCCATCAAAGCTTTGATCGACGACCATACGCGCTTGGCCCAGATCGACACGCCGCGCCAGAATAATGGACAAAGGCGTACGCTTCAGTGGGTATTTTTCAGCCTGCTGGTTCGACTTTGGATCATACACAATCACGGTATTATTTGTCGCCATCACGACGGCTTCGTCAGGTGGATTATATTCAAAACGCATCTTGCCGGGTCGCTGGATATAAAGCTTGCCCGTGCTGATTGTTCCATCGTCATTCAATTGCGTAAACGCGGCTTCTGCTGTCTTCATGTCGTTCAGATATTGCGAGATATCTTTCAACGGCAGTTGGTCGGCCAATGCCGTCGACACACTGATGGCAAGAGCAAGAAAAGGGGCAACGAAACGCATTTTGGTCGTCCTTATTAACGCGGTGACATCGATATAAGGGCTATGCGGGTGATATGCGATAACAGGCGCGTCGATCAGCGAAAATTTGAGGTAATTGTGAATCACGTTCGATTTAGGCAACCGTCAGAACACTGACATCGTTTTAAATCAAAAGTGTCGTCATATCTTTCGCCATGCCAAATTCAGCGGCCAGATCGGTCGCGGTTTGGGTGTGATGCGCCGCCTTGTCCTTATCGTTCAGTTCAGACCACAATCGGGCGGTAACCGCATGAGTGCGAGGCGTGTAATAGACATCCCCTGTGTCTGCCGCACAACGCAACGCATGATCAAGCGCGCAGACACAACCCAGTCCCAAGCCAAAACGCGAAATCGTGGGCGCGACTGACAACCACAGCGCGATCTGCATAGTCAAGACATTCTTCGATCTGGCCAGCCACCATGAAAGGTGCCCCACACAGTGCGTAATGAACAGCCTGCGCAAGTGGGCTTCATGCACATGCGCCAGTTCCTTTCACAGGGCCAATGTGCGTTCTGTTTCGGCTGCATTGCCCATCATGCAATGGCTCCAAATGGCAAAAGCAGAACAGGCCACGGATGCGATTTGCGCAGGGCAGAGCTTTCCCTGCGATCGCCTAAGGCCTGGAAACCGGTATTGCACCGAATAGTTTAGCCCCGGACCATATCCGAGGCCAACACTTCGCTTATTGTTCCGGGATCAAGATTTCTCTTTTTCCGACGTGATTGGCAGAACTGACGATACCTTCGTCTTCCATCTGCTCAACAAGACGCGCCGCCTTGTTATAGCCGATGGCCAGTTTACGCTGGATATAGGATGTTGAGCATTTGCGATCTTTGATCACAATGGCAACCGCTTGATCATACAATGCGTCTTCGCCGTTGGTGTTCCCGCCCGTGTTCAAGCCAAGCACCGCGTCGATACCGCTTGCTTTGTCGTCGGTTGGACCCTCAACAACACCGCCCACATATTCAGGTGGGCCATAGGCCTTGAGATGGTTGACGATTTCCTCGACTTCTTCGTCGGAAACGAATGGGCCGTGGCAACGGGTGATTTTCGCCCCGCCGGCCATGTACAGCATATCGCCCATGCCCAACAATTGTTCGGCCCCCATTTCACCAAGGATCGTGCGGCTGTCGATTTTCGATGTAACTTGGAACGAAATCCGCGTGGGGAAGTTGGCCTTGATCGTACCCGTAATGACATCCACCGATGGGCGCTGTGTGGCCATAATCAAGTGAATACCTGATGCACGCGCCATTTGCGCCAAACGCTGGATGCAGGCTTCGATTTCTTTACCCGCGACCATCATCAAATCAGCCATCTCGTCGACGATGACGACGATATAGGGCAGTTTCTTAGGTTCGAATTCTTCAGTTTCGAACACGGGTTCGCCGGTGTCATCATCAAATCCGGTTTGCACAGTGCGCGAAAATAATTCGCCTTTTGACAACGCTTCAGCGACACGTCCGTTATACCCGTCGATATTGCGCACGCCCATTTTGGACATCTTGCGATACCGTTCTTCCATTTCCCCGACGACCCACTTCAAGGCAACAACCGCCTTTTTCGGGTCCGTCACAACAGGGGACAGAAGATGCGGAATACCGTCATAAACGCTGAGTTCCAGCATCTTTGGATCGATCATGATCAGGCGGCAATCTTCGGGGGTCAGCTTGAACAACAACGACAAGATCATCGTGTTGATCGCAACCGACTTACCAGAGCCCGTCGTACCTGCAATCAGCAGGTGAGGCATCTTGGCCAAGTTCGCGACAACGGAGTCCCCGCCAATATCCTTGCCCAAGGCCAGCGGCAGTTTCATATTGCTGTCGCCAAAGTCCCGCGCCGAGAGGATTTCGCGCAAAAGCACGCGTTCCCGGTTTTCATTTGGCAATTCGATACCGATGACGGACCGTCCGGGTACGGTGGACACCCGAGCCGACAATGCGGCCATGGAACGCGCGATATCATCAGCCAATCCGATCACGCGGCTGGCTTTCAACCCGGGCGCCGGTTCAAGTTCGTACATCGTGACAACAGGACCGGGACGCACGCTGACGATGTCGCCTTTGACGCCGTAATCATCCAGAACCGATTCCAGCATACGCGCATTTTCTTCCAGCGCTTCGTCACTCAGATGAGTACGCTGGATCTTTGACGCGTCTTCCAACAAATTCAGCGGCGGCAACTCATATGTCTGCTGAGAGTCTTCAAAGCTAAGCGATGGTTGTGCTTCGGCTTGCGCGCGTTTGGACGGTTGCAAGACCTTTCGCGTGGGCTGTTGCACAACCTTGCGCGGTTCGGCCACGGGGATAACAGGTGCGGGGTGAAGCGCAGGTGTGAATGAATCCTCTGTTACCGGGTCCATCGCATCCAACATCGGATCAACCGCGTCGAACATTGGATCAGAACCTTCAAGAACTGGATCTTCAATACCGTGATTATGTTCTGCAAACTGAGGCTGCATTGCAGAATTGGTTGTAAGAGGTGGTTCCTCGCGACTGGCTGACGGTGTTGTATCAAGGATAAGCGGAGCAGGTCCTCGCCCGCGACCACGGGTCAAAGGAGCTACATTATCGATGCTCAGAACCGGGACCTTTCGAACACGCGATTTAATGACATCTGCGATTTTGGCTTTAATCCGGTCTTCACCGGGGGCCGGGATGTCTTCTGCATTAAATTCAGGTTCTACAAGTTCTGGTTCCGGCATGGGCTCAGAACGACGGATCAAAGACGGCATGCGCGACAGCAAACCCGTCTTGGGCGCGTCATCTTCGTCCACGGTTTCGTCTTCATCCCAAGACTGCGCATAGTCTTCGGTGGCGATTGCATCTTGCGCTGCACTTTGCTTGGCTGCGCGACGTTCAGATTGACGCGCTTGAAGGTCGCGTGCGGCACTCACCGCACCCGATGCAGTGCGACCCAACGCGGTCATCAATGTCGCATAGAACATGATCAGACCCAGCAACAAAAAGCGCCCAATGCGTGCCAATTCCGGACGGGTAAAGCCCAGAACAAATGCACCAAACACGATCATCACAACGGCCATAACAAGAGACATCAATTTGACGGCAAAGATCGAACCAAATGGCAGTACGGTCAGAAAGAAGGCTATCCCGGTATCGCCGACCATCCCACCCAAATGAAAGTGGTGCGATTCCACCCAATTCGGACCAGGTATCAAAGTCGCCGCGTAGAAAGACACGCACACGATCCAAATCGGCGCGAAAATGATGCGGCCCAATGCGCGTTCCTGGCCTGAATGGGTTGAAAAACGGACACCCCAAACCAGAAAAATCAGCGCGATAGCCCATGCGCCCTGCCCTATCGCAATCGACAAAATTACGGCGATAGTCGCGCCCAGACGACCCAACAAATTCTGAATCGGTGCGTCGCTAGACACGAACCAATTTGGATCTTCGGGTGAATAGCTCCACAACATTGCAGCAGTCACCAGACCCAAAAGCAGTAATGCGATGCCAATCAGTTCTTTGCTGCGTCGTTCCACAGCGGCCTGCATCTGGCTATCCAAAAAAGGGTCACGGTCACCAATAATCGCCATTGTTTTGCCTCGTCTCACTTTTTATGCGCCGTAGATGGTATCGCGAATGGCCTCGAGGCCTCGCTCCATCTCGGCTTTTGGGGCCACCATCGCGACCCGAATGAATCCCTGACCAGGGTTAAATCCGTCAATTTCTCGGGCCAGATAGGCGCCCGGCAGAACGCGGACACCTGTTTCTTGCCACAACCGCAAAGCGGCCAGTTCACCGTCTTCGACCGGAAGCCATAGGAAAAACCCGGCTTCTGGTTTCATATACCCCGGGACGTTGCCCAGAATACGATCCGCTGCTTCGAATTTCTCAAGATACAAAGCGCGGTTTTCGATGACATGGTCTTCGTCATCCCACACGCGTGCTGCAGCCATCTGCAGCGGTAGAGGCAACGGAGTGCCAGCATATGTGCGCAATTGGCGTATTTCGCGCATTGTACGCGGGCCGCTTGTCACAAATCCTGAACGCAAACCCGGTAGGTTGGATCGTTTGGACAGCGAATGAAACGCAACAACGCGTTCAGGGTCCGCACCAATCGCATTGGCAACCTCCAAAATACCAATTGGGGCCGCGCCGCGATAAATATCGGAATAGCATTCGTCGGCGTAAATCTGGAAATCATGCTGTTCAGCCAAGGTCAACAAATTCGCCCAATAGGCGTGATCGGCGACGGCGCCCTGTGGGTTGGCAGGCGAGCAGATATATACACCCGTAGTGCGATCCAACACTTCGCGATCAAGCCCGGCAAAATCTGGCAAATGCCCTGTTTGAGCAGTTGCAGGCACCAAAACCGGGTCTGCTTCGGCAGAAATCGCCGCAAGCATATAGACCTGATAGAATGGGTTCGGCATCAAAATGGCCGGACGGTTGCCATTCTTTGTTTCAGGGCTAAGCGCCATTGCGATGTTATAAAGCCCCTCGCGTGTCCCATTGAGGGGCATCACGTGGACGTCTGGATCTTTTTCAACGCCGTAACGACGTTTGAGCCAACCGGTAAACGCGCGGCGCAACTCTGGCGCGCCTTCGTTTGGGGGATAGCTGTTAAACCCCTGAGCATGTTCGACAATTGCGTCGCTGACCCATGCAGGAAATGCGTGTTTTGGTTCCCCAATGGTCATATGAACCACGTCGCCACCGGGCGCGTGATGATCCAATAACGCGCGCAAGCGCGGGAATGCGTAAGCCGGAAGGTTCGAAAACCGCTCGGGTAGTTCCATCAATACTGCCTCTGTCCGGGGTCATAAACGCCCCGTTTGGGTCAAACTAACCCAAGGCAGAGTCCTCCGTCCAGAAAAAGCGGAGGATGATGGCGCATTGTGGCATTTGCGCCGCTTATGAAAGCGCCTCTTGCGCGGCGACACCGATACGCAACAACGCTTCTTCGCAATTTGGCTTACCCATCAGCATGATCCCGCAGCTGGGCACGCCTGTGGGCAAGGTCAACGCACATAGTCCCATCAAATTTGCGACCCGAGTGTTACGCAACGCCAGTAAATTCTCGGTTTTGTAATAATCGTCTTCCGTCAAAAGCCGCTCAAGGTTGGGCGGTAAGTTGGGGGCCGTCGGGGCAAGGATGGCATCAAATGCCGCTGTTTTTTGGTCATAGATAGTCCGCACCGCACGAATACGCGCCCACGCCGCCACGTAGTCAGGCGCAGAATAGTTCAGGCCAATACGGAAACGTTGAAGGATTTCTTCATACATGGCTTCGGGATGTTCATCGATAACGTCACGCCACAACCCATAAGCTTCGCCGGGAAACAGAATGCTGGACAATGCCATCGGGCCATCTGCGCCCTCAAGTTCCGGCACCTCGACCTGTTCAACCACTGCCCCTGCTTGGCGCAGACGATCAACCGCATTTTCAAATGCTGCAGCGGGGGCGTCGCGCACATCATCCAGAACAACGGTTTGCAAAAGTCCAAATCGACGCCCTTTCAGTGTTGCACCCCGCACATCTGCGGGCTTACGCCCTTCCAGTGCGGCCAGCATCAATCCCGCGTCTTCGACGGTTCGCGTCAAAGGGCCCACCGTATCAAAATCAAGGCATAAGGGCACAACACCTTCTAGGCTGATACGCCCAGAGGTTGTTTTCAATCCAACAAGGTCATTCCATGCCGACGGAATGCGGACAGACCCGCCTGTGTCTGACCCAATGGCAGCTGCGGCCAATCCGAACGCAACGGACGCCCCCGCTCCCGAGGATGAACCACCCGGCACGGCATTTGCGTCATTAACGCAAGGTGGAGTTGCCGTTGATGGATTGTAGCCCAAGCCAGAAAAAGCCAGTTCGCTCATGTGCGTTTTGCCGAGGCAAACCAGTCCGCTAGCCGACGCGTTTTGCAAGACCAAGGCGTCTTTGCTAGGGATACGCCCTGCCAACAGCTTGGACCCAGCTTCGGTAACGATATCTGCCGTATCAAACAGGTCTTTCCAACTGATCGGGACGCCATCGACCAAAGACAGACGTTGACCAATATGCGCGCGATGCGCTGCCGCTTCGGCCTCGGCCATTGCGCGTTCTGCGGTGACAACGGAATAAACCTTGTCACGTAATTCATGCGCGTCGATTGCATCCAGATACGTTTGCGTCAAAGCAACAGGGTCAATGTCACCTGCTTCTATACCGCGTCCCAAATCTGCGAGGCCCATGGCCAGCCAATGCTGCATCTGTATTCCTTCCGGTTGAAGGCAAAGGTAGCGGCACGAGGGCGCATGGACAATGCCAAAGCCTGCGCCCATATCCAAAGTTATGACACGCGATGCAGACGTAATCATTGTTGGTGGTGGATTGAACGGTGCGACACTGGCCTTGGCGCTGGTGCAAAACGGTTTGCGTGTCACATTGATTGATGCGCATCCCAACACCGCACACGAAAATCCAACCTTTGACGGACGCAGTTATGCTCTGGCTTTGACATCTTGCCGGATGTTTCAAGCATTGGGACTGTGGGATGATTTGGCAGGTAACGCCCAGCCCATTCTGGACATCAAGGTCAGCGACGGGCGCGTCGGGGAAGGTCCGTCGCCTTTCTTTATGCATTTCAGCCATACAGAGATCGAAGAAGGCCCGATGGGGCATATGATCGAAGACCGGCATCTGCGCCCTGTTCTCATAAAGGCCATCGCAAGTGCCCCGTTGATCACGCATCTTGCCCCCAAAACTGTCGTGTCTCAAGACAGCGAACCGGGCGGCGTGTCGGTTGTCCTTGATGACAGCACAAAGTTAAGCGCGCTGTTGATTGTTGGGGCAGATGGGCGCGGCAGCGGCGTTGCGCAGCGCAGTGCCATCAAACGCACGGGCTGGCGTTACGGCCAAACGGCACTGGTCGCGGCCATCGAACACGAACTGCCTCACGACGGAATTGCGCATCAGTTCTTTATGCCTGCCGGACCGTTGGCCATTTTACCCCTGCCTGGAAACAAAAGTTCGATTGTTTGGTCGGAAACGGACGCGAATGCGGGCTTGTTTAACGCCCTGCCCGAAGACGAATATCTGACGATGTTACGCCCACGTTTTGGCGATTTCCTTGGCCAGATCAAACTGGCAGGGGATCGGTTCACCTATCCTTTGTCGCTTTCGCTTGCCCAGAACATGATCGCCCCACGCGTTGCCTTGGTGGGGGATGCGGCACATGGTGTACATCCTATTTCGGGGCAAGGTTTGAATGCGGGTTTGCGTGACATCGCGGCCCTCGTCCAAGTGTTAAGCGAAGCACAAGATCGCGGTGAAGATTTCGGCGCGGTTCCGGTTCTACGCCGCTATGAGGAATGGCGTAGGTTTGACAACACGACCCTTGCCATCGCCACCGACGGATTCAACCGTTTGTTTTCAAACGACAACCCGTTGCTGCGGATTGGACGTGATTTGGGAATGGGCATGATCAACGGCCTGCCCGGCCTGCGCCGCAATTTTATCCGCGAAGCCGCCGGCCTGACGGGTGAATTACCGCAACTGATGCAGTAATCATTAATCCAGCTTTCGGGCTTCGTCTTCCAGCATGACCGGGATTCCATTGCGGATCGGGTAAGCCAAATTCATACTTTCCGAGATCAGTTCGCTGCGTTCTGCATCATAGCGCAGCGGGTTTTGCGAAATGGGGCATACCAGCGCCTCTAACATGCGTCGATCCCACGTATTGCTCATTGCATCACCTCGCCTTCGCTACCGCCAAGCAGCGCATATTCAATCAATGTTACCAGTGTTTCGCGACGTGTCGACAAGGACGGTGCTTCAAGCAAAGCCTGTTTATCCTCAGGTTCGAAATCCAGCATCATGGACAGCGAATTCAGCAGCAATTCATCATCTGCTTCTTTCAGCGTGTCCCAATCTGCGGACAATCCCCGCGTATCGAAATACCGTTCCAACAAGGCCATGAATTCCGACCGGTCAAACTTGGCATCGCCTTCGCTGTCACCCAAATCCCTGTCAAAGCCGTTCCAATCCACTTTGCACCGCCGATACGGTGAAAAACCTTCGACTTCTGACAACACGCGAAAACGCGAAATGCCCGTGAGGGTCACAAGATATCGATTGTCTTCGGTTTCAGAAAACTGCGTCAAACGGCCCGCGCATCCGATACGTTGCAAGCCATGCCCCTGACGCCGGGGCACTTCGTTGGGTTGAACCATGCCAATCAATCGGGTCGATGTTTTCAGGCAATCATCCATCATCTGAAGATAACGGGGTTCAAAAATATGCAACGGCAAACGCGCCCGAGGTAACAACAAGGTCCCGGGCAACGGGAAAACGGGTATGGTCTCGGGGAGGTCGGATAATATTGTCATGCTCTACTAACCTAGCGGTCAGATCGATTCAGGCAAATATCATCGAACTTAATTTTCTCCGACCATCCAAAACAATAGGATCTGTGGGCTTGAGCGCGTCAAAAATGGTGAACAATTGCGCTTTGGCTGCGCCATCATTCCATTCGCGATCACGCCGGAAAATTTCAAGCAGCTGATCCACGGCTTCTTCCGCTTCCCCGGCAGCATGCAAGGCCTGTGCAAGGTCAAATCGCGCCTGATGATCGTTCTCGTCAGCGGCGACCTTCGCCTTCAAGTCGGCAACAGGACCTGCATCAGCCGCTTGGCGGGCCAACGCGATTTGCGCGGCGGCAGCTTCGAGCTCGGGCGCACCAGAAATTTCGGCAGGTGCCCCGTTCAATATGGCTTCGGCCTGATCCAAGTCTTCCATCGCAATATGAGACCGCACAAGCCCACCATAGGCACCGGCGTGATTTGGATCTTCACCCAGAATCGCCGAAAAGGTCTGTGCTGCGTCGATGGCTGCCCCTTCGGTCAACATTTCCTCAGCGGCCTCAACAGCGTCATTCAATGTGTCTGCTGGGGATTCCCCGCCACCGGCTTGAATGGCACGTTCAACAAAAGCCGTAATTTCAGATTGCGGCACCGCGCCCTGAAATCCGTCAATCGGCTGACCTTTATGAAAGGCATAGACCGTTGGAATGGATTGCACGCGCAACTGGCCCGCGATCCCTTGTGCTTCGTCCACATTGACCTTTGCCATCTTAACCGCACCTTTTGCAGCTGTGACGGCGTCTTCCAACATCGGGCCAAGCGTTTTACATGGCCCACACCATGGGGCCCAGAAATCCACGATGACAGGTGTTTCCATAGAGGCTTCGATAACCTCAGCCATGAAGTCCTGTTCGCTCACATCTTTGATGAGATCGCCCGCGTTTGGAGCGGCGCCAAGATTCAATTCCATCGTCACATCCCTCGTGTCAGCTTGCTATTCGCTTAGATGGCGCAGGACCGCAAAGGTTGCAAGTGTTCAGTCCAGCCTTGCCTCAACGATCAGATATCAAATGTTGCGAAAACCGGCGCATGATCGCTTGGTTTTTCCCATCCCCGCACATGACGCAAAACGCGGCTGGAATGTGCGGCATTTGAAATGTCTGGTGTGGCCCAAACGTGATCCAAACGGCGCCCTTTGTCTGCGGCATCCCAATCTTTGGCACGATAAGACCACCACGAATACAAATTGCCCTCTGGGATATCTTGGCGTGTGACATCAACCCATTTTCCCGCGTCCTGAGTTTCGGCGAAATGCTCGACCTCAATCGGTGTATGACTGACCACCTTCAACAACTGCTTATGGCTCCAGACGTCGTCTTCGCGCGGTGCGATATTCAAATCGCCGACCAACACAGATTTGGTCGGAGTGTCCTTTCGAAACCAATCCCGCATGTCATTGAGATAGCGCAGTTTTTGATCGAATTTCTCGTTCTTTTCGCGATCTGGAATGTCACCGCCTGCTGGCACGTAGAAATTTTGGATCACCAGCCCGTTTTCAAGCCGCCCCGCAACATGGCGTGCATGCCCTAATCCGGCGAAATCCTGATCACCCAAATCTTCGATCGGTGTTTTGGAAAAGATTGCGACGCCGTTATATCCCTTTTGCCCCCGCGCAACCACGTGGCCATAGCCAAGCTCAGCAAAGGATGGGAACTTTTCAACCGGGCTTTTGCACTCTTGCAGGCACAAAACATCGGGCGACTCGTCTTTCATCAGCTGTTCGACGATTGGCGCGCGCAGGCGAACTGAATTGATATTCCAAGTGCAAATTGTGGTCGCCATTTGTGCTCTCCCGCTGTTGGGCGGACCCTATCCAGTCTATGATCGCGCTTCCAGATGGTTAGCAAGAAAATCGTGCCCCGGGTCACTTTCCGCCTGCCAAAAAAATAGAAGAACCTACGCCACCCGATTAAAATTGACGTCTGGAACCGACATCCATGCGTTGATTTTGCTGATTGGTTGATGATCGTCCCGCTAACTTTGTCGCAAGCGCTTGTTTTTCAGACATTTAATTCTGAAAGAACCAAGCTGATCAGCAGACAAAAAAAGACCGGGCACAAGGCCCGGTCAGTCCAACAGGGAGGATGCATGTCATTGCCCGGACATACACGGGGTCTCGAAATATCTATACCTAAGTAGGTAAGATCGAAATGATCAGGTGCAACCCCAGATCATGCTATCAATCGATAACCACCACTTTCGGTAACAAGAAGGCGAGCATTTGACGGATCTGGTTCTATTTTTTGACGCAAGCGATAAATATGCGTCTCGAGCGTGTGTGTTGTCACACCTGCGTTGTACCCCCAGACTTCGTGCAGCAATATATCGCGTGCGACGACACCTTCGGGCGAACGATAGAGGAACTTGAGAATGTTGGTTTCTTTTTCGGTCAGGCGAATCTTGCGATCATCTTCTGACATCAACATTTTCATGGCCGGTTTGAACGTGTATGGTCCAAGCGTGAATACGGCATCTTCGGATTGTTCATGTTGACGCAGTTGGGCACGGATTCTCGCCAAAAGCACCGGAAATTTGAAAGGCTTTGTGACATAGTCATTCGCGCCTGCATCCAGGCCCAAAATCGTGTCGGCATCTGTGTCATGCCCGGTCAGCATGAGAATCGGAGATTTCACACCCTGTTTGCGCATAACACGACATAGTTCGCGGCCATCGGTGTCTGGCAATCCCACATCGAGAATCACCAGGTCATAAACAGCTTCTTTTGCTTTGATTAAACCGTCAGCGCCGCTTCCAGCTTCAAAAACATCAAAGTCATCTGTCATCACCAGCTGTTCGCTGAGAGCTTCGCGCAAATCATCGTCATCATCGACGAGTAGGATTTTCTTCAATTGTGCCATGGGGCTATCTCCCTTGTCTTGCTGTATTAAATGCGTATGAAGTTCTCTGTGGGCAAGATTTAGACGCGTAGTCTCACAGCCATGTGTGTCTAAACGCTGAATTGTTTCAATTTCCCTGCCACTTCATTACATCTTAGATGATCAGAAACGGAAAATGTTACATGGTACTGGCTCCAACGATCCCAGAATTAATGGCTCGCGCCCGCGCAGATATGCGAATGGGCCTCCCTATTGTGTTGAATGGCGCAACACGGGCTTTGGTGCTGGCTGCTGAAACGCTTGGACCTGAGCGGCTCGCTGCGGTGCTTGCTTTGGGTGGTGCACCGACGTTGGCCATAACGACACGTCGTGCAGAAACTTTGAAGGCGCGTGCTTATGACGGTGATCTGGCCCGTATCAAGTTGCCTGAACATGTTACATGCGAATGGATAAACAGTTTGGCCGACCCGGCCGATGATCTGGCCAAACCGATGAAAGGGCCATTGCAATCGGAACGGGGCGGCGACGTTCGTGCACATCGGGCTGCTTTGGCCTTGGCAAAGGCTGCACGTTTGTTGCCATCAGCGCTTGTGCTTGAATTGCCAAGCCAGACAGTTTTACCCGATAACCTTACCGGATTGCCGTTGGAATTGTTGACGCCACATCTAAACGATCGCAGTCCGTTACATCCATTGGTCAATGCGCGTTTGCCTATAGAGGTCAGCGAAAAAGGACGATTGCATGTGTTTCGCCCCGAAGATGGCGGTGAAGAACACTATGCTATCGAAATCGGCCGACCTGATCGGGCAGCGCCCGTTCTTACACGGCTGCATTCAGCCTGTTTCACCGGTGATCTTATGGGGTCGTTGAAATGTGACTGCGGTCCGCAATTGCGCGGTGCATTGGCGCAGATGGGGAATGAAGGTTCAGGCGTGTTGCTGTACCTTAATCAAGAAGGGCGCGGGATTGGTTTGGCCAACAAGATGCGTGCCTATGCTTTGCAAGATCAGGGATTCGACACAGTCGAGGCCAATCATCGTCTGGGATTCGAAGACGACGAGCGTGATTTTCGCTTGGGCGCCGATTTGCTGAAATCCCTTGGGTTCTCGGCAGTCAGGCTACTGACCAATAATCCTGCCAAAATTGCGATGATGGAAAAAAGTGGAATAACCGTAACCGAACGCGTGCCGTTAAGGGTTGGCGAAACCACATTCAACAAAGACTATTTGGCCACAAAGGCCTCAAAATCGGGCCATTTGCTGTGACATCGTATGGTGATGCCGGTTTCGATGGAACGTTCGCGCACAGATGACGCCAAATGACTTGGTTATAACGCCACAAGGCTTGCGCTTTTATGGACGCTACTTCCCCTGCACGATTGGCCGTGGCGGAATTTCCGGGGATAAGAAAGAAGGCGATGGGGCAACCCCAACCGGCGCTCACCGTATCATTGGCATGTTGTATCGCCCTGATCGGATGACATCACCAACGAGTTGGGCAACGGCTATATTGCCCGGTGACTTATGGTCAGATGATCCAGAAGACGATGCATACAATACTATGGTGCGCGCGCCGTATGCGCCCAGCCATGAGGCTCTTCGACGTTCGGACCCATTGTATGATTTGGTTCTGCTGACGGATTGGAATTGGCCGAATGCCCAAAAGGGACATGGATCGGCGATATTTATACACCGTTGGCGCAGGCCGGGATTTCCCACAGAAGGGTGCATTGGTTTGCGGCCTCGTGATTTAATGTGGATAGCCAGACGCATTGACAGGCGCACACGTCTTATCGTGCGATCACGCTAAATCAGCCCGCCGCGACACGCGTTCCAAATATCGCAGATCCGATCCGCACGTGCGTTGCCCCCAAGGCGATAGCCCTTTCAAAGTCACCGCTCATGCCCATGCTTAAGCCAGACAACCCGTTTCGCGCAGCGATTTCTGACAAAAGCGTAAAATGCGTTTCGGGCATTTCATTGGCTGGCGGAATACACATCAGCCCAACCACGGGCAGGTCAAGCATCTGACATTCCTTGATAAAATCATCAGCATCCGACGGCAATATACCCGCTTTCTGTGATTCTTCGCCAGTGTTCACCTGAACAAACAAATCTGGGCATTGCCCTAGTTCGTGGGCCAATCGTGCAAGCGTCTTGGCTAGTTTTGGGCGATCAACCGAATGAATGGCTTGCGCCATCTCCATCGCCTGCCGTGCCTTGTTCGTTTGAAGGGGACCAATCAAATGTAACTCGACGCCGTCAAATTGATCGCGAAATGCAGGCCATTTGCCGGCAGCTTCTTGAACGCGATTTTCGCCAAAACATCGGTGACCTTGCCGCAAAACGCTTTCGACACGTTCCAGCGGTTGCACCTTGCTTACAGCAATCAATTTAACGGACCCTGACGCACGCCCCGCAGATTGTTCAGAATTTCGAATACTGTCTTTAATGTCTTCAAGTGACATCACGCGCTCCGCATAGGACTCATCTTGATCGAATTAGATCTCAGCCCCGCAAAAGAAAAGGGGCGCACCAAAGGCACGCCCCAAATTCTTTGGTAGATCGACCAGCTTAGAAGCTGAAGGATACACCCAAGTCAGCAACTGTGTTGCCACTTGCGTTTTGGCCAATGCCGCCACCAAGTGTCACCCCGCCGCCAAGGCTGTGGCTTGCACCGATACCGTAAATAGTGTCGTTCGCGTCGTTACCGCCGCTAGCGACTACGAATTGGATCGCAGTTGCCGCGCTGATTTCATAGTTAAGCGAACCACCGTAAGAAACGTCGTCCTGTGCGTCGGAGTCTGCAACGATGATCGAGAAGTCAACTGCACCGATGGAACCGTCGAATGTAGCGACCCAGAAGTCGTTGTCCAGTGTGTCTACCACACCATCATCAGAATTGAAGACATCGCCATCCTGGTTACCGTAGGCAAGACCAACGCTATAGTCGCCAAAGTTGTAACCGACACCGATTTGATACTCTTCGAGGTCATTCGTGAAACCATCCGGAGCAAACGTCGCAGCATCTACCGCATTTTCATCGTTCGAGTATGAAGCAGAAACTGTGAAGTCACCCACCTCATAACGAACTTTGATTGTTGTTTGGTCTTCATCGCCTGCACTGAAACCGCCGGCAGGGATGCCAGAAACAGTCCCGTTGTGCTCAAGGAATGCTGTGAAGCCGATGCCGAAACCATAGTAGTTCACGACGTCACCGGAATCGATCACGTCAGAAACGTTACCAACGTCCAAGCGGAAGCCGCCAGAAGATACAGCAAAGCCTGCCGCACCTGGACCGCGACCTGAGATCGAATTATCTTCGTCCTCGTTTGACTCAAGACGGAAACGAGCTTCAAGCTTAACGCCCGAATCTGTTTCTGCAACGCCTGTGAAGTTCACACGCAAACGTTGCTCAATGCGAAACTCAGCTTCGTTACCAGCATCGTCTAAGTTATCTTCGACATATCCCAGACCAATACGTGCCGAACCAGAGATGTTCAGCTCAGCAGCTGCGATACCAGCGGTACCAACGAGCGCTGTCGTAGCTATGAGAATTTTTTTCATTTGTATTCCCTCGGTTTTCATTAACCACGCCCAAACCAGCGCTTCCGGTGGGCGGATGTCGACTGTTTCGCTCTTTCCGCCCCCTGATTGCAACCGGTCCTTTAATTCAAAAAACACTTCGGGTTCCGATGGTGCAGGTTTGCCACACCAGTGCCCTTGCGCCAGATTCAAAAGGCATTGCACCTCAAAGTTGAATTCCAGCAGGCCAGTCATATTGCAATAGACAAACTGCCTTGTTCCGCATCTTCGCTTTCGTTAATACCACTGGAAACAATCACAGGCGAAGTTCATGATCGGAACAAAGTTTTTTAGATTTGGTGCATGTTTGGCCGTTGCATTTGTGCTGCAAGCCTGTGGCGGTGGTATAGGCGTCGGATCATCAAATGATGAGGGTGATCCGCTGGTCGGCGGCGCACGCGAAGACGCGATCACTGGAAGAACAAGCATCCTTGAAGCGTTTCGCCGTGGACCAGAAGAAACACAAGTTCAGGTAAACCGTTATATCTGGTCTGCAACCATCGAAGTTCTGGATTTTCTGCCGATTCAATCGGTGGATCCCTTTACGGGCGTTATCGTAACTGGATTCGGAACACCGCCAAATGGTGGGCGCGCATACCGTGCCACTGTATTGATCCGCGACCCCGCTCTTGATGCCCGGTCTTTGAACGTTGCCTTACAAACGCGCAATGGCCCGGCCAGCGCCGCAACCGTTCGCGCAGTCGAAGATGCGATTCTAACGCGCGCACGGCAATTGCGGGTTGGAGATAACAGGCTTTAAGCCCGCGCCAATACCAGTTAAATCAACGCCGGGCCAATCGTGTCCGGCGTTTTTGCATCCAACAAGGCTCGACTCATGACCACATACATGCCCTCAGAAATCGAAGCCCGCTGGCAAGCCGCATGGGATAAGGCCGGAACCTTCAAGGCTTTGCGTGATCCATCCAAACCCAAATACTATGTGCTTGAGATGTTCCCCTATCCTTCGGGCCGCATCCATATCGGACACGTGCGCAATTACACGATGGGCGACGTGATCGCGCGTTACAAAAAATCCAACGGTTTCAATGTATTGCACCCAATGGGATTTGACGCTTTTGGCATGCCCGCTGAAAATGCGGCGATGGCCTCGGGCGGTCATCCCAAAGATTGGACATATAAGAATATCGACGACATGGTCGAACAGATGAAGCCGATGGGCTTTAGTCTGGATTGGGAGCGCATGTTCGCAACATGTGATCCAGAATATTACGGTCAGCAACAAGCCTTGTTCCTGGATTTCCTTGAGGCCGGTCTTGTGTATCGCAAGAACGCTGTCGTGAACTGGGATCCGATCGACATGACGGTTTTGGCAAACGAACAAGTCATCGATGGCAAAGGTTGGCGATCTGGCGCCGAAGTGGAACGGCGCGAGCTGACACAATGGTTCTTCAAAATCAGTGATATGGCGGAAGAACTGCAAGACGCGCTGAACGATCTGGACGATTGGCCTGCCAAAGTCCGTCTGATGCAAGAAAACTGGATCGGTAGATCCCGCGGCCTGGAATTTAGCTTTGAACGCTTGGATGGCGGTGATCCGATCACCGTATATACGACTCGCCCCGACACTCTTATGGGGGCATCGTTTGTCGGGATCTCACCAGATCACCCTTTGGCAAAAGAATTGGCGGCTGCGAATCCTGCTGTGCAAGCCTTTCGCGAGGAATGCAACAAGGGCGGAACAACGGCCGAAGCCTTGGACACGGCAGAAAAGCTTGGTTTTGATACCGGGTTAAAGGTCAAACATCCGCTTGACCCAAATTGGGAACTGCCTGTCTGGATCGCGAATTTTATCCTGATGGATTATGGCACGGGCGCTATTTTTGCTTGCCCTGCCCATGATCAGCGTGACCTTGATTTCTGTCGCAAATACGATTTGCCCGTCATTGACACGTTCTTCGATCTCGAGAACGATTCACCTGTACAGAAAGACGCCTTCGTTCCGCCAAAAGAACAGAAAGTTCGGTGGGTGGATCATTTTGCAGGCCTGACCGAAGCAACGGGACAGGATGCGATTGATGCGACCATTGCATTTGCCGAAATTGCTGGCTGGGGCACGGGAAAAACGCAGTTTCGTTTGCGGGACTGGGGGCTTAGCCGTCAGCGGTATTGGGGTTGCCCGATTCCGGTTGTGCATTGTGACGATTGTGGCGTGGTTCCCGAGAAAAAGGAAAACCTGCCCGTCAAACTGCCAGACGATGTGTCATTTGATATCCCCGGCAACCCATTGGATCGCCATGCCACATGGCGGGATACACCCTGCCCGTCCTGCGGCAAGCCCGCGAAACGGGAAACAGACACAATGGATACGTTCGTCGATTCGTCGTGGTACTTTGCACGCTTTACAGCGCCGCGGGCCGAAACGCCGACCGAAAAGGCCGATGTCGAATATTGGATGAATGTTGACCAGTATATCGGCGGGATTGAACACGCGATCCTGCATCTATTGTATTCACGCTTCTTTGCGCGCGCGATGCAGATCACTGGTCACCTGCCCAAATCTGCACGCGAGCCGTTCAATGCGCTGTTCACCCAAGGAATGGTGACGCATGCGATTTATAAAACTCAGGGGCAAGATGGCCGGCCGGTCTATCACTATCCCGAACAGGTTGAATTGCGCGACGGATCAGCGTTCTTGAAAGACAACGGTATGGAAGTAGATGTCGTTCCGTCCGCAAAGATGTCCAAATCCAAGAATAATGTTGTCGACCCGATGAGCATCATCGCGCAATTCGGCGCGGACACGGCGCGTTGGTTCGTCTTGTCAGATTCTCCGCCCGAACGAGATGTCGAATGGACAGCAGCCGGAGCAGAAGCATCTTACAAATACCTAACCCGGGTGTGGGGCCTGTGTAATCGCATCAGCGCGATGGAGGATGGTGATGCAGCGCATGATGCCGCCCTTCGCAAAGAAATGCACAAAGCGATCCATGATGTAACCATGGGTGTTGAAAGCTTTGGCTTTAATGCGGCCATCGCCAAACTGTACGCTTTCACAAATATTCTGTCCAAATCAAAGGCCAGCAAAGGCGCGATGCGCGAGGCCATCATGACATTGGCCCAACTTATGGCACCGATGACACCTCATTTGGCCGAAGACATCTGGCATCAACAAGGCGGTGAAGGCTTGCTGGCAAATGCGCCATGGCCAAAAGCAGATGAATCGCTGCTTGTTGACGATACCGTCACACTTCCCATTCAGATTAACGGCAAACGCCGTGCCGAAATCGAAGTCCCGGCAGATATGGACAAAGCAGAGGTTGAAAAAATCGCCATGGCCACTGATGCTGTGAAAAAGGCCTTGGATGGGGGCTCTGCTAAAAAGGTGATCGTTGTGCCGGGTCGAATCGTCAATGTTGTGGTCTAGACGCGCAATCCTGTCGCTGCCCTTGGCGCTTGCGGCATGTGGGTTTTCACCGGTGAACACGCCGGGCAATACCCTTGTAGGTAAGATCAGCGTTTCTGAACCTGACAGCCGCGAGAGTTTTCTTCTGGTGCAACGGCTCGAAGAACGCCTTGGGCGCACAAGCAATGCCAAGTATGATTTGGCATTGAACCTCAAGATAAGCGAAACCGGTTTGGCCGAGGATGCTACTGCAGAACTTCGCCGGTTCAATGTCCTGGGACAGGCAGATTACACGTTGCGAAACCTGACAACCGGGGAAATCACCGCATCGGGCAGCGTCGACAATTTCACCGGTTACGCTTCCGCCGGTACAACAATCGCGACTTTGTCCGCACAGCGCGACGCAAACGAACGATTGATGACCATTTTGGCCGATAGCATTGTGCAACGCTTACAACTTTTGCAGCTCGACTCGTGAAACTGTCCAAAGACGCTGCACTTTCCTATTTTTCCAAACCCGATCCAAAATCGGCTGGCTTGCTGATTTACGGCCCTGACACGATGCGGATTGCCTTGAAACGGCAAGAAGTTGTGGCCGCCCTTGTGGGCCCATCAGGCGAAGAAGAAATGCGACTGACCCGGATTCCGGCGTCTGACTTGCGCAAAGACAAAGCGCTGCTCATGGATGCGCTTAAGGCGATCGGATTTTTTCCGGGACCGCGCGTGGCCCTTGTTGAAGATATAAATGACCAGCTTAGCGATGTTGTTCTGAACGCGCTTTCTGAATGGAGCGAGGGTGACGCTCAGATCGTGGTAACGGCCGGGCAATTGAAACCCACCTCCAAACTGCGAAAAGCGTTCGAGGCACACAAGCAGGCGTATGCCGTCGCCATTTACAACGACCCACCTGGCCGCGCAGAAATTGAACAAGCGCTTCAATCCTCGGGGACCAGCACGCCATCAGGCGATGCCATGACACAATTGATGGATCTTGCGCGCGCACTTGAACCCGGTGATTTTCGTCAGACCCTGGAAAAACTGTCACTATACAAACGGGGCGACGAAACACCCATCAACGGCGAAGATATCGCCGCTTGCGCGCCAACATCCGTCGAAGCCGAAGTGGATGACGTTCTGATGGTTGTGGCCGATGGCGATGCACAACGCATCGGGCCGGTCATGCAACGACTTGCCGCACAAGGGGCCAATCCGACAACGTTGTGTATTGGCGCGATGCGTCATTTTCGAACGCTGCATCGCGCTGCAGTCGATACAACTGGGCGGCCTCAAATCTGGGGGCCAAACCGTGATCGCATGCTGGCACAGGCAAAACGTTGGGGGCCGTCTAAGCTGGAAACAGCACTTGGCGTGCTAACAGACACGGATCTTTCTTTGCGGTCGGCGGGCGCAACAGCCCCTTCAATGGCCTTGGTAGAACGCGCACTGATCCGTTTGGCGATGTTGGGACGTCGTTAGACAAGACTTGAAGAGTTGCGTGTTTCGTGTCTGGATCAAATCATCCAAGACCGGAGGTCCCCCATGAAAGACGACAACTTCCTACGCGCGAACAACGCTCAACACTTGTGGCACCCGATGGGTCATCCCGGGGACTCGCGCGAAACGCCTCCGACTATTATAACCAAAGCGGACGGCAGCCAGATCGAAGATATCGATGGTCACAAGGTCGTCGATGCGGTTGGCGGGTTGTGGTGCGTCAATCTTGGGTATTCAAACAACAAGGTCAAAGAAGCGATTTCCAAACAGCTTTATGACCTGCCCTATTATTCTGCCTTCGCGGGCACGACCAACCCGACCGCGATCGAAGCGTCTTATGCCGTGCGTGAATTTTTTGCCGAAGATGGAATGTCACGCGTGTTCTTCACCTCAGGCGGTTCGGATTCTGTCGAAACGTGTTTGCGAATTGCGCGGCAGTATCAACGCCTGAAAGGCCAGCCCACGCGCACCAAGTTTCTGAGTTTGAAGAAAGGCTATCATGGCACGCATTTCGGCGGGGCCAGCGTAAATGGGAACAACCGGTTCCGCAAAGCGTATGAACCGTTACTGGCTGGGTGCCACCATATGCCCGCGCCATATACGTATAGAAACCCATTCAATGAAACCGATCCGGCCCGCTTGGCCCAAGTCATTGCCCAAACAATGGAAGACGAGATCGAGTTTCAAGGTGCCGAAAATATTGCAGCCTTCATTATGGAACCGATCCTTGGGGCCGGCGGGGTCATCGTTCCGCATGACACGTTCATGCCTCTGATCCGGAACATTTGTGATCGCCATGGCATTTTGATGATCGCTGACGAAGTTATCTGTGGTTTTGGTCGAACAGGCAGTTGGACGGGCAGTCGCCATTGGGGCGTCAAACCCGATATGATGAGCACCGCCAAAGGCATTACATCTGGCTACTTCCCTGTGGGGGCCACGCTAGTGAGCGAAGAAGTGGCGCATGTGTTCGAAAGTTCCGACGAAGGGGGCGCTATTTTCCATGGGTATACGTATTCAGCGCATCCAGTAGGCGCGGCAGCAGTCACAGCCTGTCTGGAAGAAACCATTCGCCTGGATACGCGGACAAATGCAGCGGCACGGGGCACACAGCTTTATGACGGTGTTGTACGTCTGAAAGAGAAATACGACATCATTGGTGATGTGCGCGGTGGTCATGGTTTGATGACTGCAATTGAATTCGTCAGTGACAAGGTCAACAAGACACCGCTGGATGTGGCCACGATGAAGCGCATACAAAAAACGGTCTACGAAAATGGAGCAATGGTGCGCATTGGTGGAAACAACATCATGATGTCACCACCGTTGATCATATTCGAAGATGAGATCAATCAAGTGCTGGCAGCCCTCGAAAAAGGGATCAAGTCCGCTTAGCTGTCGCTCAGCACACTCTCAGCAACATCTCCTGAGCGATCCATCAAAGATCGGCGCGTTTGCAAATGCCTTGATCAGTGAGGATCACAATCTTCAAGTGTAGAATCATGCCGCGACAAAAACCCGACATCAGCGACAATCAAGTAAATAAGGGGGATTTGTCGCGAAACGACACCCAATTGCTGCGATAAAGGAAAATTATACAGATCGAAAATGAGGGATTTTCAGGGGGAAAATCGATGCTGGCGCCAAATGTTTGCGTTACCATTTCACCGAATTGAGCTCGATTTTCGATCTTTTTTTGGATCCCAAAATTGCATTTTTGCTTCCGTTATCAAACTGTTAACACAAGTTGACACGAAAAATTCCGGAGCGCGTGATAGACTAGTGTTCACGCCCCGGCAAGTGGGTTGGCCCAAAGTTCGCCAAATTCCGCCATAAGTTTGCCCTAGTTGTAGCGACTTTCTGCAACCTAACATGTGATTTCGGGTACAAACTGTTCCTGAAAATCTCAAGTTGCTAACGACGAGTTGACTTCGAATCATTAAGAGTAGTCCTGACCATGTGTAATCTATGCTCCGATCTTGGCGTTCAAACTGACGAATGCTGGGTTGTAGATCCTGTAATTCAAGCGGCTGTAGCTGAAGATTCCACAGCATCAGATTCAATCGCGACGACGAATGTTATCGGCCCGGGTGACGTCTTTAACGGCGTCCGTTCGAACACATCGGATGACGACTTCATCCGCGTCACGCTTGAAGCCAATACGTCATATACTATCAACCTGGATGGTAATGACAGCTTCTTCGATACATATCTCTACATCCGTGGAAGCGACGGAACTATCCTGTACGAAGACGACGATAGTGGCTCGGGAAGCTTTTCGGAAATCACGTTCGATACGACAGTGGGTGGCGACTACTACATTCAAGCGTCGGCTTATCAATTCCACAATGGGACAGGCGCTTACACCGTTACTGTTTCTGAGGGAGAATCTATCAACACAGGTCCGGTATCGGCTGTGGACCAGATGGCAGACTTCCTGACGGACGGATATTGGGGCGGAAGTGACCGTGCTTATGACACCGACCAGAATAACCAAATCACAGTAAACCTGAGCGCTCTGACAGCAGATGGCCAACAACTGGCACGCTGGGCAATAGAAGCTTGGGAACTTGTTGCAGACATCGATTTCGTCGAGGTATCTGGCAGCGCTAACATGGTTTTTGACGATGCGAACAGCGGCGCTTATGCATCTAGCGCCCATTATCGCGGCGAAATCTTTAGCTCGAATATCAACGTGTCCACAAACTGGGTCAACAGCTATGGATCAGATATTGGCAGCTACACATTCCAAACATACATACACGAGATCGGGCATGCACTAGGGCTAGGTCACCAGGGCGGCTATAACGGTTCTGCCTCCTTCGCTAACGACGCGGACTTTGCCGACGACAGCTGGCAATACTCAGTAATGTCGTATTTCTCGCAAACACAAAATACGAATACCAACGCGAGCCACGCAAATGTTACGACAGCCCAGTTGGTTGACATTGTGGCGATCCAGGACCTGTACGGCGCCAGCACTGCAACGGCGGGTGATGACGTTTGGGGCGGCACAGAATCCACAATCGGCACCTATCTTGATGCGTTGTTTGAAGCGATCGCAACAGGAACAGATCCGCTAAATATCTATGACGGCGGCAGCGTCGCTTACACGATCTTCGACCACAGCGGCAACGATACTCTTGATTTCAGCTACAGCACGAGAAACGACAACATCGATCTCGCAGAAGAAAGCTTCTCCGATATCGGTGGATTAAGAGGTAATGTTGGAATTGCCCGCGACACTGTCATCGAAAATGCTAAATCAGGATCCGGCAACGATACGATTTCTGGTAACTCCGCTGACAACAAAATTTGGGGCAATGACGGTTCTGACGTTATCTCTGGTAACAGTGGCTCGGATACTCTGCTTGGCGGCTTTGGTGACGATACTTTGGACGGCGGCGACGATGCTGACCGCATCTGGGCAGATAAAGGCGACGACCTTGTATTGGCTTCGTCAGGGAATGATACAATCGGCGGCGGTGGCGGTTCTGATGTCCTAAACGGTGGCTTGGGCGCAGATATCATCAAAGGCGGAAGGTCGAGCGATGAAGTGAACGGTGGCGCTGGAAATGACTATCTATACGGCTCTCGTGGACGCGACACGCTGGACGGCGGTACCGGAAACGACTCTCTTGAAGGCGGTAGAGGCACTGACGTCTTAACTGGTGGTGATGGGTCTGACATCTTCTTCTACGAAAACAGATTCCTGGACGATCAGATCACCGATTTCACGGTGGGTGTAGACACATTGCGTTTGAATGACGATCTTTGGTCCGGTTCACACAATGCGGCCAGCATCGTTGCCAATTTTGCAACGGTCACCTCCGAGGGCGTGATTTTAGATTTTGGTGGAAAAGATGTCTTGACGCTGAGTGGTTTGACGTCGGTCAATGGGCTTGAGGACCATATCGAAATCTTCTCAACTGATATTTTCTAAGCAAATATAAGCATACTTTCAGACCATATGTTGAGCTTTTCCATCTATAGAGGTAACCCCTGCTCGACATATAGGAGAAGGTATGCTGATATCAGTAAGCAAGCGTTTCATTTTTGTTGCGAATACGAAAACAGCATCGACGTCGATCGAAAATGCATTGCTAGCGCATGCCGACATTATCGCATCTGGTACTCCAGAGCGGCGGCACATGCAGCTGCAACAAGCGCTAAGTAACTATCCATATCTGTTCAATCATCCTGATCACGCACGCCAAAAATTCTTCAAATTCGGGGTAATGCGAGATCCAATTGACTGGATTTATTCGTGGTTTCGCTATCGCAAGGGTAACGCAGTCCAAAGCCCACTGCCCCGAGATATGACCTTTGAAGCGTTCTGGAGGCTCCAGGACTGGAACATCGTTCGTATGAACGGTCGTAAGCACTTGCAACTACAGGCTTTTCAGGGGCGCAACGGTAACATTCTTTCGGATATAATCATCCCCTATCACCGTATAACCGAAATATACCCAGACGTAGCGCGCTTACTTGGTGTCGATCCCAAGCTCCCAAGACACAATGTATCCAATTTACCCAACGACCAAGACATACCCATGCACCTCCAGGAGGAAATGCGCGCATTTTACGAAGAAGACTATGCATTGTGGGCCAATCTTGACGAGCTGAACGAAAAAGGTATGAAAAAACTGAAACGACGCGCGGCGCGACGATCGGACAAATCCGCTAAATAGTCACTTAAGTTGCTACAGTTTTGCGTGGACCCTGCACGTATGGGTAGATAATTGTTTTGTATCAGCCAATGTTTTGGCAGCACTTATATCGAAGACACGTCTAAAAAGGACAGCGAATTGCGCAGTATAGATTTTGGCATCGCAGGCGAACATTTTGCTCTGTCGTTCCCTGAAATCACAGACGATTTTCACGTCAGACTGATGGATGCCGAAGCAAACTGCGTTCTTGCCCTGTTTTAAAGGCGTCACCCAAGTGGTGGTGGCGATAGTGTGGTCGTGAATTCGCAACGCCCAGATGGAAGTTGATGCGAAGAATTCGGTTGCAGTCGCGAATTGATGGAAGATGGGATCTTGGTCTTGGACGTTTGGCCATAGTCCTTACATCTGAAAAAAGACAAACAGGTGGTCCTTAGCCTGAACCCGGCCCGTGTTTTTGGAGACCATTTCACTTTTGACAGAGTGCAACGGCTTGAGACGACTGTGCCACAGCATCTGACAAGCTATGAAAATGAACGTAATGTTCGACAATTCGCGGCGCTCAGCCAACAGATTACAACACCCGCTTTCGAACACCAGTTTGGTTGCGTTGCCCTATGCCCAGACGAAGACAGTGCTATACGCTCTGAACTGGATGCATGTCGTCACATGTTATCGGATATACGCCTGATCAAAGCTTCGGATTATCCGACAGAACTTGAACTTGAAGATGTCATCAACGCTGCGATCTCCGACATGGACAATCAGCACCTTCTGCTTATCAACCTACAAGAAGATGGCAGCTCTGAGAACATCGAAGCCGCTTTGACTCAATATGCAGCAAAACGGGCATCGAACCAGTTTCTTTTATTTGCAGGAAACGGTGAATTTTCTTTGCATGAAAGCTGGGCATTTATCCTACCGCAGAAAACAAACGGACGTCAGAATGTTGTCGCGCAGGCGGGACGTGTACTTGTCGATTCACAGTTTTTGACATTGGCTTATTGGCAAGCCCCCTATAGCTGGCGCTTTTCAGATTGGGCTGCATTCTTCAAACATTCCAAACAACGGCTACCCATATTTGATGGGGCAGACCCACAATTGTGGTTCCGGCCAACGCGCCAAACATTTTGCGCCGTTAAGCACTTGTCAAAGTTTCAAGACAACGAAGCGGCTCAAAAATCTCCTGGGTTCTTACTGCAAGATTTCGGCGGCTCTGAAACCACATCGGTTCGAGAACTGATCTGGCTTTTGCGAGAAGAAATGCGTGGATCGTGTACGACACGGTTTTGCGTAATCGAAGGACCTGACGTTACCCGCCCGTTGATCATCGACTGGTTAGCGCGTTCAACCGCATCAGATTGTGTAACTCTGACGGACAAGAACGAAGCACCGATCGCAATTGCTATATCACGCAGTTTGCTTCGAAACACGCTAAGCCCTGCATTCATGGCCGCGTTGTCACCCGAATTGGCTAAATCGATTGACACCCCTCAAACATCGTTCAAGGCCGCATTGGCTATCTTACGCGATGTACTTGTTGCCAACGGACACATGCCGTTCGGATTGAACATCGAAAACTTAAGCGCTGACCAACAAGTTGAATTTTCGGACGAAAATCAATTTGTCTGGTTGTTTGCTGAACATGACACCAAAGCACTGCTGGACGCGTTAAAAGAGCCCGATTCCCAACAACTTGAACGGTTTAGCAAAGCTGATTTTCAGAAACTGGCCTATTCCGCCATTGCAGCAGGTTTGTTTGAAGACATTATCCACGTTGCAAGCGTAGCAGACGACCTGTCGCACACAGGTCATATCAAAACGCTGTGCGACACGGTCAAACATCTTCATGGTCAATTGAACTACGGTCAGTTGCTGGAATTTGCCAAATTGCTTGTATGGCGCAACTATTTTACCGAAGTCCAATCCGTTCTTGATCTGATGGACGACGTCCGATGGGATCTGACATCCCCTCAGTCGGCTGACTTCTTGGAACTCAGTATTCGGGTCCAAATTCGCGACCATTCTTTGTCTGGTTTTTCTGAAATTTCCGCTCAAGCATTGGCCAACGCATACAATATTTCCTGCGCATTTCCAGAAGGCCTGATCAATGCCCTTGCGCATTATCGGGCGACGCGCGGAAATTGGTCTCAAATCATCGATCTGTTTGACGAGCTAAGCGCTCAACAAGAGCTCAAGGGCGAAATCTGGCGCTATGATCTAATGGCACGTTTGAAACTTGGACGGCTTGACGGAATCGACCAACTGTTGGAACGGGCGCGGTCCCATTTGGATGACTGGAACATTAATCGACTTCGCATGCAGATAGCCGCCGCACAGAATAACCCGATGCGTTTAAGGTCAGCGGTGACTAAGCTTTTGCAAAGTGAAGAAGACATGTCTCCTTTGCTGGCACCACCAACCCAGTTTCGCCACCTGTCTGGGCCGAAAGAACCTTTGCCTAAGGATGCTGTTGCTTGCATCATCGTGGCCCGAAATGAATTCACCCGTTTGAAATGGGTCACAGAATACTACCGGACCCTTGGTGTCGATCGGTTCTTTTTGATCGATAATATGTCCGATGACGCAACACTCGATTATTTTGCCAGAATCGCAGATGTCACAGTCATTCAAACGGACGAGAACTACCGGGACTCGCGTTATGGTGTGAAGTGGCACAATGAAGTTGCCAACACCTACCTTGATGGACGCTGGGTTTTGACAGTCGATGCGGACGAAGTTCTGGTTTTTTCCGGTTGCGAGACGCCCGGCTCACTGCGCACGTTATGTAACCGTCTGGACGCAGAAAACGCGCAGGCCTTGTTCACCACAATGATCGATATGTACGCTGAGCAAGCTCTGGATGAAGTGACGTACCTTCCTGGGCAGTCATTAATCGAAACATTCAATTGTTTTGACAAAGATGGGTATTGGTACGACGCGGTCGCATCTTGCCCTGAACTCACTGTTTCTGGCGGCGTCCGCACAAGGCTATTCTGGAACAATCGTCACGCATTGAATACGCCGCATATGTCGATGCAGAAGGCGCCATTGGTGAAATGGGCGCGCGAATTCAGATACTTGTCGTCGACACATGAGATGACGCCGCGCAAGGTGGCCACAGAAACGGGCGCATTATTACACTTTAAATTCTTGCCTGATTTTCATGCGCGTGCATTGGAAGAAGTGCAACGCCAACAACATTACGAAGGCGCGCGTGAATACATGATTTACGCGGAACGGATGCAAAACCCAGACAACCGCAGCTTTGCTTTTGAACGATCCATTCAATACGAGAATGTCGACACACTCATCGAATTGGGTTTGCTGAAGCCGCCCGTCTAAAATTGAAAGGTGTGTGGCGTGTCGAGGTCATGCAGCCGGCTGCGCACTTCTTCGATGTTGGGGACCAAATTCATCATTCGCGCTGAGTTTTGCCCCTTGTAAATCAGCGCATCAGCTACGCTCGCGTCATAGTCCGGCACCTTTTCTGGTGATAGCCCCACGAAACGCATCAAGGCATCAATCTGGCGACGACCAGCGTCATGATCAACGTAGATGTCCTCGAAATAGACCACTTGAGGGGCAATGCCGGCCTCAATCATGAGTTGTTGCAGGCTCACGCGCATTTGTCGGCAATATTCTAAATGAGACACAAGCCAATCAACGTCGAATTTTTCCATCTGCGATGCACCCGACGTGTATTGGGCATAAATGCGTTCCGCGTCCATTTTTCCCCAACCGCCAGTGACACGCGCCAATTCAAGTGAAAGCAAACGATCAACTTCGGCCTTTCGATCAAGAGTAATATGGCGATATCCGCGCGCTGTGCTTTCCAATAAAATCGATGGTTGAAATACTCTGATGCCAGCGGTTGAATCATGCTGGGGATGATTCTGCCACCGCAATAGAACCTTTGATGTCAAAGCTCAATTGATCCATTTTTGATTTGTTATCGTTTTGAAAGCAATTTGTTCTGATTTCATTAACCAAACGAAAAATCGTTTTCGCTTAAGTCACCAAGGATCATATCGTCAACGGAAATAGTTCCACCCTCGAATTCAACCAGAACTGAACCTGTTTGCTGTTTGATCGTAAGGTCTGCAAACGTCAGGTCAGGAGCAAAAATTCGAATAAGATCAATTCCGATTTCAAAATCCAAAATTCGATCTGGATCTTGACTCTTGTAGAAATAGAAAACATCAGCGCCAGCCCCACCCCTCATTTGGTCAGACCCTTTGCCACCCGTAATATGGTCATCTCCTGCACCCCCAAATAAACGATCTTTTCCTTTCCCACCCAAAAGAGTGTCATGATCCTTACCGCCATAAAGGTGATCATCACCGGCACCACCCCAAAGATCGTCCTGCCCGCCATCACCACGCAATGTATCGTTGCCTATGAACCCGCCAAGCTGGTCATCACCCGACCCACCCTTCAATGCGTCCGATCCTCTAGCCCCCCAAAGTTGATCATCTCCCGCGTTGCCAAAAATGACATCATTTCCGTCATACCCGCCGATCTGATCATCGCCAGAACCTGCAACAATCAGGTCGTCGCCATGATTTGCCCAAACTGTATCATTGCCAGCCCCCGTGTCGATCGTATCGTTGCCTGTAAACGCACCGATACTGTCGTTGCCATCTCCCGAATTTACGCTGTCATTTCCGGCACCCGCCCAGATCGTGTCGCGACCGCCGCTCGAAACATGATCGTCTCCGTCGCCAGCTCCAATACTGTCGTGGCTACCACCTGTGTCGACGGTATCATCCCCAATTCCCCCATACACAGTGTCGAAACCTTGCCCACCCAAAATGCTGTCATGCCCGTTGCCTCCGTACAGCGCATTATCGCCACCCTCGCCAATCAAGATATCATCGCCATTTTGGCCGGCCAAAACATCGTCGCCTTGGCCTCCCATCAGAACATCATTCGCGTCGCCCCCGTTCAGGACGTCATCTCCTCCATTTCCGAAAATCGTGTCATCGCCGACCGTTCCAACAAGTTGCTCGGACCCATCGTTGCCAACGATTTCTATGCCGGATGGTGTCGACAAAACCAGAACGCGTTCGGGATAATCAAAACCGGCCCCGAATAATTCAGTATGGCTCAGCGTTTGACCCGTCGCAGACGTGACTACGATTTTTAGGTCACTGAAATATAGTTCCGCGCCCGTTGCAGTTTCGCGCACAACGATTTGGTTTGAATTCCGCAAAAACGGGATTGCGGACAAATCCAGTTGATCGACGCCGACTTCAAAGTCATCAATCTTTTGTACAAACGTCGTGTCAGCGAGCACAAAGCGGTCATGGCCGGCCCCACCGATCATGGTCACACCTGCCTTTGTGGCCACCAGTATGTCATCTCCACCGCGCCCGTTCAGTGTGTCATGGCCATTCAATCCCGCCATCAGGATATCATCACCACCGCTGCCTTGAACGAATTGATCGCCCGCAGCCCAGTTCCGTTTTTCAGTTCCAAGCTGACTTAGATCTACGGAAAATTGAGTCAGTCCCAAACTTGTGTCGGAACCGACAAAAACTTGCAAAGTTGTGCCTACGATCACCGTTTCAATCACATCAACATTCTGCAAACCAAGACCGACCTCATGTATCAGTGTTTGTACATGCGACAGGCGGCCGTCTGGCAATAACGTAAATAGACTTAGCCCGTCATCGCCGCCACCGGCCACGATAAATACACGGTCATCTATTTGGGACACTGACATCGCCTGCACGTTGCCAAACCGAGTGGCCCCCGTATCAAGGACATGATCCACCGCTTCCAACTGGCCAGTAAATCCGATCTCTAATACACTTAACGAATTGCTGTCCGATCCAGCGACAACAACAAACGATCGTCCAAACGCTGATACGGTTTCCATTGCGATTGGGGTCTGCAAGCCCAGCCCGTCATTCGCACCAAATTCTGAAATTTTGGCAAGATGCCCCGTCGCGTCATCAACGCGATAGGAGACGATTTCATTCGCAATGCTATCGACAGACAAGACGCAATGCGAGTTAGCCACAACAGCTTTACCCAAAAACGCAGGGCCAGACACATCGAAGGCCGGGGCTTGCTCAAGAGCAGTAAATGACTCTCCTTCTACACCAGTCAACATGCGCAATTGTCCGGTTCCTGCATCTACAGAATAAAGAACATCCACGGCGTCCAATTCAAGGTGCATAACCGATGACAGGCGCATCGCCGTCGCACCCAAATCGGCTGCATCCGTCAATTCGCCAATTTTGCCTTTTTTGTTGATCCCAAAGGCTTGCAATGGCGATCCAGCACCCCCGCCAACCAACAGCTGCATTTCGCCGTTGATTGACACAAATTCTGAAACGCCACCCAAAGTGAAGTCCCCATCAAAATACCCGTGATCAACACACCGGGCTAACCCGCCATCTTCACGCAGCAGATAGCTTGATAAACCTCCATTCGCTCCGTTTGTGGCGAACAGATACGTGTCATTTGCAATTGTTGCATATGTCGTCGTACGCAAGTCGATATTCAAAAGTGCGTCCCCAGACGACGCGATCCCGATCCGGTCGAAATCCATGATCCACCCCCAAAGCAATTCAAGCCCAGGGTCGTCGTCCATTCGCGCTTTTGTCGGTGCAACGGTTTGGCGAAATTTAGACATTCGTCAAAAATTTGCTTCTAATCGTAAGGAATCATCGCACTTGGTTGCCTCTTTTCGGACACCCCAATAAGGTGAATCGAAGCGATGAAAGGGCACAACTTATGCAAATCACGATTGTGGGCGCTGGCCTATCAGGGGCAGTGATGGCGCGGTATTTTGCCGAAGCTGGTCACACAGTCACAATTCACGAGTCACGCAACCATATTGCCGGCAATTGCCACACCGAGCGGTGCAATTCGACCGGGGTCATGGTGCATGCCTACGGACCTCATATCTTTCACACTGATGACGCTGAAGTTTGGTCTTATGTGAATAACTACATGACTTTCGAGCCGTATAAGAACCGGGTCAAAAGTACCGTTAACGGAGCGGTCTATACACTGCCCATTAACCTACACACGATCAACCAGTTCTTTGGGCGAACCATGTCACCAAAGGAAGCACAGGCATTTGTCGCGCAATGTGCAGACGCCAGCATCACTGATCCGCAGAATTTTGAAGAACAGGCATTGTCCATGGTGGGACAAGATTTGTACGAAGCTTTCTTCAAGGGGTATACGGAAAAGCAATGGGGGTGCGCACCCACAGAACTTCCATCCTCAATTCTCAAGCGACTACCGTTGCGTTTCAATTACGACGACAACTATTTCTTTCATACGTATCAAGGTATGCCCAAAGAAGGGTACACAAAGATGGTTGAACGTATTCTCGACCATTCTGGCATCGACGTACATTTATCCAGCCCTTGTGATCCGATGACCGTCAAAGGGGATCACTTGATCTGGTCTGGACCGCTGGATGCCTATTTTGGGCATAAGCTGGGTCGATTGGGATATCGGACATTGGATTTCGAACGCTTTGAAGACGAAGGGGATTGGCAAGGTTGCGCCGTCATGAACTACGGAGATCCAGCCGTTCCTTTCACGCGCATCACCGAACACAAACATTTTGCGCCTTGGGAAGAACATTCTAAGACAGTTTGCTTTCGCGAATTTTCCCGTCCTTGTGAAGCGGAGGACATCCCATACTATCCGATCCGTCTGGTTGAGGAAAAAACCTTGCTTACGCAATACGAAGAACTGGCAAAAACCGAAGACGGTGTGTCTTTTGTCGGGCGTTTGGGAACGTATCGGTATCTCGATATGGATGTTACGATCCGCGAGGCCCTAGATCGCGCCCGCACCTTGGTCAGAAAATGGGCCTGAGATGGTGAAACCGACAGACGAACATCAAGATCCGGCAATTTCAATTATCGTGCCGGTCTTCAATGTCCAAGATCATATCGGGCCGTGCCTCGAAAGTTTGCTTGGACAGAGCTTCAGCGATTTTGAATGCATCGTTGTCGATGACGGGTCCACTGACGACAGTCGTGCACGTGTGATGGAAACGATTGATGGCGACTCTCGATTTCAGTTGATTTCACAAGAAAACAAAGGCCTTTCAGCCGCTCGGAACATCGCCCTGGATCAAGTACGTGGTCAGGCCATTGCTTTTGTGGACGGTGATGATCGTGTGATGTGCGATTTCCTTGCAAAAATGTGGGATGCTTTGTGCCAATCTGGTGCCGATTGGGTTGCTTGTGGTCTGCGTTTTATTTTCCTCGATGGGGCTGGTCACACGCATTCTGCTATTCACACGGCGCCGGGTCTTGCGAACCAGACCGCAGTGACGCGACATCCATTAACGTCATGGCAAGACGTCATTTGCCATTTTCCGTCGGCGTGGAACAAACTTTACCGGAAAGAACTGATCAAAGATTTACGCTTTACCGAAGGTCAGCTATTCGAAGATCACGCGTTTTATTACCAAGCTGCCGCACGCACGGATCATATCCTGCATTTGCCTGAACCGTTATATCTGCAAACACGTGACCGGAACGGGCAGATTACAGGATCTGACGCCGACGATGTTTTCCAGCAATTTACGGTTTTGGACGACCTCAAAGACATTATACAGCCCAAGACGAAGCCGGGCGCAACCGAGGCATTCGCACAACTCGCATCGCGCTTGATTTTCGAACGCACAAGCGCCCTACATGAACCAAATCGTCGTCAACGATACGCGTCGGCCGCCAAAGAATACCTTTCCCGCCAAAACATCCAATATGACGATAAGTGGTCAGAAGGTATCGGCGCGTATTGGGCCTTGGAAATGGCCGGCGAATTACCTCTGAGCATTATCTTGACGGCGGAAGAAGGCACGCAAGAAAGATTGCGCGAGACGCTTAGCGCCCTGCAAGACAGCTATTTGCCCACGCATGAAATATTGGTCGCTGGAACAAACAGCGCGTTGCATGGTTTGGAAGCAACTGAGAACTGCACAAACGTTCAATGCCTTGGCAACAATCCGGCCGCTGCACGACGAAAAGCACTGGTGCAAGCAACTGGACATGTTGTGGTATTCCTTCAGCCGGGCGACATTCCAAAGCCTGACGCCTTAGCCAAGTGGACAGATCGAATCCTACGAGACCGGGCAAAGGTGTGCTTGGCCCAAACACTTTCTTCTGAAGGTTACGTTGGTTCGCAACTGCCACTCTTAAAAGCCGACGGATCGATTGCAGTCACCGATGCCCATCCTCATTCGCTGTCTGCTATGGCCTTTGATCGCATCGCGCTGAACACGCAGGTTTCCGCACCCCTGATGCGGGATCCGTTGGGCACAAAGCTGGCTTTGCAGGCTATGAAAAAGCTCTCGCCCGCGACATTGGAAAAAGAACCGACGATCCAATTGGTCTCAGATCGTTCTGACCCTCGAACCTCATTCCAAGGCCAAACGGAAACCGAATTTCCACATGCGCTTTATGCGGTACATCCGTTCCACCGCCCGGCAGCCAATAGGTTGAACATAGAAGCTGATCTGAAAACGAGCCCTTACACAAACATCTCATTTATGACGCCTGTTCCTGGAAACATCCCCATTCATGTTTCGCTGCGCCGGGACGAACAAATGATCGTAACAAACCAACAAAAAAACGGACAATGGGGCCAAGAAAGACCTACGTCATTCCCACTCGCCAATGATCGTGCAATCCTCGACATTATCTTTACGGATCAAGGCGCGTATGTATGTGTTGATGGCCAGAAAATTGCGAATTGCGAATTTCCAAACGAGACAGAGTCGAATTTCGACGACATTGTCACTGTGGACATTCATGGAGCGGTTGTCACAACTCAAATTTTGACTGAACCGCCGCAAAAGGACTCTTTAGTTTTAGATCTTCGTTGGGAATTGCGCGCTGATTTATCACAAGTTGATGTCGCAGTCGGCCTTAAAGGCACTGATGTCATTCTTCCTCACACTATATCCCATGATGATCAGAAGACGAAACTGACATGTCTACTGCCCGGACGGATTTGGGCTGAAGTCGCCCCCGCAGATCAGCTCGTTTTTTCGCTGTTGGATAAACAGGCGAACACACTTGGTACGTCGTTGACACTCAAGAAATCAGACGTAGCCGACCGCATTTCAGCATTGGCCAAAGTCGACGGCTCGGAACCTGCTCTCTTTGAGGCTGCGCATATTGTCGAACATGTCCATTTTGGGCAGTTGTGGGATTTCTTGAGCTCAAATGGGCAATCGTTGGTTCAAAGGCTAGCTATTCGGCTTGGCGTACAGGAAAGCATGCCCCCCTGTCCGCCATCGCACCAACCAAAACATGCAAGCTCGTCCAATTGGACGGACGCGTCCATTGATGGCGCGCTTCGACGTTTCTGGTCCGCCACCGGCACAACTGGTTCAAAACCTATCGCGTTGAGCACTTTGTCCGATTTGGCCTTAGCTACCGTGCAACGTCGCGGATTATTCCTTGCGCTAACAGAATTCTTCGCCCTCGAGGCACAAGATTTCGTATCAGTAAGCAACATGGCAAAGTCAGAAGGCATAGAACCGCATCTGACCCCATATGACAAAGCGGATGCGTGGATGACATCTGTATTGCTGCCTTGGCAATTGAACGCAGGTCAGTATTGGGCCGCAATAGATGGGTTAAAAAGGTTGGCGACATTCCTCAACGGATGGACCGTCACACCTGCAATCGCATATTCCATACGTTTCGCACTGAATACAAACAGCCTTGAACCAGACATTCGCAGCGAACTGGCCATTCAAGCCCTGCGCTACATAGCTAACCAAAACAAAAGTTATTGGGGTCGCGCGCAATGCCGTGAACTTGCGATTGCTGCCGCCCAATTATTGATTTCCGGACCCAATTGTTTTCCCGAATCCAAACAAGAGATCGAAGACACAACCATAAAAGTATACGGGCTAAACCGACATTTTTGGCATGCAATTGCAGACACCGATCTGTCCCCATTCTTGGACCAAGCCCGAAACGCCTTCAACGCTTTGGAGGACCCTGAAACATCCAAGGCCGATCAAAAACAGGCTCTTGATCAGCTTGAACGATTTGGTGTCGCTGATGTTTCGCGTTATCGCCGTGAGTATTTCGGACCCGAGGAAGAACCGCTTTCCCAACCACAGGGTCTTTCCCGTGCACAAGTATTATCGCATGGGAAGCGCGCGTCATCGATTGCGCTGCGCGTGGCTGCATCGCCGGAACATGATCTATCAGATAATGCTGCGGATTTAACGCGGCAGGCCGTCATTGACGGATACACCGATGTGCCAAGCACGCCCGAACTTTCAATTCAACGCAGCCTACACGACGCTTTGCTACATATCATTCGAGGCGCGACCAAGGATACCAACCTTCCGGACTCGTTGCGTAACCTTCTTGAGAAACTTGCGCGGGTGAACACAGATGCGCTTGCGCCTGCAATGGCGCTACATGCGGCTGTCGCTCTGCAAAACAGGGGCGCAACACAAATTGCGCAGGAGTTGGTCGGCTGGGCCGAAGCCCAATTACGCGACGCTCCCGAAACGCACCTAACAACGCCAATGAGAACCGCGTTAAACCGGGCAAGTAATTGTGTGGGATTGGTCATCTCGCAAGCTTTGGCCGAGCCAGGCATCGGAAAACACCAACCAAATGCAGACATAATCCAAGCCAACGGGCTGCACGACGCGTTGGTTTTGATTTTCTCGTGTAAACCCTATTTGGAAACACGAATTCCGGCGATCCGTCGTGGATGGGCAGAGGACCTAAAATCGCTGGGCATCCCGTATTTGATCGTCGTTGGGGATGGCGACGGTCAGATTGACGGAGACGTTCTATCGCTCGATGCACCAGACGATTACGAAGGGTTGCCGCAAAAAACGCTTGCTGCTCTGGCTTGGGTCAAAGCCAACACAAATATCGGGCACATTGTCAAAATCGATGATGATTGTTTTTTGAATGCTCCGATTTGGTTTGGAAATCTCACGTATCTTAAGTTTGACTATTTTGGCCGGCGATTAACACGCGAAGTTGGGCAAACTGATCGCAACTGGCACCGCGAGAAATCTACAACTGCGCGTGGTAAAAACGAATTGGACAAATCACCAGAACCATCTGAATACGCCGATGGTGGGTCTGGATACGCACTGAGCCGTCACGCCATGGAAAACGCCCTTGAACAGGCCAAAACGAATGAAGGACAACGCCTGCTGCAGACGTCCTTTATGGAAGACAAATTGCTTGGTGATTTGCTGGCAATGCAGAACATACGCATAAGCAACGAAGATTACCGAGTTTCAATCAGACGAAGAACCCATTCGGGCGCAGAACCGGTGGCGGCCTGGTTAAATTCATTCTTTGCATCACAGACGGCGCCAGTTTCATTGGTTCATTTGGATTCATCAGCCGATCAGGAAATAGCTTTGGCCCAGTTAAAAAAGCCAGGGTTGTATCCCGCCAAAATCTGGCCAACCTACCAAGTTCCAAGGCTGGGACACAACAGCAATGCGCTTGAATTGCTAAGTCCCCTAAGTCGGCTGAAGGACGCGCGGGATGCAACGGTCTCTGTTGTTGCCGCCATGCGAAACGAAATGTTCATGATGCCGCATTTCCTAAAACACTATCGAAACCTAGGGGTCTCTAGCTTTCTGATTGCGGACAATCTGTCAAATGACGGAACGCGGGAATACCTATTGGAACAACCCGATGTTTGTTTGTTTTCCGTTGAGACCGAATATCGTAACTCCCATTTTGGCGTAGACTGGCAACAAGCTATGCTTGCGGGTTATCGCGTTGGCAAATGGTCAATTGTTGCGGATGCGGATGAACTTTTAGTGTGGCAACATCCCCAGACTGCCTCAATGAATGATTTGCTGGAACAGCCCGAGTTTGAAAATTCTGACGCAGCCCGCGTGTTCATGCTCGACATGTATCCCAAGGAGTCCTTGAATACGGCGAATTTTGAAACCGGCGATTTGTTTGCTGAAGCGCACTATTCTGACTACCAACCCTTTCACAACGCGGGGTCTGCAAGCGGGCCTTATTCAGACCAGCCCGGTTGGGTGTCAGCCCTGCGGCATCGCCTGATGCCCCGGTCACGACCCAATCTGTTTTCCGCGCAAAAACTGGCTTTGCTGCGTTATCATCCCGGGTTGCGCCTATCGGAAGGGTTGCATTTCATCGGCGGTGCTCGCATCGCTGAGCGCGAATTGATTTTCGCGCATTTTAAATACAACTCTGCTTTTCTTGAAAAAGCTCAGACCGAAGTCGCGCGCCAGCAACATTTCAATGATGCCGAGGAATATCGCCGTTATCTTGCACTAGAGGCTGAGGGGCGAAACGTCATTTACGATCCGACAGTTTCTGTCCCTTGGTATTCGGCACCTTTTGTTGCTGCCCGCTTGGACAGCAAGTCCGAATAGATTGCCTTAAGATTATCGATATGCGTTTCCACATTGATCGGCGCGCGTGCATTTTGCCAATAGGCGTCCATATCAATGTTTTCGTTTAGCAATGCTTCGATCTTGGCATGAAATGCGTTGGCATCACCCGCCTTGAAAACCATCTCAGGGTAATTCCCCAATTCCTGAGCACCACCCATATCAGCCGTCAGCAACGGAATTTTCCTCGCATGTATTTCAATCGCGACTTGAGGCAGATTGTCATGCCAAAGAACTGGTATCACACCGACATCCACCTTTTCTAAGATGTGATCCAGATCGCCGTGCCCGTATCCGTCAAAATACTTCAAACTGGACAAGCGCTGACCCAGAACTTCGATCCTATGCATCGTTTCTCCGTCCACACTGCCCGCCGCCAGAACAAAGTTCAACTGCGCCAGAACTGGATCGGGCAGTGTTTCCAAGGCGGAAAGAAGGAAAAAGAACCCTTTGTCGCGCCGCATATATCCCAAGTAAGCGAGGGTCAGTTGTCCGGATATACGGTCGCGAGGCTGGGTCCGGTGATACATTTCAGATTGGCGTGTACCAATATAATCCGTTTGCAAAATATCGCCGCTCATACCGTATGATTGCGCAACCTTTCGCACAGCATCCGAGACACACAAAACCTTGTCACAGGCTTCATTGATCAAGTCGACAAAGACTGTCCGCCGATCTGCAAATCGCGAACCATCTGGTGCTTTCGCATGCCTGGCATTCTTGGGATTATGCTTACGCCGTGGCAATCTGCGCCCAACCCGCATTGCATTTTTGAAAATGAAATCAAATCGTTCTTCGCCAGGTCGCAGACCAGCGGATTTCAAATGCCACGCAAGACCATTGGCGATTTTTAGATGGTGAGCAGGATGCTTGGATTCTATGCAGTCAATGCATGCTTGGCCATTTTCAAAGTCGACACATGTTACACGTTCTTGACGCCACAAATTCACTTGAGGACACAGCGGGTAATAATTGTGAAGCGAAAAAACAACCTGTGCGCCACAAGCCCGTGCCGTGCGCAAAGCTTCTGCAGGCAACCCTTCTAAATTATTAAAATGGATGACGTCGTATGGTCCCGTCGCAGCCAGAAAATCAGCAAAAGCGTCTGTGGTCGGCGTATGTGACAGCTGGGTGTTCTCGCCGAATGAATGATGTGCCGGCGCCATGACGCCCGAATTTATAATCTCATAGCGGCGTTCCCGGTTTTCGTCAGGCCCATGACTCACAGTTTGCCAACGAGGTTTTCTACGCAACAAATCGAAACTGAGCCCTGATGACAAAAAAACGGCCTCGTCCCCAAAGCTTTCCATCACGTTACGTTGATACAAGGAAACGCCGCCTCCGCGATGTTCCTCGTCAAGGTAATCAATCCAGTTGTAATACAATATGCGCATATCGGTTCCTTTTAGCAGATACCAACAACGCCGAAACACACATCAAGCCAACCATTGTTGCAATTCATCCCATGCGCGGTCAAATGTCGGAAATTCAAGTATCGCGAGATATATGACGCAATCGGAGACCAGCTTCAATATGGCCGTTCTCCGATTGGTCAAATTTAATTAGAACCAGCGACCGATCGCTGTAATGCGCACGTTGCGAATTTCTGCGTTTGATGCGAACGCCGCAATTCCTGCCGAACGGTACAGCTCCATTTCAACATTCGACGTACCAAAATTGTTCGTGAACGGACCTAAATCAAATGGCGCAATATCGGTATAATCCGACAATGCGCGAGACAGCGTGGATTGCACCGCTGGTGGCTCGGAGAATAGTGCGGGAAAGACCCAATTATTGCGCAGAATATCGTCATCAGAATAAACAAAGTTCGCTCCGTCGGTCTGACAGATTTGCGTGCCATCAGCGAAACGCGTGTATGTTCCATCCGCGTTGGAACCGCGTTCAACGATTGCACCTGTCGGAAGTCCGCTAGTTTCGCTGACCGTGCCCAGAACATTCCCTGGGCCATAAACGTAATCTGCTCTGGCGAGTTTTCCAGCGCTTGTATCCGCTGGAAAGGCTTGCAAACTTGCACCTGAGACAAACGCATTTGATGCATCAATCTCCAGCGCAGTATTCCATGACGCTCCATCCGGTGACACCTTGATCGACCAGTTATCCGATCCCGCCAACCCCATTTCAGCTCGGCCCGAAAAATCAGTTTGATATAACAGACTCGCTGTATCCGAATTGGCAGATTTATTCACTTTAAGCTGATGGCCGGCACCTTCATGGTTCAAGAGTGTTCCATTCGACGAAACAGCTAATCGATTGTTCGCGTCAGCGGTCGCGTTTACGCCGAACAGTGATGGGTTTGTCGTTCCGCCAGCAGAAATCCATGTTCCGCTAACCCGAACCAATAGACTGTTGGACGATTTATCAAAGGCAAGCACTCCGTCACGCGTCGGAATGAACATCCATGACCCATTGGTCCAAATTGCGATCTGGTCAGGCTGTCCCGCCCAAAGACCAACGGGCGCCGTCCCAGTTGCCCAAATTTCACCTTCGTTGGCTGAAACCGGAGGCGTGTTTTCGTCGACACCTTCGACACTCAATTGCGTCAACGCATCCAATATCTGCAATGCAAGATTATGCGTCACATGCTTTTGCGCTTGGCTTGGTTGCAAGTAAGGCAAATTCAAATTTGGCGATGTTTCAGACATGTCCACTTCCTTGTGTGTCAGGCGGTGGCATTCAATCAAATATCGCTGAAGGCTGCGTTAACCATAAGCGCGCAGCAATTGGAATATACGCAACAAATCTACCTATTGCGGACGTGCCTGCTTTTGCAGGTAATGATGATATTTGATACCCTCGTTCAAATCCTCAAAATACCGAAGATGACCCGATTCCAGCACGATTGCGGCATCACAAAATTCCCGAATTTGCTTCGTATCATGGCTCACCAAAATCGCGCTTGACGTGTTCATGCGTTCGCGGAAAACCGTACGACTTTTGGCTTTGAAAGACGCATCACCAACAGCAGTCACTTCATCAACGAGATAAGTGTCAAACTTGATCCCCATCGACGCACCAAAAGTCAGGCGCGACCGCATACCAGAGCTGTAGGTTCTGACAGGCATGTGGAATTGTCGTCCAAGCTCGGAAAAATCGGCAACGAAATCGATTAAGGCTTCGGTATCCACCCCATAAATTCGCGCTATGAATCTTATGTTTTGTGCTCCGGTCAGATCTCTGTGAAATGACCGGCCAAACCCAACCGGCCAACTGTAAGATCCGTCATGAACAACCCGTCCTCGGTCCGGTCGCAAATTGCCTGCAATCAACTGTAAAAGCGTTGATTTCCCCGCTCCGTTTCGGCCCATCAGAGCCAGTGATTTCCCGGTTGGCAGCACCATGTCCAGGTTGTCGATAACCTGTTTACGGTAGCCTCGGATAACAAAACTTTTTGATAAGGACTCGAATCTCAGCATCAGATCAAAGCCTACTCAACTCCGGTCGCGGATAGAATAATAAACCAGCGCCATGACGCCCCAACTCAACAACAAGAACAGTCCACCGAGACTTGCCATAACCCACCGTCGTGGAAACAGGCTGCTTTCTGACAACGTTGGTTGTACAAATGTCGCCAAGTATCTGCTTTGCCGGGACGCCTTTGCACGAGCCACATCAAACGCGGCCAACGCAGCGCGATAGCTTTCTTCGGCAAATTCTCGATCAACAACTAGACCTTCGTATTCCGCAATCAAGTTTGGATAGTCGGATGTGCCGGAACCATCTTCGCCGCCGTCGGTCGCGAACGACAAACGCTCTTGCGCAATCCGTTCGCGGATCACCCCGATGCGGCTTTCCGCTTGGCTCAATCGAGGATCACCTGAACGCGTCGTTCCAGCCAGCAAATCAAACTCAATCAACGCTTCGGCCAATTGTTGCTGAAGGTTGTTCATCACACCCATACGACCCTGCAAATCTGCTTCGGGGTCAACAATCTGAGTACGCGTACGGAACCCTGTCAAAGCCTCTCGTGCGTCCTTCAATCGAGCAACGGATGCTTCCAAATCCGCACTTGCATATCTCAAGGCATCCGCCCGAGCTTGTTCGTTCAAATCATTGATCATGGCTTGGCTTAATCGAACAATTTCTTGCCCTATTTTTTGAGCCATTTCTGGCTCGTATGCCAACACCCGCAATTCTATCAAACCGGACCCCTCATCATAACTAATCCGAACAACACGTTGCCAGAACCACAACAGCTCTTCGATCGTCGCGTCTGGCCAAATTGCAAATAGAGGATCTTCTTCCCAGCGAGCCGAATAATGATCTTTGATACTCAACGTCGCATCAACGCCTTGCACCAGTTCTTGGCTCAGAATGAATTCGTACAGAATATTGCCATCTGAACCGCCGCCACCGCCGCCTGTCAATTGTGCAATACCACCCAGTAACTCATGGGCCCCTGCGTTTTCTTCTTGGCGAACTGTAAACCCAGATGTCGAACTGTATTGGTCGTGCGAAACGCCCCACAAATAGTAACATATCGCCGCAAACGGCAGAATAACAAACAACAAAAACGAAAGGAAAAGTCCCCAATGGCGCGTGCGCATTTGCGCCGGGGGGGCCGTGGGTAAAACCCGGAACTCAGGCTCCGCTTGGTTGTGCTGGTTTTGGTTTTTAACTTTGTTCCGATTCTGACCAGCGTTCTTATTTTGACCTTTGTTGGCGTTTGGCCCTTTATACTGATTTTGGTTCTTTCTCAGATTCTGCCGCTGAACCTTTTTTAGGTTCTCTTCATTTTGCCAATCCTGCGCCTGGGGGTGATCACTACTTCCGTCTTGCGGGTCCGATTGCTGCTCCGCACCGACCGAACGTTTAGGCAGGTTTGGATCACCCAAACGAAAAACCTGCGGCTCTTTTCTTGCCGAAGCAAAAGGCGCATCACCATCCGGCGTTTTTTTAAGCTTGTCAAACGTATCGTTCAAAGTCGGACCTCAGCTTTCCGCTGCCCAGACCACATTGCTATGTTAAAGCATTTGCAGGGCATGCGTTTTTCCAGATAGTTACACGGTGCCTGTGCCTTTGACCAGCAATGGATATTATACATCTGTGACCTCAGCTTCGAACATACCGCCACAGCCAGTCGCCGCGCTCAGTGCGAAACGTCGTCGTTTTGCGACAGGCAGGGCCGTATTTGCTCTCATGCTGCGGGAAATGGGAACCCGATATGGTCGATCTCCGGGAGGGTATGTTTGGGCGATTCTCGAACCGATGGGGATGATCATCGTCCTGTCGGTTGCATTCTCGCTACTTCTTCGTTCCCCGCCTTTGGGCAATAGCTTCATACTTTTTTACGCGACGGGTTTCCTACCATTATTCTTACATCAACAGATATCGCTCGTCGTGTCCCGATCTGTTAAGTTTTCAAAGGCCCTACTGCAATACCCGGCTGTCACATGGGTGGATGCAATCTTGGGGCGGTTTATCCTCAATACGCTGACCGGCTTACTCGTTACTATCATTCTAACCACAGCCATCCTTACCCTGACCGACACGCGAACGATTGTTGAATTCGGGCCCATTGTACTATCACTTTCGCTAGCGACATTGGTGGGTCTAGGAGTTGGCACTCTGAACTGTGCGTTGAACGGCCTTTTCGATATTTGGGCTCAAGTCTGGTCGATCGTATCTCGCCCGCTCTTTCTTCTGTCCGGCATCATATATTTGTACGAAGATCTGCCTCAAAATGTGCAGAACATATTGTGGTGGAATCCGTTGATCCACGTTGTCGGCATCTCGCGGTCGGGATACTATCCAGCTTACACACCTCAAGACATCAACGTCCCCTATGTCCTGTCTTGGGGGATTATCACGTTGTTTTTAGGCACGGTGTTAATGGTGCGTTATCACCGCGACATCCTGAGCAACCGCTAATCCTTGTTTGCCCATTCCAAAACTGTCGATAATTTTGTGTCTGTGCGGTGCCAAAGCCCATCCCGTACCGCACGACGCATAAGAGACATGAACCGCGCCCGATCACCTGAGTGATCTTTGGCCTTTAAGAACCATCGCGGCAAAATGATGAACATCACCAACCAAAACCATGGACCGGCGGCTTTCCGGTACAAAATCAACAGATTTCTGTGGTAAAAATACGCTTTCCAAAGTGGCCGAAACCGCCCGCGCTGGCCGGAAAAGGTCGAAAGATCATGTTCGAACCGCAGCAAAGGCGCAAACGCTATGCGGCCACCTGACGCTGACAAACCCAAAGTGTAAATCCCATCGTCGCCGTATATGAACAATGCAGGATCAGGAAAGCCCGCGATCTCAACCCCTTTGCGCGAAATGAAAAACCCGACAAAGGATGTCACGTCGATTTGGAACAGCTCATCCCTGGCATAATCATCAGCTTTCAGATGAAACCCCGCGCGACCCTTTAGTGCGGATTGAAAGAACTGTGTCGCGTGCCAAAAAGGATTTCGGCTGGGTCGGTTCATTTCGCAAATCTCACCAGAAGGGAAATACACAGCTGCAGCCAACGCATCCCATCCGTCTTTGTTCAGCTGGTGGAATGTTTCCAAATTCCCAGGTTCGGGCCGCCCGTCGTCATCCATCAAAACAAACCAGTCTGGATCAAAACGCTCTGACGCCATGCGCAATCCACGCGAAAATCCGCCTGCCCCACCTTCGTTCTGCTGCGATCTTACGACAACCAGACGCGGATCATCATATTCTGCAAGCAACTCTGCCGTTTCTTGATCAGATGCGTTGTCTACAACAACAAGAGCCAACAAAGCCTCAGCCGACGATTCCAGCAATCTCTCGACAGTTGCGCGCAACTTGTCCGGTCGGTTGTGGGTCACGACAATCGCGACAAGGGATTCATGTAAATTTGGCGTCATCTTGCGCGTTCAAGGCCACAGAACGGTCCCGCTGTCAATTCCGCGGCATCTCACCCCTTTTGCAATGACCCATTAAGCTTTATGCGGTGGCACATGACGAAACCCAATCGAATTCTCGTTTTCGGTCAAAATGGCCAAATGGCCCGCGCTTTGGCGGATATGCCCGGTTTGGACATTATTTCTCTTGGTCGAGAAGAAGCTGATCTAACTGATCCTGCGGCGTGCGCCCAGCACATTGCGCAAACTGACACATCACTGGTCATCAATGCGGCCGCGTATACAAATGTTGATGGGGCCGAAAGCGATCAAGACACTGCAGAACTTGTAAACGCTACAACCCCCACCGCCATGGCGCAGGCTGCAGCCGCACGAAACTTGCCGTTCGTGTCAATCTCAACAGACTACGTTTTTGATGGCTTAGGTGATACCGCCCGTGCACCAGGCGCGCCGATCCAGCCGCTTGGTGTATACGGCGCAACCAAAAGTCGGGGCGAACAAGGTATCTGCGCAGCTGGCGGGCTGTATGGTGTGATCCGGACGTCTTGGGTGTTTTCTGCACAAGGCTCGAACTTTGTAAAAACAATGCTTACCCTTGCGCAAACACGAGACAGTTTGACCGTCATCGACGATCAAGTCGGCGGTCCAACCGAAGCCACAGACCTTGCTCATGCAAGTGTTGCATTGGCCATGGCCTTGGCAGAAGGTCGCGCCTCGCCAGGGATCTACCACTTTGCAGGGGCCCCGGATGTCAGTTGGGCCGGATTTGCGCGCGAAATCTTTGCTCAATCAGGTTTGGCGACAACGGTTACATCAATCGCAACAGACGATTACCCCGCACGGCCGGCCAAGCGCCCTTTGAATTCCCGCCTCGACTGTACAAGTTTTACTGAAGCCACTGGCTTGGAACGCCCTGATTGGCGCATTTCCCTTGCCCGCGTGTTAAATGAACTGAATTGACGGATAAAATATGAAATCGAGAAAAGGCATCATTCTGGCGGGCGGCACTGGTTCGCGCTTGCACCCAATAACGCTTGGCGTTTCAAAGCAGCTCTTGCCGATCTACGACAAGCCGATGATCTATTATCCGTTGTCCGTGTTGATGCTGGCTGGCATTCAGGACATTGCGATCATCACAACCCCCGAGGATCAAGTTCAGTTCAAACGCCTTTTGGGTGACGGGTCGCAATGGGGATTATCACTGCACTACGTCGAACAACCTTCACCAGATGGCTTGGCCCAGGCGTTTTTGCTAACCGAAGACTGGTTGGACGGCGCGCCGTCGGCTTTGGTTTTGGGGGACAACATTTTTTACGGCCACGGTCTGACCAATCTATTGGACGACGCAACATCGCAAACCGAAGGCGCTTCGGTATTTGGCTATCGCGTTCATGACCCAGAACGGTATGGAGTGGTCGCATTTGACGATCAATGGCGCGCGACTTCGATCGTCGAAAAGCCCGAGCACCCCGAATCTCCTTACGCAGTAACGGGTCTCTATTTTGTTGATCATACAGCACCCGAACGCGCCAAGCAGATCACCCCGTCCCCCCGTGGGGAATTGGAAATCACATCTTTGCTGAACAGCTACCTTGAAGACGGATCGCTGTCAGTCAAACGTATGGGCCGCGGGTATGCGTGGTTTGACACAGGTACGCATGCATCACTTTTGGATGCAGGCAACTTTGTCCGGACATTGCAAATGCGTCAGGATCAACAGGTTGGTTGCCCCGAAGAAATCGCATTTGAACAAAAGTGGATTACCCCGGATCAGCTCGCAGCATTGGCTGACAAATTTTCCAAAACAAACTATGGGGCCTATCTGGCGAAATTGCTGTAATCCCAACGTCAGTTGGCCGTTTCGTCCCAAGCTTTCAGAACGCGTTTAGGGGCCATATCGCGCCAAGTTTGGGTCAAGCGCACCTTGGCCCAACCCGGATCAATGCGCCCGCCCGCCACCAATATCAAATTGTGGCTTTCATAATGTTTGTGGAACAAGAACGTTTCGGGATCGACCTGCCGCAACATGTCTCGTTCATCTTTGTCGCACTTAAACAGTGCTGCATCGACATAGGGCGACCACCATGTCCACAATTTGCAATGGGCTTTTAACACCGAATTGTTCCACGACGTCGTCAATTCGACATGTGGTAGGTTCAGGGCAATTCCAAACTGTTTCAGCTCTTCCCAATTCTGCAGCATCCCAAAGCTCCCCCACTATCAGGCAAAGGCAGCTTACATTGAACACGTGACAGAAAGTGGCAGGATCAATGTGCTTCGGCCCAGTTTTTCCCTTGCCCCGCATCCACCGTCAACTTCACATCCAGTTTCACGACTGGATCAGATGCGTTTTCCATGACATCGCGGGCCGTTTCGATCAGCTGATCAACTGCACCCTCTTCGACCTCGAACAGCAATTCGTCATGCACTTGCAACAACATCGTGGCCGGTTGGTTTGCAATCGCCTCAGGCATCCGCACCATCGCACGGCGGATCACATCGGCGGCTGTCCCTTGAATCGGGGCGTTGATAGCAGCGCGCTGTGCAAACCCCGCGCGTGGGCCTTTAGCGCCAATCTCGGGAGTATGAATCTTGCGACCGAACAGGGTTTGAACGTATCCATGCTCTTTCGCGAAAGCCTTGGTGTCGTTCATGTAATCCTTAATGCCCGGGAACCGTTCAAAATATCGGTCAATGAACCCTTGTGCTTCGCCTCGGGGAATACGCAAATTCCGCGCCAAGCCGAACCCGCTAATGCCGTATATCACGCCAAAATTGATGGCCTTGGCCTGACGGCGAATGTCAGGGGTCATCTCTTCCAAGGGAACATCAAACATTTCAGACGCCGTCATTGCGTGGATGTCCAAACCATCCTTGAACGCCTGTTTCAGTGCTGGAATGCCTGCAATATGGGCCAGAATTCGCAACTCGATTTGGCTGTAATCCAGTGCGACGAGCACCTTACCTTCTTCGGCAATAAAGGCCTCGCGGATGCGTCGCCCCTCTTCCGTACGGATCGGTATGTTTTGCAGATTTGGATCAGTCGACGCCAAACGCCCCGTGCTCGCACCCGCTATGGAATAAGACGTGTGAACACGCCCTGTGTCAGGATTGATGTGGTCTTGCAGGGCGTCTGTATAGGTCGATTTCAGCTTGCTAAGTTGACGCCAGTCCAACACGCGCGCTGGCATCTCATGTTCCGTTGCCAAATCTTCCAACACATCCGCGCCGGTCGCATAAGCTCCTGTTTTTCCGCGCTTTCCGCCTTCTATACCCATCTTATCAAACAAGATTTCACCAAGCTGCTTTGGGCTGCCTACATTAAAAGATTGTCCGGCCAGCTCATGAATCTCAGATTCCAAACCCGCCATTTTCTGCGCAAACGCGTTCGACATCCGGCTCAACGCATCGCGGTCAACTTTGATGCCGCTCATTTCCATACGCGCAAGTACGGAAACCATTGGGCGTTCCAGTTTTTCATAGACTTTTGTCACCTGAGCGGTGTGCAACAAGGGTTTGAATAACTGCCACAAGCGCAATGTCACGTCGGCATCTTCGGCCGCATATGGTATCGCGTCTTCAATCGGAACAAGGTCAAAGGTCTTTGCCGATTTACCTGACCCCAAAAGCGGCTTTATCGGAATGGGTTTGTGCGAAAGGTATCGTTCGCTCAGCGTATCCATCCCGTGCCCATGCAATCCGCCATGCATGGCGTATGACATCAACATCGTATCGTCGATGGGAGCCACATCCACACCGTATCGGGCAAAAATCTTGGAATCGTATTTCATGTTTTGGCCGATCTTGATGATCGACGGATCTTCTAAAACAGGCCGCAACAAATTTAACGCCTCGTCCATAGGCATCTGACCTTCTGCCAGCTCATCTGAACCGAAAAGATCATCGCCACCTGACCGATGGGTCAGCGGGATGTAACACGCCTGCCCCGGCTCGACGGCCAACGAAATTCCGACCAGTCCCGCGATCATTTCATTTAGACCTGTTGTCTCGGTATCGACTGCGACCCAACCGCGTTCGTAAATCTGATCAATCCACCCCTGCAAAGCGGCGGCGTCACGCACACAGGAATACCCTGCGACATCAAACGGCACAGCTTCTTGGGTGGGTATCGCCGCTGGCGCATCCACAATTGTCGGCGCTTCAACCCCCAACTTGTCAGCGATACGTTTGGTCAACGTGCGGAATTCCATATCCGCCAAGAACCCCATCAAAGTTTCAGCTTCGGGATCTTTCACCTCAAGATCATCCAAGGTGAAATCCAAAGGCATCCCAAGATCCAGTTGCACCAGCTTTTTGGACAACTCGATCTGAGCGCGATTATCAATCAGACTTTGCCGGCGCTTGGGTTGTTTGATTTCTTCTGCTCGGTCCAGCAGTTCCTCAAGCGACCCATATTCGTTGATCAGCAAGGCGGCGGTTTTTATGCCAATGCCCGGTGCACCCGGAACGTTGTCCACGCTGTCGCCAGCCAAAGCTTGCACATCCACGACCCGCTCAGGGCCGACACCAAATTTTTCAAAAACTCCATCTTTGTCGATCCGGCGGTTTTTCATGGCATCGAACATTTCGACACCGCCGCCCACCAACTGCATCATATCCTTGTCAGAACTGATGATCGTGACTTGACCGCCAGCGTCTCTGGCCTGCACGGACAAGGTCGCGATAATATCGTCGGCTTCGTATCCTTCGATTTCTTTGCACGCGATATTGAACGCTTTGGTCGCTTCGCGTGTCAAAGGCATCTGCGGGCGCAGGTCTTCGGGCATTGCTTCCCGGTTGGCTTTGTATTGGTCGTAAAGATCATTCCGGAATGTGTGCGATCCTTTGTCGAAAATAACCGCGACATGGGTTGGCGCGTCGGATCCGTGGTTGCCTTCGACATAGCGCTGCAACATGTTGCAAAACCCAGAGACAGCCCCAATGGGCAAACCATCTGACTTGCGTGTCAAAGGTGGCAACGCATGGTAGGCGCGAAAAATAAATGCCGATCCGTCAATCAGATGAAGATGGCAGCCTTTGCCGAATGTCATGAAACGCTCCCCCGGGATGTTTGCGCCTTTGTGCCACGCACCGCAGCGAGGTGCCAGTCAATCGGCAAGAAAGCGAGCAGAAAGAGTCACCGAAAAAGGCACAGGCGTCCAAATTCCAAATCGAACCCCGGCGGCGCGCAATGCTCGCCCAATCCAGACGTTGCAGGTATTGAACAAATGGAACCGTCCCTTGGCCGGGAAAAAGCGATCAAAATCCGAAAATCCCGCCTCATTCAACGCCAAGGTCTCGCGCCCGCCCGCAAAGCTGCCTTCGATGTAAGCCATGAGATTTGCGTATTGGGTGCCCGACAGTGATATCGCCTTTATTGGCCAATCCGGCGACACGGGCCCGGCCAAGGATACCCGTATGACCGAATTGTCGCCGGTTATGCCACGCCAAACCGCACGCATCTCGACATCAGCATAGGACCCAACTGTCGTGTAAAATTCCTGCCCGCCCCATCCAACGACAAGCCATTCCGCACCCGGATTGTCCAACGCCACACCGCCACGTCTAAGCCAGTCAAAATGCGTGGTCGTTTGGTCATCTAGTGGCAGAAGAAAATCATAATGGATCGGTCCGCGCACCAAATAGATGGTTACGTGTTCATCGTCGAATTCAACATCAGAACGCGCGCCCGGCACAAACGCCAAAACGAACGCTGCCAGACAATAAAGAACTGGAAATGCGGCAATCGCCAAAAGCGCGCGCCGGAACATGTTTCAGCTATGCGGCGTCGACGTGGTCTTTGTGAATGTATCTACAGTCACAATATGGGCAATCTACCCATCCACTGTCAGTCGGGATCTGTAACCAGACACGTGGGTGGCCCAAAGCACCTTCGCCGCCATCACAAGCGACACGATAGCTGGAGACTGACTTAGTTTCTGGCGCTTCGGTGGTCATGAAAAGAGATTCCTACCTGACTGATTCAAAGTCGTTTATGCGTCAAAGGGCGCATTCTCACAAGTCACCTGAGGGGTCTTGCGCCGTTATGTCATCCTTGGAATACCACCGGCCAGCACAGTCTGAAACCAGGACGTGTCGATATTCCCGCCACACAGGATTAAACCAACCTTCTTGCCCTTCATCTTGTCCCGTTCCCGCATCAACCCCGCCAAAGGTGCAGCCCCTGCCCCTTCTGCAACGTTATGGGTCGCCGTGAAATACAACCGGATGGCATTCGCGACATCCTCTTCCGAAACAGCAATGATGCGTTCTGCACCCGGACCGTAAATAGCCATCGCTTCTGGAACCGGCATGCGCACGGCCATTCCATCAGCAAATGTCGTCGCTGTGTCCGTCTCGACCACCCGCCCTGCTTCGACGGATAGCTTTGCGGTTTGCGCATGCTCAGACACCACACCAACGATTTTAGTGTCCAATCCCAAAGCATCACGCGCAGAAATCAATCCACAAATTCCGGATCCGCATCCAATCGGAACATAGACAGTGTGCAAATCAGGCTGCGCCCGAAAAAATTCAAACGCATATGTCGCAACGCCTCGAACCAATTCGCGATGGAACGGTGGGACAATGAACAAACCTTGTTCTTCGGCCACACGAATTGCCGCTAGCCGTGCAGTATCGAAATCTTGTCCAAATTCGATCAGTTCAGCCCCCCAAGCCTGCATAGCCGCATTCTTTTCAATGGAATTGCCTTTGGGGACATACACCTTAGCTGTCAAACCTGCCTTCGTTGCGGCCCACGCTTGCCCTTGCCCATGGTTGCCACGAGTCGCGGTGCAAATGCCGGGCACGTCTGGATGCTCACGCATAAGCCAGTCGATAAATGTGAAGGCACCACGCACTTTGAATGCCCCGGTCGGGGTGTGGTTCTCGTGTTTGACCCACACATCGGTCCCAGTCGCGTTGGCCAATAATGGCCATGCATATTGCGGCGTTTCAGACATCTTTGAATGAACAAAGGCTGCGGCATCTTCAAGTTCTTGGCGTGTAAACATGGCCCTTGTTTGACGCCCAGCAGGCCGCCCTGTCAATCGCCTTTACCCTCGCGCTTCATCCATCTGCGCTTCGAACCAATCCATGATGCGCGGCGCCCATCCGGCGGGTGCGCCATGACCCCCTTTGTGCAGCATCAAATCTATGGAACCAGCGGCACAGTCATGCCAATGCCGAAGCCAAAGATCACCATCAAAACTGGAACTTTCAGGCTGACGTTTGTCACAGCCATTGGTTTCGCGAAGTATCTTAAGTGACGCCCAAACATCCCCTTGCACCACTGCTCCACCACCAAATGAACGCCCTTCCAATGGAACTGTGCGGTCATTCCACCCATGTGTATGGAACATTCGTACAGGCGCAGAACATGTCGTTGGCAAATCATCCCAAAACGCGCCTGCAATCGGCGCGAAAGCATCCGCAAATTCAGGATCTGAACAGGCCATATCCCATACGAAAGAGCCGCCGCGGGAAAACCCTGCCAACAGGACAGGTTGATCAGTCAAACTTGTCTTGTCACGCACATCAGCTAGAACTTGGCGCAGGAAAACCGCATCATCGCGATCATATTCCAAGTTCTTTCCACGCACGGACCAATCCCGCTTAAATCGCCGTGTCGGGTGATCTCCATCTGGTGCAACAAACACATATCCGCGCGCCAACGCTGCTTTGGCCAATCCCGATTTCAAAAGACCCCGCCCGCGACCGCCGCCACCATGCAGGTGCACGACAATGCCCCTTGCGTCCGTCACTTCGGGGGGCGCCATGTGATAATTTCCCAAAGCAACTTTACACGGAACGTCCGCCCCACCACATTCTTGTGCCACTGCAGCCGAAGATGTCATCAAGACCGCTAAACAAATACCCGTCAAAATCCGCTTCACATCAGGCTCCCTTGTTGCCGGTTCAGTCCTATAGTTGCCTTTGAAGCGGCACCTAGCAATTCACAGATCAGCGATCATTTTATCGAACTAAAAGCGCGCGCATGACAGTACGTCAAGCCAAGTCGAAACACACGTCGACCTTCCTCGGGATACCCGAGATTATAGAGGCTGCATCAAGACATTTCGTACACGATAAAGGTTCGAAGTGAGACTCAAACGCTCATACAGATATACTTCATCTCAAGGTAATCTTCGATACCGTGATGCGATCCTTCACGGCCTAGGCCAGATTGCTTTACACCACCAAACGGTGCGACTTCGGTTGAAATAATCCCGGTGTTCACACCGACGATCCCATATTCAAGCGCCTCTGCGACCTTATAAACGCGGCTCAGATCGTTTGCGTAAAAATACGAGGCCAAGCCGAAAATCGTATCATTGGCCATTGCGATCACATCGTCCTCGTCCTCAAACTTGAACAAAGGTGCAAGCGGCCCAAAGGTTTCTTCTTGGGCCACAGTCATATCCTGGGTGACGCCGGTTATGATCGTCGGGTTCAGAAAATTTCCACCAAGGTCAATAGGCTCGTCGCCCAACAAAACGGTTCCGCCTTTGGATTTTGCATCCGCAATGTGATTGGCGACTTTGTCACCGGCTTTCAGATTTATCAGCGGTCCAAGGTCCGTTCCTTCGCTCAGACCGTCTCCGACTTTCATGGCCTTGACACGCGCTGTCAATTTTTCGGCGAAAACATCGTAAACGCCGGACTGAACGTAAATGCGGTTGGCGCACACGCATGTCTGTCCGTTGTTGCGGAACTTGCAAGCAATCGCGCCTTCGACAGCTGCATCAAGGTCGGCATCGTCAAACACGATAAATGGCGCGTTGCCACCCAATTCCATAGAGCACTTCATCACGCTATCCGCCGCTTGACGCAGTAGGATGCGTCCGACCTGAGTGCTCCCAGTAAAGGTCAGCTTGCGCACCGTCGGGTTTTCACAGAATTCTTTTCCGATCTCAGACGGCGACGAAGACGGAACCACGTTGAATACGCCCGCAGGAATACCTGCACGCTCAGCAAGAACGCCCATGACAATCGCGCTTAATGGCGTTTCTTCGGAAGGGCGCGCAATGAATGCGCATCCCGCAGCCAAAGCAGGTCCGGCCTTTCGGGTAATCATCGCATTCGGGAAATTCCACGGCGTAATCGAGGCAGCCACACCTATGGGCTGCTTCAAAACCATTATTCGTTTGTCCGGTTGGTGACCGGGGATCGTTTCACCGTAGATGCGCTTGGCTTCTTCGGCAAAGAATTCGATGAAAGACGCACCATAGGCGATTTCACCCTTGGCCTCTGCCAGTGGCTTGCCCTGCTCTGCCGTCAGAATGATCGCCAGATCATCCACGTTTTCCATCATCAAATTGTACCAGCGGCGCAAAATATTGGCACGCTCTTTGCCGGTCATTGCCGCCCATACTTTTTGCGACGCTTCCGCCTCCGCAATGGCCGAGTTGACTTGGTCTCGGCTTAGGTCAGCAACGCTGGCGATCACGTCGCCACGGGCTGGGTTGGTCACGTCAAATGTGCCATTAGTTCCATCAATCCAAACCCCGTTCACATAAGCGCGCGTCTCAAGCAACGTCGGGTCGGTTAGAAGTGTTTTCAGATTGGTCGTTTGATCCAGCATCGCCTAGTCTCCCCACAATAGCATCTGATGATGCAAACCAAGTCTATTGCGCAATGTCCAGCCGTCGGCGAAATTAATGGTACAAATAAGGATGTCACATGACCAGTCTTGACGACGAATACGCCAATGGCCCCTTTATCCCTAAGGCTGAAACCTATCCGCCGAAGTGGTCACAAAAGGCGCAGGACTTTCGCGGCAAACTTGGGGCGCGTGCAATCCTTGGAACGTCTTACGGTCCATCAAAACGCCAGTGCTTTGATATGTTTCTTCCAGACGGGGATGTTCAAGGCACTCTGATCTTTGTGCATGGTGGCTATTGGCGGGCCTTCGACAATCAAAGCTGGTCTCACTTGGCGAACGGCGCATTGGGTCGCAATTGGGCTGTTGCCATGCCTGCTTATGACCTTTGCCCAGACGTCAGTATCGCAGCAATTACCCAGCAGATCGCCGCCGCGGTCACCCAAATCGTCAAACAGACGGACGGGCCAATGGCATTGGCGGGGCATTCTGCTGGTGGGCATCTTGTTTCCCGCATGTTGGCAGAGGGCATGGTGCATAGCGACGTATCTGACAGGATAAATCGTGTCGCTACGATCTCGCCACTCAGTGATCTGGAACCGCTGACAAAAACGACCATGAATGATGATTTCCGCATGGATATGGCCATGGCGCGGGCGGAAAGCCCATTGCTGCAACCGGCCCCAACAATTCCGGTCTCGATTTGGGTTGGCTCTGCAGAAAGACCTGCCTTTAT
>JBDWGM010000165.1:0-64222 GCA_039975755.1 Paracoccaceae bacterium | reverse complement strand
TGACGTCAATTTAGCCTGCTGCGCCAATTTGTGCGCCCGCTCCGTCGGTGGACCAAACGGCGTTTGCCATATAGCGGAAATTTGTCAGCGCAGCGAGATAGCCATCGCCTTCAGGGATAATAGCGGCGGCTGTCGCATCTTTGACAACGGCCACTTCAAATCCTTGCTCTAACAATTCCCGCATATGGGATTCTGTGCACAGGTTTGCCGACATTCCCGACAAGATAACCTGATCAACACCTCGCTTACGCAGCTGCAAAGACAGATCATTGGTGTCGTTTCCGTATACTTTGTGCGGCGACGTCACGATGGTTTTTCCGTCTTCGATATACTTCTTGTATTGCGGCATCCAATCCGCACCCGATCCTTCGAAACCATCGATGTTCAACGGTCCGGCGCGGTCAAACATTCCAATCTTGTGCATCAGTTTTTCCAATGCACCTTCAAACTTCCAACCATGATCGGTTGGATAGTAATAATGCGGCGACACAGCGACTGTGATGTCAGCCGCTTTGGCCGCTTTGAACAGAGTTTCGATATTGTTGACGGTGTTATGTTCAGTCACAGATTTGCCGACAACGCCCCATGTCACGCCGTCCGGGCTTAGAAAATCGATCTGTGGATCGGTCACCACCAATGCCGCGCGGCTCAGATCCAGCTTCATATCTGATGGGGGCAAAGCAGGTTCTGCCGGATCGGCATACGGGTTTGCACTTTGCGCGCTTGCCGATGTTGCAGCAGCGGTCGAGGCCGCTGCAACTGTTGCAGCTACTCCGCCGCGTAAAGCAGCACGGCGTGAAATGCGTGTTTCATCGTTATCATGATCATTGCAATTGCACATTTTCGGGTTCCTCCATGTATTGCGATAACTCAGCCTAGGAAGCCCCACGTGCCTTTCCGTCCAGATTGTGATCCCAAAGGTAAACTTAGGTCTCTTTTCGTCCAGTATTCTGCAATATTACCGCATGAACTTCGAACACATCTTCGATGAGCTAGAGATTTCGACAGACCCGTTCGCCATCTGCGAGTTGCAAGGACAATGTGATCTTGGGATGGGAAAAGACGCGGCTGTGACGCTTCACTACGTATTATCTGGCGAAGGTCAGATCCAAATCGCCGACCGACCGCCCCTTAAGGTTTCGAGGGGTTCATTTGTGTTGGTGCCTGCCCTTCAAAGCCACAATTTACGTAGCTTTGGATATTCCGATGACCTGATACCCGATTGTAAACCAGCCGAATTAAAGCTTGCCAGTTTGATGGCCGGAACAGAGGCAGCTCACGAAAGCCAGCTTACCGCGCTTTGCGCACATGTCACAATTGGATTGCGCGGCGTCACCGACATTATCGAACTGATCCGCGAACCGTTGGTCGAATACATTTCCGACACAAGTGAAGTCAAACATGCCTTGGCTGCCTTATTGATCGAAATATCGAACCCAAGGCTGGGCAGTCGCGCCATGATCCGTGCGATTTTAACGCAATGCCTTATCGAGATGCTACGAAAGCGATTGAATGAGGCAGGCAGCACGTTTCGATGGATGGCTGCACTGGCTGATCCTTCCGTTTGGAACGCATTGCGCCTGATGCTTGACGAACCGGGTGAACCACATACGGTCGAAAGCTTGGCGGCCCATGTCGGAATGAGCCGTTCCGCTTTTGCCAAACGGTTTGCAGATGCATACGGTTCCGGGCCGATGGAATTGTTGCGTGAATTGCGCGTGCATCAAGCCGCGCGACTGCTCAGCACGACGGACCTGCCTGTTAAGCGCATCGCGGCCCTTGTCGGATTTTCATCCCGTAGCGCGTTCACGCGTTTGTTTGAAAGCAAAACAAACCAATCACCAAAATCTTTCCGCGCGGCGCATCAGAACAGGCCTTGATCTGAAAGACCCTTGACCCCTTCTTACGGCACTAGTCGAGTTTCAAGACGCACGGAAATGTGCTCTCACTGAAGATTAACATTAACTATACTGGCTTCAGAGGGCTCTTTGCCCTTACTTCGAAAATAGCAGCTAAGGACAACACGCATGAAACCAACGGTATTTTTCTTGTCAATGTCTGTTGCAGTCACTGGCGTTTCGGTTGCAAACGCCGCATGCCCCCTTCGCGAGAAACTGCGAGATGCCCGCAAACCAGTGAGCCGTCTTGTCGGCGTGGCCCCCCGAGACCGAGACTTCTTGCGCAGCTTCGGGGTAACGCTTGAAACACACGGCATTGGCGGCACCTATGCCCCGCGTGGATCGCTATTTTCCGCGCTTGAGGCGTCGAATTGCGACCCAAGACTAAGCCGATGGATCAAGAGAAAAGCCCGCCACCCAAGACGCCTCAACGACAGCAATTAAGACTTTCGGCGCGCCGCAAAGAAATCTTGCAAAAGTTGCGACGCTTCGTTTTCGGCAATCCCATCATAAACTTCGGGTACGTGGTGGGATTGCGGATGGGAAAACACACGAGCCCCATGAAGAACGCCGCCAGACTTTGGATCCGCGGCCCCAAAATAGACCCGCGCAATACGCGTCGCGGCGATGACACCTGCGCACATCGCGCAGGGTTCCAGCGTCACGTATAAATCATGATCCGGCAATCGGTGCGTCCCTGACGCGGCACACGCTGCACGCAACGCCAGCATTTCGGCATGGGCTGATGGATCTGAAAGCTCGCGGGTTCTGTTGCCGGCAGACGCAACAACCGAACCGCTTGGATCAACGACAACCGCGCCCACGGGAACCTCGCCCCGTTCGGCTGCAGCGCGGGCTTCGGCCAATGCCTGATCCATGAAGCTTTTGAACACCATAGGGTTCAGTCCCATGCTGCGCGGCCCCGTGCAAGCCTGCATTTGCGAATCCCAGCGTCGCGCCTTACCAACGCCGAATGGATAGAGATACAGACGATATTTATGACCCGGCTTTTGTGGCTGACTTGTTTGATCGATGTTCGAGCAATTATCGAATGTGGTCCGCCGTCGGTTCTATGGGGTTCATCTGGCTTTGGCGTCGCCAATGTGTGTCCAGATTGCCCGGCCAATTGGTTCTATCCCGCCATAAAGGCAGCGACATAAATAAAGACACGCCGCAGATCATTGATCTGATGGCCGGAACCGGCGAAGCGTGGCCTCATGTTCTTTCGGTGTTTCCAAAGGCCATGATCACAGCAATCGACATATCCAAATCCATGCATGAGCAAGCGGTGAACCGCTTGCATACTCAGATCTCGCACCGCATTGAACACCGTCAGGCCAATGTTTTGGAAACTGATTTGCCCGATGCATCCGCCGATATCGTTATGTCGACGTTCGGGTTAAAAACTCTTACGCATGCCCAACAGTCCCTGCTGGCCAAACGCATTGCTCTGATTTTGCGGCCCGGTGGCGCTTTTACCTTGATCGAAGCGTCTGATCCAAAGGGTTGGGTTTTGCGACCGCTCTATCGGTTGCACCTCGACTTTATACTGCCATTGATTGAACGACTGTTTTTGAAAGGTGCTCAGGATTTCAGCATGTTGGGCATCTATACACGCAACTTTGGTGACGTAACGCACTTTGCGGAGGCCCTGCGTGCAGAGGGACTTTTTGTCAGTCAGAGGTCGCACTTTTACGGGTGTGCGTCGAGTGTGGCGGGTTTCAAGCCGGTTGCGCAGCCGGTAACAACCCCCTAAAGCCGCGACATGTCTGACAAAGCCCCTCCTGGTGATCGTATCGCCAAAGTCATCGCCCGCGCTGGTTTGGCCAGCCGCCGTGGCGCAGAAGATTTCGTGCGTGCAGGTCGTGTGGCCGTAAATGGCAAAGTGATCGACAGTCCTGCGTTGAATGTGACCACATCGGACAAAATCTCTGTCGATGGCAAACCGCTTCAAGCAGCGGAACCAGCGCGGTTGTGGCGGTATCATAAGCCAACTGGTTTGGTGACATCTGCAAAAGACGAAAAAGGCCGCTCGACCATTTTCGATAAACTGCCCGAAGAATTGCCGCGGGTAATGTCAGTTGGACGCCTTGATATCAATTCGGAAGGTTTGCTGTTGCTGACCAACGATGGCGAACTCAAGCGAAAGCTGGAACTTCCATCGACAGGTTGGATGCGCCGGTATCGTGTGCGCATTCACGGAAGACCATCGGACGAGTCGTTTAAGCCGTTACGCGACGGGCTCACAGTCGAGGGCGAGCGCTTTCAGCCGATGCAAATCACCTTGGATCGACAACAGGGTGCAAACGCTTGGGCCACGATTGGTTTGCGCGAAGGAAAAAATCGCGAAATCCGTCGCGCCATGGAAGCGGTTGGGTTGACCGTCAATCGCCTGATCCGGCTGAGCTATGGGCCTTTCCAGCTTGGTGACCTGACCCAAGGGACTGTGGAAGAAGTCCGTCCACGCATCATGCGTGATCAATTGGGTCTGGCATCCGAAGCGGAACAAGAATCCAAACCAAAACCCAAGCCTCGTCGCACACGACGTATTCGCTAAAATTTAAGACAATGCGCGTCTGAATTCGCCTCGGGCATCCAAAAGATGACCGAAACAGGCAGATACATACAAAAGAACGGCTAAATTGGGCGACTTATTGAATATTTCCCCTTGCTCCTTTGCCTGTGGTGTCACAATTCTCGTGCAATCACATAAAGGCGTCGACAGGGGGACATCATGACCGAGCTTTTGACAATCGAGAATTTGGGCAACTTGCTCATGCTGTGTTTCTTGCAAGCGGTACTTGGGTTCGACAATCTTTTGTACATTTCGATTGAAAGCCAACGCGCACCCGTCGCCCAGCAACAGGCCGTACGGCGTTGGGGCATCATACTGGCCGTCATATTGCGGGTTATCTTGCTGTTCGTGATGGTGCGCCTGATTGATAGTTTGGCAGAGCCTTTTGTCGTATTTTCGGAAGGCGGCTGGATCGAAGGTGGCATCAATTTTGCAACCTGCGTTTTTGTATTCGGCGGGGTCTTTATCATCTACACCGCTGTCAAAGAAATCAGTCACATGCTGTCGATCGAGCATTTGGACACCGATGTGGAACAAAAAAGCGGAAAATCGGCGGGTCAAGTCATTGGCCTAATCGTTTTGATGAATTTGATCTTTTCGTTTGACTCGGTGTTGTCAGCAATTGCCATCACGGACGTCTTCCCCATTCTGGCAACGGCTATCCTTTTGTCAGGTTTGGCGATGCTTTTGCTCGCAGACGGCGTGACGCGGTTTCTGGAAAAGAACCGCATGTACGAAGTATTGGGGTTGTTCATCCTGTTGATCGTGGGCGTCGTTTTGTTGGGTGAGGCCGGGCAAGCGGCTGCACACGCCATGCATGATGACAGTCTGGCGCTGAAACTCTTCGGATACGAAGTCATCCCGATGTCCAAAACGACGTTCTATTTCTCGGTTGTGGTTCTATTCGTGGTCGAGGTCATTCAATCCGGGTATACCCGCAAACTAAACGCAGAACGCCGCACAGCATCAAAAATGGGCACGCACTAGTTCTGCGCCGCTAATCCGCATATATTCGAAGTCACAAGAGTGGGACGCATGCAATCAACAGCCTTACAGAAGATCGCCTATGGCATTCTGCTTCTGATCCTTTTGGGTGTCAGCTCTGGCTGGTTGGGTGGTCTTTGATGGCAAAGCGTTTTGGTGGAAAATACAGCCCTGAGGGCAAATCCTCTGATCTGCCCCCGGCAGAGACACCTAACGCATATACTGGCGCTCAAGTCAGCCCGGTTGGCGCGCGCGCCAATCTGATGTTTGTGCCTCCTGTGGTGTTGGTCGCAACGACAGTCACCGATGGTGCAGTGGCCATGACCCAAGGTCTGGTCAGTGCGGGTCTTTTGGCGCTTGCGGCATTTCTTTTGCGAGAAGGCCTAAAAGCAGAGGCGGCGTTTAACGACCGAAAAGCCGCGCGCCGCCCGGCCATTCCGCGCAAGATTTTTGCCGCAGTACTTTGTGCCTTAGGCGCTGCAGGTGCCGTTGTCGCCCACCAAACCAGTTTTGGGTTGATTGCGCCCATTCTTTTTGCAGTTGCGACCGCGGCACTGCACCTGGTCGCCTTCGGCATTGACCCTCTGAAATCCAAAGGCATGGAGGGCGTCGACACGTTTCAACAAGATCGCGTTGCCCGTGTCGTTGATGAAGCCGAACAATACCTGTCCGAAATGTCGGATGCGATGCGCCGCGCTGGTGATCGCCAAATGGAAAGCCGTTTGGAAACCTTCCAAACGCAGGCGCGCAAACTGATACGCACCGTCGAAGACGATCCACGGGATCTGACCGCAGCGCGCAAATATCTGGGTGTTTACTTAATGGGCGCACGCGACGCGACGGCCAAATTCGCAGATATCTTTTCCCGCTCTCGTAGCGAAGACGCACGACAAGATTATGCAGCGTTGCTGGATGATCTCAGCCAGAATTTCGCCGCCCGCACTGAAAAATTACTCACCGACGACCGCACTGACCTGACTGTCGAAATCGACGTCTTGCGGGATCGTCTTGGTCGCGAAGGTGTTCGCCTTTCGACCCACAATGACGCCAAGGAATGAGGTAAAACATGTCCGAAACCGTTCGCCAAAAAGCCGCCGAAGCAACAGCAATTGTTGAACAGGTCTCTGCAATAATACTGCCGGAACCTGTTGAGGCGAACACAGTTGTTGCCTTGACCGAAGCCGATGCCCCGGTGGCCGCAGAAATCAAATCTCGTATGGACGAGCTTGATATGAGTGACACACAGTCGATTTTGTCCTTTGGCTCTGCTGCGCAGGCTGAATTACAAGAAATCAGCCAAGCCATGTTGGCTGATGTGCGCAACAAAGACGTCGGCCCCGCGGGCGACAGCTTGCGCGATATCGTCACCACTATTCGTGGCTTTTCGGTTGGTGAGATGGATCTTCGCCGTGAACGCAGTTGGTGGGAAAAGCTGCTCGGACGCGCCGCACCAATCGCAAAATTCACCGCCCGCTTTGAGACTGTCCAAGGTCAGATTGACAACATCACCGACAATCTTCTGAACCATGAGCATACCTTGTTAAAGGACATCAAATCGCTTGATCTTCTTTATGAAAAGACGCTTGGGTTTTATGATGAATTGGCCCTGTATATCTCGGCAGGTGAAGCAAAGATTGCAGAACTGGACGAAACGGTCATCCCTGCTGCAGACGCCGAAGTGAAAGCAGCCCCAGAAGATGATCAAGTGATGAAAGCGCAAGAGCTGCGCGACCTGCGTGCATCACGTGATGATTTGGAACGGCGGGTGCATGACCTGAAACTGACCCGTCAGGTGACAATGCAATCCCTGCCATCCATCCGCTTGGTTCAGGAAAACGACAAATCACTTGTGACCAAGATCAATTCTACGCTCGTCAATACGGTTCCATTGTGGGAAACGCAGCTTGCGCAGGCCGTAACCATTCAACGATCCTCCGAAGCTGCCGTTGCCGTCAGCGAAGCCAACGATCTAACCAACGAATTGCTAACCGCAAATGCGAAAAACCTGCGATCCAGTAACAAAATGATCCGAGAAGAAATGGAACGTGGCGTATTTGACATTGAATCCGTCAAACAGGCCAATGCCGATCTGATCGGGACAATTCAAGAAAGCTTGGCGATTGCGGACGAAGGCAAGGCGAAACGTGCTGCTGCCGAATCCGAGCTTAAGAAAATGGAAACAGAGTTGCGCGACACATTATCAGCAGCCAAGGCCCGCCGCGACGGCGTGGGCGATAACGCGTCGACATCAGTGCCGGGATAAAGGGCCATTTGTTATGAAACGCTGGGTTCTATTGGCCACCTTATCACTTGCCCTTGCCGCTTGTGATGTATTTGCACCTGTAGAACCCACCCCCAAACCACAAAGCCGCCCACCCGGTTTGGACACCGCTACAACAGCGCCCAAACCGCGCGCCACATCGCAAGCCAGTGCTGAGATCCGCGCCTATCTGACACAAGTTCAATCCGCGCAATTGACCCAAGGATTGTTGCGTCGCGATGGCGGCGGGCCGGACACCCCCTTCACGTCAGACGTGCTCAGCCGGAACTTTGAACGCATTGCGTTTTTCAATGAATATACGGGAACCTTGTCATCCGGCGTTGCCGGGGCATTGCGCCGTTGGGATGTTCCTGTCCGGATGGAGGTTATCTTCGGCGCATCCATACCTCCGTCTCAACGCCGAACTGACAAGCAAGATGTGACGCAATTCGCATCGCGGCTGTCACGTGTCACCCAGCACCCGATATCAGTGAACTCCTCAGGTGGTCCATCTTCGAATTTCTTGGTGTTGTTTGTCAGCGAAGATGACCGATCAGAAGAAATCGACAAACTTTCCGTACGCTTTCCAAATTTGACACCTGCTGCACTTGCACCGCTGAAAAACCTGACCCGAGAAACCTATTGTGCAGTCATCGCATTTGGCCAACTGGAAAATCCCGCCAGTTACGGCGCGGCAGTCGCCGTCATTCGCGCCGAGAACCCCGACCTTTTGCGCCTGTCGTGTATCCACGAAGAATTGTCACAAGGGCTGGGGTTGGCCAATGATAGCCCACAAGCCCGCCCGTCTATATTCAACGATGACGACGAATTTGCCTTGTTGACCAACCATGATGAATTTCTATTGCGTATGTTGTATGACAACCGATTTGAAACTGGGATGTCTTTGGAGGCCGCAAGACCCATTATCCGCGAAATCAGCATTGAACTAACCGAACCCGACGGCCCGGCATAAAAGGGATCACCGCCAATATTCGGATTTGTTTTGCGTTTTGGGGTGGCTCAAAAGAATTTCCCCTCTGTTTTCAATGGTACGTTGCGCGGGCATATGAGACACTTAGACTAAGAATGACACGAAAGGGGCAGACCCATGGGAATTTTTGATTTTTTATCCGGCGAATTTATCGACGTCATCCATTGGGTCGACGACAGCCGTGATACGATGGTTTGGCGTTTTGAACGCGAAGGCCACGAGATCAAATACGGTGCCAAACTGACCGTACGCGAAGGCCAAGCCGCAGTGTTTGTACATGAAGGTCAACTGGCCGACGTTTTTACACCTGGCATGTACATGCTTGAAACCAACAACATGCCGGTGTTGACGACGTTGCAGCATTGGGATCACGGTTTCAAAAGCCCCTTCAAATCTGAAATTTACTACGTCAACACAACCCGGTTCAACGATCTGAAATGGGGTACGAAAAACCCAATTATCTGCCGCGATCCCGAATTTGGTCCGGTTAGATTGCGCGCTTATGGTACGTATTCCATTCGTGTCAAAGACCCTGCTCGGTTCCTTGTCGAAATCGTCGGAACTGACGGCGAATTCACAATGGACGAGATCAGCTTTCAAATCCGGAACATAATCGTTCAAGAATTTTCGCGTACATTGGCCCGGTCAGGCATTCCTGTATTGGATATGGCGGCCAACACCCGCGAACTTGGGCAATTGGTCAGCAAGGAAATTGAAACAACCCTTGCAGAATACGGTTTATCCGTGCCCGAGCTGTACATCGAGAACATCTCTTTGCCCCCCGCCGTAGAAGAAGTCATGGACAAGCGTTCATCGATTGGTGTGATCGGCAATCTGAATGAATACACCCAGTTTCAAGCCGCCGAAGCCCTTGGCCGAGACGGCGCTGGTGCTGCTGCGATGCAAACTGGACTTGGTGCAGGGCTTGGCATGCAAATGGGTGCAACGTTGGGCCCTTGGGGGGCAAGTGCCGCCCCATCGCAAGCACAGGCGGCACCGCAACCTGCTGCACAAACGCCGCCCCCTTTGCCAGTCGAACACGTTTGGCATGTGGCCGTAAATGGTGAAACGAAAGGCCCCTATTCCAAGGCTCAAATGGGTCGAATGGCCCAGATGGGTGAACTAACACGGGAAAGCCACGTATGGACGCAGGGACAAGACGGTTGGTTGCGTGCGGAAGACGTCAGGGAATTGGCGCAGCTGTTCACCATTCTCCCTCCTCCTCCACCGCCTGCCGGTTAAAAGATCATGTACCCTGATCAAGGGTGATGCATCTAACAACGTTGATGCGTCACCTTTGGCTAAGCACGAAACCTTGGTTTGTCCGGTCATTCACCGTCTACTAGGGTCGAATTCCGCAATGCCCTCTTGCCCCGTCATGTTCAGCAAGGCACTAAGTAAAGCACTTAATTTTCATCAGCCCGACGATGTGACCTATGCAAGACCTCGCTGACGCCACACCATCCCAGCACCGCTTTCCGTGCGACAATTGCGGTGGTGACTATCGATTTGATCCGGAACAGTCGTCGCTGTGCTGTGACCATTGCGGCAACACAGCTCAGATTGAAGGCTTCGGGACACATACACATTCATTGTCGGAATTGGATCTGCGCGCGGCGCTGTCGCATTCACTTCCTCAGGCTGAAATCGAAGAAACACGCGTTTTACAATGCCCAAATTGCAGCGCTCAAGTTGAATTTGACGCCGTTGTCCATTCAGCTGAATGTCCTTTTTGCGCGACACCCGTCGTCACCGACACAGGTGTCCACCGCCACATCAAACCCAAAGGGATTTTGCCCTTCGCACTGGAGGAAAAATCAGCCCGAACCGCTATGACCAATTGGCTGGGTCAGTTGTGGTTTGCACCGTCTGGATTACAGGAATACGCCAGAAAAGGGCGCGCATTGCAGGGTGTTTACGTCCCCTACTGGACCTTCGATGCCGACACGCAGACGGCATATCAAGGCGAGCGAGGCACGGTATATCACGAAACCCGCACCATCATGCGCGACGGCAAGCGCCAACAAATCAGCGTGCCCAAAGTGCGTTGGCGGTCTGTTAGAGGGCGTGTGACGCGGTTCTTTGATGACGTGTTGGTTTTGGCATCTAACTCTTTGCCCAAGAAATACACAGATGCGTTGGAACCTTGGGATCTAAGCGCGCTCGAACCTTATCGCCCCGAATTTCTCGCTGGATTTCGGGCCGAAGGATATCAGGTTGAATTGGATGAAGCGTTTGAAACTGCGCGTGTTCAGATGGATCAGATCATCGCGCGTGACATCAAATTTGACATCGGTGGCGACAGACAACGCATTCACAGCGCGGACACACAACTTGGACAGCTGACATTCAAACATGTGCTTTTGCCTGTGTGGGTAGCTGCATATAAATATCGCGGGAAAACCTATAATTTTGTCGTCAACGGACGCACTGGCCGTGTGCAAGGTGAACGCCCATATTCGGCGATCAAGATCGCAATCGCCGTTACTATCGGTGTCATTATTGCCGCCTCTATTGGGTACTTTGTAGGGCAAAGTGAGGGTACGTATTGACCATGGACGCGATAGAACAGCTGGAACAGACGGCCAAAGCACGCTGGTCTTGCCGCGCCTACAAACCTAATCCTGTCCCCGAGGATATCATCACCAAGATCACAAAAACTGCACAACACGCGCCGTCTTGGTGCAACGCACAACCTTGGCAATTGGTGATCACGCAAGGCCAAGAAACCGAACGATTTCGGACGGCTTTGTACGATCATGCGCAGGGTGCCGCGCCTAGCCCTGATATGGAGTGGCCCACAGGGTATCCGGGTGTTTATGGCGAACGGCGTCGTACATGCGGCTGGCAATTGTATGATGCGGTCGGCATCGTCAAAGGTGATCGGGACGCAAGCGCACACCAGATGATGGAGAATTACCGCCTGTTTGGGGCACCACATGTCGCGATCTTGCATTCCCCTGCGGATCTTGGGGCCTATGGCGCGATGGATTGCGGTGGTTTTGTCAGCATGTTTTGTTTGGCTGCACAGGCTATGGGGGTCGCGACAATCCCTCAAGCCGCCATCGCAGCCCACGCCCCATTTGTCCGGGACTGGTTTCAGATTGCAAAAGACCGCACCATCTTATGTGCGATTTCTTTTGGCTATGCAGATATGGATCATCCAGCCAATTCATTCAGAACAGACCGCGAAGACGTGCAAAACGTCATCGCGTGGAAGGTGTAATGCGCGCCCTTATTCAAAGAGTATCACAAGCAAGCGTTGACGTAGACGGCGAAACCGTCGGACAAACAGGTCCGGGATTGTTGATCCTCGTATGCGCGATGCCCAATGATGATGCGGACACGGCCAAAGCGCTGGCTTTGAAACTCTCTAAACTGCGCATTTTCAAAGATGACGATGGCAAGATGAACCAATCATTGGTGCAATCTGGCGGCAGTGCGTTGGTTGTCAGTCAGTTCACCTTGGCTGCGGATACGTCGCGCGGCAACCGGCCGGGGTTTTCCAATGCAGCAGCGCCGGACATGGCGAAAACCCTGTACCTGCAATTTGCAAACTATTTAAAGGACCTCGGCATCGCGACGGAAACCGGGCAATTTGGCGCGGACATGTCGGTCAGCTTAGTGAATGATGGCCCCGTAACGCTGTGGTTGGATACGGATTGATCACCCGCTTTTGGGTTTTGTGCGATCCAGTTCGGGTGAAATTGGAATAAATTCCTGTTCATCACCCGGGGGCAACCTAAAAGGCCCATCTTGCCAATCGGCGGCTTTCCATGCCTCCTTTGCCTCTTGGATGCGATCGGTCGAGGACGACACAAAATTCCACCAAATATAGCGCGGACCATTTAGTGTTTCCCCCCCGAGGGCCATCAATCGTGCCCCCTGTGGGCCCGCACGAACAGTCAAACGGTCACCGGGGCGAAAGATCATCATGCGCCCTGCTTCAAAGACATCGCCCGCAATCTCGACGGACCCTTGCACTATATGAATTCCACGATCCTCATGATTATCCGGCAAAGGAAATTGCGCATGGGGCGCAAGGGTAATGTCCGCATAAAAGACCTGGGATTGCATGGTTACAGGGCTTTGTTCTCCCCACGCAGTTCCAAGGATCAAACGCGCCTGTGCGCCATTGTCGTCCAGAACAGGCAGAGCGGCTTCTTTGTGGTGTTCGAAATCCGGCGCCATGTCTTCGCGCTCTTCCGGTAACGCGATCCAGGTCTGAATGCCAAACAACTTGTGCTGCGTGGCTCTGGTCGATTCCGAAGTTCGTTCAGAATGGGTGACGCCCTGCCCCGCCAGCATCCAGTTCACTTCGCCCGGATAAATCATCTGATGCGTTCCAAGGCTGTCGCGATGTTCAAATTCGCCTTGATACAGATAGGTGACAGTTCCAAGCCCGATATGAGGATGTGGCCGCACATCGATACCACCATTTGTGATAAATTCTGCAGGTCCTATTTGGTCAAAGAAAATAAACGGACCGACCATCTGGCGCTTTGGGCTGGGCAGTGCGCGGCGGACTTCAAACCCGCCAAGATCACGGGCACGCGGAATTATCAGCGTTTCCAAATTGTCCAGCCCAGCAGATAGGCGATCAGATGATTGGGTTGGATTCCAGCTCATGCCCTATCCTAACATATGCAAGGCAAGCTTTCTGAAGCGAATTGAGTTTTCCAAGCCCGTCACCGCACATGGAAAGCATGCGTATTTTGGGCAAGTTGTTTCTGTGCTTGGAATATCAAGAACAGTAAATTGCCTTCGTCAGCTGCGAATTTGACGCATTGGGCCCATAATCAAGATGCAATCGCAGTTTGAATCGGTTCTGCTTCCGCCCCCCAAAGTTGGGCTAACACCTGATCTTTAGGCCCATCAAAGGCCACTTGACCGTGCTGCAAAACCAACATGCGATCTGTCAACGCAACAAGCGACTTGCGTTCTGTTGCAATGATTGCAGTCCGCCCCTCTAACCAACGCGACAATCGATCCACCAATGTCGCTTCCAACAGCTGTTCTAGTCCTGCGGTCGGTTCATCCAAAACGCAAATCTTAGGATTTTGCAGCCAAAGGCGCGCCCACCCAATGGATTGACGTTGGCTCTTTGTCAGATCGCGTCCGGCATTAAAAATTGGTAAATCCAACCCTTTCGGATGGCTGCGTACAAACGGGCTTAATCCTGCGAAAGCCAAAGCGTCGCATAACCGTTCATCATCCTGGTTAACCAGATCGAGGTTCAAATTGTCCCGCAACGAACCGGTAACAATTCGAACGTCGTTGCCCAAATACCCGATCAATCCCTGCAGTTCTTTTCGATCTATTTGCCACATCTCGATCCCATCGATCAAAACATGTCCCACCAAAGGTGCGCGTGTTCCGCTCAGAGCGTTCAGTAATGTTGAAGTGCCTGCTCCGTTCGCGCCAAGAAGCACGATCTTTTGTCCAGCTTCGATATCCAAGGCCGGAATATCCAATGTCGCGTGCTCATTTGTATCTGAATAATACGACAGATTTCGCACTTCGATCCGTCCATCAAAAGAACTACGACGCACATCCCTTGGATCATTCTGAAGGTCTTGCAGCGTGTCCGGCAGCGGGCTCAAGACGTCGGTCGCTGTCTTGGCTTGTCGCCTTTCCAGCAACTTTCCAATCAATTGCTCGCGTCGCGCCGAAACACCTAAGGCAATGATCGCAACCACGACAAATCCGCCGACAACCATCCAAAGAGAGCCAGTAACAATGGCGATTATGGTGGCGACGACGACCAGCAGGATTATAGCCCAAGACTTCAAACTGAATTTAACGGAGGTTGGAAAAAACCGAGAGACCTCAGCCTTGATCCGATCTGGTTTGAATGTTGTGTCATCAACTTCGGTGGTTTTAGTCGCGCCATACTCTGCGCGCACCAAAAATCCGGAAAAGAAGGGGTTGAAATCTGATTTCGGCACATAGGCTTGATTGTCTGCACATGTCGTGTCGTAAACGACCAATTGATCCGCATCCTGCCCCAACACAAGAATGACTTGGCCACTGGTCATGCAGGCCAAGGCTGGCCATTGATCAGGATGTAAATCTTCCACTTGGACTAAAGTTGCGTTCAGCCCCATGCTGGTCAATGCCGCGACCATTCCTGCACCCTGAGTTTGGCCGTCTGACGAAGACATCAACTGAGCATGCAAAACCTCAACCAACTCTCTGCGCGTGATGCTGATACCCAAAACACCAGCGTAAATGAGTGCAAGATCGGCGCGGGTTTCGACGCGCCCGTCGATCGCGGCGTGACTTTCTGGGCTTGGCAAAGTGCCCATCACATCCGCTTGTAGACTGTCGAGGCCATGGTTGGGTGTGTTTGTCAGGTTGCCTGTGACCATCACGTTACTTGCCTTATCGTCCATCCCGGTTGACCGGGTTTTTGTTAGTGGGGCGCGGTTACGGCCGAACCGGTCCGCGCCTCAATTCTTGGTTCTTGCTGCACTTAGGTTATTGGGGTGCGGTTGCGGCCTAACCGGTCCGCACCTCAGTTCTTGCTTATTTCTTTGATCGACCTCGTCGATTTGAGGCGTTTCACCCGATAGATCAGTCTTGCAGGTTCCCTTTTTCGGGTTTGTCGAAACCCATTGAATGATCGGCGTTGAAGAAACCGTCACGCTTTTCTCATTCTGAGTTTGACACCCGTTCAATGGGGCCATGTCATGATTGGATCTGCTGGATGCCTGTATCGAACGAGTCATTCGACCTGATTTGAATGCATCAACCCAAGCCAGCGCCGGTGCAGCAACGGAAGCATCCGCCCTTGCACTTAAGACTCCCATCTGGATTGCGCTCGCGTCACCGCGAACGACATAATCGTTCAAATTCATAACTGCTCGTTTCGTTTCCCGAACACACGCAATAAACTATCTTTGTAGAAGGTTTTTTATTGGTGATCTTGCGTGTGCTTATCCGTTCTTGTAACGGAAGAGCGAATCACTGGCTAGTCTATTTTTTCAAAATTCGGACAATTTTCATTCTTGAACCACGATATATAGTATCGTGCCATAGATATCTGATTCACGAACCGGACCCTATTTCCAACAATTGAACGGGTGGGAAAATGCACTATCCAATTCCTCTGAAAACGCTTTGGCGTGCAGGCGTTGATGCGGTCGGTGGCGCAAATTCGGTCCACAAAACGCTGACGGATACCCCCATCACAACACCGGATCAAATCATTTCTGTTGGAAAAGCCGCCAGCGCCATGGCTAAGGCCGCCGCCCGGTTTTTTCCCGATACGCCCTGTCTTGTCGTTACGAAATACAACCACGGACAAGACTGCCCAACATCCGCACAGTTGATCGAAGCCGCCCACCCCGTTCCTGACGCCCAAAGCTTGGCCGGTGGGCAAGCCCTGCGGGACGCGGTGATGCGTTGCAAACCCGGAAGTCATCTATTGTGTTTGGTTTCGGGCGGGGCATCCGCACTGGCCGAAGTATTACCCGAAGGTTGGTCCCTGGACAGGTTAGCATCAGAAACGCAGCGCATGCTGGCGTCGGGCGCTGATATCCACGCGATGAATGCGCGCCGCAAAGAGGTCAGCCAAATCAAAGGCGGCAAACTCTTGGCCCTATTTCCGGGGAGCAAGGTGACGTCTCTCGCGATTTCTGATGTCGAGGGCGATGTCCTTGGTGTGATCGGATCAGGCATTGGCGACGCTTTTCCCGACGCTTCATTTACGTTTGACGCCCGTATTGTGGCGTCCAACGCGATCGCACGCGGCGCTGTTGCAAAGGTGGCGGGCGAACCGCTGATTTGTAACGAAGAAACTTTGTATGAGGACATCGGGGCATTGGCCTCTCGTCTTGGCAAAATGCTCAAGTCTGGACCTGCAGGTTTGTATCTTTTGGGCGGTGAACCCACCGTGATCTTGCCTGAGACCCCAGGCATGGGCGGGCGCAACATGGCGCTTGGTTTGTCGCTCGCCAGAGAAATGCAAGGCGTTGACATCGAAATCTTGGTTGCTGGAACGGATGGCACCGATGGTCCGACAGATGCAGCCGGTGCGATTGTGTCGGGGCAAACTTGGACAGATCAGGCCCAAGACGCTTTGGATCACGCAGATGCTTACCCGTTTCTGCGCGATGCGAACGCTTTGTTCAAATCTGGTCCAACAGGCACAAATGTCATGGATTTATTGATCGCACGAAAGCGGTAATTCAACAGTTCCGCACATCAAACAATTGACAGTCCGTGCGGAACTGGCAAGCCTTCAGACATGAAGAAAAAACTGCGGTCCATCACAGAAACCCCCGACATGGAAATCGTGCTTTCAGACGGAATACGTTTGTCATGCCGCGCCTGGATTCCAGATGATGCCAACGATGATCCTGTTCCCATGCTGTTGGAATATCTTCCCTATCGCAAAAGAGACGGCACCTGTGCACGCGACGCGCTAACGCACCCGTGGTTTGCTAAACGTGGATATGCCTGTCTGCGCGTTGACATACGCGGAAACGGTGACAGCCAAGGCATCATGGAAGACGAATATGCCGAACAAGAACTTGCTGACGCGGTCGAGATCATTGAATGGGCCGCACGGCAACCTTGGTGCAATGGACGCGTCGGGATGATGGGTATCAGTTGGGGCGGATTTAATGCGCTTCAGGTTGCAGCCCTGGCCCCCGACCCTTTGAAGGCCGTTGTTACGCTCTGCTCAACCGATGATCGGTATGCCGATGACATTCATTACAAAGGGGGGTGCTTGCTGAACGAAAATCTGGGTTGGGGGGCAACGATGTGGTCGTATTCATCCCGCGCTCCAGATCCCGTGCTGCGTCCGGATGATTGGCGTGACATGTGGCTGGAGCGTTTGGATGCGGAACCGTTCCTGCCATCGGTTTGGTTAAAACATCAACACCGCGACGCCTATTGGCAGCATGGATCAGTGTGCGAGGATTACAGCGCTATTAAAGCGAGGGTTTTGGCCGTTGGTGGATGGGGAGACGCCTATAAAAACGCGGTCCCACGCCTAGTGTCCAACATACCCGGCGCAAAAGGCATCGTTGGCCCGTGGGTCCACAAATATCCCCATTTCGCTGTACCCGAACCGCGCATCGGCTTTTTGCAAGAGGCGTTGCGCTGGTGGGATCGCTGGCTAAAGGACATAGACACAGGCGTTGAAGCCGATCCGGATTATTCAGTTTATTTGATGGACGGCGTCCGCCCCGCAACGTGGTACACGGAACGCCAAGGCCATTGGATCAGTGCCGACCCAGATGCACCGCAAACCAAAGAGTTCGGTCTGTCGCTTGGCGCACTCGGCATGTCAAAGCCGTTCTCTCAGGTCATTGCCAGCCCACAAGACACAGGCATGGACGCCGGTGAATATTGTGCGATCTGGTTGGGGCCTGAAATGCCTGGTGACCAGCGAAATGATGACGCCAAGTCAGCAGTTTTTGATTCAGATATTCTGTCCAAGGATTTGGACATTGTCGGCACACCAACCGTGCAATTGACGCTTTCTTCGTCAGACCCGCAGGCACAAATTGCAGTGCGTTTGTGCCACGTGCATCCTGATGGCGCATCAACACGCATAACATACGGCGTTTTGAATTTGTCTCATCGGTTTGGACACGATAATCCGACATTCATGCCCAAGGACGAACCGCAAGATATCTCGGTTTCTTTGGACAACATTGCGTATCGTGTGCCTGCCGGGCATCGCATACGCTTGTCCATCTCAAACGCCTATTGGCCACTTGTTTGGCCAAGCCCGACCATGGGCACGCTGACATTGACGCGCGGCACACTTGGCTTGCCAATTCCAGCAACCAAAAACGAACAAGCCCGAACATTTTTGCCGCCAGACGCTGAAGATCCATGGGAAACTGAAGAACTGCGCCCGGAAAACCACGTGCGCCAAACGCAAATCGACCACGTTACTGGCCTTGTCACGCTGCATATTGAGGATGATTTTGGAAAAATACGCGACCTTGATCATGGCTTGATCACGGCATCTGTCGCGCGGGAATCTTGGTCCATTGATCCCCAAAACCCGCTTCGGGCGTCTGGCGAATGCCACTGGACAGACGAATTGGAACGTGACGGAATTGCCTTGCGTACCGAGGCACAATGCATCATGACCAGCGATGCGACCCATTTTCGACTGAAAGCGACAATAACCGCATATGAAAATGACGTCATGGTCTTTACTAAGGATGTCTTCGACGAAATTCCGCGTGATCACCTATAAAACTTGCGGATTTTTTCTTGCGGGCGGAACGCAAACCTTTACCCTATACCGCAATCTATAAAACGTCTGCCCACGAAGAGGCGATAAATCAACCGGGAGTTGTACGATGTCAAACGAATTGAAGTTCCTTTCACAAAAAGTGGCAAAAGGCTTAATGTCTCGTCGCGAATTTATGGGAAAAGCCGCTGCAATGGGTGTGACGGTTGCTGTCGCCAATACATTGCTTGCGGATGCTGCAAGTGCGGCCACCCCGGTCGCGGGCGGTACATTCAAAATGGGTGTGCAGGGCGGTGAATCAACAAACAGCCAAGACCCTGCAGTCTGGGCTTCTGATGTGCCTCTTGCTGGCGGTTTCTGCTGGGGTGAGCCTTTGGTAGAGCTGACAAGCAACAGCGAGCTGAAAGGCCTTGTTGCGGAAAGCTGGGAAGGATCCGCGGACGCCAAAGTCTGGCGTTTTAAAATCCGCCAGGGCGTCAAGTTCTCCAACGGGCAGGAAGTAACTGCCGAAGACGTTATGCAGACAATGGCGCGTCACTCGAACGAGGACTCAAAGTCCGGTGCTTTGGGTATCGTTCAGGGTATCGAATCCATGCGCACAGATGGTGACGTGTTCGAAATGACTATGTCTGTTGGCAATGCCGATCTGCCTTACCTAATGGCGGATTATCACCTGATCATCCAACCAAATGGTGGGTTTGACGGACCAACTGACGCGATCGGTACTGGGCCTTACACTCTGGAAACAGACGAACCCGGCGTGCGCATGGTCTTTAAACGCCGTGACGATTACTGGGAAGGTGACCAAACGGTTGTCGCTCACTACGACACTGTCGAACTGATCGTATTGAACGACGCAACTGCGCGGACAGCCGCGCTGCAATCTGGTCAGGTCGACGCCATCAACCGCGTTGAACCAAAAATCGCGAAACTGTTGGATCGCGCACCCACAATCAACGTGGAACGCACAGCAGGTCGCGGTCACTATGTGTTCATCGCACATATGGACAAGGCTCCGTTTGACAATCCTGACATCCGTTTGGCGCTGAAATACGCGCTGAACCGCGAAGAGATGGTCGACAAAATCCTGCAAGGTTATGGGTCTGTTGGAAACGACATACCGATCAACGAAGCCTATCCGTTGTTTGATGAAAGCATCCCACAGCGTGCTTATGATCTTGAAAAAGCGGCAGAGCATTACAAAAAATCTGGCCACGACGGATCGCCAATCATTCTGCGCACAGCCGATGGCGCGTTTCCCGGTGCGGTTGATGCGGCCGCGTTGTTCCAACAATCTTGCCAAGCAGCTGGTATTCCGCTCGAAATCAAGCGTGAACCAAACGACGGCTACTGGTCAGAAGTCTGGAACGTACAACCGTTCTGCTGTTCTTATTGGGGCGGTCGTCCGGTTCAGGACCAAATGTACACTACCGCATATCTGTCTTCTGCAGAATGGAATGACACACGCTGGAAGAACGAAGAATTTGACGCGCTGCTTTTGCAAGCCCGCGCCGAAGTTGACGAAGGAAAGCGCAAGGAAATCTATTCCCAAATGGGTCGCATGTTGAACGAAGAAGGCGGCCTTATGGTGCCAATGTTCAACGACTTTGTGGATGCGGTTTCAAGCAAGGTCAAAGGTTGGGAAGCCAACCCAAGTGGCCCACAAATGTACTGGAAAACATCCAAGTACACGTGGAAAGCCTAACCAACTAGCGCCACACACCATCGGTGATATGCGCTTTGATCTGTCCCAGAAAGCTGGGGCAGATCTGCTCCCACCCTAAGGGATTGGTCGAGCGCAAAAACAAAGGGCCCTTTCCCTTAATGACCGGTGCAACGGAAACAGCCACAACAATTGCGACAGGTAACCATGCACCCCATATTGCTCCTCGTTCTACAAAGGCTCGGACTGGGCGTTGTGCTCCTCCTCGCAGCCTCAGCCCTAATATTTGGGCTAACCGAAATATTACCAGGGGACGCGGCACAAGCCATCCTTGGTCAAGCAGCCACAGCCGAAAGCCTTGCCAACCTTCGTGAAGAAATGGGGCTCAATCGTCCAGCGACTACGCGTTACTTTGAATGGCTTGGCGGTGTTCTCACTGGTGACATGGGCAATGCCCTAACCAACAAACTGCCCATTGCGGATCAAGTGTCCAGCCGCATGGCAAACACGCTCTTTCTCGCGTTCTGGGCCGCATTGATCTCTGTGCCTCTGGCCATTCTGCTTGGCCTGATTGCCGTGCGCTATCAAAACCGCTGGCCCGATAAAGTCATTTCAGGCATTACACTTGCGTCGATTTCTTTGCCCGAATTCATGATCGCCTACATTCTGATCTTCTTCTTCGCAGTCCAAAGTTTGGGTTGGGGCATTTGGGGATGGTTCGGCCTTGATCCCGTCGCGTTCCCCTCTTTTGCGTCGATCTCTTCCACGATGAGTTTGGGTGAAAAGCTCTATTCAATCACACTGCCCGCGGCGGTTCTAACCATGGTCGTCCTGGCGCATATGATGCGCATGACCCGCGCTGCAATTTTGAACGTGATGCAATCGGCCTATGTCGAAACCGCTGAATTAAAGGGGCTCACGACATTTAACGTGATTTACCGCCACGCTTTTCCAAATGCCATCGCACCGATTGTAACGGTTGTGATGATCAATCTGGCCTATCTGGTCGTCGGTGTGGTCGTGGTCGAAGTCGTCTTTGCCTATCCCGGTATGGGGCAATATTTGGTAGATGCTGTTGTCAAACGCGACGTGCCGGTGGTGCTGACCTGCGGCGTCATCTTTGCGGCCGTGTACATCATCCTGAACATCGTGGCCGATGTCGTATCCATTCTGGCCAACCCAAGACTGAGGCACCCAAAATGAAACACACACCATTCCATAGATGTGTTCAGGGTGACCTGACCTCAAATGTTAGAACACTCGCTCAATCCGCTTTTGGGGGAACATCATGCTAAAAAATATTCCCCTCTCCGCAGCACTGGGCCTAAGCATTACCGGCCTTTATTTTCTTGCGGCCCTCCTCGCGCCGGTCATTGCGCCCTACGGAATGGCCGAAACAGTAGGGGATGTCTGGGAAACCTCGTCATCCGCACACTGGCTTGGCACAGACCAAATCGGTCGAGATCTTCTGACCCGGATGATCTACGGTGGGCGCACAACCATTTGGATCGCCACCCTGGCCACAATTCTCAGCTTTGTCACCGGATCGGTGCTTGGTTTTCTTGCCGCCGTCATGGGGGGATGGTTCGACCAAATCTTGTCACGCTTTGTCGATTTGATGATGTCGATCCCCTCTCTAATCCTCGCGCTGGTTATCCTCAGCTCAATCGAAGCCACTGTGTTCACGCTGATCGTGTTGATGGGGCTTCTGGATTCCACACGCGTCTATCGCCTGTCCCGCGCGGTCGCCGTCGACATCTCGGTGATGGATTACGTTGAAGCTGCGCGCTTGCGTGGTGAGAAAATCGCTTGGATCATATTCAGAGAAATTTTACCAAATGCTCTGTCGCCCCTTGTCGCCGAAATGGGTCTGCGATTCATCTTTATGGTTCTCTTCATTTCCACACTCAGCTTCCTTGGGATCGGCGTTCAACCCCCCCTCGCAGATTGGGGCGGCATCGTGAAAGAAAACAAAGAAGGCATCAATTTTGGCATCGGTGCAGCGCTTTACCCAGCCATAGCAATTGCCACTTTGGCGATATCGGTCAACTTGGTTGCGGACTGGATTTTGACCCGAACAACCTCCCTGAAAGGAGGTCGCGGATGACACATTCACGTAACGCCAGGGTCGGTGGGTGGGCGCATTTGGCGCAGCCAAACAGAACACCCTCCGACACCCCAAAGCACAAGGTACGCATGTCATGACCGAACCTCTTGTCAAAGCACGCGGACTAAAAATCGGCGCAACTGTCTATCCCCCCGATGAAAAGCCGCATGATATCGAAATTGTCCACGGCGTCGATTTTGACATCATGCCTGGCAAAGTCCTTGGCCTCATCGGTGAATCTGGGGCCGGCAAATCCACAATTGGCCTTGCCACAATGGCTTATGGCCGTGGCGGTGTAAAAATCACTGGCGGCACTGTCGAAGTGAACGGCCGCGATATTCTCTCCTCCGGACTGAAAGACGTACGCGCCTTGCGTGGGGCCGAAGTGACATATGTTTCGCAATCCGCCGCGGCATCTTTCAACCCTGCCAAAAAGATTATGGAACAAGTGATCGAGGCCTCAGTCGCAAAAGGTAAATTCTCACGCAAAGACGCAGAAGACAGAGCGCGCATTTTATTTGCCAAATTGGGTCTGCCTGACCCCGACAACATCGGAAGCCGCTATCCCCACCAAGTCTCGGGGGGGCAACTTCAGCGCTGCATGACAGCGTTGGCCCTTTGTCCTGAGCCAGATCTCGTTGTGTTTGACGAACCAACCACAGCGCTGGATGTCACAACGCAAATTGACGTTTTGGCCGCCATCAAAGAAGCCATTCATGATACGGGCGTAGCGGCCGTTTACATCACCCATGATCTTGCAGTGGTCGCTCAGGTGGCAGATCACATCATGGTTTTACGTCATGGCAACATGATCGAATACGGCGATACCAACCAAATCATCAATGCCCCGCGCGACGAATACACACGCGCTCTGGTCACCGTTCGCCAAATCGATCACCCTGAGAAAACGCCAACTGATGATCCAATTCTCAAGGTCGAAAACATCACGGCCCGCTACAAAGGCACCAATTTCGACGTGCTTCACAACGTGTCGGTCGAATTGTCTGCGGGCCAAACATTGGCGGTTGTTGGTGAAAGTGGCTCAGGCAAATCAACATTAGCGCGTGTCATTACAGGGCTTTTGCCACCACGTGACGGTGCCATCACCTTTTCAGGCCGCACACTGACCCCCGATCAACCAAGCAGATCAATCGAAGATCTCCGCGAGCTGCAAATGATCTACCAAATGGCAGATGTGGCGATGAACCCCCGTCAGACGGTAGGTACAATTATTGGCCGTCCGCTTGAATTTTACTTTGGTCATAAAGGTGCAGACAAACGGAAGCGCACCATCGAACTGCTCGACGAAATTGAGCTGGGCGAAAGCTTCATCGACCGCTATCCCGCCGAACTTTCAGGTGGTCAAAAACAGCGTGTCTGTATTGCACGTGCACTGGCGGCGAAACCAAAACTCATCATTTGTGATGAGGTCACGTCGGCGCTTGATCCTTTGGTTGCGGACGGCATTCTCAAACTTTTGCTCAACCTGCAAAAGGCGGAAGATGTTGCGTATCTATTCATCACCCATGACCTTGCGACCGTCAGTGCCATCGCAGACAGCATCGCGGTGATGTATCAAGGCAAAGTGCAACGCTATGGCACCAAGACCGACGTCCTAAGCCCACCTTTTGATGACTACACCGATCTGCTCTTAAGCTCTGTCCCTGAAATGCGTCTTGGCTGGCTTGAGGATGTGCTTGCCAATCGAAAAATGGAAAGTGCCGGTAACTAGGGACAGACAACTCACGTTTCGCCCCGACTTGCCGCAAGAGTTGGGGCGAATTTAACGTTGAAAGAGCATTGCGGTGTAATCCCTGACTATTTCAAAATTCAGGTGGTTTCATTATGATAAACGCTCCACAGGTAGCATTCGCTCCTTCACCAGATCGTTCTGACAACCAATTCCGGCTCGGACATCATCGGACGTGGCATCGATGTTTTTGGCGAATACTGTTCTGGATCGTCATTGAAGCAAGAAAATATCGACATCGGGCCTTTGGACTGCTCCGAAAATCCCTTTAACAAACGCAGCTCAAAATTAGTCGATGTTTTCACAAACAAAGCCGAGCTTGACGAACACGCTTGTTAAAGCTGGTTGGCACTATTCATTGAGCCCGACAATAGGGGGTGAAATCCTAACAACAGCAATGCATTCTTTGTACCTTTAAGGGCAGTTCATTCCATCACATCACGCAGATGCGCCATATGCTTCGAAATGGGCCTGAAATTGTTGGAACAGGGCGTCTTTGTTTTGCATGCCGCGCAGAACCTCTTGCAGATTTCCTTCGCCATCAAATAGCAACAGCGTCACATGTGGCACGCGATGTTTCTGCGCAAGCTGCTGCCCGGCAGCTGTGCGAATGTTTGCGACCAGATAAACAAGATCTTCTTGGTCAATGTCCTTTAAGGCCTTGCGTACTTCTTTTTGCAACGCCGTGCATACTGGGCATTGTGGGTCATGAATTTGGACGATTGTGGCCTTGCCAGTGCCAATTCGGCTCAGATCGTATTCCGCGGCACCCGCGCGAACAGCACCAACACCCAGATAGCCTGCGCCGCCCAATACAGCCGCGCCCAAAACACCGGCAGGAACCAAACGTAAAACATCCCGACGCGTTTTCTTGGGTGCCTCAACAGGCACTTGGTTTGACTGTTTTTTCTTTGGGGTTTTGCGTTGTTTTTTCATTGAAGGCGAACTCCATACCGTCCCAGGCGAATAAGAATGGTGATTGTAGCGTATCAAAGCGTCTTCAAAAACCCGTCGGCCTGAATGTAAGATTATGTATCAGGACCAATCAGGAAGCTGTCCAAACTGCAGCGATTTAAGGCTTTTAATCATACGAGCGAAACTCGCGTTCGCTTTTTCAGACATATGTCGTGCGCGCAGGTACGCGTGCACCAAGCCTTTTTCTTCCCGCCATATCGCTGGAATACCCGCTTTGGTCAGTTCCTGAACATAGGCATCACCATCAGAGGACAGGGGATCACATTGCGCTGTTATCGCAACAACGGGGGGCAAGCCGCTGAAATCGGTGTCTTGCAAAGGTGCGTATGTTGCATCGCCTGTCTTGTCCTGCCCGTTTGACCGCATATTCATGTAAAACTGCATATCTCGTGTGGACAGACCCGGCGCGTCTGCATGTTCAACATAAGATGGCAAGGTCCATGCCCCGCCCAGACCCGGATAGATCAGCAAGCAGCCGGAAATGCGCGCGCCCTGCCCCGTGTTTCGTTGCGCATGCGCGACCGCAGCGGCCAGATTGCCACCGGCGCTGTCACCAGCCAAAACAATCGTACCGCTATACGTATCGCAAATCGCCTCAAAGGCGGCCATTGCATCGTTGAAATCTTCTGGATGAGGGTGTTCGGGCGACAAGCGGTAATCGACCGCCACAACACGCATCCCCGACCCTGCTGCGAATTCGGCACAAATGCTGTCGTGACTTTCAAGTCCACCGACAACAAAACCGCCACCATGATAATAAACGACTGAGTTTTTCGCGCCTTCAACGTTGTAAATTCGGCAATTCACCCCACCGAATGCACGATCCTGAGCTGAAACTTCCGCAGGGTGGCCGGCATCAAAATCTGCGCACATCCGGTCATAAACGGACCGCTGATCTGCAACGGTCAAGGTTACCGCATCAGGTGGATAAAACGTTGCTGCCCGGGCCAAAAAGGCCCGAACTTCGTCGTCCAAAAGCAAATCGTAGTCCGGCATTTATTCAGCGGCAATTTGCGCCGCGTCTACTGCCTTTTCCCACGGTCGTATAAAGTCACCCAGCACAGTTTGGATGGCCGTATCGCTTTCGCCGTTGGTTTCCACTTGTGCGACAAGGCCCCGTTTCTTGTCATCCACAACAGTCACAACACGTGTTGCCAATCCTGCTTCTTCCAAGGTTTTGTTATAAATGCGCGTGATCGCGCTTTTGCGTAAGTCAGGTTTAAAGATTTTGCCAACTGCCGTCTTTGGCAGTTCATCCATAATTTCTAGATGTTTGGGATGTGCTGCACGTTCGTGAACGTTCTCTTTACAAAACTCGAGCAATTCATCCGTGGTGACGCTTGCACCATCAACCAGTTCAACGAACACGCATGGGATTTCGCCCGCATGCTTGTCCGGCTGGCCAATCGCGCCTGCAAAGGCAACCGCTTCGTGACCTAACAAAGCTTCTTCGATTTCTGCTGGGTCAATGTTGTGCCCCCCGCGGATAATCAAATCTTTCGCACGCCCCGTGATCCACAAATACCGATCCGCATCAAAACGTCCCAAGTCACCCGTGCGCAACCATTCATAATGGTAAAACAGGTCCTTGTTCTTTTCAGCTTCGGTATACGTGTGACCTGCGAATACCCCAGGATTGGACACGCAGATTTCACCCACTTCGTCTATGCCCGCTTCGATGGGGCCATCGTTAGTGGCCTTGTAAATCTTGATCTTGGTGTAAGGGAACGGGATTCCAACCGACCCAATTTTCTTTTCACCATCAACTGGGTTACAGGACACAAGACACGTGGCCTCGGTCATTCCGTACCCTTCGACAAGTTTCACGCCGGTTGCTTTTTCGAACCGTTTAAACAATTCCTGCGGCAATGGCGCTGAACCCGAAAACGCACATTTCAATGTGGAAATGTCGGCATCAATCGGTCGCTGCATTTTTGCGGAAATTGCGGTTGGCACAGTGATCACAAACGTGACCTTCCACCGTTCGACCAACTTCCAAAAGTTATCCATGACACCATCGCCGCGATATCCTTGCGGAGTCGGGAAAATGGCGTGGCCCCCGCTTGCTATGATGCCCATCAGAATGGGTTCGCAGGCAAACACGTGGAACAATGGCAGCGGGCATAGGATGTTGTCGTCTTCGGTGTACAGCATCTTATGGCTGAGCCAGCCGTTGTAGATCATCCCCGAATATTTGTGCTGCGCGACCTTTGGCATGCCGGTTGTGCCACCTGTATGGAAATAGGCTGCGACACGATCTTCTTGGACATCTTCAAATTGTAGTGTCGTTGGGTGCTTTGCGATTTCCTTTGTGAAATCCAGATACTGAGCCTTGGACGCTTTGCGTCCTTTCGGTCGGATCAATGGCACGATCCACGACTTTGGTGGCGTCAAATACTTCAGTAGGTCCACTTCGATAACGGTCTTTACACCCGGCGCCAAATCAACGGCTTCGGCGACTTTGTCACCCACGTCGGTTTTTGGGAACGCCTTTAGCGTAACAACGACTTTAGCGCCCGTTTCGCGCAAGATGGCCCCGATTTGTTCAGGTTCTAGCAAGGGGTTGATAGGGTTGGAAATCCCTGCGACCGCACCGCCTAGCAGCGTCAAGATCGTTTCGTTGCAGTTGGGCAAGACATACGCAACGACATCCGTTGGACCAATATCAAGCGAGCGAAACAAATTGGCTGTTTGCGTCACCTTCGCGTGCAAGTCTTGCCACGTCAGGGTTTCCGCCTTGTCTTTTGGGCCGGAAAATATCTGAAAGGTTGCCGCGTTGTGATTTGGAAACTTCTGCGCAGTGCCCGAAAGCATGCCATAAAGTGTCTTGGGTAAATCTCGTTCATCCCAAGCCATCTCCGCTTCGATGGCATCACGGTCTTCATATCCGATGAAAGTCATGGGCGTCTCCTCCCTGTCACGTCCGGCCGATTTTGGCTCTGTACAGCTTTGCTTCCCTTAACTTAACAAAATGCGGGCTTTCGGTGCATCACGCAAGTATCTCGTGAAGCAACAAGGACGCGAGACGTAGCGTCATTGCATTTTGACCTTGGGTCATGGGGTGAACCGGGGCCCCACCAGAGCTGCTCTAAACTGGCAACTCCGGTGGTGTGCGTCCCCGTGCACGTTTCACTGCGGAAACCGCAGAATTTGCCCTGAATGCGTGGCGATCAAGGGTTTCACCGATGATCTTGAACCTGCGAATGTAATGTCCAAACGGGATCGGTTGCCCAGACGACACGACAAAATAGTCCTAAACGCTTTGTCTTTTTCGACGACCCGAAAATTGTCGTTCAATACTTTGTCAAAGAAAACAGCATCGCCATTTTCACTAAAAATGGTGAAGCCTTTCAACGATCTTAAATTCCATTGTGTCATAATTTGCATCCAATAAATACTTGGATCATCATATGGCAAAACGAGATTGCAGTTAAACGGGGAATTATTCAGCCGCGATCCCATCTGTGAATTGCAGCCGCGCCAAACGGGCATAGATACCATCCTCCGCGACCAGCTCATCATGTGATCCTTGGGCGACGATCTGCCCTTCTTCCAGCACAATAATCCGGTCGGCGCGTTTCACTGTCGCCAACCTGTGTGCGACAACCAACGTTGTACGATCCTGCGACAAGCGATCCACCGCTTGTTGTACCGCTCGTTCACTTTCGGCGTCCAATGCGCTGGTCGCTTCATCCAGCAACAACACTGGCGCGTCTCGCAAAATTGCGCGGGCGATCGCTATGCGTTGCTTTTGCCCACCAGACAGCATGACTCCACGTTCGCCCAAGGGGCTGTCATACCCGTTCGGTAGATCCATAATGAATTCATGTGCTGCAGCCGCTTTGGCCGCGTCTTCGATTTCTACATCCGTCGCATCAGGACGCCCGAATGCAATGTTATCGCGCGCCGATGCCGCAAAAATCATCGGATCCTGCGGAACCAAAGCCAAGTGCCTCCGATACGCCTCGCGCTCTAGCTGCGCCACGTCGACCCCGTCCAACAGAACACGGCCCTTTTGGGGGTCGTAAAAACGCTGGATCATTTGCAAAACAGTTGTTTTTCCCGCGCCGGAAGGTCCAACAAAGGCAATGGTTTCCCCTGGCGCTATGTCAATGGACACCCCATCCAAAGCGGCCGTGTTTTGACGCGTCGGATAAGCAAAATGCACATCTTCAAAAGAAATCTGTCCCGCCACCGGAGACGCCAATTGGGTCGCCTTTTCTGGGTCAGACACTGAATCCTCTGCATGCAAAAGTTCAATCAATCGTTCAGTCGCGCCAGCGGCCCGTTGCAGTTCACCAAATATCTCTGACAGGGCCGCGACGGCGCCTGCAACCAGAATGGCGTAAATGACAAACTGAACCAATGTCCCCGCGGACAAATCCCCGGCACGCACATCATTCGCACCGATCCAAAGTACGCCAACAATGCCAGCAAACACCAAAAAGATCACGATCACTGTCATTTGCGCCCGCGTCCAGATCCGGCGACGCGCGGCATCAAAACTCGCCTCAGTTACATCACTGAACATCGACCGACTGGCAGCTTCTTGGGTGAAGGCTTGAACAGTTTGCACAGCACTTAACTGTTCTGACGCGCGCCCAGATGACGCGGCAATCCAGTCTTGGTTTTCACGCGACAAGACGCGCAAACGACGACCAAGAACGAGGATTGGCACGACAATTGCTGGAACGATTAAAAGAACCAAAAGCGTGAGCTTGGCCGACGTCAACATCATCAGGACCAAGCCGCCAGAGAATATAAGCACGTTCCTAAGTGCAATCGAAACAGAAGACCCAATAACACTTAGGATCAACGTCGTATCGGTTGTGATCCGACTTAAGACTTCGCCAGTCATGATGTTTTCGTAGAATGCAGGTGACATTCCGATGACGCGATTGAACACAGCCTTCCGGATATCGGCCACGACACGTTCGCCCAGTCGGGTAACCAATGCATAGCGCAATCCAGTCCCAATCGCGAGTAGACCCGCGATGACCAAAGCCGCCATAAAATACTGATCAAGGATCGCATCATCTGCGTTGCCGAAACCATCTATCACCCGGCGAACAGCCAAAGGCAAAGTCAGCGAAATGATGGCAGTTGCAACCAATGCGGCCAAGGCTGCTGCCATCAGTCCGGTATATGGGCGCATAAATGGCCAAAGTGACCGCAACGCGCCAATCCGCTTGGATTTTTCGCGCTCAGCTTCCGTTCCACCGGCAGGTGGCGCCAACTTCGGATCGCTCATGTTCACTCCTTCAGACCGGCCACTGTTTTTACCATCGCTCGCACAAGGTCAAGCGCAGGTGCCGTGCGGATAGGGGAAATAAACATGGATTTGATGAGGCTCGATGTGACACATCAATTCCGCATGCATCACCATCATCGCGAAAACGCGTATTGAAGTCGCATTCACAACAGCCCGCTATCAAGAATGCCGAAACTGCAGGGTGAACGTGGAAGAAAATTCCTGGAGCGGGCGGCGAGAATCGAACTCGCGTCATTAGCTTGGAAGGCTAAGGTCTTACCACTACACAACGCCCGCTCAGTAGGCTCAGGTACTATTTCATACCAATATGGGCGTCAAGGAATGATTATGATTTTAGACAACTTGACAATCACTTTCGGCCCATTGGCAGATTTAAGAGCAAAAGCTCAATGCTGCGGTCGTAGCGCGCATTCCCGACATTCATTGTGGATGCTTGACCGCATACCGTTGAAGGGCGGCAATTGGGCATGCACCTAAGGCACAATCCATTGCCCAGCCCAGTCGGATTTTCTACTGAAATGTGCACGTCGGTGACGATCACCGAGTTCGACAACATCGATGTCATCCACGTGAAACGTCAAGATCGCAAAGTTCTGAGCCAAGCCGAGTTTTTCATAGTCAAAGACATTTGAAATTGGCGTGCCCGTCTCAGGATTGGATCCATAATTGCTGCGAGATTCTTTGGGGATCGATGGCCATATTGAGGCTGTCTCATCCCCGTGCATAATCTCAACACGTGCTTTCAGGCGCAATTGCAAAACCGTTTCGGCGTTCCAGTAGAGCAATTCCGCAATTGGGTGCGTGTCAAGCGATGTGACCTTGGCCGATACGACATCTGTATTCACACGCAGGATCGAAGACGCGCGGGATACGTCTCGCAAGACCACGGTTCGGACTTCGGGTTGTCCGTCCTTCGATACAGTCGCAAGTGCAACCTGACGAGACGCCAAATCACGCGTTTTCATTGCGTTTTCCAGCTGCTGCCACGCCAGATCATAAAACGCATTAAGATCATTTAGATCACTCATAACCCGTCATCTCCAGATATCCTTGGCCGGTATGGCTGCCTTGGATGCCCACTGGCCCTTCCCAATAAGGCAATGAAACATCCATCCACGAGTCGTTGTTATGCGCCTCAACCGTCACATCCACCCCTTTTGCAGGCAATCGCACACGCCAAGACACCGGTATTTCTTTGCCTTTTACCTCCGCGATGCTGATCGGTTCTGCACTGAAAACGCCGTCTTTATAGGATGTCGTTTGACCTGTGGGTGATATCCATGTGGCCGAGTTGAACGTATCACCGTCACTTTGGCGCAACCGAAACCCCATCAGTTTATCGCCCGTATCAAAGGACAGCGAAAACCAATCCCACCCCGTTTGGTTGTCAGACAAAGGTTGCGAAGACCATTCCCGATCCAACCAAGCCTGACCTGAAACGGGGATGTCCCCGCCCGGCAATTGCAGCAGTCCCGTAACATCAAAAAACGGCTGAGAATAATAATAGCTTGCTTGCCCCTCTGCGGATTTGACCGAAAATCCAGCATCCCCGTGAAAGACAATCGGGCCAGACGCGTTCATGTCGAATGCGTATCCAAAATCAGGGCCTGTAGCAGACACTGTCATTTGCCCTTCGAACGCCCCTGACATCTGCCACTCGTCAATCCAAGCATTGAAGGGACTTGCGGTGACCCCCGCTTGACCGATGCCACCACGTGCAAACCGCTCTGTTACAAAATGCGTGTCCGGAGTCGTTACTGCCGCATGTGCGAACCAAACTTGCGGGTCTTGCCAGCCGTCCTTGGTTTCAGGCGCAAGCGCGGACCGAAACAACGTCCATTGAGCGCCATATTGCGTCCCATCTGCGGCTTTCAGGTTAGCTGTCAAATACCACCATTCGATACGAAAATCGGGATGTGCGCCGTGATCTTGCGGAAATTCGAATTGATGCCCTTGATGTGGTTGCGCAAATTCTTCCGCTGCGGTGCCCAATCCCGCAAATCCCTGGGCAAACACGGACACAGGCCAAAGAAATAGGATCAGAACAATGGATTTACCGATCATTCGCAAACACCTTCAATAAGGTCCCCGGAGGCGTATAGACCAATCTGCGGGCTGGGATCATCGCGGCAACAGCGGCTGCGACCAATGCAAATACCCCCAGACGCACGTAAAGGGCTGGAAATAAGAACATTGGCAATTCCCACCCGAAGGCTTCGACATTCACGATCGTCAACAAAACCCACGCCAAAAGCAGCCCCAAAGGCAATGCCAAAACCGTGGTCAAGGCTGCCAAAACAACCGCCCTGACCAATTCAAGTTTTCCCAACTCGCGGCGCGTCATACCAAGCGCCCAAGCCGGAGCAAGTTGCGGAATGCGCATCGCGGATAGAGTCAGCAAGCTCATCAAAATAGCAAATGCCGCGACCGCCAATGTCAGGATATTCAAAGCGCCTGTGACTTTGAAAGTTCGTTCAAAAACACCCAGCGAAAAGGCTTTGATTTGCGCCTGATTGACGATGTTGGCGGCCTCGATAGACAAGTCATTCACCAAACTCTGGCTTAGCCCTTCGGCGTCGTCCGTACGCACACCAAAACGCTGCGCGCGTTGATCCGGGAACCGTTGCAGGAACTGAGCTTCGTTGATGACCACTTGCCCCAGAGGATTTCCGTAATCTGCAACGACGGCAGCAATCGGCAAGTTGAGATCTGGCAAGATCTGCACCTTATCGCCCGGCCATAAATCTGCACGACGCGCGAGTTGTTCGTTGATGATTGCGGCTTGGCCTGTTTTGACCAAAGACCAAACATCGCCCTCCGACTGCAAAAACCGCCAATTTTGTTCATAGGTCGGTGCAACACGCACCCCGAACAACGCAGTTGGAATTTCCGCAACCTGAATGTCCGTGGATACGACAGGCAACACTTCGCGGGCATGTTCAGACAGATATGCATCCAGTGCCTTGGCTTGTTCATCGCTTGAAACGGAAACAAACAATTCTGGGGCCAGACGTTGATCCAAAAATCCGACAAAGGTTTCACGAAAACTGGATACCATTGTGGAAACGCCAACATTGGCAGCGGTGGCCAGAAGCAAAGCCATCAAGGCCAAGCTTAATCCCGGCACTTGTTGGCGTGTGTCCGCCCAAAACCATTCCGCGATAGGGCCACGCGCGAACCGCCTGCCCAAGGACACTACGCCGAACAAAAAGTAGGGCAATGCCAAGGCCGCCCCCGTCAAAAGACATCCCAACAGGATAAAACCAACCAGCAATCCGCGCCCCCAGATCGCCAGAACCAACGCCGTTGCAAGCAAGGCGAATGCAGCCAGTGCCAAAAGTGCAGCGTTCTTGCCGGATTCGACCGCCCATGCCCGCGGTCGCGCGCTTGCCAAAATGGGCATCCGTGCAATTTTCCACAACGCACCGCCAGCCGCTATTGCCGTTCCACAGAATGCGATCGCGAACCCAGAGACCCACCAAACCGGCCGCAATTGCAGCGCCCCAACAACATCCGCGCCGTATAACCCCCGCAGCGTAGCAGCGACATCAGGCAGCAAAACAGCCGCAATCAAATACCCCATGACTACGCCCAAGGCCCCAGCGACAAAAGCAAACGCGATCAGTTCGCCGACAAACAGCCAAATCAACACACGCAGTGGCATGCCCAATGCTCGCAATGTCCGAACCAAGCTTCGGCGTTGTTCAAATGCAAGACCGATCACCCCCTGAACAATAAAAATCCCGACTGCAAAGCTGAGCAACCCAAACGCGGTCAAATTCAGGTGAAAACTATCCGTCAACCGTTGCACATCCTGCCCATCAATGGCCGATTTGACGAACAACTCGGGCGCAATCTGGTCCAAGGGCAAGACATTAAGGGGTTGAATATTAGCAACGATCAAACGGTTAATCTGGGCGGGGCTGTCCAGCAATTGTTGCGCGACGCCAATATCCGTGATCGCCACACCCGGTGCGACGTCGTCGTCGAGGATCACCTGCAACGACGGATCTTGCGGCAGCAAAGGCGCCGTATTTGGGTTCACAAAGACAAATTGTGTCGTCAAAACCCGTACAATATCCTGACCTTCCCCTTGTCCAACCGGCATCAACCCAGCTGGTGCCGTGAGAGGGTCAAAGCCAAGCAATCGCACTTGGCGTCTGATTGGGCCAATCATGCCATCCAAAACCGGTGTCACCTGCCATCCCGCACGTCGCAGCGCGATATATTGGTCCTGCGAAATTGAATTGCCCGAGCGCGGCAAGATCTGATCGTATTGGCCTTCTCCTAGGGTCGTTGCGGCGGCATCGTAACTTGCGCGTGCTTCGGCGTTGATGGCTTGCACACCCGACCAAAGGGCTGTCGCCAATGCCAAGCCAAAAACAAGCGAAAACAGTTGCAAAGGATTGCGTCGCCAATGCGATAAGATCGCAGAGAAGCCTGCCTGGATCACAACAGTCGCCCTTTATTCAACCGCACCCGCCGCTGCATACGGGATGCGACCTTTTCCGAATGTGTGACAACCATCATCGCCGCGCCCGTTTCAGCAACCAAACCAAGCATTTGCTCCAAAACGTCTTCAGCCGTTTCTTCGTCCAAATTTCCAGTCGGTTCATCTGCAAGGATGAGTTTCGGGCGCGCAAGCAGCGTCCTTGCTATGGCGACACGTTGTTGTTGTCCGCCGGACAAAGCCTCGGGGAATTTATCCAGATGGGCGTCCAACCCAAGCGACGCCGCCAAAGTCTGCAAACGCGACACGTCATACGACCCGGCAAGGCGGGCTTGGAACGCGATATTCGCGGACACGTTCAATGATGGAATCAGGTTGAACTGTTGGAAAATCACGCCAACGTTTGTGCGCCGTAATTCTGCACGGCTTCGATCATCCATGTCCAATACATCGTGTCCGGCCAACGTAATCTGCCCACCGTCAGCAGTGTCCAACCCCCCAACCAAATGCAGCAATGTGCTTTTGCCGGACCCAGATTCTCCGGTCAGTGCCAGTGTCTCGCCCGCTGCCAATTGAAGATCGATCCCGCGCAAAACCTCGATAGGTCCATCGATACTGGGGTAAAACTTGGTCAATTGTTTAACTTCAAGCAGCATGCATGGTCCTTTATTGCCCGTCCATTATTGCAGGCCCTATTATAGGTGCACCTCACGACATCCCACAGCACACTGCGATGTGGCAAAAGGGCTGTTCACGCTCTTTTGCGAAATTAACCGCTACGACAACAAAATGGCCATTGTCGTCAATCCTGCAACCTCGGTCAGCAACTGAGCAGCCCCCAGGACATCCCCCGTTTGCCCACCGATCCGTTTCAGCGCACGCCAGCCCACAAAGAATGTGACCATCGCCATCACAATCAAAGCGATGACCCCTGCAAATCCCAAGGCCAGCATCAAAACCAAACTCATAATTGCGCCAAATACAAAAGCCGAAGACTGGCCCGACCCGGCCGCCGATCCTAGACCCTCTGACCGGGCCGCCGGTAAGGTTTGCAGCAACGACACCATGGCGAACCGGCTGGTCACAGAAATCGACACAAAAACCCATAGGTTGGCTTGCACGCCAAGGTCTGTAACGGCCGATATCCAAAGCGCGCAGGCGATGACAAGCGCAAGTACCCCATAGCTTCCGATGCGGCTGTCACGCATGATTTCAAGGCAATGTTGCGTATCGCGGCCGCCACCTATCCCATCGGCAAAATCCGCCAAACCATCAAAATGCAGCGCGCCCGTCAGCATCGCCAAAACGCCAAGGACAACTATTGCCGCAATGGAATCCGGCGCGCCAATCCCAAGCAGAACCACGTGGGAAAACCATGCGAAAAACCCGACCGGCACGCCGACCAATGGATAGGCCCATTTACATTCACTCAAGGTTGGAACAGGTGCATCCAACGTTCCAGCAGGCAAGCGCGTCAAAAACATCAATGCAACGCGAAGCTCTTTGATCCGCACCGCAACATCCGTCATCCGCCAGATACTCCGGCCTCTGCAAAGGTCGCCATCCCGTTGTGACATTCCAACGCGGCGCGCAGCACACCCAAGGCAAGCGCGGCACCTGAGCCTTCACCCAAGGCCATTCCCAACGACAGAATTGGCGTCTTTTTCATTTCACTCACCATACGGGCATGACCGGGTTCTGCACTGCTATGTCCAACAAGACAGTGGTCCAGCAATTTAGGGTCAAGATCATGCAAAGGCACGACAGCTGCCGTACAAATATACCCATCCAAAAGAACTGGTATCGACAAAGCCCGCGCCTGCAAGACAGCGCCACAGATGGCGGCCTGTTCCCGACCACCTAATGCGGCAAGCATCTGCAACCCACGTGCGGATTTGTGCCGCGCAACGGCTTGCGCAACGATGCGTGCCTTCAACGCCTGACCTTCTTTGTCTGATCCAGTGCCGCGCCCAACCCAGCCATCTGCGTCCCCACCAAATCCAGCACAGGCCAGTGCGGCAGCAATCGTCGAATTTCCGATGCCCATCTCACCCAAAACCAAAACATTCGCGTCTTTATCAACGGCGGCGGCACCGCGTTGCATCGCATCCAATGTTTCGGCTTCGCTCATGGCGGCAGCTTCGGATATGTCTTGAGTTGGGGTCTCCAAATCCAATGCGACAACCGAAAGCTCGGCACCCGATGCACGGCACAACTGGTTGATGGCCGCGCCCCCGGCTTCGAAATTCGCAACCATTTGAAACGTCACTTCCTGAGGGAAAGGATTGACGCCCTTCGCGCACACACCGTGATTTCCGGCAAAAACAACAGCTTGCGCTTTGTCGATTATTGGCTTTTCAACCTTCTGCCAACTGGCCATGAATTCAGCCAAGTACTCTAGCTGCCCAAGCGATGCGGGCGGTTTCGTCAGACTGTTTTGACGTGCGCGCGCCGCATCTGCTGCGGTACTGTCCGCGTCTGGCAACGTGTCGACAAGATTTGCAACGCTTGCAAAAGAGCGCACATCAGAAAGAATGGTCATTCGGTTTCACCTTTACCGGATAGCCCGCAACAGACAGCCAAACCTCATCCGCGGTTTGCGCGATGATTTGGTTAAGCCACCCTGCTGCATCTCGAAAGTCTCGGGCCAGTTTGTTTTCAGGGACGATACCGCCACCCACTTCATTTGTGACCAAAACAACAGGCGCTGTTTGGTTTGCGATTTCGGATGCAAGTGATTGTCCGGCTTCACGCCAATCCATGTCCGCCAACATGAGGTTCGACAGCCACAACGTCAGGCAATCGATCAGCCGTGGCGCGTCACCATCACTTTGCTGCAACGCTGCAACCAAGTCTATCGGCGCATGAAGATTGCTCCACTCAGTGCCTCGCCGGGCTTGATGTTGGGCAATGCGCGCTGTCATCTCTGCGTCGCCGGCCTGTGCCGTCGCGATATAAACCGCGCGCCCAGTCGGCTTTAACGCCAAGGTTTCAGCCAAGACCGACTTACCTGACCGCGCACCACCAGTTATGAGTATCGACTTTTGCATCTTGGCGTGAAAAAGCAGGTTTGGTTCGAAAAGAAAAGAGGAAAGGACCGCTGTGTCAGCTTTGCCAAACAAAGGAGCGCAACTGGTCCTGATCCGGCATGCGCCAATTGTGGACAGCGGAGTTTTGTGCGGTCAAACGGACGTATCTGCGCGTATTGATCCGGTGGCCATTGCGCCCATTGCTGATGCGGTGGCGACAATTCAAACGGTTGTCACCAGCCCCGCGTTGCGCTGTCGGCAGACCGCAAAAGCCCTTTGGCCAGACCGGCCATACGCACCCCAAGATGCACGCCTTTGGGAACAGAACTTTGGTCAACACGAAGGATTGCCATACACGGCGCTTCCCGATCTTGGGCCGATGACAAATTCACAACTGGCGGACTACGCCGCACCAGATGGCGAGAGCTTCCTTGATCTATGCACACGGACACACCCCGCCCTGAAAGACTGGGCGCAAAAAGCCTATGATCTGCAATCTGCGGTCGCGCTTGTCGTTCATGCAGGTGTTATACGCAGTGCTATTGGTTTAGCTCTGGATCATCCCGTCCAAGGGTTAAGTTTTGAAATCGATCCGCTGTCCATGACACGGATGCGGGTGGGCGAAAGTGGCGTGTTTTCGATCATCTCCACAAATGTGAGGCCCCTGTGACCTTTGCCGGCATGATGTTTGTAGGCTTTGTGATTGACGCCGTCTTGGGCTGGCCCAACGCATTGTTCGCGCGCATCGGGCATCCGGTGACGTGGATCGGTCGGTTGATCATCGCCCTTGAAAACAGGTTGAATATTGGACCTGAAAAACAAAGACGCATCGCTGGAGCAATCTGCGTGGTCGCGGTTCTGGGGATTGTGACACTGCTTGCGGTCTTGATCCAATGGGCGCTGCCTGACGGCCTCATCGGTTTGATCTTAGGCGGAATTTTTGCGTGGCCGTTGTTTGCTGTTCGGTCCATGCATGACCATGTGCGCGCAGTCGCTGACCCTTTGGTAAATCGAGACGTTGCATCCGCAAGGGCTGCTGTCGCAATGATCGTCGGGCGCGATCCTAGCAAACTGGGCGAAAACGGTATCGCACGGGCCAGTATTGAAAGCCTTGCGGAAAACACATCCGACGGTGTGATTGCACCGGTCTTTTGGGGCGTTGTCGCCGGTTTGCCGGGGTTGGTCGCATATAAGGCAATCAACACGCTAGATTCCATGATCGGTCACCGCTCAGACCGCTATGAGCATTTTGGCAAAACGGCTGCACGCCTTGACGACATCGTCAACTTACCCGCCTCGCGGTTGACTGGAGTACTGTTTGCCGCGGCCCAACCAAAGACATTTGCCAAATCGTGGTCTGTCATCAAAAACGACGCACACAAACATCGATCTCCTAACGCTGGTTGGCCCGAAGGCGCAGTTGCGGGCGCTCTTGCGATACGTTTGTCAGGCCCGCGTATTTACGAAGATCGCGTTGCGGATGAACCTTGGTTGAACCCCGGCGCACCCGATCCAACAGCCTCAGATGTTCATCGTGCATTGTCGCTTTATCGCCGAACAATGGTGCTGACTGTGCTTGCGCTTGGCCTGCTTGCCCTGATCTAACGCGCACATGACCAAAGACAACGCATCTACAGTTCGGGATCACGGCGGCAATCTGGACGCCGCGATTGAGACATATGGTGGGGCATTCAACGAGTGGATCGATCTGTCCACCGGCATAAACCCCACCCCCTATCCGGTTCCACCGATTTCCTTGGATGCGTGGTCTGCATTGCCGCGCAAATCCGATATGGCGCGCTTGAACATAGTGGCTGCAAAAGCATACGGCACGGATGCGACACCAATTGCCTTTGCCGGGGCGCAGGGCGCGATACAGGTCATTCCGTTTTTGACGCGTCCCCAAACTGCGCGGGTTTTGACGCCAACCTATAATGAACATGCCGCATCTTTGACGGCCAATGGATGGAATGTTGAAAACGTTGCGACCTTAAAGGATCTGCTTGGTGCCGATCTGGCTGTGGTTGTGAACCCAAACAATCCGGATGGCGGTCGCTATGCCCCCCAAACCCTTATCGAGCTGGCGCGACAGGTCGGGTTGCTGATTATCGACGAAAGCTTTGCCGATCCCGAACCTGAACTATCAGCTGCTCCGTTGATCAAGGACACAACAGAAAACGTTGTTGTTTTGCGGTCTTTCGGAAAATTCTATGGGCTTGCCGGTCTGCGCTTGGGGTTTGTCCTGACCGGCGCGCGTTTGCGTGCGCGTCTGGCCGATCTTGCAGGGCCTTGGCCGATTGCCGGGCCCGCCATCGAAATCGCACAAACAGCGCTTGCGGATACATCATGGCAATCCAAAACCATAGAACGCTTGGATCGGGACGCGCAGCACTTGGATAAGATCGCGGCCGCATGCGATTGGTCCTTGGTTGGTGGCACTCCGCTGTTTCGGACCTACGCAACTGCAAACGCCAGTGCCGCGCAAGACAGGCTCGCCCGCCACCATATCTGGAGCCGTATTTTTCCATATTCGCAAAGTTGGATCAGGTTGGGTTTACCCGGATCAGCCAAAGAACTTGAACGTATCGATGTAGCCCTGCGTGATTAACGCGCCAAACCAAGCAGCCCATCAACATCCAAATGCAGTTCCAGATGCGCGGCAAGATCATCTAATGTTTGGTCTACTTGGGCATCATAGTTCAAATCAGAGACCCCAGCGCCAAGGTCATGCAAAAATGCCCGGCGAAATGCGTCATCAGAAAACATGCCGTGCAGATAGCTCCCTGAGACAAGGCCGTCCGCCGACATAGCCCCGTCCACGCGACCTCCGATCTGGGCAAATGGTCGGGCACAGTCAGGGCCCGTCGTTTGTCCGATGTGAATTTCGTACCCGTTAAAGTCCACACCAGAATTCACATGCTTGGCCTGCACGTCACGCAGGCTTTTGTCACCACCCATAGTCGTTTCGACATCCAACAGCCCAAGCCCCGGCGTGTCCCCAGCAGATGCCTCTATCCCTTCGGGGTCAGACACAACATGTCCCAACATCTGATAGCCGCCACATATCCCAAGAACACGCCCACCCCGACGGTGATGGGCCAGAATATCAATATTCCAGCCTTGTCCCCGCAGAAAATCCAAATCTCTTCGTGTGGATTTGGTTCCCGGTATGATGACCAAATCCGCGTCACCCGGAATAGGTTGGCCTGCGGACAGCATCGTGACCCGCACACCCGGCTCTTGGGTCAGTGGATCAAGGTCATCGAAATTTGCGATACGGCTTAGACGCAAGCACACGATGTGCAGACCGTCCGATTTGGGACTTGCGGATATGTCCAATGCGTCCTCGGCTGGCAACCGCCATGCATCTGGAAACCAAGGTGCGACGCCAAATCCACGCCAGCCCGTTTTTTGTTCGATCAAGGCGTACCCATCATCAAACAGGGTTGGATCACCTCGAAATTTGTTGATTAGAAAGCCCGCGACAAGGCCCGCGTCTTTACACGACATAACCGCTTGTGTTCCGACGATCTGCGCGATCACGCCCCCCCGATCAATATCACCACACAAAACGACAGGCACCTCTGCCGCTTCGGCAAATCCCATATTCGCGATATCACCGTTCCGCAAATTGACCTCAGCTGGGCTACCCGCACCTTCGACAAGAATCAAATCATGTTTCGTTTTCAACCGCTCAAAACTGTCCAAAACCGGCTGCATCAGGCTTGGCTTTAAACGGGCGTATTCGCGCGCCTTGACCGTTGTAAATCGCTTTCCGTGAACGACGACCTGCGACCCGACATCGCTTTCGGGTTTCAACAGGACTGGATTCATATCCGTATGGGGGGCAAGTCCACAGGCGCGTGCTTGTAACGCCTGCGCCCGCCCAATTTCGCCGCCATCCGTTGTCACGGCCGCGTTGTTTGACATATTTTGCGGCTTGAACGGCGCGATTGACAATCCGCGCTTGCGCGCCGCCCGACACAAACCTGCCACCAGCATTGATTTCCCGACATTCGAACCGGTGCCTTGGATCATCAAAGCCTTGCTCATTCGATCATCAACCGCATCGGCAAATCGGCGCGGGTGTCGCCGGTAAAATGAAACCCCTGCCACCCTCTTTTTTGACAAGCTGCAATATTAGGTGCGTTGTCATCCACCAACAATATCTGATCTGGACGCAATTTTGCCCAGCGTTCGACCGCAGACCAAAACCCCGGATCCGGTTTGGCCACGCCCATACGACCCGATGCAAAAACGTGCTCGACACGATCTGCAAACCCCATCGTGGTTTCGATATAATGCGCGCGAAGGGCTTCGTTGTTGGTCCCTATCACGCGCCGCCCGGGATGCTTTTGCATCCACTCAATCACCTCAAGATCAGGGCGTGCATCTTTCTCAAACCAGTAATCCAGAAACCGATCCGCCGTTGGTGCATTCGTCTGAATGGAAAGCCAATCCCCAACGACATCAGTCAGATTTTTGCGGCCACGCACCACGTCCTTCATCAATCCCGACCCAAACAGATACGCCGAGAACGCCTTTGGATCGAGGCCAAGATCATCTTTCATTCGATCCGCCCAGACAACTCGACCTTTGACCACGTTTGCGTTCAGCACACCGTCAAAATCCCAGACGACCAGTTCGAAATGAGGCATGTGTTAAAATTCCACGCCCGGCTGCGCTTTAACGCCATCCCGGAACGGATGCTTAATCAGCTCCATCTCAGTCACAAGGTCTGCGGCTTCGATCAATTCTTCTTTTGCATTGCGCCCCGTCAGGCACACATGGGTCATCTGAGGTTTTTGATGCAGCAAAAAATCGACCACTTCGTCGATATCCAAATAATCATAGCGCAAAGCGATGTTGATCTCGTCCAACAACACGAACTGGATGTCAGGGTCCAATATCTGTTCTTTCGCGATCTTCCAGCCATTTTGAGCCGCGGCAATATCGCGTTCACGGTCTTGAGTTTCCCAAGTGAACCCTTCGCCGGACACAAAGAACTTGCATTCATTGGCAAATCGATCCCGCAAAAATGTCTTTTCGCCCGTGGCCCAATTGCCTTTGATAAATTGCACAACGGCGCAAGGTTTTTCATGGGCGATACAACGCATGATCATACCGAATCCCGACGATGATTTGCCTTTGCCCTTACCAGTGTGGACCATGATCAGACCTTTTTCTTCGGTCTTGGTCTCCATCATCTTATCCCGCGCTGCTTTGATTTTACGCATTTTTTCCGCGTGACGGGCGTTTTCGTCTTCGGTCATAAGGATATCCTCGTTCTTGACATTGCCTGGTATTCCAGCGCACCTGACATCTTGCTGGTGCCTGTGTAAACAGGTGAAAAGGGAATGTGCAGCCGGACAAGTGCCGGTCAAGTACAGCCGCCCCCGCGACCGTGACCGGAGAGGTTGCCCAAACGCCACTGGCCAAAAGCCGGGAAGGCAGGTGCAACCGAAGGCAGTTTCACTGCTGACATCCGCAAGCCGGGAGACCTGCCAGCATGACAGGACGAAACCGGACGGGGTGTTCCGGTGTCGGGATTGGGTATCAATGTGCCCTGCCCCGTCATCTGACCCACGTTCCATAATTGTATGGGACACGACACATGACCGAGGATATCCCTCAGACTGAATTGCTGATCTGCGTTAAATGCAGGCGGGGCCAAGACGCCCCCGAAGATGAAAGACGCCCCGGCGAACGACTTCACCAAGAATTGGAACAACGCGACATGCCGCATGGCGTGCGTTTGCGGGCCGTCGAATGCCTACAGAATTGCGATCACGGCTGCACAATGGCCCTGCGCGGTGGCAATCGCTGGACCTATGTGTACGGAAACGTCGACGAAGTGACGCATCCGGACATGATCCTTGAAGGGGCCGCGCTGTATCACGACTCGACCGACGGGCTAATCCCATGGCGCAGCCGTCCCGAACATTTCAAGCGTAACTGTGTTGCGCGCATCCCGCCTTTGGAGTTTGATGAATGACTGATCTCGCTAAATTGCCCGTCACCGTAGTCACCGGTTTTCTGGGCTCAGGAAAGACAACATTGATCCGGGAATTGATGCAAAATCCCGGCGGTAAGCGATTGGCGATTGTCGTCAACGAATTTGGCGATGTCGGTGTCGACGGCGAGATTTTGAAAAGCTGCGCCATACCCGACTGCCCTGCCGAAAACATCATGGAACTGGCCAATGGCTGCATCTGCTGCACGGTGGCCGATGATTTCATTCCCACCATCGAAGCCTTGATGGCACTGGAACCGCGCCCCGACCATATCGTGATCGAAACCAGCGGACTTGCGTTGCCAAAACCCTTGCTAAAGGCGTTCGACTGGCCTGACATTCGATCCAAAATCACAGTGGACGGTGTTATCGCTCTTGCCGACGCAGAAGCGGTGGCTGCGGGGCGTTTTGCTCCAAATGTCGCTGCTGTTGATGCACAACGTTTGGCGGATGAAAGCATCGATCACGAAACGCCTTTGTCCGAGGTCTTCGAAGATCAGATTTCTTGCGCCGACATTATCCTGTTGACCAAGCCTGATCTGGCCGGACCTGATGGGGTGGCCAAAGCCAAAGACGTTATCGCCGCCGAAGCGCCGCGCCCTTTGCCAGTGATCGAAGTTGCCGAAGGTGTGGTTGATCCTCGCATCCTTCTGGGGCTGGAGGCCGCCGCCGAAGACGACATGGATGCGCGCCCGTCTCATCATGACGACCATGACGATCACGAACATGACGATTTTGACAGTATCGTTGTGAACATCCCCGAAGTCGCGGACCCCAATGACCTTGTACATGCGATTGAAAAGCTGGCCAACGAACAGAATATTCTGCGCGTCAAAGGCTATGCATCCGTTGCCGGAAAACCAATGCGTTTGCTGGTTCAGGCCGTCGGGGCGCGGGTGCGTCACCAATTCGACCGCCCCTGGAAACCGGGCGAAGAACGTCAAGGGCGTTTGGTGGTGATCGCGGAACATGACCACATCAAAACCGATGTGATCACCGCAACGCTAACTGCGACCCCAATCGCAGCCGAGTAAAAGGAAAAGCGGGGTTCGCCCGCTTGCTACGCCCATGCACGTCGTCTTTCGCGAAAGCCACGGTCTTGAAGAGACCGACACACCTACTGATCTGGGCCAAAGCCCAGCCAGTTTGGTTGTCTTGTCGTTTTCGGACAGCGATCTTGGGGCGTTTTCTGAAGCATGGCATCGGGGCGGCGGACCACAAGGCCAAATGCCGACATTGCGTTTGGCCAATCTTACCGCCCTGAAACACCCGCTTTCTGTCGATACCTACATTGAACAGACGCTTGAAAGCGCTCAAGGCATCCTGATCCGGCTTATCGGGGGAGTGCCCTATTGGGCTTACGGGCTGCAACAAATACGTATTCTCGCCGAACGCAAAGGCATTGCAGTGGCTGTGCTGCCAGCAGACGGCCGCGTCGATACGCGGCTTGATGAATTTTCAACGCTGCCTGTGTCTACGTTACGGCGTCTGACTCATTTATGCGACAATGGTGGAACGGTTGCTGCGCAAGCTGCATTGTCACAAATGGCATTGGCTGCGGGTCAGTATTGCGCGCCAGTATTGGGCGCAAAGATCATACCGCAAGTGGGCGCGTGGACACCTGAACATGGCGTCACCTGCCCATTGGCTTTGCCGCAGATGGATCAAAAACCACGGGTTTTGATCACCTTCTATCGCTCTTATTTGGTGTCGGCAGATTTGTCGCCGATTTCGGCCCTGTTCGACACGTTTCGGGCGCGCGGCTACGACGCCGTCGGTCTGTTTGCTCCGTCCCTGAAAGCGCCGGATGCTGTTGGCTGGTTACGGCGGCGAGTGGCACACCTCAAGCCGTCGGCCATCGTCAATGCCACCGCGTTCAGTGGCAAAAGCGGCTCTGGTGCGTCGCCTCTTGATGCCGCAAATGTCCCGGTGTTTCAGGTTGCACTTGCGACATCAACACGGGATGCTTGGGCTGAATCTGAGCGCGGATTGTCCCCCGCTGACTTGGCCATGCACGTGGTTCTGCCCGAAGTGGACGGGCGCATCATGGGCGGTGTCGCGTCCTTCAAAGAACCCGGACCGCGCGATCCACATCTGGAATTTTCTCGGTTTGCCCATCAGGCCGAAACAAACCGGATCAAAGCGATTGCAGACCGGGTGGATGGTTGGTTGCGCCTTGCCCGTTTGCCTGCGCAGGAACGGCGTGTGGCCTTGGTTTTGTCGACATATCCCGGCAAAGATTGGAATACAGGTCACGCCGTTGGGCTGGATGCACCTCAATCCGCCCACGCGATTTTGGACGACTTACAGCAAGCAGGTTATGATACCGACGCACCTGATGGTGAACTGACGACATCGTTGATGGCGCGCACTGCTTCGCTTTCTTTGTCTGACTATGCGTCCCTTTCAAATGCGTTGCCCCAAGAATTGCGAGACGACTTGCAAACGGTCTGGGGTGCGCCGGAAACTGATCCTGACGTTGTTGACGGAAGTTTCCGATTTTCTGTCACACATCGCGGCAAGGTGCGGATTGCTTTGCAACCCGAACGCGGCTCGCCTTTGACCAGAGATGATGACTATCACGATCTTGCCCGCACACCGCGCCATGCCTACGTCGCGTTTTACCTGTGGATGCAAACGCAGGTCGATGCGTTGATACACATAGGTGCACATGGCACGTTGGAATGGCTTCCGGGAAAATCAGTCGCCTTGTCCAACACCTGCTGGCCGGATGTGTTGGTCAAGGATTTGCCGATCATCTATCCCTTTATTGTCAATGACCCCGGTGAGGCCGCGCAGGCCAAACGGCGCATCGGCGCCATCACTTTGGGCCATGTTCCCCCGCCATTACGCCAAAGCGAAACCCCTGATCGCCTGTCCCGCCTCGAAGCCTTGTTGGATGAATTTTCGAACGCAGATGGTCTGGATCCGAAACGCAGGGACCGCCTGCAACAGGACATCCGGGCCGAGGCCCAATCCATTAACGTGGAGCAGGACCTTGGATTAGACCAAGCCAACTGTTCGGCTGAGGCGCTGACGCGTATTGATCGGTTTGTCTGCGATATCAAAGAAAGTCAGTTTGGCGAAGGGTTGCATATTTGGGGCCGGGCCGCTGGCAACGCGCATTTTGACACTCATGCGTCTGCACAGTCTGAACGGCAATCCTTGCTGGATGCTTTGGATGGCAAACGTATCGAAGCAGGCCCATCAGGGTCGCCTTATCGCGGCCGCACAGATGTTTTGCCCACAGGGCGCAACATCTACACAACGGATCCGCGATCTGTGCCCACGCGCGCAGCATACGCCCAAGGGGTCAAACTGGCCGAAGAACTGGTCCGCCGACATCTGCAGGACGAAGGCGACTGGCCGCAGGGTCTGATTGTGGACCTGTGGGGATCTGCCACGATGCGCACCGCTGGCGAAGAATTTGCGATGGCCTTGCATCTGTTGGGTGTTAAACCCGTGTGGGACAAAGGGTCCGAACGGGTTTCGGGCATCGAAGTGTTGCCCATCGCCAATTTGGAACGTCCGCGCATCGACGTCACATTGCGCGTTTCTGGATTATTTCGGGACGTATTCCCAACCCTGTCCACATTGTTTGGCCAAGCCGTCCGTGTTTTGTCTGAAAGAGACGAAGCATCAGACTGGAATCCCTATGTAGGACGTGTCGACCTTGCACGCGTTTATGGTCCGGCACCGGGCAGTTTCGGGGTTGGAATGGGCCAACATCTTGAGGTCTTTACCCCAGAAGCCAAAGCCGCAGCCGGACAAGCGTGGTTGAATGCCAGTTCATGGGTCTTAGATCGCGCCGAACCCATGCGCGACGAAGATGGAATTCGCGCACGGGTTGGTGCTGCTGACAGTTTTGTCCATCTGCAGGACTTGCCCGAAACCGATCTTTTGTTGGCATCTGATTACGCTGCACACGAGGCTGGCTTCGCTGCTGCCCAAGCGCTCACCGGCGGGACGGCTGCATTGTACCATGTCGACAACACAGACCCGACCCGCCCAAGGGCACGTGGTCTGCGCGAAGAAATCGCCAGAGTTGTGCAGGCCCGTGCTGCCAATCCAGCATGGATCAAAGGCATGCGTGCCCATGACTTCCGAGGCGCCGCGGAAATTTCTGCGACGCTGGATCATATGGCCGCTTTTGCACATCTCGCCGGGGCGGTGTCGCCGCATTTGTTTGACCTTTATCATGATGCAACATTGGGTGATCCTGAAACCGACCAATTCCTGAAAGAGGCCAACCCAGACGCCCATGCAGCCATGAGGGCACGGTTTGCCGAATTGCTGGAATCTGGGTTGTGGCAAACGCGCCGAAATTCAATTCGTGCCGCGTTAGAGGATCATCCATGACGTCCCCTTCCCCTGTCAAAGGATGGTGCCCCGGCGCTTACAAGCCCATGATGTCCGGCGATGGGTTGATCGTTCGCGTTCGCCCGATCATGGCGCATTTGGAGGCCGCCCAAATCATTGGCCTGTGCGAGGTCGCGTGCAGATTTGGCAATGGAACCATTGACCTGACATCGCGGGCGAATTTGCAAATTCGAGGTATATTACCCGAAAATCACGACGCTTTGCTTCAGGAATTGGCCCGGCTTGGCCTGCTGGATGTCGATCCAACCATCGAGGCCAAACGAAATATTCTGGTAACGCCACATTGGACATCCGGTGACCTGACAGATCGCCTCGGGCGCGCTTTGTTGGCGATATTGCCCGCTTTGCCAAATTTACCCGCCAAGACGGGTTTTGCCATCGACACCGGACCATCCGCCCAATTGCAAAACTGTTCTGCCGATTTTCGATTTGAATTGACGCAGGATGGTCAGCTTATTCTGCGCGCAGATGGTGCAGATACCGGGCGCAGCATTTCTGAACAAAACGCGCTGGATGCTTTGCAAGAGCTGATACAATGGTACCTGGACACAGACGGACCCTCGTCCGGACGTATGAAACGACATCTTGCTGTGCGTGACCTGCCCGACCAATGGATCAGGACCAATCCTCGAGATCAAAGCGGCGCATTCGACATTGGGGTCAATGCAACAGGCTGGATACTTGGTGCGCCTTTTGGTCAGATCGACGCCAAATCTTTGGCAACCCTTCTGCAAGACAGCCAAGCGACTGCCATTCGGGTTTCGCCCCATCGACGCATTACCCTACTGCAAGCAAAGACATTTCCCGATTGCGATTTTGTCACGACGCATGATGATCCAGTGCTGAACGCACATGCGTGTCCCGGTGCTCCAGCGTGCCCGCATGCCAGTGTAAAAACGCGTACGACAGCCATGGGTTTGATCCGATCATTGCCAACAGGCACATCCTTGCACGTTTCCGGTTGCGAAAAAGGTTGTGCCTTTCCTCATGGCGCTGACTTCACGCTTGTCGGACGGAACGGTGCTTTCGATCTTGTCAGAAACGGTGCCCCGTGGGATGAACCCGCTTACCGTGGATTAAGCCGAACAAAACTCAATGAAATAACGCAGCTTTGATGATGTCATACACATACGAAACCAACGGCGCAGCGATTTACAAACAATCCTTTGCGACGATCCGATCCGAAGCTGATCTTGCACGTTTTGGCACCGACGAAGAACAGATCGCAGTGCGCATGATCCATGCAGCCGGAATGGTTGGCCTTGAGCAGCACATTCGGTTTTCGCCCGGCTTTGCCACGTCTGCAAGGCAGGCTTTGGAACGAGGTGCGCCCGTTTTATGCGACGCGCGAATGGTCAGCGAAGGCGTGACACGCCCGCGCCTGCCTGCCAACAACGACATCATTTGCACGCTTCACAATGACGGTGTCCGTGAACTGGCCGCAAAAATGCAAAACACCCGATCTGCTGCGGCTTTGGAATTGTGGCGACCTCATTTACAGGGCGCTGTGGTGGCCATCGGAAACGCTCCCACGGCGTTATTCCATCTCTTGAATATGCTCAAAGACCCGGATTGCCCCCGCCCTGCAGCCATCATTGGATGTCCAGTGGGGTTTGTCGGCGCGGTCGAAAGCAAAGATGCGCTTTGGGCGGATCAGCCGGTGCCAAGTTGCATCGTGCAAGGCCGATTGGGAGGCAGCGCCATAACCGTGGCAGCCATCAACGCAATCGCGAGTCGTGCGGAATGAGCACAGGCACGATACACGGTGTTGGATTGGGACCGGGCGACGCGGATCTGATGAGCGTTCGCGCGGATCGATTGCTGCGCGAAGCAAAACATGTGGCCTTCTTTCGCAAGGCCGGGCGATCAGGTCAGGCCCGACGGATCGTAGACGGCATGTTACGCGATGACGTCGTTGAATTTGCCATGGAATATCCGGTCACGACTGAAATTCCTCTAAGCGATCCACGCTATAACGAAATTCTGTCTGCTTTTTATGCGGAGTGTACCGCGCATCTTAGACGTCTTGCCGATGCCGGAGAGAACGTCGTTGTGCTGTGTGAAGGTGATCCTTTTTTCTATGGGTCGTTCATGCATCTTTATACGCGCCTGCGGGATGACGTCATGGTCACCGTCGTGCCCGCCACAACGGGAATGTCCGCAGCGTGGACCGCAACGGGCCAACCGATCACATGGGGCGATGATGTTCTAACTGTGCTGATGGGCACCTTGCCCAGCGATGAATTGGTGGTGCGCATGACATCGACCGACGCGTTGGTGGTTATGAAAATCGGGCAAAACATCGAAAAGATCCGAACCGCCTTGAAAGATGCGGGTAAATACGATGACGCATGGTTGGTAGAATTTGCCAGTATGCCCAACCAAACGGTTCAAAAACTCGCAGACGCGCCTGACAAACTGACCCCTTATTTTTCAATTATCGTCGTGCACGGTCAGGGTAGACGACCATGACAGGGTCGCTTGTCATAGCAGGCCTTGGCCCCGGGGCAGATGACCTAGTGACGCCTCAGGTGCAAGACGCACTGGCCAAAGCAACGGATGTCGTTGGCTATATCCCTTATGTTGCACGGGTTGCCGAACGAGACGGTTTAACATTGCACCCAAGCGACAACCGCGTGGAATTGGACAGGTCGCGTCATGCCCTTGAAATGGCGGCAAATGGCAAACACGTGGTTGTCGTGTCCTCAGGTGATCCAGGCGTGTTCGCAATGGCGTCTGCCGTGTTTGAGGCCGTTGAAAACGGCCCGGCAGAATGGCGGTCTTTGGACATCAGCGTGGCTCCCGGCATCACAGCGATGCTTGCGGCGGCGGCCCGTGCTGGTGCCCCCTTGGGACATGATTTTTGCGCCATAAACCTGTCGGACAACCTGAAACCTTGGTCGTTGATCGAAACCCGCCTTAGGCTGGCTGCAGAAGCCGATTTTGCCATGGCATTTTATAACCCCAGATCCAAATCGCGCCCCGAAGGGTTTGAACGTGCGCTTGATCTGTTGAAAGACGTTTGTGGGGATGCGCGACCCGTTATTTTTGCGCGGGCTGTCTCGACACCGGATGAGACCATTCGCGTCGTTCCATTGCCGGACACAAAAGCAGACATGGCAGACATGCGCACCGTCGTCATTGTTGGGTCTTCAACCACACGCATGATCGAACGTGACGGGGCACCAATTGTTTACACACCCCGATCGGTCAAAGCATGAGGCAGCCAGTCCATCACTGCATCAACACTGTGCGCTTCAAGGCGCCAGGGGATGGACGGTCTGTCGATCATGACAACAGGCAACCCAAGCGCGCGGGCGGCCGCAATTTTGGCATAAGCCCCAACCCCGCCCGAGTTTTTGGACACCACCAAATCAATGTCATGCGCTTTCATCAAATCCAAATCCGCATCGATACTGAACGGGCCCCGATCAACGACAATGGCGTGTCTGGAGAACGGCACTTCGAACGCAGGCGGATCAACCAAGCGCAGCAAATAAAAATGCTGAGGGTTCGGCGCAAATTCAGCCAAATGCATACGTCCCACCGCCAACAAAACACGTTTGGGCGTTCCATTCAGGGCCTCGACCGCTGCGGCCATGTCGGACACGTTGGTCCATTGGTCTCCGGCTTGGGCTTGCCACGGCATGCGTGTCAACGCGATCAAGGGAATATTCACCTGTGCACAAGCGCCAATCGCATTCATGCTCATCTGTGCCGCAAAAGGATGGGTCGCGTCGATCACATGGCTAATGCCGTTAACGCGCAAATATTCGGCCAAGCCGTCCACGCCGCCAAACCCACCGACACGCTGCGGCAAGGGTTGACGCACTGGCCGCTTAACCCGTCCGGCAAAGGACACAGTGCCTGTGATACCATCCTCTGCAAGGCGTTGGCACAGGGCCGTGGCTTCGGTGGTTCCGCCAAGGACAAGCAGGTTATGTGCGATGGGTGATGCTCCGTGGTTGACGATCATTGGCTTGGGTGAAGATGGACCCGAAGGCCTGTCGGCTGCAAGTCGTTCTGCCCTCGCATCGGCAAGCATCATCATGGGCCCGCCTCGTCATTTGGCCCTTGTAACGAATAGCGCGGCAAAAATGATCGAATGGCCGGTTCCTTTTGCAAAGGGCGTCGATGATTTGATGGCTTCGCGCGGCCAAAAGACGGTGGTGTTGGCATCCGGTGATCCCTTTTGGTTTGGCGCTGGAACAGTCTTGGCAAATCGCCTGAACGCAGATGAATGGCAAGCCTTTCCCGGTTCATCGACGTTTTCCTTGGCCGCAAATCGTTTGGGATGGGCGTTGGAACACAGCTTGTGCTTTGGCCTGCATGCAACGCCAATTTCAAAGCTGCGTCCACATCTTGCCCCCAAACGCCAGATCATAACCCTTTTGCGGGATGGCGACGCCGTTGCGGATCTTGCGTCTTATCTGATCGACATGGGATTTGGGGCATCGCAACTAACGGTTTTTGAGGCGCTTGGCGGGCCCAACGAAACCCAAACCGTTTTACGGGCCGACGCGCTGAATGAGGAAACATTCAAACACCCGATCTGTGTTGCTGCGACAATCCAGGGGTCTGGCACGGTTGTCCCCTCCGCCAGTGGCATTCCGGATGACCTGTTTGAAAATGATGGGCAAATGACCAAACGCCCGGTTCGTGCTTTGACCTTGTCGGCGCTGACCCCTAAGCCATTCGAACATTTGTGGGACATTGGCGGCGGTTCGGGATCAATTGCCATTGAATGGCTTTTGTCCCATTCGACGGTAACAGCCACATCCATTGAACCCCGCCCGGATCGCGCAGAACGCATTATGCGCAATGCCGATACTTTGGGCGTGTCGCATCTGAACGTGATCACTGGCAAAGCGATGGATGTCGTCGAAACACTGCCAAACCCAGACGCCGTGTTTGTCGGGGGTGGACTGGATCAACCGCTTTTGGATTGGTTGCTGCATTCACTTGAGGCCGGGACGCGCATCGTCATCAATGCCGTCACGCTTGAAACAGAAGCGTTGTTGGTTCAAGCGCAAAAACAATCCGGCGGCCACCTGATGCGGTTTGAAATGTCTCAAGTCACAGAAATCGGATCACGCACGGGTTGGAAATCTCAATTCCCGATCGTGCAATGGAGTGTGGTTCTGTGATCGTCGCGGGTTTTGGGTTTCGAGGGTCTGCCTCAGTCGCGAGCTTACGCGATGCGTTGTCTCAAGCGTCTGGGACGCATAGCGTCACACATCTGGCGACAGTAAATGACAAAGCAAATTCGCCCGTGTTTCTGGCGTTTTCCAAAACAGTGGGCATGCCTATTGCTGAAATCTGCGCCACGCAACTGACAGCACAACCCACGCAAACCCAATCAACCGCGTCACAGGCCGCACGTCACACCGGAAGCGTCGCCGAAGCTGCGGCTTTGGCTGCAGCTGGTCCCGGTGCGCGCCTGCTTGCACCGCGCTCAATATCAACCGATCGTCTGGCCACATGTGCCTTGGCGCAAGGAGCATCGACATGACCGTTCATTTCATTGGCGCCGGCCCCGGGGCGCCTGACCTTCTAACTTTGCGTGGTCGCGACCTGATCGCGTCATGCCCCGTCTGTCTCTATGCTGGTTCTTTGGTCCCCGAAGCCATTTTGGCCCATTGCCCGAAAGACGCGCGCATCGTGAACACGGCCTCAATGAATTTGGACGCCATCATCAATGAAATCAAAATGGCCCATTCTACCGGTCAGGACGTGGCCCGATTGCATTCAGGTGATTTGTCGATCTGGTCTGCTATGGGTGAACAAATGCGCCGTTTGCGTGCGGAATCCATACCCGTCAGCGTAACGCCCGGTGTTCCATCGTTTTCGGCGGCAGCTGCGACATTGGGCACCGAACTCACCCTACCGGGCTTGGCGCAATCTGTTATTTTAACTCGCACCCGAGGACGCGCATCCTCAATGCCCGAAGGCGAAACACTGGCAAATTTCGCAGCCACCGGGGCCACACTTGCGTTGCATCTGTCCATTCAGAACCTTGATACGGTTGTCGCCGATCTGACGCCAGCTTATGGGTCTGATTGCCCGGTCGCGGTCGTCTATCGCGCCAGTTGGCCAGATGAACGGATCATCCGCGGATCACTCGGCGACATTGCATCCAAGGTAGACGCACAAATCGCGCGTACAGCGCTAATTTTGATCGGCCCTGTCCTTGCTGGCGAAGGGTTTGACGAAAGCTGTCTTTATGCGGCGGATTACGATCGCAGATACCGCCCGCAAACCGCAGACAGCCAATGGGCAAGTTGGACACATGGCGATGATTGAACAACGTGGACTAATGATCTCGGCTCCGTCTTCGGGCACTGGCAAAACGACGGTGATGCTGGGGTTATTGCGGGCGCTATCTGATGACGGGTTGCGCGTTCAACCGTTCAAATCGGGACCTGATTACATTGACCCGGCCTTTCATCTGGCCGCCAGTGGGCATGCGTCGTTCAATCTGGACACATGGGCCATGGATAGCGGCTTGTTCAACGCCATCTCGTCTCAGGCAAACGGGGCAGATATTTGCATCGCCGAAGGATCCATGGGCCTTTATGATGGTGTTGCCACACGTGGGCAAAGCGGTTTCGGAAGCAGTGCGGAAACAGCCAAACAGATGGGCTGGCCTGTCATTTTGGTTGTCGATGTCAGTGGACAAGCGCAATCAGCTGCTGCAACTGCATTGGGGTTCAAGACCTATAATCCCGATTTGCCATTTGCTGGCGTGATCCTGAACCGGGTCGCAAGTCCGCGCCACGAACGCCTTGCTCGCGTTGGAATGGATCAAGCCGGTATCAAGGTTTTGGGATCTCTGCCACGCCGCGGTGATCTAACCCTTCCTGAACGGCATCTTGGCTTGATACAAGCCGTAGAACACCCCGATCTAGAGGCCGCGATTTCCGGGTATGCGACATTCCTACGCGACAATGTCGATCTAGAGGCCATTCGATCAGCCGCACTTGGCCAATCTATCCCTGATACATCCGGTGCCCTGCCCCAACCGCCCGCCCAACGGATCGCATTGGCCCGAGACGCTGCGTTTTCATTTACCTACCCGCATATCCTGAAAGGGTGGCGCGATGCAGGCGCGGAAATCTTGCCGTTTTCACCGCTGGCTGATCAGGCACCCGACCCATCGGCCGATCTGGTTTGGTTGCCGGGTGGGTACCCGGAATTGCATGCGGGCCAACTTACTGCGGCGAATGCCTATCAGGATGGGTTGCGTAAGCACGCCGAAACCCGTCCTGTTCATGGTGAATGCGGTGGCTACATGGCCTTGGGTAAAACATTGATCGACAAGGAAGGTCATGCACATCAGATGGCTGGCTTATTGGGCTTGGTCACCAGCTATGAAAAACGGAAATTCCATCTTGGATATCGACAAGCGACCCTAGATGCGCAAATGCCGGGCCTTGCAAAAGGCACCGTTTTGCGCGGCCATGAATTCCATTATTCCTCGATTTTGGATCAGCCTGACGCACCATTGGCCCGCGTGGCGGATGCAGATGGAAACGCGGTGCCTGAAACCGGATCACACCGCGGTCACGTGACCGGAACCTTTTTCCACATGATCACCACTGAGGGCAACAAATGAGCGGGTTTGTCAGCTTTGTCGGGTCAGGTCCCGGCGATCCGGAATTGCTGACCCTAAAGGCCGTTGATCGCCTGAAGCGGGCGGATGCTGTGTTGTTCGATGATTTGTCCTCGGGGCCCATTTTGGAACACGCGCGCAATGGTGCAGATTTGGTTGGCGTCGGGAAACGTGCCGGTCGCCCCTCGCCGAAGCAGCACCATGTCAGTCGCCTTTTGGTCGATTACGCCAAAATGGGCCAACGTGTGGTGCGTTTGAAATCCGGTGACAGCGGTATTTTTGGCCGCCTCGAAGAAGAACTGATCGCCTTGCGCGAGGCCGATATAGAATACGAGATCATTCCCGGCATTCCTTCTGCATGCGCAGCGGCGGCGGCGGCTGGCATACCGTTGACGCGACGCATGACCGCGCGACGCGTTCAATTCGTCACCGGACATGACGCATCCGGGCAGTTGCCAAAAGACATTGACCTAAAGGCTTTGGCCGACCCCACAGCCTCCACCGTGATTTTTATGGGAAAACGCACCTTTCCAAAGTTGTGCGCGACCTTAATTGAATTGGGCCTGCCTGCAGACCAGCCTGCCATTCTGGCCGAAGACGTAAGTGGGCCGGATCAACGCATCACTCGATCCACTGTCACAGACCTTGCCACCAGCCTTGAGGCTGAAATCAGCTCGCAACCTGCGTTGATCGTATTTGGGCCGCTCGCAGAGGCTTAAATGTCGCTCTTTGCGCTTGTGCGAGTTTCGTTTTCCAAGCTAAGTATTTTTTACGGTGCCACGGTTTGTGGCTGAAAAGGGAACCGGGTGAAAGCCCCGGACTGCCCCCGCAACTGTAAGTGGAGAGCGCCAAGGATATCCACTGGTCCGATCTTGGGCTGGGAAGGCCAAAAGCGCGACAACCCACAAGTCAGGAGACCTGCCGTAAACACGTCAATTGCGTTCGCGCGCTTATTCGCTGCCGGAGGGGCAGCATTTTAGAAAGGGACTACCATGCATATCGAACCCGGAATTGTTGACGGAGCCAAAATGGCTCTCGCCTATGCCACTGCGGCAGGCGCAACAGGGTACGCCGCAAAACTTGCCGTTGGCGAGATTGCCAAAAGCAACATCGCCGCTTTCGGGCTAAGAACCGGACTGGCCACCATTGGCACCTTCTTTTTCTTTGAAGTTCTGCCGCACTTTCCAGTCGGCGTTTCCGAAGTCCACTTTATTTTGGCAACGTCGCTGTTCTTGTTGCTTGGGGCCGCACCGGCCGCATTTGGCCTTGTCCTTGGACTTTTGATCCAAGGTTCGCTGTTTGCACCAACCGATATGCCGATGATCTTTGTCAACGCGACCACTCTTTTGGTGCCGCTCTTTGCCATGAATGCCCTTGCACGCCGGATCATTCCGCAAGACCGGGCCTATGTTGATCTTGCCTATGCAGATGTTCTGAAACTGTCCGCATTGTATCAAGGTGGCGTCGTCGCTTGGGTCGCGTTCTGGGTGTTTTATGGTCAGGGTGTTGGCGCAGAAACTTTCAGCGCTGTTTGGACCTTTGGTGCAGCCTATATGTTGGTTGTCATTATCGAACCTGTCATTGATCTGGGCATTCTAGCCATCGCCAAAGCGACACGTTCGACATCCCTAACTGGTTTGTTCACACCGCGCCTTTACAGCGCAGTTTAAGACCTGTCTTTTATGGCCCGGCTCCAATAGTTTTGGGGCCGGGCATTTCTTTTGTGTGGGCAAGAATGTGATCAAAGACCTGTGGCTTGTTGGTGTGGGAACAGGCAGTCTTGCGCATATCACGCAAGAAGGCGCACAAGCTTTGCGCGATGCGCATACGATCCTGATGCCCCAAAAGGGTACTGGTAAAGATGATCTAGCTGAGATCCGCACCCGCATCCTTGCCGATTGTGGTGCGACCGGAACAATCATTCCCTTCGAATACCCCGTTCGCGATCCCGATCTTCCGTACTTAAATCGCGTTGATCAATGGCATGACCAAATTGCCACGCGTTGGATGGATGCCCTAGCGACATCCAATATCGATGAACCCGTGGCGCTTATGGTGTGGGGTGATCCATCATTATATGACAGTACAATGCGCATCGCGCAGCGGCTGTCGCCCCCACCCAACATTCGTGTCGTTCCCGGCGTCACGGCACTGCAAGCCCTTACTGCGGCCCATGCCATTCCGCTGAACACGGTGAATGGACCTGTCACCATCACGACGGGGCGCCGTTTGCGCGCCGAAGGTTGGCCGGCCAATGCAGAAACTGTTGCTGTCATGCTGGATGGTGAAGCAAGCTTTCAATCACTGACAGATGACGCCCTGCATATTTGGTGGGGTGCATTTCTTGGTATGCCAGAACAGATACTGGAAAGTGGCCCATTGGCGGACACAGCTGCGCGTATTGTAAACACCCGCAAAGCCGCCCGCGAACAGCACGGATGGATCATGGACACGTATCTGCTGCGCCGTATCTGATACCATTTGTGCGTAGATTCTTATTCAGATTGACCTTCATCTGAAGAAGGACGGCTACTTGCAATGCCAAGTCAAGCGCTGATCATTCGAGTTGCTTAGCATTCAAGGGTGACATCAGGTTCTGAGAGTGTGCGGTGCCCAATCAAGTTATCCTTAACCAACCTCGGCTCTAGAAACTCAAGCAGTTCAAATGCATATCGGATGTAATTCAGCCACATATTGCATGTCCGGAATTTCGCCGATTGTTTCTTTTATTTGGCTTATTAGTCGAATCGCGTCATAATTGCTCTTGGGAAAAATCAATCGGTTCACACGGGGAGTGAAAGAGAATGTTTTTACGGGGCGCGTTGACCAGCATGGTTGCTGGCATGTTTTTGTTTGGAGCACCTGCACAAGCGGCAACAAATAACGATGAGTTTTGGGATGTCCCTGAACCTTCTGAGAACTTAGTCGACGCCCTAGGCTACATCTCCAGCACTCCGCCGACTGCTACGTACGATGCAACAGATGATCAATATCCCGTCGGGGCGCCGGTAACGATGCCTGACATTGCATCACTTGCGATTTCTCTAGGCGCGAGCGCCGCGGGCGCAGCAAGTAACACACTGAACACGCTGGAAGAATCTGTGTTCCGCTTTACAGGCAATGTTGCCGTTAAAACATCAGCAGCCAAAGCGACCTCAGATGGCACCAGTGTAGAAACCAGTGTCAGCGCTCAAGTTGACTTCGAAAGAGTGGAAGAACCGCGATCAAGTGGTCTGACTCTTGAGCAGGCAACCAGCGCCGCATCTTCCGGGACTGGTGGCACACCATCGGTTCAACCGTTTTTTGATGGTCAAGAACCACTGGAAGCTACGGATGAAGAAGCTGTCGCGGAAAACGAAGACGGCGTTGATGCTGATGCAACTGATTCGCTAACACCGGTTCCATTGCCAGCCAGCGGTCTTGGTTTGATGTTGGCAATGGGAGCGTTTGCAGGTGCGGCCGCAATGCGGAAGCAGCGCAAAAACAAGATCGCCTAAAATTTAAGCACCCACTCAAAACATGACCACAATTGCTATCCTCATGGGTAGCTCTTATCCACGCAGTCGGACAGATTGCGCGGATGATAGTGATGACTTCAAAAACCACCTTTTCGGGCCCTGATCTCTACGATTTCGGAACGGCCCAAGTTCGCAGAGTTCCTTCATGTTGATCGCACAGTCCTTTCACGATCACGCCCACGCCAAACCGCTGGATGAAGTGTATTTGACGTACGAAGATCGTTTTCTTCGGCGCAAGGTTCTAACGCTGCAATCGGGTGCATCACTTCTTGTCGATTTGCCAAACACAACATCTTTGGATCATGGTGGCGTCTTGGTCACACAGAACGGCGAAATCACAGTTCTGGCCGCCCCCGAAGCACTGATCGAAGTCACCGGAGACGACCTGCCGCGTATTGCCTGGCACATTGGCAATCGGCACACACCCTGCCAGATCGAAAACACCCGCCTTTTGATTCAGCAAGATCACGTTATGGCCGACATGCTCAGCAGAATTGGGGCCAATGTGCGTGACGTGACCGAACCATTCACACCAGAAGGTGGCGCATATGGGTTTGGGCGCACACACAGTCACAGCCATGGCCACCAGCATGATGACGGGAACCAAAGCGGGCACCAAAACGGGCATTCGCATTCACATGACTGATCCGCTGTTGCATCTTGTGCAATGGATGTCGCCGTCCTTTCCGATCGGGGCGTTTGCCTATTCTAGCGGACTCGAAACCAAGATCGTCGCAGACCGGATCAAAAGCGCCGCCCATCTTGAAGAATGGTTGAAAGATATCTGCACTTACGGCACAGCACAGTCCGACGTCGTTATACTGAATGCAAGCTATGCAGCGTCCATCGATGACCGGTTAAATATCGATGCAATCGCGCGTGCATTCTGCCCAAGCGCCGAACGTCTAAAGGAAACCGATCTGCAAGGGGCAGCATTTTGTGATACCGTAAATGCGCTTTGGTCGCTTGATTTGCCAAGGTTTACATACCCTGTGGCCGTAGGCGCCGCAGCACAGGCCAAACAAATACCGATTGAACAAACCGCCCGCGTTTTCCTGCACGCAACGCTATCAAATTTGGTTTCTGTTGCCGTGCGCCTGGTCCCATTGGGGCAGACCGAAGGGCAACGTGTTTTGTCAAACCTATCCGAATACATTGACGACATTTGCGCAGATGCTTTGGCGACCCCGCTCAGCGCGATATCCTCATCGGCCTTTGCATCCGACATCGCCTCGATGCGACATGAAACACTGGACACAAGGATTTTCCGAACATGACCCAAATGAATGGTCCATTGCGCATCGGAATTGGTGGCCCTGTTGGTGCAGGTAAAACCACCCTAACGGCAGAGCTTGCCAAAGCTCTCAAGGATCAACATTCCATCGGGGTCATCACCAACGACATTTACACCCGAGAAGACGCCGAAGAATTGATGCGGCGCCAAATTCTGCCGAATGATCGCATCATTGGTGTGGAAACCGGGGGCTGCCCACACACGGCCATTCGCGAAGACGCCTCGATCAATTTGGCGGCTGTCGCTCAGATGCGGGAACGTCATCCAGATGTGGAAGTTATTTTGATTGAATCGGGTGGTGACAATTTATCCGCAACCTTTTCACCTGAATTGGCGGATATAACATTATACGTCATCGACACCGCCGCCGGAGAAGAAATTCCGCGCAAAGGCGGTCCTGCGATTACCAAATCCGACTTGCTGATCATCAACAAAACGGACCTTGCGCCGCATGTCGGTGCGTCGCTCGATGTAATGGATCGGGATGCAACGCGGATGCGCTCTGGAAAACCATTTGTGTTTTCCGCTCTGCGTCATGGAACTGGCGTTGACGAGATACTGTCACATGTGCGTCAAATTTCCGGTCTAGGGTTTCAAGCGGCCTGATCCCTAAAACAGAACGCGTCATCGTTTCAACGACCGCATATGAATACCCATATTCAGTGTGCTGTTCAGTTGGGGCTGTCGCATTGGTCGGCCAATTTGACCAGCTTTCGTGGTTTGAGGTTACGTACGCAACGCAAGACGTTGGGAATTGCGTAATCCGGCATCGTATCAGGATTTTATCGGCCTTCTCGCTGAACGGGAACGATCTTCTCCAAATTTTCGCCACAAAACCATAACAGGATTGTGATGATCAATCGGAGACACCCGTTATGCGAATTTTTTTCAAGCTTTGTATTTGTATGTGCTTTGCTTTTGGTACGACTGTGGCTGCGGCAAACAAAACCGAAGAGCAAGTGTTCGAATATGCGGTGAGCGGAGATTTTGAAGCGTTGGAAAACGTGTTTGTGCAAGCTCAAGAACGGTATCTTGCAAAAGAAATCTCTGCAGATGACATGCGCGACCTTATGCGACCTTTGCAGAGCACCCATCCCGACGTGGCTCGGACTCTTCGGTCTTGGGTGGATGCCAATCCCGAAAGTGCATTTGCTCACATTGCTTTAGCTTGGAATATACAAGTACGTGCAGCACTGATGCGAGGTCCCGAAGTGCGCCGATCAATTCATCGCGACGCGTATTCAGAATTCAATGCTCAAAATCGTAGCGCGGCGAAACACGCGCGTCGCGCGTACAAATTGGACCCGGACTTAATTCCGGCTTCTGACGCCATGATAACAATGCCGGTGTACATTCAAGGAATGCGCGACCCGCTTCTGACACTGCGATTGGTTATGCGGAAGCACCCGAATTGGGGGTCTGTGTCTCGTGGTCTGTATGCAGCTAATCCCGGCTGGGGGGGCGAACCGCAAGATGTGAAAGAACTCTGTGAAGAGTTTGCCCCATTTGTACCGCCCGAAAGTCAGATCGATATGACACTGCGCTGCTACTATTTTGGGTTGGGTAAGTTCTATATGCGACAAGCTGCTAAGTGGTTGGACGAGGCGCGCGAAGATGCGGCTCTTGACAGTGCTTTGGACGAAATGCGTGTGCGATTTATCGCAAATCCGTGGATCAAGTCACACAAAACACCCGAAGATATCAAATTCGCTCGTTCCTTCATCCGTAGTCATCCGCAGCCATGGGACTATGTAGACTTGGCAAGTCGGTGGGACATGATAGCACCACGAAACAGTAGCGAAGATCCCTATTTGTCGGACGAAATTCTGGGCAATGGGTTCGAACCTGCGTTGGCACGTCTCGAAAAGGACCCGTTAAACAAGACGATCTTGGACTTTCTCGCAAAAGCGATTGAAGCCAAACGCATGGAACCGAACCGTATTGAGCTTGGAACAGACCAAGATCTATCGCAGTTGAACCGCATGATTTTAGAAAGGCGATTGGTGGCGGCTCCGTACACATCGCAAAATTGGTTAGACTATGCCTTTGAGCTTAGCAGAGCCGATGACACCGCCGACAAAGCAAAAGCAGACACCGCTTTCGCCAATGCCATTTACTATTCAACGGACCCGGTCACTGTGCTCACGAGTTATCTGTTTGAGCTAAATTGGCGCATTGAACGCTGGCAGCACTATGCTGTCCTGCAGCACGCACCCAGACAAGATCATCAAGTCGCAGAGCGTGACTACATACTGACCCTGGATCCTGATGCGGATGTATTTTGCCCCTATTTGCGCGCTTTTCGCGTTTATGAATTTGAATGCGCTGCCGCGCCTGCAGGCGTGGAAAATTGCACGAAAGACGGAAGGCTAAGAATCAACTACACGGAATACCGTGACTTGGCCCGGAAAATAGCCAATCGACCAGCCTGTGCGCCACTGATGGAAGCAAGCTACAAAGAGTTGCAGTTTAACCAAATCCCCGTCGAATTACTTGCGTTGGACTGACATCCAAGCGCCGTAGAAGCGAATTCTTCGGGGACTGTTGGAGTCTAAGCGATCAAAACTCCACGACGGCTCTGATTGATTTGCCCTGGTGCATCAGGTCAAAGCCGTGGTTGATTTCGTCCAATGTCAGCTTGTGGGTGATCATCGGGTCGATCTCGATCTTGCCGTCCATGTACCAATCCACGATCTTGGGAACGTCCGTGCGCCCCTTGGCCCCGCCAAACGCCGTGCCGCGCCAGACCCGGCCCGTGACCAGCTGAAACGGACGGGTTGCGATTTCGGCCCCCGCCGGTGCCACGCCGATGATGATGCTTTCGCCCCACCCCTTGTGCGCGGCCTCAAGGGCTGTGCGCATCACATCCACATTGCCAGTGGCGTCAAAGGTGTAATCGGCCCCGCCTCCCGTCAGTTCGACCAGATGCGCCACCATATCGCCATCCACCTTGGACGGGTTCACAAAGTCGGTCAGGCCAAAATGACGTGCCATGGGTTCTTTGTCGTCATTGAGATCAACCCCAACAATCTGATCGCACCCGGCCATGCGCAGCCCTTGGATCACGTTCAACCCGATACCGCCCAGACCAAAGACCACCGCGCGGCTGCCGATTTCAACCTTGGCCGTGTTGATCACCGCCCCGATCCCCGTCGTCACACCACAGCCGATGTAACAGACCTTGTCAAACGGCGCGTCCTTACGGATCTTGGCCAGCGCAATTTCG
>JBDWGM010000164.1:0-6875 GCA_039975755.1 Paracoccaceae bacterium | reverse complement strand
CGACATCGCCCCCATGGCACTCCAAGACCCCCCGTTTCAGCCGCAACTCACCTCAGTCGCCATGATCGGCTACCACCAACGCCGCCCCTTTGCGCTGTCTGGCAATCTCGACTGTCCCGTGCTGCGCTTTACCGACAAAGTCGCGCGGGTCGGCTGCCCCGTGGTCTCGGGCAATTCCGGCGGCCCGGTTTTGCAACAAACACCGGACGGAGCGTGGGAAATCGTCGCCGTCGTCAGTTCAACAGTGCCTCCTAATGCATTGGTAACACGCCTGAATGACTGGGTCTGGTCCAGCCTGACCCTCCACCCGAACCACACAGCCGATCCCGCACAATAAACACCCGCGCGCGATGACGCGTTTCCACCAGCGAAATATCCCAACAAACAGATCGTCCGGGACAACGCGCCCATTCCTCTGAGAATATCACCTTAGTTCGCCTATAAAGATGCATCGCGCGTCAGTTCCAAGACCTCAGTGAACCGAAGTTAGCTCAACGCTCTAGGCATGCCAGGGACCGCCTAACGATGAAAAAGCCGACGATCAGGGGTATAACAACGACTATCAAATTAAATGTGACAAAGGCCCACGTCATTAGGAAACCAACTCCAAACAATTCGCCCTAGTCAAGGCTGCATCCAGGGCAAAACATGCTGGTTAAAGACGATCCGAGAACACAAACCTCATACTCCGCCTCGTCTGTACAGAAATTGTCTGCGTCCAACAGCCGCCGTTCGTTTGGATCTCGGTGAATGTCGGGTTTGAGCCCATGTTGACCGACATTGGTTCAAAGATGCCCGACATTGCGGGAACTCGATAGCTGTCACCAACACCGGAAGTCGGAGCTTACATAGCGTGCGTAAGTCGTGACAGAGACAAGATAGCGGCTTGCGTGATCGACGTTGGGCGTAATGCTAAATTCGGTGCTCAACCTAGATAACTTGGCTCCCCAATGTGCGACATTCTCATTCTGCCCCATAAGAGGTTCTTCGTCGGACATGGTTCCCATCAAGTCTATGTATGAAGACTTCAATGCAGCTACCTGTCCATAATATCCAATTACAGCAATCGCTTCATAGTCGCACCCATCACCGTTCCCTGAGTTGTAGACGCGGCTGAACGATGACAGGACTTTCGCGCCATCTGGCAAAGAAGCATTGCCGAGCTCGACTTTTAATTGGAAAGCAGCCACTTCATTTTTGAGTACAAAGAACCAAACTGGCGACGTCAATACCACAAGACAGACGAAGCCCAAAATGAAACGCTTTTGCATGTTTGGTCAGTCCCAAGACAACATTATTCTAGACCACTACCACGTGTGAGACCTGCTCGCCAATTATGCTCTCGATGGTAACTAAGTCCGCACAGCAGACACAGATTTTGAAACGGCCAACGCTCAGGCCAAAGGAAACCTTGTCAGAACCTAGATTCAAACTTCAACAGTTCGAATGGCAACAACCCATAGGTTTTAACCGCAACGACCTCGACACGCCGTAGGGCGGGTTTCAACCCGCCGCCGCCGCAACCATCACCATCACCGCCAAGACCAAACCCCAAATCCCTGCGGCATATCGCCCAAAATTAACCCCGCTTCACCCCCCAAGACCACCCGACATTCTGAAAGCCAGCTTTCAACCGCCAAAGCCAGCTTTGGGCTCAAACCCGCGTCTCCCCCATGTTCGCCCCGATCTGAAAGCTGGCTTTCGTCGTCGAACGCTGTCTTTCACGCCCGCGCCGTGGCTCTGTGCGGCCCTATGGCATCGCATTTGGCCCGGTTAACACAGCGTACGCTGGTCCTGCGCAACTGTGCGTTCTATAACCCGCCCGAGTCGTATAACCGACTCGATCAACAACGCATTCTTGGAGAAGACAGATGCATGACATTCGTGCCATCCGGGACAACCCGGACGCCTTTGACGCAGCCCTCGCCCGCCGTGGAGATGCGTCAATGTCATCTCAAATTCTCCAATTGGATCAAGCGCGTAGGGAAAAAATCCTTGCCGCGGAAACCGCGCAAGCCGAGGCGAATAAAGCCGCCAAAGAGGTTGGTGCGGCCAAAGGGCGTGGGGATGAGGACGAATTTCAGCGTCTTCGGGGCTTAGTCTCTGAAAAGAAAGCGGAAATTGGCGTCATGCAGGACGAGGCCAAAGCGCTGGACGCGCAATTGACCGACGTTTTGGCGCGCATTGCCAATGTGCTTGCCGATGATGTTCCAGACGGCGCTGACGAAGACGAAAACGTCGAACTCAAACGCTGGGGTGATCCACGCAGTTTTGATTTCGACGTGAAAGAACACTTTGAAATCAAGGCTGTAGCCCCCCTGATGGATTTCGAAACCGCCGCCAAAACCTCCGGCGCGCGCTTCGTGATGCTCAAGGGCAGCGTAGCAAAACTCCACCGCGCCTTGGCGCAGTTCATGTTGGACACGCATACCGACAAAAACGGTCTGACCGAAGTGCAAAGCCCCGTCATCGTGCGCGACGACGCCATGTATGGTACTGATAAGCTTCCCAAATTTGGCGAAGACAGCTATCGCCTTGATACCGAACAATGGCTGATCCCCACTTCCGAAGTGCCTCTGACCTATTCGGTTGCCGGTGACGTTCTGGACGAAAGCGCCCTGCCCATCCGCATGGCCGCCCACACTTTGTGTTTCCGCTCCGAAGCGGGAAGTGCGGGCCGTGACACCGCAGGCATGCTGCGCCAACACCAATTCGAGAAAGTCGAAATGGTGTCCGTCACCCATCCGGACGCGTCTGAAGATGAACAAAAGCGGATGCTTGGATGCGCCGAAGGCATTCTGGAAGCCCTTGATATTCCTTACAGAACTCTGGTTCTGTGTTCAGGGGACACTGGCTTTGGTGCGCGTCGCACCTTTGACATCGAAGCGTGGCTGCCCGGTCAAAATACCTATCGCGAGGTCAGCTCGGTTTCGACCACAGGCGACTTTCAAGCCCGCCGGATGAACGCCCGCTTCAAGCCCGCAGATGGGGGCAAACCGCAGTTCGTGCACACCCTCAACGGGTCTGGCTTGGCTGTTGGGCGTTGCCTGATCGCCGTGCTTGAAAACGGCCAACAAGCAGATGGCTCCGTGCACCTGCCCGCAGCGCTTTCACCTTATCTTGGTGATAAATCAAAGCTGAGCGCCGAAGGCACCCTGACCTGATCAGGTAAACCGGCTAAAGAAACGCGCCAAACTGCCGGGACGATACGATGTGTCGTCCCGTAAGCGGGATTTGGTCGACTCGTGCAAGTCCGCCTCAAGCGATGGCCCTTGCCGCCATCCCATCAAGCTTTGGGCAATATCATACAGCCCGCCCGGATTGGTCAAACGCTCTGTCGTTGTATTGTGATCCGCGCCGTCCATCGTCGGATGTGCACCAGACCGAAACCGCAAATTGGGTGCCCCATCTGCGATCCAAGCCAATGTGTATTTCGACAACGCATCCAATTCGGCGCTGCCCCCAATGATGGCATGATCGCCGACAAACCACTTTTCTTGATAAGGCGATTGGCCGTCTGATGTGTCGGCCTCTTGATTGAGTTCGGACACGTTGTGCCACAAGGACGGGACAAAGAACTTGCGTTGTTCGTCAGACGCAACCGCATGGCGCGCGGATTTCACCAGGCTGGACAATTCCATATCGTGAAATTGGTATTGCGAATTCCAAAGCGTCGCCACGAAACCAAAAACCGCCTTGGGTATGCCGCGTGCACCAACGGTGTCCCAGACCCCGACATATGCCAAATTGACAATGGGAACTGGGCTTGGTCGGGTCCGGTTTTCAGCGTCCGACGTCGCAAAATTCGGTGACATTTCAATACGTTTGTTTAGAATTTTGTCGCTGTCTGGGTGGTTACGGTCCCCTGTTTTGCGATACAGGCGAAAGGCTTTTCGCACAGCGCGTGGGCCGGTATCTTTTATGATGCCGCACTTTCGGATCATTCCCGCGACAGACCGGGCTGTGAATGCCCCGCGAGAAAATCCAAAGAGGTATATTTCGTCATCTTTTTCGTAGTTTTCAGCAATGAACTTGTAAGCCGCTTTGACTTTGGTGCCCAGACCAAGGCCTGTTGCACCCCCTAAATATTTGTTGATGCCACGCACCAGAAAATTGTCGAACTGCCTTTCGTCATTGACCCCAACACCTGAAAAATAAGCGACTTTTTGATCGTCGCCAGTGTCCAAAGCCAATGCAATTTCAACCAAATGCGTGGTATCTTTTATGTCCGGGGAATTCCAAGTCCCGTCGCACAGAACAACAATGCGTTTCATTCCGCCCCCAATAAGTTTCCACAACTATAGGGCGCAGAGTACGCAGTGTAGGCCTATCGGTAAAGACGCGTGTAGGTCAGGATTTCCGGGCTTTTATTTTCTTTAGATGCTTTCCAAGCGCCCCAGGGTTCTTTTCACGACGCCCTTTGTAGGGGTTTTTATCCCCCTGACCGCGCATGTTCAGACGAATGGGCGTACCCGGCATATCAAAGCTGTCGCGTAATCCACCCACCAAATACCGTGAATAGCTTTCCGGCAACTTGTCTGGAAGGCTACACATGACAACAAATCCGGGCGGACGCGTCTTGGCTTGGGTCATATACCGCAGCTTGATGCGTCTGCCTTGGGGTGCTGGCGGTGGGTGTGCTTCGACCATACCTTGCAGCCACCGGTTCAGCGTCGCCGTGGGCACCCGGCGGTTCCATACGTCATGCGCGCGCACAATCGCTTCGTGCAGACGGTCCAACCCCCTGCCCGTTTTGGCAGAAACGGTAATCAAGGGCGCGCCTCTCAGCTGAGGGAGCAGGCGATTGAACGCCTCTTTCAATCCAGAAAGCTTGGCCTGTTTGTCGTCCTCAAGGTCCCATTTATTGACAGCGACAACCACAGCGCGGCCTTCGCGTTCAGCCAAATCGGCAATCCGCAAATCTTGTTGTTCAAAGGGAATTGCCGCATCCAGCAACACCACGACAACTTCGGCAAATTTGACCGCGCGCAATCCATCAGAAACGCTTAATTTCTCAAGCTTTTCCTGAACTTTGGCCTTTTTACGCATACCCGCCGTATCAAACAGGCGCATCGGTGTGCCGTCCCATTCGATGGGCAAAGAGATAGAATCACGCGTGATACCCGCCTCAGGACCAGTCAAAAGGCGGTCTTCGCCGATGATCCGGTTGATCAACGTCGACTTGCCCGCATTGGGTCGGCCAACCACCGCTACTTGCATCGGTTTTTCTTGGGATAGGGCGTCATCGACATCGACGTCAACGTCTGGGTCTTCCGCTTCTACATCAAATTGATCTGCGATTGGCTGCAATACGGAATAAAGGTCGTTCAGGCCTTCGCCATGTTCCGCACTAAGACGAATAGGTTCGCCCAATCCTAGGCTGAAGGCTTCGATCACACCGGCATCCGCCGCAGACCCTTCGCCCTTGTTGGCCGCCAGCACAACGACATCCGCGCGCTTGCGCAAGATTTCCGCAAACACTTCGTCCGTTGGGGTGACCCCTGCGCGCGCATCGATCATGAACAGGCAGACATCGGCCATGTCGACCGCGCGTTCAGTCAGTCGGCGCATGCGGCCTTCAAGGCTATCGTCTGTCGCTTCTTCTAAACCTGCGGTGTCGATGACCGTAAAACGCAAGTCGGCCAAACGTGCGGCCCCTTCACGCAGGTCACGCGTCACGCCAGGTTGGTCGTCGACCAAAGCCAGACGTTTTCCGACAAGGCGGTTAAAAAGGGTCGATTTGCCCACATTGGGCCGCCCTACGATAGCGAGTGTGAAAGACATGATCGACTCGTGGCCGTTGCAACAAGCTCGGGCCAATAGCAGAGCTTTGTTCTAACGGAAAGCGTGCAATTGCCCTTTACGACCGACAACATACAGAGTTTGCCCGGCAACCACTGGCCGCGTCGTCGCGCCATCGGGTATTTCCGCCGTTCCAATCAGGCTGCCATCTTCGGGGTTAAAGCTGCGCAAAACACCATCATTTGACGCAACGACAAGACGCCCACCGGCCAGGATCGCCCCGTGATGAGCAAACACTTCGGCCGCTTTGCGTGGCTTCGGTTTGATGAAGTTTGGCAGAGCCTCGCTCCAGATGACGTCGCCGGTTGCCCCATCAAGGCGCAGCAATTGGTTACGATCACTGACCAAAAAGACCGATCCACCCACCGGCAAAACTGGGCTGATTGCGCCTTCGCGGGCGGTCCAGACTCGTGCGCCACTGCCAGCGTTGATTGCCACAGTGCGCCCTGCTTGACTGCCCGCATACAGGATATTGTCTGCGACGACGGGCGCACCTGTTACATCGTCAATTTTTGAAAGGGATCGCCCTTTGCGTTCGCCCAACACTGAACTGTCCCACCGGCGCAAACCGCCTTGGCGAAAGACAGCCTGCAATTCACCTGTGCCAAACGAAAAGACCACAAGATCGCCAGCCAAGACAGGAGCAGGTGCACCCAGCACGTTTGTCACCGATTCTGCAGCACCGATTTGCCAAGCCACGCGACCTGTGTCCGCCTCAATAGCCCAACCTGAACTGTCACCGGCCGTGACATAGACCAGATTGTCATGCACCAAAGGCGCACCAGAGGCCGTAGCGTCCAGATCTTGTTCCCATTTGATTGCACCCGTTGCCGCATCAAGCGCGACAATGCGGCCAAAGCCGGACGTCACGAACAACGTGTCATCTTGTACCGCAAGACCGCCACCAGTCGCTTCACCATCTTTGTCACGTCCGGGACGAACATCACGTGTCCACGCAACGGCACCATTCACGGATACAGCAGTGACCTGCGTCTTAGCATCCAATGTATAAATCAACCCGTCGCCAACAACCGGGTCAGCGGTAATACGTTCCTTGCGACCATCGCCGGACC
>JBDWGM010000163.1:0-25009 GCA_039975755.1 Paracoccaceae bacterium | reverse complement strand
ATCCGCTTGGATGCCGCATGTGTCGTCGTGAATCTACTCAATTTACCAAACGAACCAGAGGTCTATCGCCAGTGCATTCGCAACATCAACGGGCTGAAACACGCGTGCGATTTGGCCTCAATGCCTTTGATGGTTGAGCCGTTGGTGATGCAAGACAATGCCAAAGGAGGGTACATGGTCGACGGCGATCTGGAAAAAATCCTGCCCCTTGTGCGGCAAGCGGTGGAATTGGGCGCGGATATCATCAAGGCCGATCCTTGTTCAGATGTCAGCCAGTATCACAAGGTGATCGAAATCGCGCAAAACGTTCCGGTTTTGGTACGCGGCGGTGGTAAGGTCACGGATCTGGAAATCCTGACACGGACCAAGGATCTGATGGACCAAGGTGCGCGCGGAATTGTTTATGGGCGCAATGTCATCCACCATGAAAAGCCCGGCGCCATGACCCGTGCGTTAATGGCCGTCGTGCATGATGGTGCAACGGTCCATGATGCCTTGGTGATGGTGGCTTAAGGCCATGAAAACCATTCGTTTTGGCATTATCGGATGTGGGTTGATGGGCCGGGAATTCGCATCAGCTGCGGCACGGTGGCTGCATTTGACCGAAAGCCGCACGCGTCCCGAAATTGTTGGCGTCTGTGACACGAACGAAGCGTTGATGAGCTGGTTTTCCACCCATGTGCCCAGTGTCCTGCAAGTTACGACGGATTATCGTGAGCTGTTAGCGAACCCGGAAGTCGACGCGATCTATTGCGCGGTTCCGCATGTTCTGCATGCTGAAATCTATCCGCATATTCTTGCGGCGGGGAAACATCTGTTGGGCGAAAAGCCCTTTGGGATGGATGCTGACCAGAATGCGCGTATCTCAAAGGCGATTGCGGATAATCCCGATGTGTTTGTGCGATGTTCGTCGGAAATGCCTTATTTCCCGGGTGCGCAGCGAGTGATCGACTTTGTAAATTCTGGCGCTGTTGGCGACATTATCGAAGTAGAATCCGCGTTTCTGCATTCATCGGATATCAACCCTGACAAAGTGATCAACTGGAAGCGGAGGATCGACGTCAACGGGGAATACGGATGTATGGGGGATCTGGGAATGCATGTCTGCCACGTTCCGTTGCGTATGGGCTGGAGGCCAGACACAGTCCACACAAGCCTTGTTAAACGCGTCACAACCCGTCCCGATGGCAAAGGAAACCGCGTTCCCTGTGAGACGTGGGACAATGCCACCATAACCGGCTCTGTTTCGGCGCCGAATGGAGAGTTCCCCTTGGTTCTAAAGACGTGGCGCATCGCGCCGGGGCACTCAAACACATGGTCGTTGCGGGTGCTTGGCATGAAGGGGTCGGCGTATTTCACCACCAAATCGCCGCGCCAATGGCAATTCATGCATTACGAAGCTGGTGGCGCTCAGACTTGGCAAACCGAAGACCTTGGATATCAATCCTTATTCCCTGCAATCACAGGCGGGATTTTCGAATTTGGGTTCGCTGATGCGATCCAGCAAATGTGGGCCGCCTTTGTTGATGAGTTGGCAGGCGGGGACGCGCGCGGTTTCGGGTGCGCAACACCGCGCGAGGCCTCCGATCATCATGCGATCTTGACCGCCGCGCTTGAGGCCGGAAAATCCGGTCAGGTTCAAAACGTGGTGTATGCCAAATGAACCGATCGCAAATTAACGCAGCCATTCAAGTCGCAGAAGTAACGCTTGCGCATTATTCCTGGGCCTTACCCAACTGGGCAAATTGGACTGTCGCCGATCACCGCGCCAATGCGTCACAAAGTGCGTGGCTGAAAGATCGGCAATTGGGTTGGGACGTTACGGATTTTGGGACTGGAGCGTTTGAAAAGCGGGGTCTGACCTTGTTTTGTGCGCGCAATGGAACGCAGGCACAAGGTGAACGACCCTATGCTGAGAAACTGCTGTTTGTTGGTGTGGATCAGGAAACTCCGTTTCACGCGCATAAAAGCAAATTAGAAGACATCATTGTGCGCGGTGGCGGAACGCTATGCGTGCAATTTACACGCGAGGGTGCTGTGTTGGATGTCCAGGTTGACACTGTGCGTATCGATGGAGCGACCGCCCCATTGTACGCGCAGGTTCACAGGCTAACCGCAGGGCAAAGCATAACAATTCCGCGCGGCGTTCAGCATCGATTTTGGGGTGATGTGGCGCCGGTTTTTGTTGCTGAGGTCAGTCAGTGCAATGATGATCTGACCGACAATTATTTTCTGGAACCATTGGGGCGGTTTAGTGACATCACCGAAGATGAACCGCCTTACCGTCAGCTGTGGAACGAGACGTTGTGATGGCCGTTCCACGCGGCATTGTGTGTGCAGGCAATTGGATCGTGGATATCGTTCACAATATTTCCGCATGGCCTGCGAAATCCGATCTTGTGGTCATTTCAGACCAATCTGTCGGGGTCGGAGGTGGGGCCGCGAATGTTGCGTTTAATCTCGCCGCATTAAAGGTTGATTACCCGGTGTTGCCTGCGGGATTGTTAGGGACTGATACGCATGCGGATGCTGTTCTGGATGCGTGTAAGGCCGCAGGCCTGCCCGTTGAAAACCTAAATATCGTTCAAGATGTTGGCACCGCGCATACCCATGTGATGAATGTGCCGGGCGACAGCCGAACCTTCTTTTACTTTGCTGGCGCCAATGACCATCTGAGCGCGCAAACCCTGTCATTTGACACAATCGCATCGCATCAACCGCGCATTTTCTATTTGGGATACTTGACGCTGATGCCAATCCTTGACGCCGTTGGGTCCGATGGCCACACTGGTGCGTATCATCTGCTGGCACAGGCTCGCCAATCCGGGATGATGACTTGCGTTGATTTGGTGTCATCTTCAACTGACAGCTATCCGCAGACGGTTGCAGGGACATTGCCTGAAATCGACTGGTTGTTCTTGAACGAAACCGAAGCGTCACGTGCCACGGGGATCGTTTTGAGCGGCGAAGAAGACCGCCCCAATATGCTGCGCGCCGCAAAAGAACTAATGGCGGGAGGGCTGCGCCAAGGCTGCATTCTGCACACTCCAAAACTGTCACTTTGGAAGACGAAAGATCAAGAAATGTGGTTCGATGTCCCGCAAATCCCCAAAGTCGAAATAATCAGCCCAGTTGGGGCCGGAGATGCGTTTGCTGCAGGGATATTACATGGGCTCCATGAAGGATGGCAGCCGCAAAAATGCGTTCATCTGGGCAACAAAATGGCCGCAGCCTGTTTGCGCGCATCGACCGCGACTGGCGGAGTGTCAGCGTTAGGCGATTAATAAGTTTTGCTTGGTGACAGGATTGATCAAATAATGAGGACCAATTGGATGTGCCGTTACAAATGCGCTCTTTGAGATCTGTATCAATGACATTCAAAATTGAATTCTTGCAATGACGGGCTCAAAAACGCTGCGACGGGACAAGTTTCAGTGACGGATCGCGCATCGGGGGACGTCTTTTCCTTGACCTATGACGCCAAGATATTCCCCTTTATGATGCTTTGGACAGCGAACAGGGGTCGTTCTGACGCGCCTTGGTCCGGTCGTCATCTTGCCCTTGGGCCGTGCGTTTCAAGCATGGCAAATCCGCTTGGCGCAAAAGGGTATGACATCGCGTATGACTTCAAAGCGGACCAGTGCTTTCACGCAAAATATCAAATCATGGCACGGTCGCCGTCGATTGCCGCACGTTCAGAACTACGGGCAAAATGACGTCATTCTGATCGGTTTCTGCGGGCGCTCTAATCATATTCAAAAGCGCCGCTATGCATTCATGAGCGATCTGATCAATGGGCTGCGCGACGGTGGTAATCGCCGGAAAGACATAAGCCGCCATTGGTGTGTCATCAAATCCCGTCACCGACAATTCGTGCGGGATCGCGATGCCCAGAATGCGCGCCGCGTGTAATGTGCCAATCGCTGCTATGTCACTTGTCGCGACAATCGCGCTTGGCCGGTCCGTTGTTTCAAGAGCCTTTTGCGCCAATGCGGCGCACCCTTGAACACTGTGGTCGGTTCCCAAAACGATTTGCGGCGCTTCCAACGCGGCCCGCTTGCATGCATCCGCTGCCCCCGCTGCGCGCAGTCGCACAGGTTCTGACTGTTCCGGTGCACCGATGATCGATATTTTGCTATGACCAAGTTCGATCAAATGCTCGGTCGCCAGCTGTCCTCCCGCAAAGTGATCTGCCCGCACCGATTTCACTCCAAGACCATCAAGCTGGCGATCCAAGGCAATCAGCGGTATCCCCGCATCTTTTAATCTGGAAAACGCACCTCCGTCGCCACCGACAGAAACAACAACTGCCCCGTCAACCTGCTGTGCCAGCAACATCGAAACATATTCATTTTCATGCCCGACATCTTCGGCCGTTGAACAGATCAGAGTTTGATACCCTTGGGCGAACAAAGCCTGTTCCAAGCGATGAGCAAGGCGCGCAAAGAAATCGACCTTAATCGATGGCACCAAGATGCCGATCAGATTGCTTCGACCATTGCGCATCATGCGAGCACTGGCATTGGGACGATATCCCAAATCAGCGATCGCTTTTTCGACGCGCGAGCGTGTCGCGCTTGAGACATATCCGCTATTGTTCAGAACACGCGAAACAGTCGAAATTCCTGCCCCCGACCGTTGTGCAATGTCCTTGATGGTCGCCATGGAAGACTTCATTCTACTAGTTGCTAAGTCGCACAGTACCGTCCCACTTTCCGTCATGCCACAGCGAATTCTTCAAGGTGATCTGCCGGACGTGCGGCTATCTATCCTAAATGCTCTCTCTGCGGGGTGAGTGATAATAACGCGTCTCAGGATGATCAAACACCCGAGCGCGCAGTCCTTTCAATTGCAAGACAACATCGCTCACTCAGTGGTCATAAAGGTCAAAGCCCGACAGGTGGTGAACGGCTTAAAGCGTAATGGAACATACTCCTTTGGCCCAGCGAATGGATCGTCCTCCATCGCCTCTGGGCGTTTTCAGCAAAGCGTCACCCGACCAAAATAGCTAGGGGATTAACAAAAAACAGACGGATAGTTACGTCTTCGCACCTTTCGGTATCCGATTGAATGAACGCTGATGTCAGGCTTTGGCAAGGTGGTAACACCAGTCGAAATCCAAGGGAGGAAACCTGTGAAAAAGACTGTTATCTCTAGCGTTTCAGTATTATCGCTCTGCGCTCTTGCCAGTGCAGCATCTGCTGAAACATTGAAAGTGGGTGTTCTTGCGACACTCGAAGGCACCTATACCCAACTGGGCGAAGACGGTGTGCGCGGAGTAAAAACGGCGTTGGAAAAAGCTGGCTACTCTGCTGGTGGTCGCGACATCGAAATTATCATCCAGTCGACGGACACGAGCCCCGACAGTGCGGTGCGCGGCGCGCGCAAGCTTGTCGAGCAAGATGGTGTTGAAATCGTCGTTGGCCCGCTATCGGGGTCTGAAGGCATCGCGATCCGCGACTTCTCCAAAACCGCGCCCGATGTGACTTTCATCAATGGGGCGTCAGGTGCGCTTGAAACCACATATGTGGATCCATCCGAAAACTTCTTCCGGTTCAATACGGAAGGTGGTCAATGGTCTGTTGGCCTGGGCGACTATGTGTTCAATGAAAAAGGCTGGGAAACCGTAGCGACCGTAGGCGAGGATTATTCCTTTGTTTACACACAGGTTATGGGCTTCACCATTGATTACTGCAAAGCTGGTGGCGAGATAACCGAGGCACTTTGGGTTCCTCTTGGCACCAAGGACTTTGGATCGATCATCGCATCGCTGCCAGATGATGTGGATGCGATCTATTTGGGCCTTGGGGGCGGTGACGCCGTGAACTTCTTGAATCAGTACCAGCAGGCCGGGGGTGACGCGAACCTCATTGGTGGTACGATTATGGTGAATGGAGACGTTCTGAATTCCAAAGGGGACGCCAAGAACGCCCTAATCGGAACGCCATCGTCTGGACCACAAGCTGACACGTCAGACACACCTGCCTGGCAGGAATATGTGAAGCTGTATCAGGACACATTTGCGCCTGAAGATCGCTTCCCATCCCCATCGCTGTTGGCGACGACCTATTACAACGCGACATCTGCTATGTTGGCATGTGTTGATCAAACCGGCGGTAACTTCGGCGACGGACAGTCGGATTTGCGGTCCTGTTTGACAAATCTCGAGTTGGACAGTCCTACCGGTAAAATCGTTCTCGACGAAAACCGGCAGGCAGTCGCAACGACATTCGTCAACGAAGTCGTCGAGCTTGATGACGGATCTTTGGCGAATGCTATGGTCGCAAAATACGACAACGTAACGCAAACGCTGGGTCTCGACAAAGCTGCATTTGATGCGCTTGGTCTGCCTTCGCGTGAACTGCCTGAGTGTAAAACGTCATACTAAATAACTGAAAGAGCGGCCCGGTCGTGATGCCGGGCCGTTCAAATTAAAACACCTCCGATAACCATCACAGTCTGTCTGCCATGACCCTGATCACGATGCACTCGCGGATCCACTTCGCAAGCAACATCCTCGAAGAGGCTCTTCGCGCCGAGATCGATGATCGACGCCCAGTGGCCCCGGTTCTGATCTATCCCGATGCGTTGGAAGGGAGCGAGTTCCTGTCCCGCGTGGAAGAGGGGTTGATGAGTTGCAACAGCGTGTATCATTGCGCGATTGCACCTCAGCAAACGAAGTATGAAACAGCTGAACGTGTTGTAGAATATGCTGATCAGCAGCCCGTCGATCTGATCATCGCTATGGGCAGTGCTGAAGCCGTCATTCATGGACGCAAATGCCGTCATGCGATTGGAATGTCACGATATGCTGCAACGACATGGCCTGAACGTGGCGTTTTACAATATCAGGAACTTGGCCCCGAATTTTTCATTGTTCCCGGTATAACGGGTCTTCCAGATCCCTGTTTGGACACGACGGGCAAACGACGTCTGAAGGGCACGCCGCCGACGGTCATTATTTGCGACCCCACCGTCATTGAAAAGGCGCAAGAGGCTGAACTGGCGCGCACCATAGCCCAAACTGTCGGGCGGTGCATGACAGTTCTGACCGCGGATACGTTCAATCCGCTTGCGGATGGGTTGGCCATTGACGCCTTGACCCGGATCCACAGCGGCAAGAACAGCCGGAATCCTCGAGATCTGATGGCAGCCATATTGAACGGCGCCATTGCCCAACAAAAAGGGCCAGGATTTGTTGAGGCGTTTGGCTACAGTTTCGTTAAGGCAACCGGTCGTGCCGTCGACAGTGCGTTGCTGCACCGGGTGCTTTTGGCCCGGATGTTAGCCTCGGACAAGTCCAGCAATCACGAAGTGATCGGCCGAGTGCTCGGTTTGCCAAAGAAGACGAAAATATCCGATTTTATTGATAACTTCTGGCAGGAATTTCAGCTTCCAGAGAACCTGCGTGACATCGGCATCGAATGGGAGGAGGTTTCAGAAACGCTTGTTTTCATGGAACCCCGCTTTGGCGCACCGCAGATCGGGTCATCTTCGGAAGTCCGGCAAATGCTGGTTGATGCTTACTGAACGGCAAGAGGGTGCATGAAGCAAAATTATATAGATGGTCAATGGGTCGGCGGACAACCAGCGACACCAAACGTCAATCCGTCTAACAGTGATGAGATTATCGATCATTATGCGCATGCCGGGCAAGCCGAGACAGAACAGGCAGTGGACGCTGCAGTGCGTGCTTTTCAGAGTTGGCGGTTTTCCAACCCGCAGACGCGTCACGATTGCCTGAAATCGATTGGTGACGGGATCATGGCGCGCCACGAAGAGATTGCGCAGATGTTGGCGCGCGAAGAGGGCAAGATCCTTCGTGAAGCTCGAGGGGAAACCGAACGCGCGGCGCGGATTTTCTATTTCTTTGCAGGCGAGGCGTTGCGGCTTTCTGGCGAGCTGGTGGCATCTGTCCGCCCCGGTGTTTCGGTCGAAGTGACACGTGAACCGGTCGGACCGGTTGGGCTGATCACGCCATGGAATTTCCCGATTGCGATCCCGGCTTGGAAAATTGCACCCGCTTTATGTTACGGCAACACGGTCGTTTTCAAACCGGCTGAATTGGTGCCCGGTTCTGCGTGGTTGCTGACCGAGATTATTGCCGAATCCAATCTGCCAGACGGCGTATTCAATCTTGTGATGGGACCCGGAGCCGTAGTCGGCCAAAGCCTGCTAGATGCCCCAGGCATTCGCGCGATCAGCTTTACCGGCTCAACCACGACGGGCGCACGGGTAGCCGAGGCATCGGTGCGGCTTGGACGCAAATACCAATTGGAGATGGGTGGAAAGAACCCACTTGTTGTTTTGGACGACGCCGACGTTGAGGTCGCGGCCTCAGCCGCGCTGGATGGGGCATTTTTCTCGACAGGTCAGCGTTGCACGGCATCCTCCAGATTGATTGTCACGGAAGGCATACACAGCCGCTTCGTTGAAGTGCTGACAGAAAAGGTCCGAGCAATGAACGTTGGTCCGGCCCTTGATCCTGCATCCGATATGGGACCCGTTGTCGATCAGATCCAGCTTGATCAGGACCTGAGTTTTATTGAGGGCGCGCGGCGTGATGGGGCCAATTTGCGGGCAGGGGGCAATCTTGTGTCTTGCGCGACGCCGGGCTTTTTTCTTGAGCCGACCTTGTTTACAGACACCAACCCCATGATGCGGATCAACCGCGAAGAGGTGTTTGGCCCGGTCGCCTGCGTGATCCGTGCGCGCGATTATGATGAGGCCTTGGCTTTAGCCAATGACACAGAATTTGGGTTAACGGCCGGTATCTGCACAACGTCTTTGAAATATGCTCAGCACTTTAAAGCGCATGCGCAGGCCGGCATGGTGATGGTGAATTTGCCCACAGCCGGTGTTGACTATCATGTGCCCTTTGGCGGTACGAAGGGATCCAGTTTTGGCCCGCGCGAGCAAGGCCGCTATGCGGCGGAATTCTTCACAACCGTAAAGACATCCTATGTGAACGCCTGATCAAAGCAGGTATCTATACCCAAAAGTCTCATTCATACCCAATAGTCTCTTTCTGGGCGATTTGATTTGCCAAAATGACGGCGCCTATTGTCTAATCGCGGTGTCTTCATACGCGCCCCGCAGAAGGGTGTGGTGGAGCTTGGGAGGATATAAAATGAGTAAAGCTTTGGCAGTGGGCCACGGCTCATACGGTCGCGCGGCACTGTATGATCTGGATCGCCCCATAACGACACATGCCCATCGTGAAGGTCACCTTATTTTCTATGTCGGAGGAGACACACCGCGTATTCGCGTTGGTTCGGATGAAATTATCTGTAACAGCGATACAGCCGCCGCTGTCAGCCCGTGGATGCCGCATTCATTTGAAACGGATCAGCGTTGCCTGTCCTTAACGCTTTACATCAAACCGATGTGGTTTCTAGAAAATACCAATTCGTCTGATTTTGCGTTGAATTTCGGGCGCACGGCGCTGCACCTCACACCTGAGATTCAGACAACCGTTGCCAAGCTTACGCATCAAATGATGACGGATGTTTATGACGCCAGCGTCGAACATTTGCTGTTTACGTTGACATCCCTATGCTATGCTTTGTCATGGCGTGACATCAAGACCCCGGTCTTTGACGCCAACACTATGCGCAGCAGTGATTTTCGTATTCGCCGCTCGCAGAAACTGATGGTGAACTACTTGTCCGATCACGAAGGACTAGACCATCTTGCGCGCGAAGTCGGGTTGTCGCGTCCACATTTCTTTAAGCTTTTCAAGAAGCAAGCTGGTGTGACGCCAAATGTTTATTTCAATACACTGCGTTCAGAACGGGCGATCTCGGAGTTGATGGAATCCGATAAATCCGTGACCGAAATCGCCTATGATCTGGGATTTGCAAGTCAGGCCTCTTTCACAAGGTTCTTCTCGCATAACGTTGGAATTGCTCCGTCAGATTATCAGCGGGTGGCGCGTCAATAATTCTCAGAATTAACGACAACGTGGAACTGTTTGAGACTTCTGGATACGCGCATCTCGCGACAGGAGAGCTACAGTTTGAACAGTACGCCGCCAAAACGAGCATGGGCCGCGTCCGGTAAATTGTATTGCGCACAGGAAACCCATTCGTGAGAGATTTTGTTGAGCGTCACTCAATTTGGTCTGCCATCATTGCATTGGTTGTGTTGGTCTTGTTGTATCTGATTTTCGCGATCTGGCCAGAATGGTTGATTGATGCGATCGGACGCAAAAAGGTGTTTTTGAACGCCCTGTTTAACGGCATCACACTGGGTGGTCTGTATTTTCTTGTGGCTTCAGGCTTCACGCTGATCTTTGGACTCATGCGTAATGTGAATATGGCCCACGGGGGGCTTTATTTGCTGGGCGGGTATATCGGGTTCTTTGTGGCCGATGCGACGGGGTTTTGGTTGTTGGCCTTTCCTGTCGCGTTCTTGGTCGCCGGTTTCCTTGGCGTTCTTTTGCAGATTACGGTGTTTCGCCAGATGGAAGCTCAGGATCTTCGCCAGACATTGGTGACCATTGGCATTTCGATCGTGCTGGCGGATCTGATGTTGTGGGGCGTTGGCGGGGACTTTTACAATATCAACCCACCCGATTGGTTGTCCGGACCGATGGAAACGGGGTTGGTGACATCCCAGCGTGTGCGCTCTTCGGGAGAGGTCGTCACCTCATATCTCAAGTACCCGATGGTTCGAATCGTGATTTTCCTGGCCTCTGTGGTGATTGGTCTGGCGATGTGGTTGGTTCTGAATAAGACCCGGATCGGAATGCTGATCCGCGCGGGCGTTGATGACCGCGATATGTTAAGCGCGACAGGCGCTCGCATTCAGTTGGTATTCGTCGGCGTTTTCTTTTTTGGCGCAGGATTGGCAGGGCTCGCCGGAGTGGTGGGGGCCACATTTCAGTCGGCAGCCCCAGGCGAAGATACAAGGTTCCTGCTCGCCTCGCTTGTCGTGGTGATTGTCGGCGGGATGGGATCGATCCCCGGTGCCGCTCTTGGCGCGCTTCTGATTGGTCTGGCGGAACAGTTCGGCTCCGTCTATTTCCCGACCTATGCGGTTGTGTTGACGTTCTTGATCATGGTGGTGGTTTTGGCATTCCGCCCTCAGGGTTTGATGGGCCGGTGACCACATGGCCTTGAACGAGACATCCATATCCCCCAAAAAGGACAAACAGGTCTGGATCGAACGGATCCCGGCGCCTTATTGGATCATCGGTGTGATCTTGGTGATCATCCCGTCTTTCGCATCCGACTTTGTGATGTTCCAAATTTTTGGATGGACCTTCATTCTAGGCATGATCGCCACGTCGCTGATGTTTCTGGGTGGCTACGGAGGCATGGTGTCTCTGGCCCAGATGACGTTTGCAGGTGTCGCGGGATACATGGTCGCAATTTTCGGGGAAAGCGCGATTGAAACCATCTCGCTTGGTTGGCCGTGGTATATTGCGATCCCATTGGCCTTGATTATTGCGATGCTTTTTGCAACGGCGATAGGCTGGCTCGCTGTACGCACCGAAGGCATTTATACAATCATGATCACGCTGGCGATTGCGGCCGCGTTTTTCTACTTCACCCGTCAGAACTACGATATTTTCAATGGCTTTCAGGGCTTTAACTCGGTTCTACCACCTCAACTGTTCGGTGTGGATTGGCGCCAGCCCGAGGCGTTTTATTACCTGACTTTGTTCTGGGCGGTGGTGACCTATTTTTCCGTGCTCTACTTGTCGCGCGCGCCGTTTGGCCTTGCCTTGCAGGGGGTGCGGGACAATCCGCGCCGCATGGCAGCCCTTGGTTACAATGTCACGGCTCATCGTGTCGCGGCCTATGCATTTTCGGCCATCCCGGCAGGCGTGGGCGGTATCCTTTTGACGTGGCAATCGGCACAGATCAGCCCAGGCACGGTGGGCATTCAACCGGCCATCGACATCCTTATCATCGCGGTGGTCGGTGGTCTTAGCCACCCGGCAGGCGCGTTTATTGGTGCGTTCCTTTATGTGGTCCTCAAGACCTTCGCTGTGGATTTCCTGATTGCCATCGGACTAAGCGGCGACCGCTTCCAATTGTTGATTGGTCTGGGCTTTTTGCTTGTCGTGGCCTTTTCGGAAGACGGTCTGCTGGGGCTGTGGAAGAAACTGCGCGAGAGCCGCAAACGCGATCCTCTCACTGGTGAGGTGCGGGAATGAACGTGCACGCCAACACAGGAACGCAAAATGCACTTGAGCTGCGCGGCATGTCCAAGCGGTTTGGTGCGTTGGCAGCTTTAAGCGATATCGAACTGTCCGTGCGCCCAGGCGAGCGGCGTGCGGTATTGGGATCGAATGGTGCAGGTAAGACGACGCTCTTCAATTGCATTACGGGGGATTTTCCGCCCTCCGAAGGGTCCATCCGTTTCTTTGGCGAGGATATTACACGCTTTCCCGCACATGAACGCATTCGCCGTGGCTTGCGCCGGACTTATCAGATTTCGCTGTTGTTCAGTGGTTTGACCGTGATGGACAACGTCTACTTGTCTTGTCTCGGGGTGTCGCGTGGGCGGTTCTCGTTCTTGCGGGCGCGCGAGGATGACGCACTTGTTGCCTCTGCCGAGCAATTGGTTGAAACGGTCAACCTGTGGGATGTGCGTGACACTTTGGTACACGAGCTGAGCTATGGTCAGCAGCGCCAACTTGAAATCGCCATGGCTTTGTCCGGTGCCCCGCGTTTCATTTTGTTTGACGAACCTGCGGCTGGCCTGTCACCGACCGAGCGTTCCGAACTGGTCGAGATCCTGACCGGGCTGCCAAGCCACATGGGCTACATCATCATCGAACACGACATGGACGTGGCCCTGCGCGTTTCTGAATACGTAACGATGATGCATAACGGGCGTATCTTCAAAGAAGGCAAACCCGCAGAAATTGAAGAAGACCCCGAAGTACAGGCGCTTTATCTGGGGGGCGGAGATGAGTAGTCCGAGCCTCGAAATCCGTGATCTCAACGTCTATTACGGCCAATCCCATGCGCTTCAGGGCGTAAATCTGACATTGGATCATGGCGTGTTGTCCGTGGTCGGGCGCAATGGCATGGGCAAGACCACCATGTGCAAGGCGATCATGGGGATGGAACCGGTCGCGTCGGGGGCCATCTCGTTCAATGGTCAGTCTTTGGCGGGCATGGCGTCATCCGAGATTGCACGGGCAGGGATCGGGTATGTGCCGCAAGGGCGCAGGCTTTGGCGATCGTTGACGGTGGATGAGCACCTCAAGCTTGTGGAACGGCGCGGGGGTGCGTGGACCATCGAGCGTGTCTATAGCGTTTTTCCACGTCTGGCCGAGCGGAAGTCAAACGGCGGTTGGCAGTTATCCGGGGGTGAACAGCAGATGCTTGCCATCGGGCGCGCGCTTTTGCTGAATCCGAAGCTGCTTGTGATGGATGAGCCGACCGAAGGTCTGGCCCCGGTGATCGTCAATCAGGTTGCCGAAATGCTGGTTCGGCTGGGTCAAGAGGGCGACATCGATGTGCTCGTGATCGAGCAGAACATCGGCGTTGCCTGCGCTGTTGCGTCTGACATTGCCATAATGGTCAACGGGCGGATCAACCGTGTGATGGACAGTGCCATGCTGGCCGCAGACCGCGATCTGCAACAGGCCCTTTTGGGCGTCGGGCGTCATGCACATGACGAAACGGATGCGTTGGCGGGCGCTGGTGCACAAAGCGGGGCGGAACCCGAGCGGGCCAACCGGCAGGACAGCTATTCGGTGGCGCGCATTTATGACGTGAACCCAAATACCCCGACCAGGTGGAGCCCAGCTGTTCCGATTGCCATCCTTGAAGGTGCTGCGCGTTCCGTCACGGATACCCCCACACCCTCGGGCGAAGTTGTTCCTATTACTTCTGCGAAAACCCAGTCTTCACGCGGCGCAGTATATGTTTGTGGTACGTTCGACACCAAAGGACGCGAACTGTCCTACATGGCGGATATTATCAAGGCGCAGGGTTTGACCGTAAAAACGGTCGACTTGTCCACCTCGAGCGGGCAATCGAGCGCGGATGTCCCTCCGCATGTTGTCGCCTCCAACCATCCACGGGGCACCTCAGCTGTGTTTACCGGCGACCGTGGTACTGCGGTTGCGGGCATGACCCAAGCATTTGAACGTTGGATTGCGCAGCAATCGGACATTGCGGGTCTGATCTCGGCTGGGGGATCGGGTGGTACGGCCCTGGTGTCCCCGGCGTTTCGAGTCCCCCCCGTGGGCGTGCCCAAGATGATCGTCTCAACCGTGGCCAGCGGCGCAACAGAGCAATATGTCGGTCCTGCTGATATCTCGATGATGTATTCGGTGGCAGATGTTCAGGGCATCAATTCGATCACCCGTGAAGTGCTTGCCAATGGCGCTCATGCAATCGCAGGCATGGCCAAAGGGCGGTTGAGTGCGAAGCCCACGGGAGATGACAAACCCGCCATTGGCCTGACCATGTTCGGCGTGACCACGCCCTGTGTGCAGCAGATCACCGCCGATCTGGAAAAGGAATATGACTGCCTTGTTTTCCACGCCACCGGCGTGGGCGGGCGGTCCATGGAAAAACTACTCGACAGTGGCATGTTAAAGGCGGTGCTGGACCTGACCACGACTGAAGTCTGCGACTATGTCGCGGGCGGCGTGTTCCCCGCGACCGAAGACCGGTTTGGTGCGTCGATCCGTTCAGGACTGCCATTTATCGGATCCTGCGGTGCTCTCGATATGGTGAATTTCGGGGCTCCCAATACCGTGCCCGAGAAATACAAAAGCCGTCTGTTTTACGAGCATAATCCGCAAATCACCCTGATGCGCACCACCCCCGAGGAAAACGTCGCCATGGGGAATTTCATCGCGGATAGGCTGAACCAGATGACGGGGCCCGTGCGCTTTTTCCTTCCTAAAGGAGGGGTGAGCATGCTGGACGCCCCAGATAAACCGTTTTGGGATCCGGAAGCCAACAAGACGCTGTTTGAAACCCTTGAAAAGACAGTCAAACAAACGCCCAATCGCCAGTTGGTGCATGTCCCCCATAACATCAATGACCCAGAATTCGCGGAGCTGATCGTTCGAACCTTTCGGTCCTTCAACGGCTCTACTTCGCGTGCAAAAGGAGCCTAGCCGATGTATGATCGCAAAGACCTAATGAAGAAATTCCGTGCCATGCGTGATGCAGGTGAGCCGATCATCGGCGGCGGTGCCGGGACGGGCCTTTCTGCCAAATGCGAAGAAGCGGGCGGCATTGATCTGATCGTTATCTACAATTCCGGACGTTACCGAATGGCGGGCCGTGGGTCTTTGGCTGGCTTGATGCCCTATGGCGATGCCAATGGTGTTGTGATGGAAATGGCCGGAGAAGTCCTGCCCGTGGTCGAAAAGACACCGGTGTTGGCAGGGGTATGCGCGACCGATCCGTTCCGGCTGATGGACAAGTTCCTTGATCAGGTGAAAGCCAGCGGGTTTTCGGGCGTGCAGAACTTTCCCACTGTGGGTCTGATCGATGGCAATTTTCGGGCCAATCTCGAAGAAACTGGCATGGGGTATGCCCACGAAGTTGAGATGATCCGCATGGCCCATGAACGCGATTTGCTCACGACGCCTTATGTTTTCAGCGAAGACGACGCGCGTGCCATGGCGGGTGCCGGGGCTGACATCATCGTTGTGCATCTGGGCCTGACCACGGGCGGCGCTATTGGGGCTGAAACGGGCTGCACTTTGGAACAGGCCCCGGCTTTGACGGATGCATGGGGCGGTGCAGCGTTAGAGGTCAATCCAGACGCGATTGTTCTGGTCCATGGCGGGCCCGTCGCAATGCCCGAAGACGCTGAATTTGTTCTCAAAAATACCAAAAATTGCCATGGTTTTTACGGCGCTTCGTCGATGGAACGGCTGCCGACAGAGATCGCACTGCGCGAACAGACGGCATTGTTCAAGAAGATAGGGCGTTAAGGGAGGCTATCATGACTGGTCAAATCATCGGACAACTTATCTTGTGGCTGATCCTCGCAGTTATTGTGATTTTCATCACGTACTGGGTGATGCACTGGCTGTATCGCCGTTCAACAAAGGAAGTCGCCTTTGTTCGAACTGGGTTTCGTGGAGAACGCGTCGTCATCGATGGCGGTGCCTTCGTGTGGCCCATCGTGCATGATATCACGCCCGTCAACATGAACTCTCTTGATCTGGCCATTGACCGGGTGAAGGAAGAGGCGCTGATCACGGCTGATAACCTGCGAGTTGATGTGAATGCGGAATTCTATGTCCGCGTCCGTGGTACCAAAGAAGCTGTCAGCCTCGCGGCCTCTACTATGGGGCGGCGAACATTGGAACCGGAACGCCTCAACAGCCTCTTGTCTGGTAAATTCATCTCTGCGTTGCGCACTGTTGCAGCCGAAATGACGCTGGAAGAGCTGCACACGAAACGCTCTGAAGTCACGGATCGTGTGCTGCAGATTGCGCAGGAAGGTTTGGACAAAAACGGATTGGAATTGGAATCTGTTGCGATCACTGACATCGATCAAACCGACATCCAATTTTTCAATCCCTCTAACCGATTTGATGCCATCGGTTTGACCTCTGTCATCGAACAGGTCGAAGCGCGGCGCAAGATGCGCAATGACATCGAACAGGATGCGATCATTCAGATCCGTTCGCGCAATCTCGAAGCTGAAAAGGAAACCCTTGCCATCGAACGCGCCTCTGAAGAAGCGCGCCTTGAGCAGGAACGTGACGTTGAATTCCGCCGCGCTCAACAACGTGCTGAGTTGGCCCGCGAACGCTCAGAACGTGAGAAAGACGGTGAAGAGGCCACGCTGATCAATCGCGAAGCAATCGAAACCGCGCGCATCATCAACGAAGAGCGAATTGCAGAAGCCCGCATTGCATCGGAACGCAAAATCCGCCAGCAGGAAATTGAACGTCAACGTGTCATAGATGAGGCCGAAATCTCAACCCGTGAGGTGGTAGAGAAGGCGCGCATTGGTCAGGAAAAAATACTAGCCGAAACGCGGATCAAGACCGACAAAGATACGCAATCGGCTGAAATTGCCGCCAGCGAAGCTGTCGAAAAGGCACGCATCGCGCAGGAAAAGATATTGCAAGAGGCGCGGATCGATAAGGACCGTGAAACCCAAGCCAAAGAAATTGAACGCCAACGCATCGTTGATGAGGCAGGCATTTCGGCAAAGGAAGTGATCGAAAAGGCTCGCATCGCACAAGAACGCGAAGTGACCGAAGCGCGAATATCGCTGGAACGCAGTACGCGCGAACAAGAAATCGCGCGCAATCTGGCTGTGGACGAAGCAACCATTGCAGCGCAGGAAGCTGCTGAAAAGCTGCGTATCGCGCAAGAACGAGACGTCAATGCTGAAAGGATCGCATCGGACAAAGCGACCCGTGAACTTGAGATCGCGCGGCAAAAAGCATTGGAAGAGGCGCAAATCGCATCGGATCAGGCAACAGAAGCTGCTCGGATTGCGCGCGAAAAAGCACTGTCGGTTGAACGCATTGCTGCCGAGCAGGATACCCGTGCCCGCGAGATCGTGCGCCAACGCGAGTTGGACGCGCAGCAAATCGTCGCGAATGAGGAAACGTCGAAAGACCGGATCGCACAAGAACAGCGTGTGCGCGAGTTGGAGATAGACCGCAATCAGGCCATCGATGCCGCCGAGATTGCCTCGAAAGAGGCCATCCAGGCGAAACGTATCGCGCAAGAAGCAGCTATTTCTCTGCGTCAGATCGAAAGCAACGAGAAAACCTCGTCACGCGATGTCGAACGCGCCGCTGCCGTTGAGGTCGCTGAGATCGCCAAAGCGGAGGCCATGGAAGCGGCCCGGATCGCCAAGGAGAAAAAGCTAGCCGCCGAACGCATTGCCTATGAACAGGATATGCGTGAGCGGGAGATTTCTCGCAATCGGGCGATTGATGTGGCCAATGTGAGTGCCAGCGAAGAGGTCAGTCACGCGCGGATCGAGGAAGAAAAACGCACGCGTGCGCTTGAGATTGCCAAAGACGCCGAGTTGCGGTCGCGTGAGATCGAAAAGCAAGAGGCGGTTGAAGCTGCCGAGATTTCGTCGCGCCGTTTGGTCGAACAACAACGCATCGAAAAAGAGGCAGAAACCACTGCCGAAAAGATTGCTCGAGATCAAAAGATTCGAGCATTGGAAATCGCACGCAACAAGGCCATGGATGCTGCACAGATCGCAGCGGACGAGGCGGTAGAAGCCGCTCGGGTGTCTAAGGAAAAGGCTGTCGATGCCGAACGGATCGGCGCGGAACAAGAGCTGGATGCCAAAAAGCTAGAGCGCAAGAAAGTACTCGAACAATTGGAGATTGGCCGTGTCCAAGCCCTGCGTGAAGCCGAAATCGCCAGTCAAGAAGAGGTAGAGCGCGCCAAGATCGCCTCGGAACGTGGATTGGACGATGCACGCATCGGTCACCAAACCGAACGCCGCCGTCTGGAAATCGAACGCGAGAAAACGGTCGAGCAAGCCTCGATGGACAAAGCAATCGCGCTTTACCAGAAGTCGCTCGACGAAAGTGCAGCAGCTGTTGAGGCCGAAAACGCCAAAGCGCGCGCTATGGAAGCGGCCGAAAAAGGCAAAACGCTGGCCGAAACCGAAAGTGCCAATCGCGCCAAAACACTGGAAACCATTGCGGCGTCAACGGACGCGGAACGTATGCGTTTGATTGCGGAAGGCGAAAAGGTACGTAAGGCCGTCGAAGCGGAAGCTGTGCGTTTGATCAACGAAGCCGAGAACGTACTGTCAGACGAGTCACGTCACAGCCTCTTTAAACGCAAGATGCTCGAGCATGTCGAAGGCATCATCGCGGCCTCTGCGAAACCTCTGGAGAACGTCAGCGACATCAAGATCATGCAGCTTGGTGGCTCCGGTACGCAGGGACTTGATTGGTCTAGCGGGGGAGAAGGCGGTTCAGGCGGCAATTCGGGCGGTGGATCCAGTCCCACGGACGAGGTCATGAACTCTGCGTTGCGCTACCGCGTACAGGCTCCGATGGTTGATAGTCTGATGAAAGACATCGGCATCGATGGCTCCAACGTCGCCAAGTCCGATATCTTCCGATCCGCATCGGACATGACGCGTGCCAATTCAGAAATCCAACGCGCTGAAGCCAGTAAAAAGGCCGCACAGGATAAAGCTTCAGACAAGGACAAGACCTAATGGCCCGCGTTTTTACCTCTACTGTGATCAATGCGTCTGCGAATCGTGTTTGGGATCGCATCCGTGATTTCAACGGCCTGTCCAAGTGGCATCCAAAAATTCGCGACAGCCGGATCGAAAATGCCCTGCCTGCAGATCAAGTTGGCTGCATTCGCAATTTCAATCTGCAAAACGGCGACAACATCCGCGAACAGCTATTGGGGCTGAGCGATTACGATATGTTCACCACATATTCGATTCTCGATAGCCCAATGCCGATTGAAGATTACATCGCCACGATCCGCCTGACGCCCGTGACCGATGGAACGCGTTGTTTTGCGGAATGGTCAGCGGAATTCTCCGTCGATCCAAGCAGCGAGTCTGAATGGACCGCTCACATTGGCGGCAACGTGTTTCAAGGCGGGTTTGATGCATTGAAACGGCATTTCGGCGGGTAGGGGCACAACGCAGTGGTCAAGGTTTATCGCAGCACTGTTCTGGAGGCCCCCATCGATGTGGTGTGGGAGATCCTGCGCGATTTCAATGGGCACGATCGTTGGCATCCGCTTATTGCCCGCTCGGAGGTCGAGCGCGGATATCCCTCCGACAAAGTGGGCTGCGTGCGCAATTTCGAGCTGCAAGACGGTTCTAAACTTCGTGAACGCCTGCTGACGCTGAGCGATCTGGAAACCGCGTTCAGCTATTGCCTGCACGACACGCCTTTACCGTTGTTCAACTATGTAGCTCACGTGCGCTTGACGCCCGTGACGGATCAAAACTGGACATTCTGGGAATGGGAAAGCCGTTTTGACCCGCCATCGGACCGCCGCGATGAGTTGGCAGAGTTGGTGGGCAAAAACGTATATCAATCCGGCTTCGATGCGATCCGGGAGACATTAGGACTGGAGAGCCAATGACCCGTGTTTTGACTGTATCAACATTGGCAGAGGCCGCGCATACTGATGGCGCGATCCTTGGCGGAGGGACGCTTTTGATGCGGCAAGTAAATGATGCCCCGCAAGAGGTGCCAAACCTTGTACATGTGACCGACCCAGCCTTGCGCGAGATGTCGTCTGATGCAAGCCATTGGCATATCGGTGCAGGTGTCAGCATGGCGCAGATTATCGCCAATGCCGATCTTGCGGCGTTGCATCCAGTCGCTCGTTCCATCGGGGGGCCTGCATTGCGTAACATGGCAAGCGTTGGGGGCAATCTTTTTGCGCCTCATCCTTACGGGGATTTCACCGTCGCACTGTTGGCACTTGGGGCTGAGGTTGTTTGGTCTGACGGCCGCGCGCAGGACATAGAGTCTTTTCTGCGCGGGCGCGATACGGCGCGTGGTGTCGTACAAGGCCTGCGTGTGCCAAAGATTGCACCGGACGCCTTGATGTACCGCAAAGTCAGCCGAACCAAGCCCAAGGGGATTTCGGTGATGTCCATTGCCGTTGTTCTTGACCAGTCTGCCGGCCAGATCGCATCCGCCCGTGTGGCCTTCGGGGCCATGGGCCCAACACCAATGCGCGCGCCGTCTGCCGAGGCCGCGCTGCGTGCTGCGCGGCTTGATGCAGCAGGGGTCGCGGCGGCCTGTGCTGCGTGCCCAAACGATCTCGCGCCTGCGGATGATGCCATTGCGTCCGCTTGGTATCGCGCTCAGGTCGCGCCTGTTCATCTTCGTCGTTGCTTGCTGGGAGAAACCTAATGCCCAAGACACCTGTGACATTCACATTAAACGGTGCGGAAACTGGGGTTTTCGTGGATGATGGCCAGAACCTGCTCGAGGCCTTGCGCCGCGGAGCCGGAGATTTGTCCCCGAAATTCGGTTGCGGGCAGGGCACCTGCGGGGCCTGCACCGTCCTCATTGACGGTGCGCCACATCTGAGCTGTCTCACGCTGGCGCAAACTGTGACAGGCCGCAGCATTGAAACGACTGGCGGGCTCGCAGGCGAGCATCACCATCCGCTTCAAACGGCATTTATCGAAGGTTTCGCTGCACAGTGCGGTTTCTGCACGCCGGGTATGCTGATGTCTGCCAAGGCATTGTTGGATCGCAATCCGCGTCCAACCCGCGACGAAGTGATCGAGGCGATTAGCGGAAATCTGTGCCGCTGTACGGGCTACGAACCGATTGTCGATGCGATCCTGAAAGCAGCCGAACAAATGCGTGGAGGATACGCAGCATGAGTGTGGAATTCCGCAAAGACCTGTTCGCCAATGAGCGCGACGACAACCTGAACGAAATCGGCAAACCCAAGACCCGTCAAGATATCGAAGGTCACGTCACTGGGCGCACTGCCTATTACGATGATCACCTCTTTGATGGGCTGTTGCACATGCGCTGTGTGCGCTCACCCCACCATCATGCACGTGTTCGTTCTGTCGATACATCTGGTGTGGAAAACATGCCCGGTGTGCGGCGCGTCGTGCGTCCGTCGGATGTGCCCAATAATCTTAACGCGCTTTTGTCGATCATCGGGTTTGGCAAGGACGACGAACAGCTTTTGTCCGACAAGATCGTGCGTTATCGCGGCGAGCCGGTCCTTGCCATTGTCGCCGATACCGAAGCTCTTGCGCGCGAAGCTTGCGCTGCAGTGCGTGTCGATTGGGAGGTGCTGCCTCATGTTCTGGATGTTGAAGAGGCGATTGCCCCCGGCGCTGTGTCCGTCAATCCGGCCTATCCAGACAATACCTTTACTTATGAACCCTATGATCATGTGAAACTGCGCTTTGGCGATGTGGCAAAGGGCTTTGCACAGGCAGATCACATCGTTGAGGCAGAATACGAACTTTCACCCATCGAGCAGGCTCCAATGGAAACTTGCGGGGCCATAGCAGCGCCTGAAACGGCGGAACGTTATGTCTGTCATACCGGCACGCAGGCCTTGTTCTTCTCTCTTGGGACAACGGCCAAACTTCTCGACATTCCATCTTCTCGCCTGCATTTCATTGGGGGGACCGTGGGTGGTGGTTTTGGCGGCAAGGTCGACTCCATTGTCGAACCAATGGCGGTGCTCGGAGCAATGCTCACTGGGCGACCGGTCAAATTTCAATGGGACCGCCCTGAAGAAATGCAGGTCGGCGCGCCGCGCGGTGCGGAGCGCTGGCGGATAAAAGACGGGGTCATGGCGGACGGGCGTATCGTGGCGCGTCAGTTTACCGGTTTTTTTGATGCAGGTGCTTACACAAGGCTCAGCTCCTATGCAGGGACCAAATGTACGGGTCATTTGCCGGGGCCCTATACGATCCCCAATGTCGCGGCGAACACGTTTTGCGTTTACACCAATCGCACTCCTGCCACGGCGATGCGCGGCTTTGGCATCACGGCGGTCGATTTCGCCATCGAGTGTCATATGGACCGAGTGGCTGAAGTGGCGGGCGTAGATCCGATTTCGCTGCGGATCATGAACTCCTATCGTGACGGCGATATGAAAGCGCATCGGCGAGAAGCCAAAAATTGTGCACTTGTTGAATGTTGTCAGGTGGTTGCGGGCAAAGCCGGATGGGGGCTTAGTGCCCAGGATATGACCGCGACGTCAATGATTGGCACGACACCTGAACGCGCTGCAATTCCAGAGACGGCCTTGGACGAGGAAGGGCGTGCGGGCGAACGGCGCGCTGGCCGCACGGCATCCACAACGCCTGCACCAGGAACGCGGAACTTGGCCGCAGGTACGCGCGGACGCGGCACCGAAGCCGTGCCGGTGCAACGTCCTGATATGCAAATTTTATCCGAACGGGTCGGCCATGTGGTGCCGGACAAGATCGAAACACCACCCCCAGCAGCGCCGTCACCAATGGCAGCGCAACCTACCGCGCCCACACCGCCGGCGGCTGCGCGGCCGGCACCTACACCTCCATCTGCTGCATCCACACCTCCGGCAACACCGCCGACAGCAGCCACATCAGCCCCGCCAGCGGCCCCTGTGGTCGCGTCACAAGAACCCTACAAATCCCCCGAGCCATTTTCCCGCGGTGTTAATCGCCCCGGCGTATCGCGGTTCATTGCTGGAAGGCGACGCTGATGACCCGACATACTGGACGCGGCTTTGCCGCCATCAATTATCCCATCGGCATGAATCTTGGCGGCGATCCGGCACAGGCGCTCGTGCACTCAACGCCGGATGGCAAATTCATGGTGACACTGTCGGCCATTGATTTGGGGCAAGGGATGAAATCCGTCACGCGTCAGATCGCGGCTGAGGCGTTGGGGGTGCCTTTGGAGGATGTCTTTGTTGACACTGCCGACAGCGATACGGGCCCGCATGATATGGGGTCTTTTGCCTCGCGTGGCACGCACCGGGTGGGCAATGCTGTTATCCGGGCAGCCTCTGAGGCGCGCGCGCAGTTGATGGAGGCCGCCGCAGAAGAATTGGAAGTAAGCGCTCATGATCTTGATACGGACGGACAAGGGAATATTCACGTCAAAGGAGCGCCTTCGCGGTCTATCACAGTCGCCGACACCGCGATCGCTGCACAGTTTAAACAGGGCAAGACGTTGTCCGGACGCGGTATTTTCCTGATCGAACCGTCAGGTGTGGACGCAGATACGGGAGAGATGAGCCCCGTTACCACCTATGCTCATGCTGCGTTAATTATCGATGTCAGCGTGGACGATGAGACCGGAGAAGTCGAAGTCAACAACATCAGTTCCGCCTACGAAGTGGGGCGCGCGCTCAATCCGAAACTGGTCGAACAGCAGCTGATTGGCGGTGCATGGATGGGCGTCAGCCATGCGTTGTACGAGACGACCGAGCCCTATTATCCAGACCGCGAACATGGGCCTGAGGATTTTAACGCCTATTTGATGCCGGGGGTGGGCGAGATCGTACCACATGACATGGCAATTCTAGAGCGCCCCGCTGCCGATGCGCCTTATGGGGGCAAAGGCCCGGGCGAAATGTGCGCAAACCCAGTGCTGCCTGCGGTTGCCAACGCGGTTTACAATGCTGTCGGTGTGCGCGTCGACAAGCTGCCAATCACGCCTGAAAAAGTACTGCGCGGCATTCTCGCCAATGGTGGCGCTAAGCCGGGCCCACGCCGCGCCGGGGCGCGTTAGACAGTGGCGTTGCGCGAAAATATCGCAGGTGTCGCGTCGCCGGAACAACTCGCCTCGGCGTTGCGCGATGCGCAATACATCGCGGGGCCTGAGCTCGCGACCGCGACCTATCTGGGGTTGGCCTTGCAAAAACCCTTGCTGCTAGAAGGCGCGCCAGGAGTTGGGAAAACCGAAGCCGCTAAGGCGTTGGGTGGCGTATTGGGGCGGCAGGTGATCCGGTTGCAATGCTATGAAGGCATCGATGCAGCAGCGGCCCTTTATGAGTGGAATTATCCCCGTCAAATGTTGGCGCTGCGGCAATCTGATGAGGCGAATGTAAACCTTTATGGCTCTGACTTCCTTTTGGAACGTCCGCTTTTGACCGCTCTGCGCAATCCCAATACGACCCTTCTTTTGGTCGACGAAATCGACCGGGCAGATCAGGAATTCGAGGCGTTTTTGCTTGAATTCCTTTCGGATTTTTCGATTTCAATCCCTGAAACCGGCACGGAACGTGCCGAGCGTCCGCCTGTTGTGGTTCTGACATCCAACCGAACCCGTGATCTACATGAAGCCTTGCGGAGACGCTGCGTCTATCACTGGATCGATTACCCGAATGCGGAATTGGAAACCGAGATCGTTCTCACCCGTGCCTCTGCTGTCGCACGCGCAACTGCAGAGGCTGTGGTGGCCTCTGTCGGCTTGATGCGGGCCGAGCCACTGGCGAAGCCGCCCGGCGTGGCCGAGACGGTTGAGTGGGCCGAAGCGGCGACGCTTTTGAACGGGCAGGGCGCAAGCTGGCCTGACGCATTTCGGCGCGCGATTGGCGTCGCGCTG
>JBDWGM010000162.1:0-9171 GCA_039975755.1 Paracoccaceae bacterium | reverse complement strand
CGTTTTCGAAGAACCTGAAAAAACCAAATCTGTTGAAACTGGCACACCGAGTGAAATTACAGACCCCGGAAGCAAAGAGGCTGCTTGGGCTGCGTCAATCGAGGTGACTGACATTACTGCAATGGCCGCCGCGGCGTAAATTTTGTTTACGCATGCGTTCCCGTAAAAATTAAACAATCAAATCCATTTTGAGAAGGGAAAACACGTTAACCCAAGGGGCCTGTCCAGACGTCGGTCTTTTATTAGACCAATTGTGGATCGTTATGGTCCTTCCTTTTCTCGGCAGATTACAAGGGTTCGCCAATGGATGCCCCGACGACTGGCTGGCCTACGCGCCACTCATGCAAGAAAAACCCGGCTTGGCCGATATCCTCCGACCGTATTCCCAGTTAGCGGCCATCGGAATGACATAAAACCGCACGGTTGACCTGAACGGAACCTGATGTTTGTTTCCTCTGCATACTACCAAATCGCAGTGTTTCTGGATTTTTGTCATTTTTCTTCGGCTTAACCTGGCACGGTTGCAATGCCAGCTCGGATCGTGCTTTTAAAACAGTGACTTGTCCATCATCATGTGAACGCCTTTTTCACGGTTCACCGTTTGGGTGATACGTAGATCACCAGCCAGCGAACACAGCATATAAGCTTCCGCATGACTGATACCTGCTTGGTTCGAGACTTCCGAAATCATCCGGCGCAGCGCGATTTCAACACACGTGTCGAGATCCGCATGCATGCCCATGGTAATCAGATGTGTCGGGGTTTCAGCTTTGGGGTAGGTCATCTGCAAATCACGGCGTACTGTCAGGCGGAACCGACCTTGCAACGCGGTTTCGATCGCCGTGACGCAAACCTCACCATCGCCCTGCGCTCCGTGCCCGTCCCCGCAGGAAAACAACGCTCCCTCAGTAAAAACAGGTAGATACAACGTTGTTCCAGCCACCAGTTCTTTATTGTCGAGGTTCCCGCCATGCGCACGCGGTTCAATTGTTGAAATACGACCCCAGCTTGGCGGTGGGGCCACGGCCATTACACCAAAGAACGGCGCAAGCGGCAGTTTGAGACCCCAAGGCAACGTTGCCATTTCACTATCTAAATCAAGCGCTAGGATCATGTCATGACGTTCGGCAAAATCAAGCGGCAGTGTCCCGGAGAGAGGGCGAATAAAAGTGTAACCCCAATCTTGCCTGAGCTTGACGTCCAGAATGTCGACCTGAAGCACATCACCAGGCAATGCACCTTCCACGGCCACGGGCCCCGTTAACAAATGCCCGGGAACGGTAGGCACGCCAGCCTTGTGCATCTCCAGCAATTCGGGCGGGATGTGAAAACCCTCGCCAGGGAGTACTTCTGGGCCACCAGAAATTGTATTTATCGTCACTTCCGACCCACTCGGCACCGTGGCAACCGGTTCAAGATTTGCGTCAAAATAGCCCCAGTGACAGTTTTTGGGGCCCGCGTTGACAAACATGGGGGAGCCTTTCTTCGATCAATCGACTTGCTTGGCGGTAACGAAGAACGTCTCTCTACTGCGTTGGGACGCCTTGTCCAAGTCGCCCTGAAGAGCCGCGAACCGGGTTTCAAGATGATCACGCATCGCCAAGCGCGCCACCTCGGCGTGACCTGCGGCAATCGCATCTATTATTGCGAGATGTTCGTTATGGGTCACTTGCAGGGACGCGCTGTCCCGGCTTTTGGACCGCAGGCTGACCCAGTCAGGGTTGGAGCGAATTTTATCAAGAAGCGAAAAAGCCATCAGCAAAGGCCGGTTGCGCGCGCATTGGGCGATCAGGCGGTGCAGGGAGCCGTCCCAAAGCTCAATCGCCTGTGCGTCTGTTGCCTCCAGTTGACGTTGCGCCAAGGTTCGCAGGCGGGCGACCTCGCCGGGGCCCATTCTTTGAGCGCATAAGGCTGCGAGTTCTGGCTCAATACAAAGACGCGCCTCCATCACCTCAAGGGCGTTGGTTTCACCCGTTATCCGCGCCGCAAGGTCACCCATGGGGTCGGAAGGTTGGCCCGCGAATGTGCCTTTGCCCTGCTTGCGCCAGACAAGTCCCTCCGCTTCAAGCGCATCAAGTGCCTGGCGTACAAAGCGACGCCCAACACCAAAGCGGTCGGCCAATGCGCGTTCTGTTGGCAGCCTGCCATCAGGGTCAATATCGCCGGACTTGATGAGGTCAAACAGTTTGTCCCGAACCTGTGCGCTCAGGCGTTTTGTGGTCATGACATTCATAGTGTCCTCGGCAGGCCGGTAGGGCCGGAGCGCACAATTAGGTCAGTCAGCGTCATTGCTCAAGGTCTACGGCATATGAGCGGCTTGGGTGGCCTTCTGCCTTGCGGCGCGCTTCGGCCGCTTTGATGTCTGCGTCGATGCCGTCTCGGGTTGGATAGCCAGAGAACTGTTCCGCCGTGGGCATGCCTTTTGCGAAGTGCACGTAGCGTTCCTGTGCGACATCCCACAGCCGCGCCAGCTCGGCCAAAGGGTCTGCATGGTCATCAGCGCGCAGGTCAAGCCACGGGTGGGCCTCGCCCCGGTGAATGACCAGTCCCGCCGCCTGCCGGCCTCGTTTGTCGCCGCCCGCTTGCTCGCCTGCCACCATGGCGGTTATCAAGCGTTCGGCGAAAGGTATCTCAGAATTTGCAAGATACGCTTCAGACGTGGCTTCGATCACGCGCGGGCCAGCTAGCATGTTACCCGCGACCGAGTGGCCCTCTCCCCAGATATGCCCGGCCCAATCCACACAATCCTCGCCTGTGTACGCGGCGAACCTGCCCTGCACGTCCATCATATGCGCTTGCCGGATTGCGCGGCCTTCGTCGCGTGCAGCGAGGTCGTCCAGAACGTCATTCGCGCTTGCACCCGCCATCATACGGGCGCGCCCTTCCGTACCCCAGACAGGATTGCAGAAAGCCTGACTTGCCACTGCGACGGTGCCTGACACAAACGGAACCACCGCTCCGCAGGCGAAGAACTTGCTGGCCACGATCAGGCCAATACTACCATCGGCGTCTTTTGCGATCAAAGAATAGGTCATCGGCCCACCGCATAGGCTTGCATCAATCGTGGTGTGGCTGCAGCGCGCAACATGCCGTCTGGTTCGCGCATCGCAGCGGTAAGGCGGCCGACAGTCCATGGTTCTGCCACCGTCACCTCATGGCCGCGTTCGCGCAATTCAGTAATCACGTCCTCGCCGATATTTGGCTCAATCATCATCTCGCCGGGCTTGACTTCACGCGGGAAGAAGGAGCCTTGGAAATGCATGGAATGAAACAGCGGCGCGTCCATACCTTCTTGCAGGCCAAGGTCGAAATGCACGAAGCGCAGGAACCAGATTAGTTGCCATTGGTCCTGCTGGTCGCCGCCGGGGGTGCCGAAGACCAGTTGCATGCCATCCTTTTCGGCAAGGCTGGGTGTCAACGTGGTGCGTGGGCGACTTTTGGGGACCAGCGACGTCGGCAAATCGTCCTCCAGCCAGTACATTTGAGCGCGTGAATTTAGCGGGAAGCCGAGACCGGGAATAACGGGCGAGCTTTGCAACCAGCCGCCAGAGGGCGTGGAGGCCACCATATTGCCCCAGCGGTCAATGATGTCGAGATGCACGGTGTCGCCGCGTTTCTCGGTCAGATGCGACATGGTGGGTTCCTGCGCCGCGACGTTACCGATCTTGAAATCTCGCCCGGCGCGCTCGATATAGGCGTCGGCTTGGGTCTCAAGTCCTGGCACGCGGCCGGGACGTTGCTCGGTCGAGGCTTGAGCGCTGATCAACTTGCGACGTTCGTCATTATAGGCGTCGCTGAGCAGCGTCTCCATCGGAATGTCGCTGAAATCCGGGTCGCCATAATACGCTTCCCGGTCAGCATAGGCGAGCTTCATGGCCTCGATCACCGTGTGCACGAACTCTGCGCCGTTGGGGTCCATGGATGCCAGATCAATGCCTTTGAGGATCGCCAGAGCTTGCAACAGAACTGGACCTTGCGACCATGCTTGCGTTTTGTGAACGGTCCAGCCGTGGTAGTCGTAAGATAGCGGCGTTTCATAGCTGGCACGCCAATTGGCCATATCAGACGGGGCAAGGACGGCGGAGTGTTTGGCCTCTGAGACATCCATCACATGCGCGTCCTTGAGGTAGTCGGAAATCGCGTCGGCCACGAAACCTGCTCGCCATTCGGCGCGTGCGGCGTCAATTGCGGCCTCGCGGGTGTCGCCTTCGATTGATGCCAGCCGGTCATAGGTCGCAGCGAGATCGGGGTTTTTGAACAGAGCATGTGGTTCAGGCGCTGCGCCGCCCGGGGTCCAGACGGCCGCCGACGTCGGCCATTCCTGCGCAAAGAATTCCGCCAACCCGGCAATTGTACCCGCTACACGCGGCAGCATGGGATGCCCGTCGCGAGCGTAATCAATGGCGGGTTGCATCACCTCGCGCAGTCTCATTGTGCCGTGGTCACGCAGCATCAGCATCCAACCGTCAAACGCGCCCGGTACCACCGTGGCCAGTAGGCCAGAACCGGGGATGAGCGTCAGGCCTTGCGACTTGTAATGGTCAATTGTGGCCGCTTCGGGCGCAACGCCTTGGGCGCAGAGCACTTCAACCTTGCCGGTCTTGGCAGAGTAGAAGATCGCGGGCATGTCGCCAGCAGGGCCGTTCAAATGCGGTTCGACTACCTGCAAGGTCAGCGCGGTGGCCACGGCTGCGTCAAAGGCATTGCCGCCTTTTTCAAGAATGCTCATGCCGACCGATGAGGCAATCCAATGTGTCGAGGTGGCGACGCCAAAAGTGCCTCTTATCTCGGGACGGGTTGTGAAATCGGACATGGTTTCTCCAGATTAATGTTCGCGAGGGTCAAGGGCGTCGCGCAGGCCGTCACCCAAAAGATTGAAGCCCAGTACCACGAGGAAAATGGAAACGCCGGGCCAAAGGGCCATCCAAGGGGCTTGGTTGAGGAAGTTTTTAGCCGTGTTCAGCATGGAGCCCCAGCTGGGATCGGGCGGTTGCTGGCCGAGGCCGAGGAAGGATAAGGACGCCTCGGCGATGATGGCCGTGGCAATGGTCAGGGTGGCCTGCACAAGGATCGGTGGCAGCACGTTGGGCAAGATGTAGCGGGAGAGAATACGTGGCGTGGGCAGGCCAATGGCGCGCGCGCTGTCGACGTAATCCTCGGATTTGACGCTGATGACTTGCCCGCGCGTGAGGCGAATGAAAATCGGGGTGGCCGAGATACCGATGGCGATCATCGCGTTGGTCAGAGATGGGCCTAGGAATGCTGCAAGGGCGATGGCGAGTATCAGAAAAGGGGCCGCCAAAAGCGCTTCGGTACAGCGCGAAATCACAGCATCGATCCAGCCACCAAAATAGCCCGCAACAATGCCCAGCGGGACGCCGATCACCACCGCAATACCGACTGAGACGACACCAGCCAAAAGCGAGGCTTGCGCCCCCCAGATCATACGCGACATCACATCGCGGCCAATTTCGTCGGTGCCCATCCAATGCGCCCAGCTTGGCGCTTTTCGTACGGCACTCCAGTCAGTCGCGGCCGGATCAGGGATTGGTAGGATGGGGGCTGCCAAGGCAATCAATACCAAGAAGGCGACCAGAACCGCGCCAACCATCGCACTCTTGTGATTGCGGAATTTCTTCCAGACGCGGTTTTCTGGTTTCGCGGTCAGGACCGGCTCAGCGGAGAGGGCGGCGTCAGTCATATCATTGCCCCCTCAGGCGGGGGTTAAGGACGAAATACATCGCGTCCGCAAAGAGGTTCATGAAGATGAAGCCCACTGCGGTGACCAGAACGATGCCTTGGACGACGGCGTAATCTCGGTTGAACACGGCATCCACGACCAGCTTGCCGAAGCCCGGGATGGTGAAAATCTGCTCTGTCAGGACTGCGCCTGCGACGAGTTCGCCAAATAGTAACGCGGTCAGAGTTACAATCGGGGTCAGCGCGTTGCGCAAGGCGTGTTTGAGTATCACGACTCGCTCTGCAAGTCCTTTGGCCCGTGCCGTGCGCACGTAATCGGCACTAAGTACGCTGAGCATGGATGACCGCGTGTGCCGCATCAGTGTGGCGGCCAGTGCCGTGCCCAGCACGAAGGAGGGCATCAACATGGTACGAATGGATTGGCCGAAATCTTCAGAGAGCGGCACATAGCCGGAGGCGGGCAGCAGTTGCCATTTCACCGAGACCAGCAGGATCAGCATGATGCCGAGCCAGAAATTCGGGATCGACAGGCCGGACAAGGCGACGATATTGGCAATGTAGTCGGTGGCCGTGCCCTTTTTGACGGCGGACAGGATACCCGCGGGAATGCCAATCACCAGTGCGAAGATCATCGACATGACGGCCAGTTGGATTGTGACAGGCAGCTTTTGCGCCATCAGTTGGGTTACTGGTTGGTTGGTGCGCAGAGATATCCCCAGATCGCCCTGTAAAGCGTTGCCGATCCACGCTAGATACTGCATCCAAATCGGGTCGTTCAGACGGTATTTTTCGCGTAGGAATGCCAGCGTTTCCGGGTCGCGTTCTTCACCGGCCAGCACCAAAAGCGGATCACCGGGCAACAGTTTTTGCAGGGCGAAAACGAAGATCGAGATCAACACAATGGTCGGCAATGCAATGATGATACGTCGAAGCAGAAACTGCAGCATCTCAGCCCTCTCTAGATGAATGCCCGCGCCACATCGTGCGACGCGGGCGAGGGGATCACTCTTCCCAGGTGACGCCTTCAAGACGAATCATGCCGTCCGGGTAAGGCGTGAAGCCCTTCATTTTGTCGTTGTAGGCCCAGATCCAGTTCACATGGTAGAGGAACAGGCGTGGCAGCTCGTCGAGCATGATCACCGTCGCTTCGTCATAGAGCGCCTTGCGCTTTGTTGTGCTGGGGGCCACGCGCGCTGCGTCCAACAGCTCGTCCATCTTCGGATTCGAGAACTTGCTATCGTTGATCCCACCACCAGTCGTTGCGAATTGGTGGTTGTTGCCGTCCGGGTCCACGCGGCCTGACCAACCGATTTGGCTAGCGTAATAATCACCGGCGGATTGGTCGGCCAACAGCGTCGCGAACTCTTTCGAGGTTAGCTTGATGTCGATCCCGGCCTGAGCGGCCATGGCTTGCACGACCTGCATCACCGCCAGAGGTTCAGTCGAATTGGGGACTTGCACTTCCAACTCAAGGCCGTCTGGGTAGCCTGCTTCGCTTAACAGCGCTTTGGCTTTTTCGATATCAGCGGATGGTACAGGGAAACTGGAATTGTACCACGGCGAAGTTGACGGGAAAGATTGGTTGCCTGGTGCGAAAGCCCCGTCGAAAACTACTTGGTTCAGCGCGTTGCGGTCGATGGCGTGGCTAAGTGCCTGACGTAGACGTTTGTCATTGCCCCAAGGGTTGTCGCCCTTGTCGCCATTGTTGATATTGAACGTAATGCCCTGATACCCCAGTGAAACGGCGTCATCGACTACAATGCTGGCGTCACCATTGGCCTGTGCCAGATCGGTGGCTGCAAGGCGTTCGAGCATATCGATATCGCCTGATTGCAGGTTGGCCAGACGCACTGTGGTGTCAGGGATCGGCAGGAAGGTGACGCTGTCAAAGTTGATAGCGTCGGCGTTCCAGTAGTCGGCGAATTTGGTCAGCACGATCTTGTCTTGCGCCACACGCTCGGTGAAGCTGAAAGCGCCCGAGCAGACCGGGTTAAGGCCAAAATCAGAGCCCGCAGCAGCGGCGGCCGTCGGCGAGACCATCATGCCAGCGCGGTCGGCCAGCTGTGCTAGAAGCGTGGCGTCGGCGCCTGCGAGGTTGAGCTTAATTTCGTACTCACTGGTCACTTCAGTAGAAACGATTGACTTCAGCTCGGACTTGCGGCGGGATTCGTCCATCGTCTGGGAGCGTTCGATATTTGCAGCAACTGCTTCGGCGTTGAAAGGCGTGCCGTCATGGAAAACGACACCTTGGCGCAGTTGCATGGTGACCGAAGTTCCGTCATCGGAGGCCGTCCAGGATGTGGCAAGCTGGGGAACGATTTCTAGCTCGGGGGTGATGTCGACCAGCTTGTCGCACATCGATGCATAGACGATCCGGCCCACAAAGGTGCGGGACTGATCAGGGTCAAGCACATCGGCATCCGATTGCAATGCGATGCGCAGGTCTTTGGCGAGACCGGGGCTGGTGCCCAGAGCGGTAGCACTCAATAGCGCCGTGACCAGGGCAGTTTTTAGATGTGACATATGTCAGGTCCTCTCTGTCGGTTGATTGTTCTTATGAATGACGGTTCCGCCTTCGACCGCGGCGCGGTACAGGGCGAACCGGGCTTCTGCGGCCTCGGTTTTTGGTGGTGTCGCGGCGACTGGTGGCTCGCTGGCAAGGGTGTCCCAAAGGTGGCAGGCCACTTGGTGGCCTTCGGTGCCCACGCCTTCCAGGCTTGGGGCGTCGGTTTTGCATATCGCCTGCGCATGAGCGCAGCGCGTATGAAAGCGGCATCCGGGGGGCGGGGCTGTTGGGCTTGGCATCTCGCCCAACACGGTCGCCCTATGGCCGCCCGGTTTGCCGCCCATGGCGGGGATTGAGGCCAGCAATGCCCGTGTGTAGGGATGGCGGGGCGTCGCGTAGACGTCTTCGGTCGGGCCGCTTTCGACGATCCGGCCCAGATACATCACGGCCACGCGGTCGCTCATATGACGGATGACGCCCAGATCATGGGCGATGATGACCAGCGTCAGCCCCATGTCGCGCGACAGATCACCAAGCAGGTTGATCACCTGCGCTTGGACCGAGACGTCGAGCGCGGACACGGGTTCATCCCCGATGATCAGCTTGGGGCCAGAGGCCAGCGCGCGGGCAATCCCGATTCGCTGCCGTTGTCCGCCGCTAAACTCATGCGGGTAACGCCCAGCATATTCGGCCCGCAGCCCCACCTTGCGCAACAGCTCTGCGACCCGGTCACGGCGCTGTTGCGCGTTGAGTTCAGGGGCATGCACCTCCAGCGGCTCACCCACCAGCTTGCCGACACTCATGCGTGGGTTGAGCGATGAAAACGGGTCTTGGAAAATGAATTGCATTTGTTTGCGCAGGGTTTGCAAGGCCGCCCCTCTGGCGGCGCTGACCTCATGCCCGTCAAACAGGACATTGCCGGATGTCGGATCCAGAAGCCGCATCAGCACTCTCGCCAAAGTGGA
>JBDWGM010000161.1:0-12241 GCA_039975755.1 Paracoccaceae bacterium | reverse complement strand
TCACGGGTCTCAGGGCTGATATCTTCCTGTCCGTTGATGGCGCGGGATACGGTTTGATAGGAGACACCAGCTTCGGCTGCGACCTCCTTCATTGTGACTTTTCCAGATGTCCGTGCCATCAATGCTCCTCCCGTGAACGTTCACATAACTTATAATCACTACATTGCCTTGTCAAGGCACTGGAGTATTTTGAGTAATCCGTTGTTATATGTGTAAAAAGAAGAACTTCTGAAACTTTTCTTTACGAGCGTCCGCAAAAGTGGCACTTATAATTCACGTGAACGTTCACATTTGAGGGCCGAAAAATGAAATTAATCTACGTTGTTGGAACCTGCGATACGAAACAGGACGAACTGTTTTACACCTGTGAAGCAATCCGTGCTTCGGGTGGAACCGCTCGTTTGGTCGATGTAGGCACCCGTTCAGAAGGTCAGGCAGATGTATCCAACGAGACTGTCGCCGCGCACCATCCATTGGGCAGTTCGGCTGCGCTTGGACAAACTGATCGCAACGTCGCGCTCGAAGCTATGGGTGACGCACTCGCGACGTACTTGTCGCAGCAATCTGACCTAGGTGGTGTGATTGGACTTGGCGGATCTGGCAACACCGGAATGGTAACGCGTGCCATGCGTGCTCTCCCAATTGGCTTACCCAAGGTCATGGTCTCAACCATCGCCTCGGGAGACGTCTCGCCCTACGTAGGGGAAAGCGATATATTCATGGTGTCACCCATAACCGACATTGCCGGTCTGAATAGGATCAACCGCGGCATCCTCGGCAATGCGGCGGCAGCGGTTACAGCAATGACGGCGCGCCGCGCAGATTTTGGCGACGCCATGCAAAAGCCAGAAATCGGGCTGACCCAATTTGGCGTTACGACAAACTGCGTTGACGCTGTCAGAAGCAAGTTATCGGATCGCTTCGAGTGTCTGAGCTTTCATGCTACCGGAACAGGAGGCCGCACATTGGAGAAGCTTGTATCTTCAGGGTTGCTCACAGCTGTGATCGACCTCACCACAACCGAAATCGCAGATCACATTGTTGGCGGCGTTTTGTCCGCGGGCGAGAGGCGTCTTGACGCCATCGCCACGTCTGGCACGCCTTGTGTCCTCTCCCTAGGAGCGCTCGACATAGTAAATTTCTGGGCTCCAGAAACCATACCCGAGAGTTTTGCAGACCGTCTTTTCCACATGCACAACCCAGAAGTTACCTTGATGCGAACATCGGCTGTCGAATGCACGGAAATTGGTCGCTGGATCGCTAGAAAACTAAACAAGTGCAACGGTCCAGTATTAATTCTCGCACCCATGGGAGGGTTCTCTGCGTTGGACGCTCCTGGCCATCCGTTTTGGAATCCTGAAGCCGATGAAGCACTCGTCGCGGCGCTAGAGTCGACACTCGAACTCGGAGCAAATCGTCAGATCAAGCGCCTAGATTGCAATATTAATGATCTGAATTTTGCAACGATGGTGACTACTGCTCTCGATGAAGTGTTGGAACAAGCAGGTGAAAGCACATGATCCATTGTCAACTTGCTGCATGAGCTGCCCTTCACTGCAAAGCGCATACCCGGCGTGAATGACTTGGCGACGTAGTCGAACATCTCAATAGAGAAGCGATCAAACGGGTAACAGGGATTTCGAAACTGCCGCACTCGCGGCAGACCCGTGCCAAAAATTAAATCATAATGGTATCTGAATAAATGCGCTTGCGGTAACCTATATGCCTAAAACGGTGGATTCCGCCGGTGACAAAAACGTGCGAGTTTTGACCGCCGACCATCCCGAACCGGGCCTTCACTGCGGCCATTGGCAAAGTCCGCTCAGCCGGGCGAGCTTTCGCTGCACCATGTGCCAAAGGCTACTTTCACTAGATCATACCGGAGCAATTGGCGTGTTCTGACCCGCTGCAAGCCACCATTGCCCGCTTCTTCGGACAAGAACATAGAGTGCCATCTCGGAAAACACTCCGGCGGCCGCCGGTTCGAGAGCTACTCCGCTCGCGTCGAGCGCCGTGCGCCGCACATGGGCCGCCACCACATCAGCGGCGACCTTGCGCGCCGCGACGATCTCGTAGCGTGAAGGCCCGGCGACGTTGTCCGACAGGAGCTGCCCATGGATTGCGTGTAATTCTTCGTAACCGAGCAGCGTGCCTCCGTTTGGATTGCCCCACATCACATCCAGCGCGAAGTGCCGGTTATAAACATCAGCGTTCCCTTGGTCGATGCCATCCTGTAGCTCTGCGATGATGCTTTCTGTTGCAGCTAGCGCGCTGTCGAGATCACCGCTGCCAAATCGGGGCCGGTCCTGATTGTCGTCAAAAGAAACGCGCAGCGGGGCAAGCGCCCCGCACCATGCGATCAACTTGTCTATCATGGTGTCGAGTGCGGCGGCTTTGCGTTCATTCGCAGACACGACACCATCCGCAAAATCGCTCAGCGATAGACCAACGGATGGGCCGACATGTGCGATACCAAGTTCGCTCAGGATTCCGCGCAGATGCTCCACCGCCCGAACGCCATTATCGACACCGTAACTGACGAAGGCGGCGGCCTTGTCCTGCCACTCTACATACAGATGATCGAGCGCGTTCTTAAGCGGCGCGGGAATTGAGTGGTTGTACTCCGGCACAACGAAGATGAACCCGTCGTATCCCGCAACGGCCTCCGACCAGGCGCGCGTCGTTTCCTGTTCATAGGGCGGGCCGAAAACAGCGGGTTTCGGTTCGGAAAGGAGCGGAAGGTTGATTTCAGCGAGATCGACCAGCGCAAAGCTGGCGTCGCGGCTTGATGCGTTCTCCAAGACCCATTCCCCGACATGCCGCCCCTTGCGGGTTGGTCGGGTCGAGCTGACCACGATCGCGATCTTCATCATCACATCCTCCATTTCATTGGGTTGCCAACGATTGGATTACCAACTAGTATCTCCCTATGAAGTTGTCAATGCAAGGTGCCGCGCCGACGCGGCGTTTATGGAACCGCCCCACATGGTTGCTCAACCATCTTGCGGGAAGCGGGCGGCGTGTTCTGGGGGATCAGGTCGGGCCTGCCTTTGAGCGCAACAAATACGGTATTCTCGCTGCGCTCGCTGACGGGGGCGCTGCCAGCCAGAGCGTTCTTTCATCGCGCACCGGGCAGGACCGGGGTGACCTCGTGGCCATGCTCGACAAACTCGAAGCCGAGGGCCTTGTTACTCGAACACCCGATCCATCCGACCGTCGCAACAAGCGCGTCGAGATGACGGAACAGGGCCGCTCCGAGTTAAAACGGCTCGACAAGCTCGTGGCCGAGGCGCAGGATATTTTGCTCGCGCCCTTAACCCAAGATGAGCGCGCAGAATTCTTGAGGTTGATGAAGTCTCTACTTATTCATCACGAGAATTATCAGGATCCAGGTTGACTGAAAGCCAGCATGAAGCTGTCATTCATACACGCCGCAGTACTCATCAAATTGGCTCAGAGCCAGATTTCGCCGCGATCTGCACCAATGACCGATGTTGGACAAAAACCTATTGCCACAACTGCCCTGACAAAAACGGTGGTTTTTGGAAGGATGTGAGTGTCCGCGAAGAGCGCGGAAGCGGACAGGTTATTGCAACATCGAGAGGTCGGTTGGCTCTGGTTCTGCGCCCGCCGCTGTCAACATAGCGTGGACCTGACCTCGGTGGTGGGTCTCGTGATTAAAGAGCTCAGCAGCACAGAAGGCCGTTGGTCTCTCGATCCGGGTTGAACCGTCCCCGGGATACCAAACAACCTTACCGTCGAGGTCAGCATCGACCAATCGGGCCGTCCATTCTTCGATTTCCTCGTTGCGTTGTGAACGCAGCGCTTTGAAATCATCCCAATTCGATGGGCTGGCAAGGGAGTGCTTGATGGTCTCCTCTGGGCGTCCGTTGCCCTTTAGTCGCTCCAACATCAAGGCATCAGCCCAGTAAAGATGGTTCAGAGTAGCCGCAATCGATTGGAAGAACGCACCTCGATCCTTCCAGCGATCCGCATTTGTGAGTCCATCGGCGGCACTTACCAAAGAGGTGTTTTGCCATGTATTGTAGCGGGCCATGAGTCGGCAGTATTCGGATGAGATCATTTTCTCAGCCTCCAATGATATTTAATGTGGGTTGATTAAGGGACGCTTACTGGAAGCGTCTTGTCTGGCGCAATTCGACACCGTGGTGTCCGTCACAGTCCTCTTGAAAAGGAGGCTAATGCGGGCAGATAACTACGTTAATTTGAGTCATTTAAGGTGTAACGTCAAGTGTCGGGTATCACCACCTAGTCCATATTGCGGACTTTGGGGCCGTTCCAATAACCCTCGTTTTTGTCCAAGCACCCTGCCCTGCCCAGGATCAATCGCTTAGATAGGACAAAAACCCCCGGCAAAATCTTTGCAGTTTTGGCAGGTTTTTGTCACACTGAGGCATGATCATCGGATATGCCCGCGTCAGCACTGACGACCAGAGCCTGGATTCACAGACGGATGCCCTCTCGGTAGCCGGTGCCGAGAGAGTCTTCGCAGATAAGATCAGCGGGTCGAGGCGCGCCCGCCCGGAACTGGACAGAATGCTGGAGCAGCTCCGCGACGGCGACGTTGTGACCGTCACGAAGTATGACCGCCTTGCTCGGTCTCTGAAGGACCTCCTGGAGATCGTAGAAGCGATCCGCGCGCACGGTGCCGGCTTTCGGTCCCTGGCCGAGGATATCGACACCACGACGCCGGCAGGCCGTCTCGTGTTCCATGTCTTCGCCTCCATCGCTCAGTTTGAGCGCGAGCGGATTTCTGAGCGCACTAGAGAGGGACTGGTTTCAGCTCGTAAACGAGGCCGGATCGGCGGCAGGCCCCCTGCCCTTACAACAGCTCAGAAAAACGAAGTACGGCAGATGAGAGACCAGGAACATCGAGCTGTTTCAGATATCGCAAGGCTGTTCAAAGTCAGCGAAAGAACTGTTCGTCGTGCCTAACTGGCCTTTTCATGCCGGAGCTGGTGTAAGAGCAGGAAGCACAGCATAAACCTCATTTATCATCTGTGCCTGTGCAGACTTTATATCGCCCTGAATGTTGATCCGATAATGATAGAATTGCGCCCCTGTTGGAAGCTTACCAATACGTTCTAAGCGTTGGCTGTCGCCTTCATTCGTCGGGGAGAACAATACACCAACAGGCGCTTTCGCAGCCGTTACATGGCTAATAATTTGATATCGATCTGCCTCTTTGAGCTTAGGTTTGTACTTTACTTCGCCAAGCCCGATTACGTCTTTTTTTGAACGACGAAAGATCAAGTCAGATTTGGTGGGATAGACCTTGCTGTCTACAAAAAGACGCCCTTGATGCTTGTTACCATCGAGGACGGCGATGTTGTGTTCGCGCAGGCCTTGCAAGAAGGTTTGACGCACAAATCGCTCAAAAATATCGTCCAGATTGAAGAGAAAGGAGGGAAGTTCCTTCCCGCCAGGTTCGAAGGTAAATGCGATCCCACCTCCTGTTAGAAGGAGCTGATACACGCGCAGCATACCGGCGTAATGCTCGCGCAGGCGAAGCGATACAGACTGATCTAGATCGAAATCGTGTGAGTTTGGTTCACGTTCTCGAACGCGCTGAAATGCATCTAAGGCTAGTTGAATGAGGCGACGTTCTGCTTGCCAGTCATCGTTGGGCGGGATCAACCGCGCAAACCGTAGGCAAGCTGCTTTTACGACCCGATTGACGGGTGAATCTAAACCAAACTCGAATACACTTGAGACGGTATCAACTGGGTTTCCGCGTGAGAGGTAGCGGCTGATGGTAGGCCCAAATTCGACGCGAGGTGTATAGTACCCTGTTCGCTGACGTGGATAATAACTGCGCTCGAAACCAGCAGACAGGATTGCTTTCAGATAGTGGCAAAAACTGCGAACTAGGATCTGAATAGGCGCAGGTCTGTCGCTTGTTTGATAACGTCGAATTGTAGGCAGGATGTTTGTATAAGTTTCTCCCCCAACCTCTAACATGGTCCACAAATTGGCTATGGGAAATTTTGGAACAATATTCAGGGTGATTGTACTTGTTAGAGGCAGATAGCCAATTAGGCCAAGAGCCATCAACCGTGCGCCCCCCGCTGTGTCCTTGATCTCGATCGCATTGAGGGCGCGCGTTTCAGAAAGGATCAGCGATCGACCGTTGAGATCAAACAAATCAGAACGGGGAAAGTAACGCGTTCCCCTTTCTTGTATTTCGATTACGCGGGTTGGGTTAGGCATGACCCTTAACCTTGCGCGTCATCTGTACCGGCAGCCTCTGCCTCCTCATCAATCTGTAAGAGTTGCTCAATCTCGCCCTTGAGTGCCTCGTAGCGCTGTCGGTCGTGAAAGAGCGTGCGCTGAAGCCCAAGCTGCACTCGGCCGGCCCAAACATCAGCTAGGTCGTCAATGCTTTCCACTTTTAAAAAGTTGGTATGCCCAAATCCAGCGGGAAACGCCTCCGTCAAAATATCGAAGATACGAAGAGTGCGCGAAAGCACTCTATTCTCCACGCCCTTTTCCTTTAGAAAGCTCTCCAAGAATACTTTGTCCGGCTCCATCATGATGACCACAAAGCGCCGCAAAAGCGCATCGTCCAGGTCTGTCACGGAACGATCAAATGGATTTGCCGTCGCAAGCACGATAAGATTACGCGGCAATGTTGTCGGCTCACCGGAAATAGCGAGGGTGAATTCTTGGTCACGATAGTCGAGTTCGAGATATGTCAGAAGCTCGCCAAAAATGCGGGCCACGTCTCCTCTGTTCAGCTCATCGATGACTAGGACATAGAGTTTATCGGGGTCTTTCGCGGCCTTCTCTGCAAATTTCAAGAAATGACGGCGCTCAAGGACGTACGTAACCCCGTTATTATTCTCATCTTTGGAGACAGCAGGACGGAATCCCTCCACAAAATCATCATAGCCAAATGCAGGGTGAAATTGGAGGAAGAGAACGCGGTCGTCCTCGCCATCGGCCAGGAAGGCGGCGATGTCATGTGCCCATCTTGTTTTCCCTGTACCTGGAGGTCCAGCCAAAAGAAAGGAGTGGCTGGTGTTCTTGGCAATGGCACTCCTTACAACTGAAAGTATTGGGTCATCCGGACTGATCAGGTTTTTCTTTGCTGGTTCATTGGGAGCCTGTGCTGGCGTTGGGTTAGCCAAAAAGGCCTCTAAGCGAGGTGCAAGCTCCGCTAAGAACTGACCATTTGTTGGTCTATCAGGGATTGTGGCAGGCCAGGCCTTATCGGGATTGAGTTTGAAGCGACCAATATACGGTGCTTTAAGGGCCTCCAAACCCAACTTATCTTTCAGCAGATGTTCGTGGAGTTCCTGCCATGAAGAGACGTTGTCTGGAAAACCCGAAAACGCGAACAACCAAACCATAAAGTCTTCAAAATCGAAGGATGATGGAATCGCGCTTTCAAATGCTGGTTGAAACGCGTCGGTTAGCCGAACAGTCGCCTTCTCCCCCTCAACTTCTCCGCGTTGACGCATCTCGCGGTATCCACGACTTGAAAACAGATTGCCCCACATCTTTGTGTCCTGACGGACCATGTAGTCATCTGCGAAGTCGCCGCGATGCCAAGTGACACCCTTCAAACGAGGCCGCAGAAGATTATTTCCACTCGCAAATGGTGGGATATCGATTAGTGCGCCGTTAAAAAAGTTGTCCAAGAACTGGTCAGTACCAAGGTTCTTGGACATATCGACAAGCTCTTCTGTGCCGACGTCGTTTGATGCAAAGACAAATGCTGGTATCAGCCAGTTTGCGCTATACTTTTGAAGTTCTTCAATGGATGCCTTAATCGTTTGGATTTCGAAAAACTTCAAATTTATCTATCCCTTTTTTCGACCAGGCTTTCGGAAGTTTGTTTTGTTTCCTGCCCATTGATCCCAGAGACCTGATGGTTTGGCAATCTTTTTGTCTACTACCTGCCAATCAACGGGATAGTGTCCATCGGATTCTAGCGTGCTTTCAACGTAGTCCAAATAATCGTCACTCATATCGACCCCAACCACGTTGCGATTGTGTTCTAGGGCCGTGAAGATGGTCGTGCCGCTTCCGACAAACGGGTCGAGCACATGCCCGCCTGGCGGGCTGCCGACTTCAATGCATCGACGGACAAGTTCTGAGGGAAATGCTGCATTGTGTTTCGCCCGACGGTTCCTCTCAATCGGGATGTTCCAAACATCTTCTTCGACAAGCTTCGAGCGGTCAAAGCTGTAGAAACGCGATTTCGAGAACATGAAGACAAATTCGTACTGCCTGTGCGGGCGGTCTCGTGCGGTTGGTTCAACAAACGCATTGCACCTATTCCAGATTATTGAACTGCGTAGCGTCCAACCTCTTTCTTGCATCGCAAATGCGACTTTCCACGGTATCCCAATCATACTTTTCTTCGGAATATCCCAGCCACTAACGTCGACTGGCCGAACTTTAGTTCGGAGGAAGTTTCGGGAGGAGCACTTAGGATCGCTACCATGCGGTTGGCCGTTTCCTGAGTAAAAGGTATCCCCAATGTTCAGGAAAAACACACCCTCCGGATGAAGGGTCCGCTTCACCTCATCGAAGACTTTCATAAGTCCCTCAATATAGGCATCCACAGTCGCTTCATGACCGAGCTGACCTTCATAGCCATAGTCGCGAACCCAAAAGTATGGTGGTGAGGTAATTGCTACATTGAAGCTTTCATCAGGCAGTGTGGACAGAGCTTGCGCTGAGTCACCTTTTAGGATGCCTGCAACATTCTTGGCGCTGGAATGGTAGCTAGACCGTACGATTTCTGAGTCTGAACCTGCGTCTTCTGTTTGCTCGATATGGTTTGCTCTAGCACGCGCTTTCGTTGTCATCTTTTGCCCCTTTTGCTTTCTGTCTGCTTTGCATCTGTCGTTCCACTAGCATGACCTGCAAAAAGAACAAAACGGAAACAAATGTATCTATAGTTAATCTCGGTGTGGTATTCTCGAAGTCGGCAGGCCCCTACCCTTCGAGCGGTTCTTGATATTGGGACCACATCAGCTCAATCAACTGACCTTGAGTGATGCCTAGCCGCTCAGCTTCGGCAGAGATGGCTTCCCCTACCCCCGGAAAAACCTTGGGATGGAGTTGATAGGTTCGTGGGCTTGGTTTTCGACCTGGTTTCTTTCGCGGAGTACGATCTACAAATCCGCGAGCCTCTCCCACGTCATCAATTTTACGAACTTCCGCTGGACCTGTATCTTTGGGCCTTGCCGTGAGGCCTGCTAGTCTATTTGAGCCGCTCATACACTGCCTCCGTAAATGCCGTGGCGTTCAGTATAGCCTTGTCCACCTTACCCCCGGTCACAATCTCAGAATTGTTCAACATCGATGTAAGATCGCCGCCATAGGCGAAAAGCTCAGAAAACGCTGCGCGGGCCACAAGGGACGGTTCGATTATGTCAATCCCTGCCCCGCGCAATTGGTTTTCAAGCTCCTTTTGTACCCGGCTCTTAACCGCCGCACTTGTCTTTGTCAGAACTACTGCGTGCCTAATGGTTCGGCCCAGAGCTTCTTCTTCTTCCCTCACAAGCGCCAAAGCCTCCGATCCAATCTCAGCATCCAACGCTGTTGGCTGCATGGGCACGATTACCAGATCAGCCTGTGAAATTGCACGGCTGACCAATTGTGAAGCTACGCCTTCAAGGTCGACGATCACGATCTTACCGTCCCCGTCCGCATTCTTGATTGTCGTCACAATCTCAGATCGACCCACATCACTGTGAAGTGTGACACCCTTGGGCAGTCCGTGGGATGCCCAACGTGTGAGGGACTTGTTCGGGTCACAATCCAAGGCAGTCACATCTGCACCCATCCGAGCGAACTCTGATGCCAGCAGAACTGCGCAAGTAGACTTTCCAACTCCACCCTTGGGACTCGCCATTACGATGACTGGCATTTAACTAACCTGCTTTATACCTTCTACCGGAAACATATCCATAACCGGATTTAAATTCAATACCCGTTATTTTTCCCACACCGAAATCTTTTCCGTTACCGGAATTAAATATAACACCTGATTCATTTCCATAACCGGTTTTATATCCAACTATGGACGACCTCTTTTCTCAAACCAGCTCTCACAAAACTTGATGTAGTGCTTAGTCGGGTGTTTCGGTTCAATCTCTTCTTTGCCGCACCACCGACGCCACTCATGCTCAAGATGCCGAGTATCCCAGCCTGGCGCAGCTTCCCGCGCCGCATCATACGCATCTGGTTCAAGCCGCCCCTCGAATACGTCTTCTTGCGGGGTGGGGACCGAACCACGGGAATAAAACACCGCCTGAGTGCCCTCAAGACGAAGGCTGTAGTCTGGTATATGGTCGTGAGCGACATCTTCAGAAACGATCTTAGAAATAAGGCGTTTAAACTCTTTATCTGTGGAGTATGAGCCGCACTTGTCCTTGAGCTTAGTCAAACCAATCGCCCAACGCTGCTTATACCCACAGTGCTTCCGCGCAATCTCGTATAGGCGACGTTCCAGCGGCTTTCGAAGCCTGAAATAGTTCCGGCTAAGCGTGAGAACTTCACGAGCGTTGATCGCATTGAATACCCAATCCGACAGTTTGACTTCAATTTCCTGCATCCGACCATCGCGGGTTTCACGAACGATACGATAGCGGTCGATCAGTCCGAAACCATCTAGGACCTCCGTGTCTGCCGTAGTGATGTTTGTGGCAATGCGCGTACCAGAAAGCCGCTCAAATGCCGCTCTAAGCTGCTCATAACCGCGCCCGTCAGTGCCTCTGTTCGTTGAGGTAAGGAGGTCAAACGCCTTGAAACGTATCGTCTGGTTAACCTCTCGCCCATCATTCAAAGCTGCAATAACTTGTGAGATGCAGAAAATCAGGATGTCACGATCATAGACTGTCGCCAGCCCTTTAACCGAAGGGACCACTTCAACGAAAACGTCACCATTCTCATATCGACGGATATTTTTGTCTGGCTTCGTGGAGATCGAGAACACCGGATGCTCCATTGAAGCCATGTCACCCTTGGGCGCGGCGTCAAAGATATCGCAGACAAAAAAATCGCCTTGCTGCATCCGATCCGGAAGAAGAGGGGACCGTGCTTTCGTGTTATTACCCACCATAGGCCCTAAATTCGTGTTATTGCACACCGAGTCAAGTTCTTTCGTGCTACCACACACCAACAAGCCGAAACGTGCTGCTACACACCCAAAAACGTGTTATTGCACACCTTCCAACGTGTTAGCACACACCAGCCAGCCGCATAAGATACTGTTTAATCTTTATAAAGTAGTGTCAGGAATTGGCGTAACACATATATTTAACTCATATTTAACACAAGAAGGCTGACGGACAATTATCAGCACAGCCAGCATAGCATTCCACCTAACCGCGAATCGCAAACCTCACTCCACATAAAACACACAGGCATCAACACCCGTGGTTGTCGTGGTCCAAGACGCTCCAAGAACACCACAAGCTGAAGCGTTGCTGGCTACGAGCCGAGGAAGCAGCATCGCCATCGCCAATGCCAAAACGACAGCACCCAGACCAAACCAGGGCAGACGAGCCTTGAACCGATCCACTTTCTCTTCGCGTTCCCAAAGATCGCGGAGAGCAGTGGATTTATCCTCTTCAGCTTTCTTAAGAACTTCCTGCGTTTTGTTGGAGACCTTCAGCAGATCAGTTGCCATGCGAGCCATGCGCCTGAGGTTTTCGTCTATTTCACCGTCGATGACTTCCCCTACGAGCTGACCAAACGCTTTCGGGTCCGTCTGGTCCCGTGCCGCAAAGGCAGCGATCCGTGCCTCTGTCGACACCTTGATCTGTTTGTCGGCCACGGCGGTCAGATCGTCGATCCTGTCGGACATGCTGGCGACAGCTGTTGCCATGAGATCGAGCGTTTCGCGCAGATCATCGTCGGAGAGGGCAGGGAGGTCGGGCTGGTCTGGCATCGGGAGGCGTCCTTGGGGTTACTGGTCCTGCGGGACGAACAGCCCCTTGAACTCGGGATCGGCGTAGTAGCGCAGCTTTTGCGCGACTGCGGTGGCTTTCCCCTGCACGCGCAGGAGCTGGTTTTCCGGACGGAGCTGCATGATTTCATCGGGGGTGAGCAGATCACGGCCCGTGAAGTTGTTGCTGAAGCTGAGGCCATCACCGGGCTTGAAGCTGTCGGTCTGGAACCCGGCAGTTTCTTGGCCGATCATCTGGCTCAGCCATTTAGCCGTCTCGAAATCATTTACCCCGAAGACCTGCTGCACCCC
>JBDWGM010000160.1:0-5138 GCA_039975755.1 Paracoccaceae bacterium | reverse complement strand
CCGCTTGTTCGCTTCCCATTCGGCGTCCGTCATGTGGAAGGGTGGGATTTCGCGGTCGCTGTCATCCACCAATTCGGACCGGTATGTGGTTGCGCGATAAGCGGCGCGCACCATACGTGCGGCGCGGGTTTGGGCCTTGTGCATGACATCCGCAAAACTGCGGCCCTGAATGTCGTTCAGGATCGCTTCGTCCTGCATGGGGATGACCACGGCGCGCGGTTTGCCGCGAAAATCCAGCCACAGATGGCCGTGATCTTGGGTGACAAATTTGATCTCTTGTCCAAAATGTTGAACGAAGGTTTTCGAGTTTATTTTGCGAATTTCGGGGCGGCGCATTGTCACGTCTCCGGGTTGGGATCTGAAAGACGGCTTTGGGCGTCGAAAGCTGGCTTTGGCGATTTAGGCGTGAAAACACGCGGAAAAAGACCGGTTACGAAAGCTGGATTTGGGCGTTCAAAGCTGTCTTTGACACCTTAGCGTTGTCATGATTCGTATCCGTGAACAGGGCGTTCGTTGGGGAAACCCCAGATTAAGCAGGAATTGCGTGCGAACGAGCCTTGCGTTTCGCTGCCTTGCGGCAAGCTGTTGCAACTCATGGTTAAAATTTGGTTACCCACAGGATATTCATAAGTAAATACAGTATGTTATCCCCAAGAAATGTTGGGCGCCGTGCATTTTTTTGTTGCGTGGGGGCAGTGGGCTGGCGCACGCTAAGGATATCGCAAGGGATCGCAAGAACTTGAGCGGGACGCAGAAGGCCCTCTGAGGGGATCAAAGGCAGATTAGGCAACTAGTAAGTCATTGAAAACTAAGGGGAAGCAAGCTGGATCGGGTGAATTCATAGAAGTCATCAGATCGGAGCAGTTTCAATAGGGACGATGCGGGTCACGGTGGATTTTCGGAGACATACGTGATCGTCGTGGAGGATCTTTGGAGACAAAGCGGCACAGCTGCCAGATCGCAAGATATGGTAGTATTGGAAAGGCAGGACCGCAAGGGAATGTATTTCCAGTAAGGCGTCAGGGTGGCCTTCGGGCTAATGCAAAGACCGCGTCTGAGCACCTGGCGCCTTATTCTATTTTCGAGCATGTCTGAACGAGAAACGGGGCCCCGTTCTAGAACCGAGCCCCGTCGTCAGAGTATGCAATTCCGCGTCTGAATGCACCTGTATTTCAGGATGTAGCGCGGGTATGCCTTCAAATCAACTATATATCGCGTGGGCGCCTATTTAGCCTTGGCAATAAAAAACGCTCGACGCGTATCGCGTCGAGCGTTGTCACTCATACTCAAATAACTAAGACGCATAGATTGCATCGCTGTGCGTCTCATAATTGGATAACCCGCAAACCCCAAATGTTATTCTGCATGACGTAGCGTCAACTTTTAATACCCAAAAGCTTCGTTGGGCATCCAATCCGCTTCACCGATGCCTGCGCGCATGTGAAGGCAAGCAGAGCCTTTGCGTTGAAAATAAAGGGCTTCTAGGGCATACCACCCTGCCTCAGGAACGCTGACTTCGACTTCTTCGCTGGCTTCGCAGGGGTGTACGCCGTCCAAATAAACGACCTCTTGGCCGCCAATTGTCATTTGCAATCCGTCATTGCTCAGGAAATCCATAACGTATGTACCGGCTTCTTCGAAGCGGACAAAGCCGTTGATTCCGGCCACAACCTTAGTCGCTTTCCCGGATGTGAGCGTGGCGTCGCCCTCTGCTGTGTCGCGATAATCGAGCCCTTCAAGAGGTTGTCCGGGCGTCGCACCATCTAGATGTTGTGCCGCTTCGCTCAAAGTTCGGACGCTGGCGTCTGCGTATTTCACTGCCAAACCTTGCTTAAGGTCACTTGGCTGTGGATCGGCCAGTTCGAGTTTAAGCGGTTCAGCCGTCGCTGTAGAGGCGGCCAAAAGCGCCGCAAGAACGCAAGTTATGCGCATAAAAAAGTACTCCCTGATCTCGCGTCGCATAGGTGCAACGTCATTGAGCGCAGGTTGGCATGGGATGTGTTAACTATTCAAGAGAACTTATAAAACAGATAGCGTTCTGGGTCGATTGTGATCGGTCCAGTGATCTGAGTGAAGCCTGTAAGGGGTTGCTGAGACACAATGAGCCCCCCCGGCACCATAACCTGCGCGATAAATGGGGACAGTTTTGCACCTTCGGCGACGTCTTCTTCTTTTATGCCTCGGCCAAAATCATAATGGGCCAAGGCAACACATGGGCCGTTCTTGGCAAGTCGATCGAGCATGGGCTCTGCTTCGCCTTCCAAGAAGTCTTCTTCCGGCGGGATACATGAGGGGTGGCATTTCAAGATGCGATCAATCACCCAAATCCGGCGGTTCCCACCATATTCACGCAAGTGGTCATAGGTTCGACCGTTGCCAAGCCCAAGGTCCAGAATATCACCTTGGATGTCTGACACCTGTTCAATAGCCCAGTTCAGCCCGTCGATTTGAGCCGTCAGTCGACGGCGCATGGATTCAAGACGGCTCATGGCCAATCTCCTTTTTGGTCGTGTTCCCACACATGTGCACCGCCGCCTAGCATCTCAAGAATCCAAGCGCGGCTGAAATCCCAAATGGCGCAAGTGTGAACAAGATGATGTGTCAAAAGCCCAAGAGGTTCGTTGGCATCTGCTGTTTTCTCCCGGCGATCTTGTAGCACTTGAACGGTTTGTTCGATCAAGAGGTCGGGATCTTGCAAGTCGCGGGTTCCGCGCCAAAAGATCGGATCAATGTGCGTGTTGATTTGAGCCAAGTTGGCAATGGGTTCGCCGCGCGGGCCAAATGCTGAAACCGCAGAAAACCCAAATTCCGGCAAACGCTGAAGGACAGGCAAAGCGATGCGGTTCCATGGAGGGACAAACATGGGCCAAACACGGGCACCAAACATTCGGGACATGCGATGCTGTGCGCGTTCCAGATCATAAAACACGTCGGCCCGAACACGTCCGAATTCCGACTTTTTCGCTTCGGGCAAACTGGAATCTGCGTGTGCCCAACCATGAACAAGGATGTGCGCAAGTCGATCGTCGGTTGCCTGGACCAGACTGTGATCTGCAAATGCGGGTATCGTGGCAAGATGAACCGGGCAGGTCACGTCATCGGCGAGTGTAAGAAGCTGGTCCAGCTCTTTGGTTGCGCGGATTGCGTCGTCGTCACGCCACCAAATTGGGATCGCCATGTCGGCTTCGCGACACAACTTCAATTCAGCCTTTAAGGGCGAGAAATCATAAGGCATTCGCAACAATCCTTACGGTTTCGGCAGCACCATCCATGTTTCTCGCCCTTGGCGGCTGCGGTCCTGCGGCCAATGCCCGTTGCACGTAATCGGAAAGGTTTTCCAGTTTGTCCGAGGTGCAGACTTCGATACCCGGTCTGTTTGACAATGCCTTTGCACGCAAGCCTTGTTCAACTTCGTTTCCTTTGTCAAAGGGCACCAAAACACTGGGTGTGCCGGTTTGAAGAAGATCCAAAGTGGTGTTGTATCCGGCCAAACTTATGCTGGCTGCGGAATGCGCAAGGATGGTTTGGAAGTCGTCCCGCAACCCCTCAACAGACACATGATCCGGGGCCAAAGCGGCAAAGCGTGCAACCCGTTCAGGTTCTCCACCCACAAGAAAACGCCAAGCGAGATCGGGCATGGCACGCGCCGCACGCATGGCCGCTTCGAACACGTTATCCCCAACGCCACCGCCGCCCGTGCTGACCAAAACGCCGGAACGTGTGCCTGACGTCGCACTCGTTGCTTCTGATGCCACAAACCCAGTATATCGCAGCATCGGAGCCAACTGCTCGGTGACAGGCCAACTCAGGCCAAGTGGCGCAATCTCTGGGTCACCATGGACCAAAACACCTTGATAATATTGGGCGATCATCCGATCCGCATAGTCGGCTTTTTTCTGAGAGGACGGAGGCGCGAGAATGTCCCGGATAGAGGCAAAGACCGGTGTCCGGTTTTGGACATGTTCAAGCAACGCTTCGAATTCGCGGCGCAAAATGCGGCGGCCAAATGGAAACAGCTCAGTGATCAAAACGTCAGGTCGCACGTCATCAATTGCATTCAGCAATTGTGATGCGCGGTTCGCCAAGTAACCCGCATCCGCGACTTGGGCGTCAGGGGTCAAAAGTTTGGAAAAATCTACTCCGTTTGACCGTACAGGTGGCAATTGCACATGCTTGATCGTTGCATCCATAAGATGCGGGGCGGGAACGCCGCCAGAGATCACGACAGGTGTATGTCCGGCATCTGCAAACGCGCGTGCCAGCGTCATTGCGCGGGACAGATGCCCCGTGCCAAGCAAGTGAGTGACGACGATTACGGCGCGCATGACGCATTCTCGGATAAGGGGACCGGGTTGGGGTCGGCGCGCCATGTGCCGTTTTCGTGTTCCAGAACATACAGGCGATTTCTCTTGATCCGGAAAGGGGCGGGGCCTTCGAAATCCCAGCCCGTTGCAACGGCAAGCAATACCCGCATGACGCCGATATGGCTGACCACGACGGTATCGCCTTGGCAGGTTGCAGCCCATGTCAGAACGCGGTCCCGCAATGCAACCAGTGTTTCGCCACCGGGGGGGCAAAAGCCCCATCCCCAGAGTTCGATATCGGTATATCCGCTGTCGGGGACTTTCTTTAAGTCCGCACCGTGCTGTCCTTCCCATTGGCCCCAATCCATTTCGACCAAATCAGGTTCTATTTGGGCAGAGTGACCAGACACGATGAACGCAGTTTCTGTGGCGCGGGACAGGGGGCTGCTGACAATTTTTGCGGTGTCCCACGGGGCCGGTAATTTGAATTCGGCCAGTTGAGCGCGTGCGTCGGCATCAAGCGGGATATCCGTGCGGCCCTGAATACGACCGGCGCGGTTCCAGGCCGTATGCCCGTGCCGCAAAAGAGCGATGCGCGTCATTTTGCGGCCTGAATAGCATCCGTCAGCGTCTTTGCCGCCGCCCCTAACAGATGGTTTTCTACAATCGCTTGGCGTGCGGCTTGCCCGGCCGCATTGCGTTCTGCGTCATCCGCCAGCAGTTGGGCCAAACGTGCGCTCATGGCTTTGGGGCCACCTTGAATATCGACCAGATCGCTGTGCACGACATCCGACACACCGGGGCGCATTTGTGCAACGATCGGAACCCCTGCCG
>JBDWGM010000159.1:0-7995 GCA_039975755.1 Paracoccaceae bacterium | reverse complement strand
TGTAACCTGCGGCTAACCCCGCTTGGGCAATTTCCAAAAGGCGGCTGAAGTCCTTGCCGGGGATATGACCCCAAGCTTTGAGCGTTTCACCTGTGATTTCCGTCTGTGTCTCAGTTTGTGTCTCATTCTGTTTCATTGTGTTCTCTTCATCCGCTGAACTGTCAGCGCTTTCTTCAATTTTCAAATATTGCGCGGGCACATGATCCGTCAGCCAGACACCATTGTCGGCTTGATAGAAGGCATGTCCCGTGCGGTGCATGTCCCCAGCGGCCACATTCAAGATCACCGGTGCACCATGGCGTGCCCCAACTTTAAGAGCCGTTTGGTGATCCCCTGACAAATGCACCTGCTGGCGAGACATCGGGTGTAGACCGTCGGACATGATCGCCGAGACGGTCGTCTCTGCTGTGCCATGGAAGAGTAGGGCGGGCGGTTCAATCGCGGCCACGCCCAGATCAACGGCAATCGAATGCCCTTGAGCCGCGCGGATTTGGTCGCCCGCCTCCGATAGGGTAAAGCGCTTTTTATCACTGGTCCGCACAATTTCGATCAGTTGATCTTGGCTTGTCTTCAGGTCGTGATCGGCCAATGCCGCCAGCAACACATCCACCATCACCCAACCTTCCGGATCGGGTGTTAGGTCAAGCTGCTCAGGTGTGTGGCGCAAAACCTGCGCCAATAGCTTACTGACCTTCTGGAGGTGTTTTTTCTCTTTGTTTGTCATCTTCTTAACTTTCTTGGGCGGACGGATTTCCGGCCCATTTCTTGTGATAAAACGCCATGCGATCTTGCACGGTCTTGGCCTTGTCGTTGGCCAGCAAGGTGACCAATTTGTCGCCTTCAGGTGCCCCGACCGTGATCAGATAATCAGCGGCCAGACTACGCAGTTTGGCGCTTTGGTCTTGGCCGGCGTGGCGCAGCACCATCGCACGGGTTGTCGATGATACCTCTACCACACGCTTGCAACGACGCGGAACTTTGCGACGCAGGTTAAAGACCTTGTCATGCCAGACCCAATCATAGCCTTCGGTCCAACGGGCGTGTCCAGTCAGCAAAGTTTCGACGGCAACGGCACGAACAAAAGCCGATCGCGCATTCAGCGCCAGTTCCGGCAAAGCCCAATCATAGTCAGGACTGCGCAGAAGCTGCCGTAACGATCGCGCCAACGGCCCGGTTGTGGTTTCCAGAAACGCCGTTTTGACAATTATCGGCCAATCACGAAGCGCTGCGAACATCTGGGCTGCGTCGGCACCGCCACGTTCCCAACGGGTCACGCGATCCAATACAAAAAGGCAAAGCGGAACCAAGTCGGCCTGAGACAGTCTTGGCAAAACCGCCTCAAGTCGGGCAAACGCGGCTGTGCGCACAGGGGCCGCCCAATCGTTACACCGCAACAAAAGCGCTGTTAGCGCAGCGGTGTCATCCATTGGTGCGAGCTTTACGGCGCATTCGCGCAGATGCCCGTCAGCGGCATGTATCGCAAGCAATGCTAAGTTTGGATTTTTGGCGAATTTCGTGTCCGGATCAGCACGTCCGGATTTGGTAAACCACGATGTTAATCCAGAAGCAGCTCGCACTGGCGTATGATACGCTTTGCCTCGAAATGGCTGATCAAGCTGGGCCACTTGTTGTGGGCTTAACAGCTTGCGACGCGCTTCAAACAATGACGGCGCAAATAAATCAAGCTTGCCATTTGCAGCCTGCCATGCGGCATCAAACCGAGATATGTCTTTGTTCGCTGTCATCTTCTTCACTCTCAAACCAAACCATATTCAGAACAAGGATGTGCAGGATGAATTTCCGCCACCAGATTGCTCTGGGCTGGGGTTGAACCAGCACGGGCCCGAGGTCCCACCCATGAAGGGCTGCGTCTACCTGTAATCCTGCAGGCATTTCCGACTATGATCCCGAGGGACAAGGATACGTGAGATGCGTTTCCGCGACGTTTTCAAGACGATGTAATCCCACGGGCATTCCCCCGGTTGTTTCCTTCCAATTTTGGCTCGGCTGGTAGGGATCGAACCTACGACATCCTGATTAACAGTCAGGCGCTCTACCACTGAGCTACAGCCGAATAAATCTCTGGTGGAGGACAAGTGATTGTGAGACGTTTCCCCCAAATGCGTTGGCATCTGGTTCGGCGCGACTCGAACACGCATTTATCCAATGTAGTCCCACAGGCATTCCTCCTGCATATTTCGTTTGGTCAGGAATGGAGGATTTGAACCTCCGACCTCCGCAGTCCAAGTGCGGCACTCTAACCAGCCTGAGCTAATCCCTGAATTTTGGTCCCTGGCGACAAGGAAAGGGTGAAACGTTACGCGCTCTACCAACTGAGCTATCCCGCCATGGTAGCAGGAGTGGGATTCGAACCCACGACCTCGACATCCACAATGTAGTTCCAACCAGCATTCGCCAGGGGGTAATTCGGGTCCGGCAACAAGGGATCGGCGAAACGGTATCGGCTCTACCAACTGAGCTACCCTTACGGGGCGGGGTTCGAACCCGCGACAAGATGTAGTTCCACCAGCATTTGCCGGATGTGTTTTGCCCTGACGACAATGGTGAAAGAAACAGTTTGGGGTCCCGCCCCCATTTCCGCAGAAATGGTTTTCCGTCTGGGCGCTTGCAAGGAGAGGAATCGAACCTTCTCGGATGATCCCCATCGGGGGTGCAATGTAGTTCCTTCTGCATTCGTCAGGGTGTTTTGGCCTTGGCAACAAGGGTTTGATGAAACATCTGAAGGGGACGCGCTCTACCTACTGAGCTACATCGCTCCGGATGTCCCGGCTGCGATGGCGGGTCTCGAACCCGCGACATCATCCGTAATGTAGTTCCATCGGCATTTGCCAAGCTTTGTGTGTCGGTTCCGGCGACAAGGGTGGGGCGAAACGTATCGACCGCGCTCTGGCACTTGAGCTACACCGCAGGGCGGTGGCAGGATTTCTACCTGCATCTCGGGGTTTTGTTAGCTGTAGTTCCACCAGCATTCGCCGGGTTCAATCCTTTCAATTCGTTCCAATTGGTTGGCGTTTTCGCGCCTGTATTCGTTAGGTTGGGCCAGGCGGACAAGAAATCCGTGAGACGGGACATTTGGATATGTAGTCCCACAGGCATTCCGCCTGACCCTATGATTTAGACCTCGACAGCCGCGATCTGGCCGACCCAGTGGTCTGGGCCCATCTCGCCGCTCGCGAAAGCTGCGATTTGGTCAAAGACCGTGTCCGAGAACCCACCGATGTTCAAAACATCGTCGCGTTCTTTCGCTTGTGTCGTCCCGTACGGGGCGATGTCGATGCAGACCAGTTTGGCCTTTGGGTTCCGCTTTTTGAGCTTCTCCCACGCTTGCATCATCGCCGTCCCGTTGTTCCCGTAGGCGGCATGCGCCCAGGATTGGTTGTCCGACACCATGATCACCAGATCGGGCGCACGTCTCTTTGCCAGCAACCAATCCAGCGGAGCCGCACAGTTTGTTCCACCGCCCCACTGTTCTGCCAAACGCGCGGCGTTTGTCAGGATCGTGTCGCGTGGCTCCAACCGCAGATCACGCACCTTCACCTCAAACGGCAACACTGTTGCCGATGGGTTTTGGCGCAAGATCGCCGCAGAAACGAGGCCTGCCACATCCACAAAACGCGTCGCTGTTGTGGCGCCTTTACGGAAACCAGTCACAGCGCCAGACATGGACCCGGATACATCCGGGCAAACCACGACCTGACCACGCAAGCGCGGTACGTTGCGCACCGAAAGCTCCATCGCGTCATGCAGCGCATCCCGGATTTCCACCGGCATATCAGCAGACAACGCCTGATAGGCGGTCATCAACTGGTATGGGAACACCCGCGCTTTCGCGATCTTGTTAGGATCACGCAGGGTGGCCGCGATATGCGCCCGCATCTTTGGCAAGGCCAACACCCCATGACGCTGAAACGTGTTCAGGTTCATACGGGTCATCTGCCACGATGCGTCTTTAGCGATCTTTGCCCAGTGTTTCGTGGACAACTCCAGCTGCGTCAGCATCTGAAACGGAACGTCTGGAACAGACCCTTTGCCGGTTTCCTTAAACCGCAAGAAATCCTGCACAGGCTGCGGCAGCAACGCGACATCACTTGGCCGCCCTATGATCCAAGCAAACAAAGCTTCGCGTGCTTTGTTACCCGGCTTTGGGTGCACCATCTTGATCACATCCGCCAAGGACGGATCGTTGCCAACATTAGCCTGCAAAAGCATCCGGTCGGACGCATCATTCAGCCAGTTTGCCACCATCCGCTTTGGCGCAGAGCCAAGCGATTTACGTCCCGTCTGCCCAGATCGCATGATCTGCACGAACGTCCGCAGCATCTTGCCGTTGTCCACAACACGCCGAAAGACACATTGAAACAAGATCGGGTCACGCCCCGCCAGAACCGCCAGCAACAGGGCCGGCATGTCCTTCATATGCCCGGACTTACGGGTATAGACGGCCGTTTGCGCCAGAAATGACGGATCAACCTTATGTGCCAATTCCAACGTGCGGGACAGTTCCTGCATCGAGTCTTGGTAATAAGTTGCACCAAAAGTCCCAGTCATCGCGACTTGGGCCAGGGCATGTGCATCTGAATATCGGTAGGCCGGTGCACCCGCAGCGTTTTGGGTATTGGTTGCGGGAAGCAACCGGCCTTTGATTGATGCAAACACGGATTTGTTTGCCATTTCTTTCGTCCTTCACTTGGTTTGTGAGGATGTTTTCGCCGGTTTTCGCCACAACAGGAAGAAAAAATGAAATACGTTTAAGTGGTTGATTTAGTTGAAGTAATCTCGATCTTCGAAAATTGTTGGTAAATAATAGTATTGAATTTTATCGTAATTTATCGGTATGTATAGGGCTATGAAGAAAAACGTCGTCATTGGCTTTTTGGGTACGAATCTTGATGCGGGAAAACGCCGTCGCTGGCGCCCATCAGTTCAACTTGTGGAACATGCCGATTTTCCGGTGGATCGATTTGAACTGATCCACAGCCGAAGATGGAACGGTTTGGCGGAAAATATCAAAGTAGCGATTGAAGCCGTCAGCCCGCAAACCGAAGTTTTGCTTCAACAGATGGAAATCCGCGATCCCTGGGATTTTGAGGAAGTCTATGGCGCGATGTTCGATTTCGCGCGGGATTATGGCTTTGACGATGAACGCGAAGATTATCATATTCATCTGACCACCGGCACGCATGTTGCCCAGATTTGTTGGTTTTTGCTGGCTGAATCCCGGCATATCCCTGCAAAGCTGGTCCAGACGGGACCGCCGCGTCGCGAAGACGATGGCCCCGGCAGTCTGCAAGTCGTGGATCTTGATCTGTCACGCTATAATGCGCTGCAACAACGCTTTGACTTGGTCAGTAAAGAATACAACACCTTACTCAAAGGGGGTATTAATACACGAAACGCAGCGTTCAACGCGATGATCGACCGGATGGAGGTTGTGACGTCCAACTCTGATGCGCCTTTGTTGCTGATGGGCCCGACAGGGACCGGCAAATCGGACCTTGCCGCGCGACTTTATGAACTCAAGCTTCAACGCCGCAGGATCAAAGGCCGGCTGGTTCACGTGAATTGTTCGACCCTTAAAGGGGAGCGTGCAATGTCCACGCTTTTTGGTCACCGCAAACAGGCTTTCACGGGCGCTGGCGCCGATCGGCGCGGCTTGTTGCAAGAAGCCGATGGCGGCGTGTTGTTTTTGGATGAGATTGATGAGTTGGGTCTGGATGAACAGGCCATGATCTTGCACGCAATTGAAACGGGAAAGTACTTTCCCCTCGGGTCGGATTATGAGGTCACCAGCCGGTTTCACCTGATTGCAGGTGCTGGTCGGAACCTAGCGGAAATGGTGGCACGCGGTCGCTTTCGCGCCGATTTGTTTGCCCGCTTGAACCTTTGGACCTTTGCACTGCCCGCATTGCGGGACCGGCCGGAAGATATTGCGCCCAATATCGCGTTTGAGATGGACCGCGTGGAGAAGTTACTGGGAAGCCGGATCACTTTTAACGCGGATGCGCAGGCGGCCTATCAAAAATTCGCCACGGATCCGGGGACGCATTGGCTTGGCAATTTTCGAGACCTCAGCGCCTCGGTCCAGCGTTTATGCACCTTGGCCCCGCGTGGGCGGATCACCCATAAGATGGTCATGACCGAGATCGATGTCTTATCGGCAACATGGCATCATGCTAGCCGTGATCCAGACATGCAGTTGATCGCAGATCATTTGGGGGAAGAGGCGTCAAACATTGATGAATTCGACCGCGTTCAATTGGCTGCTGTCATCCGCGTTTGCAAGCAAAGTGCCAGTTTGAGCGCGGCGGGTCGTCTTCTGTTTGCAGCGTCTCGCGCCGCCAAGACAAGCAAGAACGATGCCGACAGGCTGCGCAAGTACCTCGAGAAATTCGGGTTAGATTGGGCGGCTTGCCAAAGCTAAAGGCGGGCCATTGGTTGCCTGTTGCTTTAACGCAACACGCTCTGATCTGGGCAATATTTTGTTTGCGGGAATCAAAACCCGAGCCTAGGAGAGCGCTCCATCAGGTCCGTGAGACCCAATTCGTAACCCCAGCCAAGAAAGGGCAAGACATGACTATTCATCGCACCGCCCTTCAGGGGCAGATCAACGCTTAAGCCGAAAACCGGCCTCGTGTGATCTTACTTGCTGACCTCGGCGTCAGCACATCTACACTACGAATATTAGGTATTACTCCATGGGCAATTCTGTCTTGGATGGACGCATGTCTGCTATGATCGGCGACTGCTCCATCACTAAATTCTATACAACTGCGGCCTGGATCGAAGGTCGTGCTGAACACCAGCTTGAACAGGTCGCGGGATGGTCCGGCGTCCGCAAAATTGCGGCCTTTCCTGACCTGCACCCCGGAAAATACGGGCCTGTTGGCTGTGCCATATTGGCGGACCGCGTCTTTCCGCAGTTGATCGGCAACGACATCGGCTGTGGCATGTCGTTGTTCCAGCTTGATTTGCCTTTGCGCAAATTCAAGATGGAAAAGGCATTGCGTCGGATACGCGTGCTGAACGAACCGGTACCGGACGATACGGGATGTCGCCTCGAAGAGGTTGGCCTTCAATCGGACCTGTTTCCGACCTCTCTTGGCACGATTGGCGGCGGCAACCACTTTTGCGAGGTGCAAACCTTGGTCGATTGCGAGGCTGACTTAGGCCTCGATAAAACCACGACCTATTTGCTTGTCCACTCGGGGTCACGCGGCTTTGGAAATGCTATTCTGGGCTCTGTCCCGCAGGGCGCATATTCAGGGATGGATCCCGATGATCAGGCCACTGCGGACTATGTTCAAGGACATGACAATGCGGTTCTTTGGGCCAGCCTGAACCGTCAGATCATCGCCGAACGTGCCGCCGAAGCATTGCGTGGGGATCTGCAAATGATTGTCGATGCACCGCATAATCTGTTGTCGCGGGATTGCGACGGCTGGCTGCACCGCAAAGGAGCGGCGAGTGATGTCTCTCGCCTCGTTCCGCTGGCGGGGTCACGGGCGACACCCAGCTATCTTTTGCGCTCGATGCACCATCCAGATGCCTTGATGTCGACGGCGCATGGCGCAGGTCGCCGGTATGATCGATCTTCTATGTATGGCCGGGTACGATCAAAACGATCAGATATCGAAGCCATGCAGCGCACGCCTTTTGGCGGTCGTGTCCTTTGCGAAGATCGTGATCTTTTGATCGAAGAAGCGCCGCTGGCCTACAAGTCAGCGCAAAGCGTGGTGGCCGATCTGGACACAATGGAGGCCGCAAAATCAGTGGCTAAGTTCCATCCGCTTTTGACCTTCAAGAAAACACGAAATGGAGATCGGACATGACACAGAACATACCAATTTCCCTTCTTGTTTCTGGTGGCAATGGTCCGGCGGAATGCAATCAAGCCGTCGCTGGCGTTTTACGGCGTATGTTGGAGGAAGCCGAAGCCATCGGTCTTGATCTGGATGTGAACGCCACGCCTGCCAA
>JBDWGM010000158.1:0-57073 GCA_039975755.1 Paracoccaceae bacterium | reverse complement strand
GATACACCAAGCCAAAGGCTTCATTCACTCCTGGCCAAAAAAGAAGGCTGGCTTTGGAATACAGCTGGGTAAGCGCGACGTTGTCCTGAAGCCCAAGAAAACGAACGCGGTCGCCAAATCGCGACATCATCGCCTCGACCTCGGGGCGCGCAGCACCGTCCCCGGCAATATCAAGCTGCCAGTCCCCGGTCAGTTGTCCAAGGGTTTCCGCGATCAATGCATAAGACGCCAATTTGTCCCCATGCCGCATCATTCCAACGGCAAGCATCGGACCGTCTCGGGTGCTGTCTGGCGACAGATCGGGCTGAGCGAGGAACGGTCTTAGGTGGACCAGTTTTTGGCCATCTGGCGCATCCCGGCGCAGGGCTTCGGCGTCACGTTCGGTCAGATAAAAGACCGTATGCGCGGCGTCACATGCCGCTTCAGCAGCTATGGCGAACTGCGACCAAGGGCCGTTCAATCGTTTTTTCGCACGCGTGGATTCGATTTGAAAATAGGGGATATTCAGGATGCGGGCGACAACCGGGCCGATCAGGTCGGGCGCTTTGTAATAGTTGTGATACGTCACCCATGCCGACCAAGATTGCGCCCGAACATCCGCCAATAGTCGTGCAGATTCATCGGCTGCAGTGCGGAACAACGCGTCTTGAATGTCGGGTTCGCCCATTTTGTCAAAGACGCGCAATTCGCTGGTCAGATCCACTTGGTGCCCGCCAAGTTCCAACGCCTGAATGAGGCCCTGCGCCATGGTCCTGTCGCCGGATGGCACCGGATGATGTGGGTCTTTTAAAGGTGCGTAAAATGCAACCTTCATTCAGCAGTCTCCTTGGTCATCGCGTTCAGGCGTTGGTCCAAATGTGCGATGCCTGGATGCATCATGAAATGTGACCGTAGACGCTGCAATGCCTGTTCCGCAAGAGATGGGCCAAGCGTGGGATCATCGGCGATTTGCATGATGCCAGCCGCGATGTCCGTAGGCGTGTCTGATCGCAAAAGACCGTGCACGCCATCGTCGATAAATTCGGGAATGGCGGACACTGGTGTCGACAGGATGGGCAAGGTTTGTGAAGCAGCTTCCATCAGCACATTGGGCAGACCATCGCGATCGCCATCGTCGGCGATACGGCTTGGCAGGACAAACAAGTCGGCACTGCGCATGGCTTCAATGACCTGCGGCTGATCACAGGCACCAAGCCATTCGATGCGATCCGCAACACCCGTTTCTGCGGCGAGAGTCTTCATATCTTGCGCCAAGGTGCCGCCGCCGATGTGAACCCACCGCCAGTTTAGCGTTTCGGGTAAAAGGCCAAAGGCCGCAATCAAACGGTCAAAGCCTTTCTTTTCGACAAGCCTGCCGACCGACAACAACGTAAATGGCGCGTCGGATGACCGTTTTGCCCTTTCTGGCGGATCGGGAAAACGGGACAAATCAAGACCGTGATAGACAAGATCAACATCCGTACCCGAAGACAGCGACCGCAAATGTTCCGCACCAAACTGCGTACAAGTCGCACCAAAATGTGCGCCGTTATGGTCCGGGGATAGCTTTTCGCGCAAATCCCAGTCGGGGGATGTCCAGATGTCTTTGGCGTGGGCCGAAAAGCTCCAAGGCAGCGCACGCAAAATGGCGGCATATCGGGTGACGGACGAAGGTGTGTGCAAAAAATGCGCGTACAGCCCCTGCAAACTGTCTGCCCCTTCGCGGCCCAATACACAGGCTTGCCCAAATCGGCGGACACGGTTGCGGGTCCGGTCGCGGTTTAGGTCTCGCAAGAACGTCTTGAAGGCGCGTAAAAAGCCACGCTGGCGAACAGCCCACCACAAGGCCTGAAAGACACGGGCAGGTTCATCACGAAGATATTCTGGCAGATAAAAAACACGTGCCTGAAGGCGTGCATGAAGCGGATGAGTCTTCTTGTCTGTAGGATGACGCAAGGACCAGATGTCAAAATCCTGGCCGCTTTCTTCAAGAGCGACGAGTTCTTGGGCAATGAAAGTTTCGCTTAGTCGCGGCCATCCTTTGACGACAACGGCAAGAGACGGTTTTTGTGAAGTCATTCGGCCGCCGGATGAATCCGGTCAGCAACAAGCTGACGCGTGCGTTCGATCACGACATTAAGCCCATCCAACAGACCGTCGGCCCCGGAATCAGAGGGTTTGCGTTGGTGAGGAAGGCCTTGAATGATGGTGCTCATGGTTTGCGGGGTCAATCCGTCACGTTTTTCGTCCAGCATTTTAACCAAACCCAGTTCTTCGGCGCGGCTGGCGCGAATCCATTGCTCCAATCTGGGAGTCGTACGCGGGACAATGACCGCGCGCTTGTCAAAGCTCAACACCTCGCAAAACGTATTATATCCGCCCATGCTAACAACGCCTTCAGCCCCGGCGAATAATGCTTCGATTTTGCTTTCAAACCCGACAGCGATGACGCGACCATTCAGCCGCGCAACGCGCGCTTCGAATTCGACCCGTGTGTCGCCTGACAAGAACGGGCCGTAAACGAGCATCGCCTTTGGCCCAAGGGTCGGGTCCTGTTCATAAGCTGAAAGGACAAGGTTGACCATCGCAGCGCCGTCGCCCCCACCGCCAGGTGTCACAAGAATATAAGGTTCGTTAGGCACATCCGCTGCATCGACGATTTCGCGCCGTAAATACCCTGTCCAATGCATGCGTTTTCGCACTTGTGCCGACAGCGGCAAACCAATTGTCGGATCATAAACAGACCGTGGCCCATAAACCCAAAGTTCGTCATAAAATTGCTCGGTCGCCTCGATTGCACCCTTGCGGGCCCATTCCTCGGCCAAGACTTCGGGTTCGTCCAACACGTCACGCAGACCGAGAACCAGACGGGTTCGACCACGATGGGCCAACGTTTCAAGCGTAGGAAGCAGTTCGCCGCGAAAGCCGGTTGGTTCTTTATCTACGATCAACATGTCAGGTTCATACTGGTCGATCGTTGATTGAATGATCCCGGAGCGCAGCGCAGTTGTTTCTTCGATATCTGTGCCAGAAGACTGGCTGGCATAAGACCCATCAGCCAGTTTTTTTACGCCTGGCAAACGCACGTGGTCCACGCTTTCAGGAAACGTAAACCGTCCAGCGACCGGACTACCGGTTAGGATAATGGCAGATGTTGCGACGCCCGAATGTGTCAGCGCGGCAGCAATTGCGCGCGATCTGCGTAAATGTCCAAGGCCAAAGGTGTCATGGCTATAGAGCATCACACGCCGCGGCCAAGTTGACCGCACGAGTCCAGGGGCTGCAACAGTCTTGCCCATTTCTATTCCTTCCACCCACGTCACTCACGTCTGCCTTTCATGAAGGGTCTGAGACGTGAAGCCCAGCAATTCGTATACCACCCGACCAAAGATGCCAAAGCCTGCCTGCAAGATTTGCCCAAATTCAGTCAAAAAACGATGCGTCCGCGCAACGTTATCCTTGTTACTGAACCCTTGGGCAATAGGAAGCCAAGCCTTGATATATGAGTTTTTAGCTTCGACCAAGAGATTGTCCCCTTTGTTTGAAACCATATCTGGCCCTGTTTGATGGGAAAAACGAGTCCCTGTAAAACAATTCCCCTAATGGTGAAGCCGTGTGTGCAGTTTTGTTGAATTGCAATGGTTGGTATGCCTGCGTATCGATTGTTGAGCCGAAAAAAGACGAAGTGAGGTGGCGGAACATGTTTGTACAGATGTGGCGCTTGTGTTTGGGCGCGGTTCTGACCCTGATGTTAATGCTGCCGATGCTTCCTGCACAGGCGCAAGGTTTGGGCTCTCTTCTTACGTCGACAGATAGCGCGTCGGATGGCCAAGACTATGATCAAATACTGAAATCCGCTGCGGAAAATGGTGTCAGCGTTGTCGTTATCGACAGCGACGGGAATATCATCACGCAAGGGGGCAAAGTTGAACCGGAAGTGACAGATAGTGCGAGGGACAGTGCCGCGCTGATGAAAGCACAAAGCAGCGCTGTCGAATTCCGCGCAGCGTTGGTGGAACGCCTTCTGAACTTACCCGCAGCCTTTAACGAAGTGATGTTCATTCTACGCAGTTCCAGTCCCGATGGAACGATCTGGGCCTTTATCGAAGCGTTGGTGTTGTCTTTGTTGATGTTTGCGATTGGGATGCTGTTCCAACACGAAGTGTATGGCAAACGTATCGTTAAGAATTTTGTTGTTTCGCGCATTATGGAAAACCCGGTTGGGTACCGCGAAAAGATGCCCTTTCTTGTGTTCCGGTTTGTATTGAGCGTTGTCGGAATACTCGTGTCGATGATCGTTGCTTACATGCTGGGCACGCTGATTTTCGGGTCACTCGAAGATTCCGCAATGCAGTTTACAGTGACATTGATCAACATCGGTTACCTGGTTTGCCGCATTGTGTCCGCGATCTGGCGCATGATCCTGTCACCCTACCTGTCTCAATACCGCATTCCCTTGTTCAGCGACCGAGATGCAAAGCTGTTGCATTGGTGGTTAACCGCAACTGTTAACATCGGCGCGACGACTATTTTGTTTGGAATCTGGATAGGTGAACTTGGCCTGAATTACGAAGTCTATGCGTTTCTTGCGTCGTTGATGTCTTTCTCGGTCATGCTTTTGAATATGATTATGGTGGCAATGAACCGGGCGGCGATTACCAACGCGTTGATAAGTGGCAAACCAAAGTTTGAATGTTCTTGGCTGGTTCGGACTATGGCTACCCTTTGGCTGCCTCTTGCTTATGCATATTTGTTCTTTGCCTGGATTGAACTGACCTATGATCTGGTCCTAGGAAACCCGTCGAATATCCCGCTGATCGCGGGGGCTTACGGCATACTGACGACGATCATTGTTGTGTATGGCGTCATCAATTTCTTTATTGAACGCGGATTTGCGCGTGCGCGCGCTATTCGGGCTGCAAACGCCCTTGATCAGCAAGATATTGTTGCAGATATCCATGCACCTGAAGAAATTCGGGACTCGAGGACGCGCATCACCACTTTTGAAGGGCTCGCTAGGCGCGTGGCAGGGATCCTTGCGTTTGTTGCCGGGATCATGGCTTTCATACAAATATGGCAGCCCGACACAGCCATGGTGAATGACAGTGTGTCTGGCCGGATGATGGACATGATCGTCATTCTGTTCATCGGGTACATAATTTATAACGTTTTCCGGATTTGGGTCGACAGTAAGATCGCCGAAGAACAAGGCGACGCTCAAGAAGCCGAGCTAGGCGACGAAGGCGGCGGGTCTTCTGCATCACGGCTGGCCACGCTTTTACCGTTGTTCCGGAACTTCATTTTGATCGTGATCATCGTAACCATCGCGCTGATCACGTTGATGGAAATGGGCGTCAATGTAGGTCCGTTATTTGCAGGTGCTGGTATCGTCGGTGTCGCGGTTGGATTTGGATCGCAATCGCTGGTGCGGGACATTTTTTCAGGCGCGTTTTTCTTATTCGATGATGCGTTTCGCAAAGGGGAATACATCGACGTCGGAGGTGTAAAAGGCACCGTTGAAAACATCTCTGTCCGGTCCTTTCAACTGCGCCATCACCTGGGTGCGCTGCATACAATACCTTTTGGTGAAATTCAGGTCCTCACGAATTACAGCCGGGATTGGGTCATTATGAAACTGCCGTTGCGCGTGACCTACGACACCGATGTCGAACGCGTGCGCAAGCTGATCAAGAACCTTGGTGTTGATTTGCTAAGCGATCCGGTGATCGGTGACACCTTTATCCAACCGCTCAAATCCCAGGGCGTGATCGAGATGCAGGACAGCGCGATGATCATCCGGGTCAAGTTCATGACAAAACCGGGCGACCAGTGGCTTGTGCGCAAGAAGGTTTACGAAGAAATCCGCATGTTGTTTGAACGCGAAGGCGTCAAATTTGCACACCGCGAGGTCACAGTGCGTTTGGCGGATGGCAAGGTCGAGGAACTGGACGAACATCAAAAGCACGAGATCGTCGCCGCCAGTCGCGAAGTGATCGAAGAAGAGATGGCCGAGGCCGCAGATGGATTTGGTGACGACCGCTGAACAACTGGAAAAGCGCCGCTTATGTGAGTTGAGGTTTTAAGCGTGTGCATAATTGGTGGTGGAACGTGTGGCTCTGAAATCTCAGCCCTAATCGTCATCTTTGTATTGCGAAAAGCTCTGTTTGTTACGACCCATAATATACGCCCCGGCTGTGATTGGTTTGTACTTGCTCTGACTTTCCGAGACGCCAAGATCTTTTGGATCAACGACACAATCGGACTGCGGATCAAAGAAGATCGGAATAGAGTACCGCGCCCCCTTTGATCTGTTGATCACGCGGTGGAGTGTCGAACGGAAGCGATCATTGCTCCAACGTTGGAGCAGATCGCCGATGTTGCACACCAAAGTGCCCGGAATAGGCGGCGCTGCAACCCATTCACCCGAGCGTAAACGCACCTGCAACCCGCCACTGTTGTCTTGCAGCAGAAATGTCAGCACGCCGAAATCCGTGTGCGGCGCGACGCCAAATCGTTCCTCGGCTTCGTCTTCATCCGTGGATGGCGGATAATAGACAAGCTGACCACGGGCCAAAGGTTTTTGATACGCCGGCGCGAACAGGTCTCGAGGTTGGTTCAGACTCAGCGCGAGCGCGGACATGACGTGTTGTGCGACGTCACAGACAGCATCGTAATACGGCGAAATGTCCGTGCGAAGCTTTGGGAACACTGCATCGGGCCATTGATTTGCAGCAACAAGAGGTTTGGCGGCGAGTAAGTCAGGAGCATCCAAGGCGGTTTCAGCGCCCCAGAAAAACACCTCTTTCAGATCATGGGTCTTGGACCCTGACAGACGCGACATGCCCTGTGCCATCCAACCCCTTTGATGTTGATTTACCGCGATCGTCGATTTCTGCGCCTCAGGAAGGGCGAAAAAACCAGCTGTGGTCTGAAACGCCTGATCGATAACGTTTTGCGAAATACCGTGACCAGAGATGTAAAAGAATCCAACCTGTGTCGCGGCATCATGGATTTGTGCGGCGACGGACGCAGAGTCCTGTCCCTTTAACAAAGGGGCGACATCGATGACCGGAATTTGGTCAAAGACCTTCGCCTGTGCATAATCCTGCATGGTGTCACCTTGAGTGTTTCAAAATGACCATGTGCCTTTTGGATGCATGGGTCCAGGCAAAGTCTGTTTTGCCCGCTGAACAGAAACCAAGCGTTGATTTGATCACCGCAGCGCTGAGCGTCTGAAATTACGCCAAATTTGCCGCAACCGCTTTTTCGTCCCAAATGATACCTAAACCTGGGCCCTTTGGTGTTAGGCAACCATTTTCCAGCGCATAAGGTTCGGCCATCAATGATCCTGCAATATCCATAAATTCAAGATAGTGCGCATTTGGCGTTGCAGCCAATGCATGCGCGCTGGCTTCGATGAACAGATGACTCGAAACGGGGATTGATGCAGCCTGAGCGATGGGAGTTGTGCGTTGCCACCCAGTAATCCCGCCAATTTTGACCAGATCGGGCATTGCATAATCCGTGGTTCCGGCTTGGATCGCCCGCGCAGCATCAGTAGAATGCCACCAGTTTTCACCCGATTGAAGCGGGGTCGACACGGCTGCGCGAACGGTTTGGTAACCGGCGAAATCTTCTGCGGGCACGGGTTCTTCGATCCATGCCAAGTTAATACCCGAGTCTTCGAACAGGCGAATGCGACGAATGGCTTCTGGTGCTGTCAGCGCTTGATTGAAGTCCAGCATCAACGGCATGTCTGGCCCGATCATGTCGCGAATGATCGTCAATGCAGCCAAATCTTCTTGTGCCGTCTCAAAACCAAGCTTGAACTTTACGGCGCGAAACCCTCGGGCAAGCGTGTCTTCGACAAGGTGTTCATCACGCCCGGGCACAAACACCCCCTGACTGTCATAACATTGGATAGGGGTATGTTCCGCCCCCAACAGATGCGCGACAGAGCAGTCGCGCGCCTGTGCTGCAATGTCCCAAAGGGCCAAACCGATGCCAGCCAGAACCATGCCAACGACGCCCTGACGCCCCAAAAGTGTAAAGCGCGCAGACATCGCCACCGAGATGTCTAGTGGCGCGGCGGGTTCACCGATCAACGTATCGGCCAAATCCTCGGCAAAGTGCACCAAAGCGCGCAGTATCAAAGGCGTGTAAGCAAACACATAGCTGCGTCCAACAATGCCGTCGCGGGTTTCAATGTCGAACAGGACAAGCGGCGCTTTTGGGATCGAAACCTGTGCCGTGGAAATAGGTCGATCCAACGGTGCAAATACGGGTCGCGCACGGATTGCGGAAATTATCGAAGCCGTCATCAGGTACCTCAGCAAAGTTTGACCTTTACTACCATGCGAGTGATCCAAATGAGTGTCCAGACACCCAGTATCGCGTGGGCATGTCAGAACGTGAGTCATTTGCGATTGAAGCCAACCAAAGCGTCCTTTCGGACGTTATAATCGAAATTGAGAAGAGCCATGCGTTGGAGTAACCTTCCCCTATGGATAAGGTATTTAGAAGTCTTTTGATGATTGCAGTGATCGGTGTCGGGATCGCTGGATTCATGAACCGAGGGATTGTGTGGCAGCGCATTTGGGGATCGTCTGCGGATATTGTAGAAGTTCGGGAACGGGTTAGACCTGATCTTTCCACAAGATTGGAACAAGCAGGTTTTCAATTAGGAGCAGAGACATTTATCCGCGTTTTCAAAGAAGAACGTGCACTCGAAGTTTGGCTGCGCACAGAAGAAACATTTGAGTTGTTTGATACCTATGAGATTTGCAACCATTCAGGTGAGTTAGGGCCTAAATTGCGTGAAGGGGATCATCAGTCTCCTGAAGGGTTTTATGAAGTCGACAGCGCGGCCATGAATCCAAATAGCAGTTATCATCTGTCGTTCAATCTGGGTTTTCCAAATAGATATGACCGTGCCCATGGTAGAAGCGGAAGTTTTCTGATGATCCACGGCGATTGCGTGTCCGTGGGGTGCTATGCAATGACGGATGAAGGGATTGAAGACATCTATTTGATCGTGGAGGCCGCGCATCAAGCTGGTCAAAGCCATGTCCAAGTGCACGCCTTTCCATTCAAGATGACCAACGAACGCCTGTCTAAAGAACGCGACAACAGGTGGTATGCATATTGGAGCAACCTAAAAACAGGCTACGATCTGTTCGAAGCCAACCGCATTCCATCGAAAGTATCGGTATTTGAAAAGCGATACGCCTTTCAGTCCTTTTGATGCGTTCTCAGTGCGTAGCCGTCAGGACCATCCTTAGCTCTTATAAGGATCAAGGCTGTCGCGCAGGCCATCACCGAGGAAGTTAAACGCCAAAACCACGATAATGATCGGCAACATTGGGATCGCCGTCCATGGATAGATTTCTATGGATGCCAAGTTCTGGGCATCATTCAGCATCACGCCCCATGACACTGCCGGTGCGCGCAATCCGAGGCCAAGGAAGGACAAAGCGGTTTCGCCCAGGATCATGGCCGGGATGGACAGGGTCGCCGATGCGATTAGGTGGCTCATGAAGTTTGGTAGCAAATGACGTCGAATGACGCGGGCTGGTTTGGCTCCCATCATTTCGGCGGCTCTGACGTATTCCTCCTCTCTCAACGAGAGGAACTTACTTCGGACGGCCCTAGCGAGCCCGGGCCAGTCAAGAAGCCCGAGGATGACGGATATGATAAAGAACACAGAGACCGGCCCCCAATTCGATGGGACCGCTGCAGATAAGGCGAGCCAAAGCGGTAGTTCAGGCAGAGATCGCAGAATCTCGATCGAGCGGTTTACGACCCAATCCACCCAACCGCCAAAATAGCCGGCCATAGCGCCGAAACTGATGCCGAGAATGAAGGACACCGTTATGCCAATCAAACCCACGGTCAGCGAAAGTTGCGCGCCATAAAGAATGCGCGACAAGACATCGCGACCCAGCCGGTCTGATCCAAGAATAAACACGGTGGCGCCTTCTGGTGCGCAGACGAGATGGCGACTGGTTTCAAACAATCCAAACAGTTTGTAGCTTCCACGTTCGCAGAAGAACTGCAGCGGCATAGGCCGCGTTTTGTCTACCTCGTAGGTCCATTTGTACTGTTCTAGATCCGCTTCGCCGGTCGTCGGATAGACAAAGGGACCAATGTAATCCCCTTCATGCCACCAATGAATGAATTGCGGTGGGTGGTACAGGTGATCCGCACTGCGTTCATTCGGGGTATAGGGCGACAGAAATCCAGCAAAGGGCAGCAAAAGATAGCTGAGGAAAAGAAAAATACCCGAAATAAGACCCAGTTTGTGACGTTTGAATTTACGCCAGACCAAGACCCACCCCGGCGCATCCATGTCGGAACGATCTGGGGCTGAAAGGTCGGTATTTGGATCATATGGGGCGTCGTCAACGTAACGACCGTCATTCAGTTGGCTCATCCTTCGCGCGCTCCGTATCGGATGCGCGGATCAAGAAGGACCAGCAACAAATCTGAAATCATCGTTCCGATGAGGGTCAGTAAGGCGACAAACATGAGGACGAAAGCGGCAAGGAATTGATCCTGCGATTTGAGGGCCGTCAGCAAGGCAGGCCCGATGGTTTGCAAACCCAAAACCACAGACACAAGAACCGACCCAGAGACCATGGCAGGCAACAGGTTACCGATATCCGCGACAAAGGGGTTAAAGGCCATGCGCAGTGGGTATTTGCTGAGCAGTTTTGTCTGTGACAAGCCTTTGGCCTGCGCGGTTTCGACATAGGGCTTTGACAGTTCATCCAACATATTGGCCCGCAATCGCTGCATCATTGCAGCAGCGCCAGACGTGCCAATCACAAAAGTGGGCACGATCAGGTGAACAAGAATAGACTGCATTTTGCCCATCGACATGGCTTCGCCATCATATTCCGGTGCCATCAGTCCGCCAATTGGAAGGCCAAGGTATTTATGGCCGTAATAGAACAAGATCAAAGCCAGCAAAAAGTTTGGTGTCGCGAGCCCAAGGTAGCCCACGAAAGCAGCCGTGTAATCAACCCAAGTTTCTGATTTGGCAGCCGCAAGAACCCCAAGGGGGAGGGCGACCAGATAGACAAACAAAACGGCAGACACGTTCACAAGAACAGTCAGCCACAATGTATCGCCAACGATTTCCGAAACCGGGCGGTCAAATTCAAAAGACCAGCCAAAGTCGCCCTGCAACATGCCGGAAAACCCGTTCGGTCCCGGAATAAGGCCAACCCAGATCATATATTGCTGCCACAGTGGGCGATCCAAGGCGTATTCTTTGCGCAAAAACTCGGCCTGCGCCACGCCTTCTTCTTGGCCGGTGGCGCGCAGTTCTGCGATTTGATTGGACAGATAATCGCCGGGCGGCAAGTTGATGATCACAAACACGAGCATCGACACGACAAACAAGGTCATAAACATCGTAATCAGACGCCAAACGGCATAGCGGACGAACATCATTTGCTAAGCTCCGCGAGCTCGGGATCGTCAAAGTAAAATTCGTCTATGCGATGCACCCCGAAATGCGCGCCGGGTTCCCATGCCCATTTTCCGAATTCAGGTACATTGCGCAAACGGTTGGAAACGACGACGGGTTGTGGCGCTTCGGCGAGAATTCCAATGCCAAATTGGTTTTCGGCATGAATGGCAAGCATCCGTTGCCAAATCTTGGATCGTTCTTCTGTCTCTTGCGTCTCGTCCCACTTTTCGGACAGCCTCATCAATTCCATGGCGGCCGGTAATGTTGGTGCTACTCCGGCTTGGCCGCCGGTTTGGTAATGCTGCCCCCATTTTGGCCACGCAAAGAATACCTGATCTGTGGGCGCAAGATAGCTGGGTGGGGTGTAGGGTTGTGGCAGGCCATTGTCCCAACCGAACCAAACAGCAGCCATCGTCACCCCAGAAAAGACCCGGTTTCGCAGGATGTCGCGATCTAGGGGGCGCATGACCAATTTCACACCGATATCGCGCCATGTGTCGGTAATGATCGCAAGCGCGTTCTCAACCTCTTGGCGTTCCCCGGCTGTCTCAATGACAAACTCCATTGGGCGTCCGTCCGGCAACAATCGCAGGCCAGACCCTTCACGTTCGGTCAGCCCCATCTGGTCCAGTAACTCGTTGGCTTTGTCTGGGTCGTAAATGGCCCAGCGGGACAAGTTTTCGGGGGCGAAGAATGGTGATTTGGCCAGCGCCGTCATGCCACCTTCTTTTGCCAAACCAAAATATAAGGCGCGATTGATCATGCGGCGATCAATGCCAAGGCTTAAGGCTTGTCTGAACCGTTGATCGCGCATGATTTTCCGCCAAACCGGATCATTGAAGTTCAGGTTTGGATAGATTGCGATTTGGCTGGCTGCACCGTTGGCCCATAAGAAGGTGCGATACGAACCGCCATCTGCCTCGCCTTTTTTCAAGATCGAAACGTCGCGAAAATCAAGGCCACGCGCCTGCAAATCAACTTGTCCAGCATTGGACTTGGCGGCCACAAGCCCGGCCCCCACGATGTTCAATTCCACCACATCGATGTAAGGCAATTGAACGCCGCGCTTATCAATTCGGTGATAATACGGGTTCTTTTCAAAAAGCTGGCGGGTGCTGTTGCGTTTGGTCGTGGCCGGGACCCATGGTTGCAAAGTTGGCAGCCATGGATTGTCGAACTTGTACATATTGTCGACGCTGTTGTGCAGCGGTGCCCAACCACGCACCCGCTTGCGATCGATTTCTTCCTGCAGTTCATCCGGATCCGCAAAGTCTACATGGAATTCTTTCATGTAATGGGATGGGCGGTAAATAAACGGAGGTCGCGCACTGGCAAGGGTTTGCAAAAAGTGCGGATTAGGCTTGGGGAATGACACTATGACTGTGTGTTCATCCGGAAATTGCATGGAGCCAACGGTATCGCCTTGACGCATAATGCCAGATGGCCCGCCGGGGCTAAGTTCCTTGTTGTTGGCAACATGTTCCCACCAGTACCGGAAATCCTCTGACGTAAAGGGCGCGCCGTCAGACCAGCGGTGCCCCTTGCGCAGATGGAACGTGAACACTTTGTCATCGGTAACTTCAAAGTCGCGAACGATGTCCGGAACAAGGTTGTATTCATCATCATAAACGACCAATCGGGAATAGCCGTAAACAACCATTTGACGGACATCTTTTGACCGCGTGACCATTGTGCGCAAGGTGCCGCCTTGTTTGCCGAAGTTCCGACCCTTTGCTTCAAGATCAACGATCAACGGCTCATCAGGAACACGGTCAAAAATCTCTGGCAAATCGCCATGAGAAATCGGACCCTTCCAGTAATCGGTTTCCTGCAGAGTTAATTCAGCACTGGCAGGAAAGGCTATCCCGCAGGCAAGAATGAGGCTCCATAAAAGTTTATGCATGGCAACGCACCTTGTGCCCAGGATCGACAGAAATCAAATCAGGTTCAGAAGAGCCGTCAATACGAAAACGCTCAGGCCAGCTTTCAGGGCTTCCGGCCCCTTTGGCAACCAGCCCTAGATCAATGGGCCGATTCACATCAGGCTCAGGCTGAGCCGCGATCAACGCTTTGGTGTAGGGATGCTGTGGGTCGTAAAACAGCGTATCGGGCGCTGCTTGTTCGACAATCACACCACGACGCATCACGGCAACTTCGTCGGCAATTCGACTAACCACGGCCAGATCGTGGCTGATGAACAAGTAACTTAGCCCCATTCCTTCGCTGATACGTTCGAGCAGCGTTAGGATTTGATCTTGGACGGAAACATCCAATGCAGATGTGGGCTCGTCGCAGACCAATAATGCAGGGTCCAAGGTTAAAGCGCGGGCAATGGACAAACGCTGGCGTTGCCCACCCGAAAAAGCGTGAGGATAACGTGTCAGCATATCCGGGCTTAATCCAACCCAACGCAACATCTCTGCTGCTTTGTCTCGACGCGAAGCTCGATTACCGATTGCGTGAATTTCCATTGGTTCGGTCAATGCTTCACCAATGCGCATGCGTGGGCTTAGTGATGAATAGGGATCTTGAAAGACCATCTGCGCCTGTCGTTGGAACGCGATACGTTGTCCTCGGTTCATATCGTGAACAGGCAGTTTTTCACCGCCTTCACGGGCGCAAAAGGTAATCGTGCCCCCTTGGTCTGGGGGTTCGGCCCCCAATGCAATGCGGGCACAGGTCGTTTTGCCTGAACCGCTTTCTCCGACAATGGCCAACGTCTTTCCGCGTGGCAGAACCAAATCGACACCTCGACAGGCCTGCACCTTGGCCGCTGCGCGCCAGCCCCCGGATTTAAGCGTGTAGGTCTTGGAAACATTTTGCATTTCCAGAATAATATCCGTGGACTTTGTTTCATGCGCCACAGGGGTGGCGACGGCAGGGATCATCGGAGCGGCAGCAAACAATTTCTTTGTGTAGCCATGTGCGGGGTCTCCAAGCACAATGGGTGCTGGGCCAGATTCCATCACACGCCCTTTGTTCATCACAACGACTTTCTCGGCCATGTTCGCAACAACACCAAGATCATGTGTCACGAGTATGACGGCCATCCCGGTGTCACGCTGCAAATCTTTGATCAGGCCCAAAACTTGCGCCTGCGTTGTCACATCCAAAGCTGTGGTCGGTTCATCCGCGATGAGGAGATCAGGTTTGGCAACCATTGCCATTGCGATCATTGCCCGCTGACGCATCCCACCGGACATCTCAAATGGATAAGATCGCCAAGCACGCTCTGCATCTGGAAACCCGACGCGTTCGAATGTTTCAAGAACGTCACGCTTGGATTCCGCTGTGCTTAGATTGCGATGGACGCGCAATACTTCGGATACTTGATCGCCAATCCTATGAAGGGGCGACAATGACCGCATCGGTTCCTGAAAGATCATTGAAATGCGATCCCCGCGGATGGCACGCATTCGTCGATTGGATAAGCTAAGGAGGTCAGTTGGTACATCGGCTTGATTGTAGAGGATTCGCCCCGTACGCAATTGTGCAGCGCCGGGCAAAATACGCAACACTGATCGACAGGTCAGCGTTTTTCCGGATCCGGACTCGCCCACCAACGCAAGAGTTTCCCCTGCGTCGATAGAAAAATTAACACCGTACACCACGGGTGGGGCATCGCCGAACCCGATGCTCAGGTCTTCAACATGTAAAAGCGGTCCCATTCAACGTCCTAGCCGGATATGCACGCGTTTGCAGTCAAGCCTATTCAGAGGCGGGCGTCCATAGCGACGTGATCACAACATGACACCAAGGTGAAAGAAGGCCTACACTTTGGAGGCTAGCGCTGCCATGTTGGGGTGTCACATACGAGCGAGGGCGCAATGAGCCGACTGGATGTTTTTATCAATCGAATGGTGTCGCAAAGGGCCTGCCTGAACCATGGCGCCGCACTGACACAAGGCATGTCAGGACCCGTTTTTGAACTTGGTTTGGGAAATGGGCGAACCTATCATCATATGACCGAAATCATGTCGGACCGGGATATATTCGTGTTTGAACGGGCAATCGCGTCGCATCCAGACAGTACTCCCCCAGAAGACCGTGTCTTTCTTGGCGATGTGTTCGAAACCTTACCCAAGGCGTTGGCGCTGTTTGGGCCAACGGCAAGTTTAATCCATGCGGATTTAGGTGGGCACAATGCCGAAAAAAACGTGACATTCGCACAACGGATTTCGCCATTTATTGAGCCGATGTTGGCAGTTGGTGGAATCATGCTGTCCAGCGATCGGATGTTTTTCGAGTCTCTCGAAGAGCAACCGTTGCCGCAAGATGCGGTAGAGGGACGGGTCTTTATCTACAAACGCGTGACGTAACGGCGCGCGCGACGCGTTCTGGTTGCAATCATCCACAGCACAGATACCCTGACGACAAATAATTGACCCGGAATGGGGCGACATTTGATCAGGGAGGATCACGATGAGTGACAAGATCGGTTATGATCGCGTTGGAGATATTGCGGTACTGACGGTTCGCAATCCACCTGTGAATGCCCTGTCTACCGCGGTGCGGCAGGGGCTTTGGGATCGGATGGATCAGGCCGAAGCTGACGAGGGCGTGCGTGCCGCGCTGATTGTTGGCGAAGGCCGCGCGTTCTTCGCAGGCGCGGACATCACCGAATTCGGCAAGCCACCCCAAGAGCCAGGCTTGCCTGATTTGATAAACCGCATTGAAGCGTCGCCATTGCTGGTGATCGCATCAATGCACGGCGTTTCATTGGGTGGCGGGTTAGAGGTCGCTTTAGGCTGTCATTACCGATTGGCGGTTCCGTCTGCCAAAATAGGTCTGCCCGAGGTGCATCTTGGGTTGATTCCGGGGGCTGGCGGCACACAACGTTTGCCGCGTCTCAGCGGCGTTGAGGCTGCGTTGGGTGTGATGACAACTGGGCGTCACGTCGGTGCCGCAGAAGCGATTGGTTTCGGCGTTATTGACGAAATCCGCGAGGGTGACCCAAAAACGTTGGGAATCGCGTATGCTCAGGAACTTTTGGATGCGGATACGCCCCGCCGCGCCGTTTCTGAAATGGATCGTCCCGAGGCAATTGACTGGGATGCAGCCTTTGATGCCATTCTGGCCAAAGGTCGCGGCCAAATCTCTCCGGCTTGGTGTGTGCGGGCGGTTCAGGCGAGCGTTGAGAAATCATTTGAAGACGGCTGCGCTGCTGAACGTCAAATTTTCCTTGATCTGATGAAAACGGATCAGCGCAAGGGCATGATCCATTCCTTTTTCAGCGAACGGGCCGTTTCGAATTTGCCCGAGCTCAAAGGTGTTGAACCACGTTCCGTGGAAAAAATGGGCGTTATTGGCGGCGGCACAATGGGCGCTGGCATTGCAACGGCGGCCTTGCTGTCTGGTTTGTCTGTCACAATGCTTGAGATGAGCGCGACAGCCGGCGAAGCCGCGCGTGACCGGATCGCCGGCAATCTGGCCGGAGCGTTGAAGCGTGGAAAAATCAGCCAAGAGCAACATGAGGCAATCATAAACCAAGCGTTGCAGGTCGTAACCGACTATGCTGCGTTGTCTGACGTTGATCTGGTAATTGAGGCTGTCTTTGAAGACATGTCCGTCAAAAAGCAGGTTTTTGAAAAGCTGGATAGCGTTTGCAAGCCCGGTGCGATTTTGGCGTCGAATACGTCATATCTGGACATAAACGAAATTGCGGCAGTTACTTCGCGTCCCGCGGATGTGATTGGTTTGCATTTCTTTTCGCCCGCTCATGTTATGAAATTATTGGAAATCGTGGTGCCGGACAACGCATCGCCTGATGTTGTGGCGACTGGGTTTGCTCTTGGCAAACGGATGCGCAAAATCAGTGTAAGGGCAGGGGTGTGTGACGGGTTCATCGGCAACCGCATTTTGGCTGTTTACCGCGCTGCGGCGGATCAGATGATCCTTGATGGCGCGTCTCCGTTTGAAATTGACAAAGCACTGGAAGGGTTCGGGTTCGCAATGGGCCCATACGCCGTGGCGGACTTGGCCGGGTTGGATATTGGCTGGGCCGTGCGCAAACGCAAACGCGCCGAAGGTGCCCGCGCCACTGCGCGCGACGTGGAATTCCCGGATCGGCTTTGCGAGCAAGGTAACTTTGGCCAAAAGACCGGCAAGGGATATTACGATTACGCTGGCGGAGCCAAAGCACGTGTACCGAACCCGAATGTGATGGATTTTATCGAAGCAGAGCGCAGCGAAAAAGGCATCACAGCGCGGGAATTCAGCCACGCGGATATTGTGCGGCGCTATATGGCTGCAATGGTCAACGAAAGCGCCAAGGTCGTCGGTGAAGGCATCGCGCGGCGGTCGCTGGATGTCGATATGACATTGCTGTTTGGATATGGATTCCCGCGTTACTTCGGTGGACCACTGATGTGGGCGGATATTGTCGGCCTGGAAGGGCTGTTGAATGATATAAAAGCGTATGGTGCTGACGATCCGGATTTCTGGGCGCCTGCACCTTTGCTGGAAAAACTTGTGGCTGAGGGCCGTAGTTTTAGTGACCTGAACGCATAAACCAAAAGGAACTTGTCCAATGAGCGCACGTGAAGCTGTCATTCTGTCATCTGCCCGGACCGGGCTTGCAAAGTCCTTTCGCGGGTCATTCAACGATACCCATGGTGCAACAATGGGTGGACATGTTGTTCAGCATGCCGTCGCGCGATCAGGGATCGATCCAGCGCAAATCGAAGATTGCGTGATCGGATGCGGTTTTCCCGAACACGTGACCGGGCAAAATGTTGCGCGTCAAATAGCGCTGCGTGCCGGGTTGCCGATCACGGCATCCGGGGTCACAGTCAATCGGTTCTGTTCCAGTGGTTTGCAAACGGTGGCCATGGCAGCGAACGCGATCACCCAAGAAGGCGCGGGTGCTATGGTTGCGGGAGGCGTTGAAAGTATTTCCCAAGTTCAGCCTGCGTCCAAGCCGATGCCGGAAGATTGGCTGCTGGAACATAAACCCGCTGTTTACATGGCGATGATCGAAACAGCAGACAACGTTGCGGCACGTTACAATGTCCGCCGCGACGATCAGGACGCATATGGACTGCGCAGTCAGCAGCGGATCGCAGCGGCGCAGGAAGCGGGCAAATTCGAGGACGAGATCGTTCCGATGGAAGCCACAATGTTGGTCAAAGATAAAGAAACGGGAGAGATTACAAAGCAGACGGTGACGGTTGATCGGGACGAATGCAATCGCCCCACGACGACATTGGACGGCTTGTCGGGGCTACAGCCTGTACGCGAGGGCGGCTTTGTCACGGCGGGCAATGCGAGCCAATTGTCGGATGGCGCAGCAGCCGTCACATTGATGGATAGCAAAGACGCCGAGAAGGCGGGCCTTGAGCCTATGGGCGCGTTCAAAGGGTTCGCAGTTGCCGGGTGCGAGCCGGACGAAATGGGCATTGGCCCTGTGTTTGCCGTGCCTCGCCTTTTGGAACGTCACGGTCTCAAGATTGATGATATCGACATCTGGGAATTGAACGAAGCCTTTGCATCCCAAGCTTTGTATTGTCGGGATCGTTTGGGCATCGATCCCGAGAAATACAATCTGAATGGTGGGTCCATTGCGATTGGTCATCCATTTGGAATGACGGGCGCGCGCATGGTTGGACATATCATGCGGGAAGGGAAACGTCAGGGCGCAAAGCTGGGCGTGGTGACAATGTGCATCGGTGGCGGAATGGGTGCCGCCGGTTTGTTCGAGATTTATTGATGGACCTATCTTATTCACCGCAAGAACAGGCGTTCCGGTCAGAGGTCAAAACCTTCCTGAAGGATGACCTTCCGCCGGAAATCGCGGACAAAGTGCGACGCGGTGTTGAGCTGACCAAAGATGACATGGACCGTTGGCACAGCATTCTAAACGCGCGCGGCTGGCTGGCGCAGAATTGGCCCAAATCTTTTGGTGGGGCAGAATGGAACGCGGTTCAGCGACATATCTGGGAAGAAGAAGCCGCCGCAGCCAATGCGCCGCGGATCGTTCCATTTGGACTGTCTATGTTGGCCCCCGTTCTGATGAAATTCGGTTCCGAGGCGCAGCAGAACCACTGGTTGCCGCGGCTTCTTGATGGATCTGACTGGTGGTGTCAGGGATATTCCGAACCCGGGGCCGGTTCTGATTTGGCGTCGTTAAAAACACGCGCCGTGCGCGACGGTGATCATTATGTGGTCAATGGTCAAAAGACATGGACCACGCTGGGTCAGCACGCGAATATGATCTTTTGTCTTGTGCGAACGGCCCCTGACGTCAAACAGCAAGAAGGGATTTCCTTTTTGTTGATCGACATGGACACTCCGGGCATCGAAGTGCGTCCGATCATTTTGCTGGATGGCAGCCATGAAGTGAACGAAGTGTGGTTCACCGACGTCCGCGTTCCCGTCGAAAACCTTGTGGGAGAAGAAAACAAGGGATGGACCTATGCCAAGTATCTTCTGACCCATGAGCGTACAAATATTGCAGGGGTTGGATATAGTCGGGCAGGGTTGGACAACGTCAAACGGATTGCACGTGCGGCGCGGCAAAACGGGAAGCCACTGATCCAGAACCCACATTTCGCCGCCCGTATGGCGCAAGTGGAAATCGATCTAAACGCGATGGCGACGACCAATTTACGGATTATTTCCAAGGCGGCGGCGGGTGATGCTCCGGGTGTTGAGGCGTCGATGCTTAAAGTCAAAGGCACAATTATACGACAGGAGATAAATGACCTGACCCGGCGCGCTGTTGGTCCCTATGCGATGCCTTTCGCAAGCGAAGCCGTGGAAGGCGCAAATGACGGGGTGCCTGATCCTTTTGAGGCGGGGCCAGTTGCGGCGGATTACTTTAACAACCGCAAGCTTTCGATTTTTGGCGGATCTAATGAGATCCAGCGTGGGATCATAGCGAAGGTAAAGCTTGGAGGCGGGCGATGAATTTTGACCTGACCGAAGAGCGTCAAATGCTGCAAGATACGTTGCGGCGCTATCTCGCGGATAAATACTCGACACAGGTGCGCAACGATATTTTGGACAGCGAATCAGGGTTTTCCAACGAAATCTGGGGCGAATTGGCTGAATTGGGTATAATCGGTGCGTTCTTCGCAGATGAACACGGCGGATTTGGTGGCACCGGTTTTGACGTCGCTGTCGTGTTCGAAGAGTTAGGCCGCGCCGGTGTTGTTGAACCTTTGATGGAAGTGTTGGTGGCCGGGCGTATTTTGGCAGAAGCAGGCCACAGCTTGATCGAAGACGTGATTGGCGGTGGCGTACATCTTGCGATTGCTCATGGCGAACCAGCAAGCCGATACGATGCGGATGCCGTTGAAACTCAGTGTGTCGATGGCAAGCTTTCGGGTCGCAAAGCCGTTGTGATCAATGCCGAAGCTGCCGACCATTTTATTGTATCAGCGCGGGATGGCGAAACAACGTCTCTCTATTTGGTTGCTGGCGACGCAACGGGTGTCACAGTGCAGGGCTATCCGCTTTTGGCAGGTGGCCGCGCTGGCGAGGTCACGTTTGAGGATGCGCCATGTGAGGCGTTGAATGTTGCTGCGGGTACTCTAGATCGCGCAATTGATTTTGGAATTGTTGCACAATGTGCGGAAACGCTTGGAGCAATGGAAACAGCCACAGCGTTGACCGGCGAATATCTGATGACGCGCCAGCAATTTGGTCGCCCGATTGGCACGTTTCAGGCGCTGCAACACCGAATGGCTGACGTTCTTATCGAACTTGAACAGGCCAGATCAGCTGTGATCAACGCCGCCGGAAACCTTGAGAATGACGCCCGGACCCGCGACATGGCGTTGTCTGCTGGTAAGAACCTGCTTGGTCGTGCGGGGCGCTTGGTGGCCGAAGAGGCCATTCAACTGCATGGGGGCATCGCCATGACACAGGAATACGAACTGGCCCATATCGCGAAACGCATAGTTATGGCGGATCACCGGTTTGGCGACACGGATTTTCATTTGGAGCGGTTTATTGAACTTTCAACAGCCTGAAGACCCATTGATCATTCGTGACGAAACTGGCGCGCAGACGTTGCTGGGATATGTCGTCGATCTTCAGGAAGATAAGGCCCAATGCCACCTTGAGATTGGGCCGCAGCATGGAAACCGTCACGGTGGGCTGCATGGTGGTATCATGGCCTGCATGTTGGACAATGCGATGGGGTATGCTGCCGCCCTCGAATTTGACAAAGGCGGCCGACCGACAGTGGCGACTTTGTCGATGACAACCAACTTTATGGCCCCTGCACGCGGCGGACGGGTGACTGCGCAAGGGGCTGTGTCAGGGGGGGGGCGCAGCACGCTTTTTACCACGGGTGAATTGATCGATGCAGAAGGCAGAATTTTTGCAACTGCGACAGGTGTCTACAAAAGGATCAAGGCATGAGTGCGCGGCTGGAAGACGCGGGGGATCGCATCATCATCTGGAACGGCAACGCGTCACGACGGGGGGCTTTGTCACCGGAACTCTATACCGCGATCCAAGATGCGTTAAATCTTGCACAAGACACACGTATACGCGCGATCATACTGACGTCTGAGGGCGGTTTTTTCTGTGCGGGAGGGGATTTGAACGTGCTGATTTCCCGGCGCGAACTGTCCGAAGAAGACCGGCGCGAAAAGGTAGACGATTTGCACGATCTTGTGCGTGGGATCAGGGCTTCGCCTGTTCCAGTTATTGCCGCCGTTAAAGGCGGTGCTGCGGGTGCCGGGGCGTCACTGGCCTTGGCCTGTGATTTTATCGTCGTTGAGGCGGGCGCCAAATTCACTGCCGCTTACGTCAAGGCCGGCCTTGTGCCTGATGCCGGATTAACTGCAGCCTTGGCGCGTTTGGTGCCGCGACCGTTGGCAATGGAAATGTGCGTTTTAGCACGCCCAGTCACTGCAGAACGCATGCATGCTTTGGGGGCAGTAAATGCAGTGGTTGACGCCAGCGAGGTCATGACCAGTGCCCACGCCTTGGCGGATGCGGTTGCAACAGGTCCAAGAACAGCCCAAGGTGTTATTCGATCCATAGTTGCCCAAGCTTACGATGTAACCGAAGCGGCGCAATTGGACACCGAACGGGATGCGATGGCCCGGGCCGCGGGTGGACCCGAAGCTGCAGAAGGTATCGCCGCCTTTCTTGAAAAACGCGCACCGAAATTCCCTTGATGGAGCGCGCCGAGGAATATCTGGCGCACCAAGTTGCCACACGCCCTGATGCGTTGGCTTTAACCGATGTAACGGGGATACGTTGGACTTACCGGGATTTGGATGCGGCGGCCGCAGAATTGGCCGCGCGACTGACGCATGTAAAACCCGGCGACCGCGTCATGATTTTGTCCGAAAACTGCGGCGCAGCTGTCGCGGCTTTGTTCGCCGCGTGGCAGATTGGCGCGGCGGCCATCCCGATCAATGTGCGTCAAACTGAGACCGAGATTGATCGCGTTATCGCGCACGCAGATCCGGCAATGATCTGGTTCACGACTGAGGTGTCCCCTGACGCACGCGAGCATGCGGGCCGGTTGGGTGCCATGCCTGTGTCCGGTGCTTTCGGGTCTTTGGCCGAAATATGCAGAACCAGCGCGCCTGATCTGGATCCGGATATCGCGGTGTTGTTGTATACCACTGGCACAACCGGCGACCCCAAGGGTGTGATGCTGACCCATGCCAATGTGCGGTTTGGCGGCAAAACATCGGCAGAGTTACGATCCATCACCACGCATGATTTCGTGTACGGAGTCTTGCCAACGACCCATGTGTTTGGACTGTGCTCTGTTGTCGTGGCATCCATCTATGCAGGTGCGCCTGTCCGTCTGGTTCCGCGCTTTGACGTCAACATAGTTTTTGAAGCTTTGCGCGACGGTATCACGTTGTTTTCCGGCGTTCCTCAGATGCACGCCGTGTTGATGGCCCATGCCAAGGCACAAGGCCTTGAACATCTGGAATCAACGACATTGCGATATGTGTCTTCCGGCGCTGCACCGCTTGATCCTACATGGAAACGCGAAGCCGAAGCGTTTTATGGCGTCGCTGTTCAAAACGGGTATGGCATGACCGAAACGACTGCAGGCATTTGTGCGACATTACACGAAATCGGCAATCCAGATACCTCCGTTGGCCCACCCTTGCCCGAGGTTGAAATTCGCATCGATGTTGACGTCGAAGGTGGCGGCGAAGGTATAGGAGAAGTGCAATCGCGTGGCCCGCATGTCATGCGTGGATATTACAAAAATCCGGATGCGACCGAACAGGTCTTGGACGATCAGGGATGGATGCGCACAGGTGATTTGGGCCGGATCGATGATCAAGGGTTTTTGCACATTCTGGGTCGCTCAAAGGAACTGATTATCCATGGCGGATTTAACGTGTATCCGCCCGAAGTCGAAGCAGCCTTGAACGACCACCCCGAAGTCATTCAGGCTGCCGTCGTCGGACGCAGATTGGATGGGGACGAACAGGTTTTGGCGTTCTGTCAGGTTGCGCCCGATTGCAGTTTGAGTGGCGATGAATTGAAGACTTTCATCCGTCCGAAACTTGCCGGATACAAACGACCCGCGCATATCATTTTGGCCACTCAGCTACCGGCCGCGCCTACGGGGAAAATCCTAAAACACAAGCTGATCCAAACCTTCGAAGACAAGCTGCATTAACGCCCGCTTTGATTGAAATTGATCCTCGTGTAGTCTGGAGGCATTCATTTTAAGTAGGATTTATCGCCATGTCTTTGTCTGTCGCTACATTTAACGTCAAAAATCTGATCGGCCCGGGCCAATCAATCTATACCAGCTCCAAACCTGCATATACGCCTGAAGAGTTTGATCAAAAAACCCAATGGGTTGGTGCACGCATTGCCGAAATGGAAGCTGACGTCGTCGGGTTTCAAGAAGTTTGGAGCGCTGAGGCATTGCAGGCCTGTTTGGTCGCCGCCGGTATCGAAGACGAATATGAACTGGTTGCGCGTGATGCGCCCAGCCGGTCGCAAGTACAGGTCGCATATGCAGTCAAGACGGGCATCCTGCGCGGTGAACCTGTTTGGCACGAGAATTTCCCCGAGGACGTTCGGTTTCGTAAAGGTCAGACGTCGCAGTCGACAAATCACATGGATGTCAGGATCAACAACTTTTCTCGCCCGCCGTTGGAAATTCGGATCAAACCGCGTCGGGGTGCTCCTGAGATCGTTTTGTTCAATGCGCATTTGAAATCCAAACGGCCCATAGGTCTTGATTCCACTGACCAGCGACGATTGCCAAGTCAAGACGAAATCGCCATTGGATCGGCTCTTTCCACCGTCCGCCGCGCCGCTGAGGCTGCCGCGCTTCGCGTTTTGCTGAACCGGCGCATGCTGGAAAACGACATCCCCTTTATCGTCCTAGGGGATTTGAATGACGACTATTTAAGCGTGTCCACCACCATTGTAACAGGTGATCCATCGTACAAGCTGTTCGAGGCCAGCCGAGTTGGGTCTCGGGCATCGAAATTAGGTGACCTTGGGCTGTATTCAGTTCAAATGCTCAAGCAATACCGCAGTCTGCGCAATGTACACTACACGCACATTTTCAAAAACAAGTTGGAAGTTTTGGACCACATTCTGGTATCTGAACAGTTTTATGACCATTCACCAAACCGCATTTGGGCCTATAATGATACGCGGTTTTGGAACGACCATCTGGATGATCATGGAACGACCAAACTGACCAGCGATCATGGGATCGTTTTGGCTGAGTTTGACTATAAGCCTATCGAGAAAGAGATTGAGCGGGCTGCGGCGCAGATTGGGTGAAAGGCATCCCATAAGCTGGAATTTCGAATGCGAGGGGTTTTAACGCTGAAGGTTATTGATTTCGTTGGTCACCTTACTCGTGAGGTTTAGGTGATCACGCAGAAAGATTTGGGAGGCAGTATTAGAACGTCTTAAGTCCACACACCCTGTGCAGCATTGCGAATAGCGCGGATGTTTTCACCATATGGGGCTGGGTCGGCGACTGACCCGCCTCGAAAGACGGCTGATCCGGCAACCAAGACGTCTGCGCCTGCCTGTGCAACAATGGGTGCAGTCGAAGGATCTACACCTCCGTCGATTTCGATGTGAATTGGCCGGTCACCAATCATGTTGCGCAAGGATTTGATTTTGCTCGACATATCAATGAATTTCTGCCCCCCGAACCCTGGGTTAACAGTCATAACACAGACAAGATCAACAAGGTCCAGAACCTCGGCGACTGACTCAGCCGGGGTGCCCGGGTTCAACGCTACTCCGGGCCGCACGCCCGCCGCGCGGATGGCCTGCAACGTCCGGTGAATATGCGGACCTGCTTCGACATGGGCCGTCAAAAAATCTGCGCCGGCATCGGCGAAGTCTTGAATGTACGGATCAACGGGGGCGATCATCAGGTGCACGTCCATGATGCCTTTTATATGGGGGCGAATGGCTGCACAGGTCGCGGGTCCAAACGTAATGTTGGGAACAAAATGCCCGTCCATCACATCAACATGAATCCAATCAGCCCCTTGCGCTTCGACGTTGGAACACTCCGCTCCGAAGTTCGCGAAATCTGCCGCAAGAATTGAGGGGGCGATTTTGATCGAACGGTCGAATGTCATGGCAAGACTCCTTTTGAATTCCGTCTTATCGGGTATTGTGTTCGAGACCAAGCAAGCAGTGGACTCTGGAAATCGCGATCTTGTTGGGCTTTGCTGCATCCCCAAACCCGCGGTTCGGGTTGGATGTCAGGAGATATAATTAATTTGACAATCGAATTAAAGTCTCCAAGACTGTAACTGACTGGGAGGACATATGTATATCGGATTGGATCTTGGCACGTCCGGGCTTAGGGCGCTATTGACGGATGAAGAAGGTGCGCTAATCGGGTCAGCGACGTCCGATTACAACGTTTCACACCCGCACGCGGGGTGGAGCGAACAAAACCCCAGTGATTGGATCACAGCCCTTGCCGTTTGTCTTGCGCGACTAAAGGCCGACCACTCGGGTGCATTTGATGCTGTGCGCGGGATTAGTTTTTCCGGGCACATGCATGGCGCCGTGGTTCTAAACAAGGATGGCGAGGTTTTGCGGCCTTGCATCTTGTGGAATGACACACGTGCACATGCCGAAGCCGCCAGATTGGACCAGATGGCCCGGGTGCGGGACATAAGCGGCAACATCGTATTTCCAGGGTTCACCGCGCCAAAGCTTGTGTGGATGAAGGCAAACGAACCAGACCTATTTGATCAGATCGCCACCGTCATGCTGCCCAAAGATTACCTTAGCTATTGGCTGACTGGACGGCGTGTCACTGACATGTCGGATGCGGCGGGCAGCGCGTGGTTGGATGTCTCAAACCGTCGGTGGAACGTTGACCTTGTTGCGGCATGTGACATGAATGAATACCAATTGCCGAACTTGTTAGAAGGCACGGATGTTGTTGGGACAATCCTGCCGGATCGCGCGGTAACTCTGGGACTGAATGCGAATGTTCAGGTGATTGCAGGTGGTGCTGACAATGCAGTGGCCGCCTGTGGTGTCGGCGCGTTGGGTGAGGGAGTGGCCTTTGTTTCGCTTGGAACGTCTGGCGTTTTGTTGTCGGGTCGGAATCGGTGTGCGCCATCGCCAGACAGTGCCGTTCACACGTTTTGCCATGCGGTACCCGGCCATTGGTATCAGATGGGTGTGAATTTGGCCGCGACGGATTGCCTGAACTGGCTGTCGCGCATTTCCGGCCAAACACCAGAAGCCTTAAGCGAAGCCGCGGGGAACACCTTACAAACGCCAACTGGCGTTCGGTTCTATCCCTATCTAAGCGGTGAGCGGACACCGCATAATGACAGCCAAATTCGCGCTGGGTTTACCGGATTGGATGTGGGTACAGAGATTGGCGACATGTCCCGAGCTGTGATGGAAGGCGTCAGCTTTGCTTTGCGCGACAGTTACGAGGCGTTAAAATCCACCGGTTTAACACTGGATGGGGCTTTGGCCATCGGTGGCGGGACGCGGTCTCGTATCTGGACAGAGATCCTTGCAACAACGCTGGATCTGCCATTGCATCGACCGGCGCAGGGCGAATTCGGCGCTGCATTAGGTGCGGCGCGGCTGGCCATTTGCGGCGTGACAGGCGCAACCCCGGAAAGCCTGATGTCGCGCCCGCCGATTGCAGACACGATCGAACCCAATCAAAATCTGATTGCCGCATTTGATGACGCCTATCAGGCGTTCCGCGCAGGCTATCCCAAACTAAAGGCACTCCAATGACGACAGGTTTTTTCGACGGTATTTCCAAGATCGCATACGAAGGTAAAGACAGCGCCAATCCGCTGGCCTTTCACCACTATAACCCTGACGAAGTGGTTTTGGGTAAACGGATGGAAGATCATTTGCGCTTTGCCGTGGCGTATTGGCATTCCTTCGCGTGGGAAGGCGGAGACCCCTTCGGTGGGCAAACATTCATCCGACCATGGCATCCCCAAGATGACATGGGACGCGCAAAAACCAAAGCTGACGTTGCCTTCGAAATGTTTGATATCCTTGGTGTGCCCTACTTTTGTTGGCATGATGCGGATATTCGACCGGAAGGTGCAAATTTTGCTGAAAGCCTCGCGCGGTTAGAAGAGATTACCGATTATTTCGCTGAAAAGATGGAAGAGACCAACACAGGGTTACTGTGGGGCACTGCAAACATGTTCAGCCATCGCCGCTGGATGTCCGGTGCATCAACCAACCCCGATCCTGATGTATTTGCCTATGCGGCGGCGACGGTCAAATCCTGTTTGGATGCGACCAAGAAACTGGGCGGCCAGAACTACGTTCTGTGGGGGGGACGCGAAGGGTACGAAACTCTATTGAACACGAATATGGGCGCTGAGCTTGACCACATGGGGCGGTTTCTTTCGATGGTGGTCGACTACAAACATAAGATCGGTTTTGAGGGCGAGATCCTTGTCGAACCCAAGCCACAAGAGCCATCAAAACATCAATATGATTTTGACGCGGCAACTTGCATTGGTTTTCTGCGCAAATACGGCTTGGAAAACGATGTGAAGTTGAACCTGGAACAAGGCCACGCGATCCTCGCCGGGCATTCGTTTGAACATGAAATTTCGGTTGCGACATCTGAGGGGATGCTTGGGTCCATCGATATGAACCGCAATGACTATCAATCTGGTTGGGACACAGACCAGTTTCCCAACAACACACCCGAAGTCGCGCTGTGTTATTACTACATCCTTAAATCGGGTGGTTTGAACAAAGGCGGCACAAACTTTGACGCAAAGCTGCGTCGTCAGTCAGTGGATGCGGAAGATTTGATTGCGGGACATGTCGGCGGCATGGATATCTGCGCTCGCGGCTTGAAAGCAGCAGCCGCAATGATCGAAGACGGCGGTCTCGAAGAAGCTTTGAAAGCGCGCTATGATGGCTGGAACACACCAGAGGCCAAAAGGATGTTGGACAGCGATTTAGAAACAGTAGCACAACGCGTGATGAACGAAGGTATCGAGCCGGAACCACGGTCCGGAAAACAAGAAGTTCTTGAGAATTATGTCAACAGGTTCGTCTAGGGTGAGACATGTTCTGGCGGTCCTTTTCGTGGGTGCTGGAACAGGCGTATGGGCGATGGATTTGCCGTCGCCTGATGTCAAATTCCCGGAACTGAATTCCGCGCAAGTAGAATTGGGCCACTTGCTGTTCTTTGACCCAATTTTATCCGGCAACAAAACTGTATCTTGCGCAACCTGCCATCATCCGCGGTTCAATACGTCGGATGGTCAATCACTGGGATTAGGGGATGGCGGTGTTGGGCTTGGACCAGATCGGAAAATCGACCCAAGCAACCCGCCAGAACAACGTATTCCCAGAAATTCACCAGCGTTGTTTAACCTTGGCGCGCCGGAATTCACCAGCTTCTTCCACGATGGCCGTCTTGAGGCGGACACATCACGCGACAGCGGCATTCGCACGCCCTTAGGGGGCGAGATGGAAGCGGGTTTTGCCAGCGTCCTGAGCGCGCAAACCATGTTTCCAGTCCTCAGTGGTGATGAGATGGCTGGGCATTATTCCGAAAATGACGTCAGCCAAGCGGTTCGGCAGGGTTTGATTACGGGGCCAGGGGGCGCTTGGGATATTTTGTCCTGTCGCATTTCGGGTGTGCCGGAATACAAAAACCGCTTTGAAAAGCTTGGCGTTCATCAGGTGCATTTTACCGACATCTCTGATGCAATCGCGGCATTCGTCGATTTTGAATGGCGCGCGACGGCGTCGCCATTTGATCTCTTCCTTCGGGGAAAAGCAGACTTATCGGCACCTGAAACACGCGGGATGACACTGTTTTATGGAGCTGCAGGATGCGCCAATTGCCATTCAGGATTGTTTCAAACTGACCACAAATTCCATGCGATTGCGATGCCTCAAATTGGGCCGGGCAAGGCCGCCCGCTTTGAAACACATGCCCGCGACACTGGCCGCATGCGCGTGACTGGACGTGCCGAGGATGCATATCGATTTCGTACACCGTCATTGCGCAACGTGGCCCACACTGGTCCTTACGGGCATTCAGGATCATTCGCGTCACTTGAGGCCGTCATTCGACATCACCTAGACCCTGTAGCCAGCCTGCAGATGTATGACCCCGCTCAGGCGGCTTTGGCCGACGGTCCAGAGTTTGACGATTGGCGCGTGATTGCGGATGCCAATGAAATGTCATCGATCGCTGATGCCAACGAACTAGAGCCGACATCGCTTAGTGACAGTGAAGTGCAAGATTTGATCGCGTTCTTAAATGCGTTGACCGATCCATTCAGTCTGCGCGGGCGATTGGGCATTCCCGCACAAGTCCCAAGTGGGTTACCGGTGGATCGCTAATAGGATGTGAGGCGTGCGTTTTGGCCGTCTTTGGTTATACGCAGGCGTTGGTTAGATGTGGTTTCGATCCAATCGCTTTGTTCGCCTTGCGGCCAACGCACCCGGACACGCACTGTGTCATTTGCAGCCAAGCCAAAATGTTGCGGCACCGCACTTCCGCCCGCGTGTCCACCGCCAATAGTGATTTCCCGAGATTGAATGCCTTGATCGTCTTCGACCTCGATGAAAGCGCCGATCGCATGCGTGTTTGTGCCATCGAGTTTGACGTCTAAAGACAGCCAGTGCCCCGTTGTTTTGGTTGTGTTTTGCCACACTTCAAAAGCGGCACGCCGGTTCACAACTGCCAGATCAAGCAGGCCGTCATTGTTGAAATCAACCAGTGCTGCACCGCGAGCCCGATGCAGGCTAGCGACACCGGCGATGTCGCCATGTTCTTTGAAGCGCCCGTCAAGTTGCTGGATCAAAAGGTTATTTGGGTCTTCCATCGCGTTGCCAGGCATTTGCTGGACATTGCCTTTGGCGATGAACACGTCTTCGCGCCCATCGTTTTGAATATCGCCAAACGCGATGTGCCACCCTGTCGACGGGCGCCCGTCTTCACCGATGTACGGGCGTTGCGCGGCCGTTCCGACGTCAAAGGGAACGTCTACAAATGTGGGGCCGTCACCCTGACGGCGCATCAATCTCTGATCACCCATGGATGACAAAAAGACTTCGTCGCGACCATCGCGATCAATGTCCCGTGTTGCGATGCCCATGCCCCAAAGCTTGTGTTCTGACCATCCATCTTCCGCTGCAAATAAACGGGGCGGCGTTTCCATCGCCCAGAGTTGTTCGCGCCCGTCACGGACAAAATAGTGACGATCATTTGAAACTCGAAGATCGGCATGACCGGATCGGTCCCAATCGGTGAACAAGATCGACAAGGCGCAATGGCCGGGGCTGAGGGTTGCGTGTGAATAGCCCGATTGTGCAGGTCGCCACAGTGTATTGGTATCACAGGCTTCGAACGGTCCGGTGGGATCAGCGCGGTCCACATAGTGACCAAATGCAAGGGCCGGCGCGGTTTGACCGGGTTCCCATGTCGCGCTGAATGCGGTGGTCCACTGATCCTCAAAATCGACGCCGGGCAGCGACATCGTTGAAAAACTGCAATCGCCGTTCCCCCTCAGAAATTGATCTGGCCCTACTCTCAATAACACCAGATCGAGATGCGCATCCCCGTCTAAGTCAATTGGATACGCACCGGAAACTCCGGTTATATCGATTGTTTCTGCCACAAAGGAAATGTCATGTTCTGAGGTGTTTCGAAAGAGGCTCAGTGGGTTCGTACCTCCGGCAGCGATCATGTCCGGTTGGGTGTCACCATTGCAGTCAAACACGGCTAATCCGCCGCCCACAAAATGCTCCCAGCCACCGTCATAGACGTGGTTTGGAACATCAATCGGGGTAAACCGAATGTCATCCGCAATAACTGGAGTGGTCAACAGGCAGGCGAAAACGACGTTACGCATCTTCAATGTCATCCACAGCCAGATCGCGGATGTAATCCAGCGCAAAGGCAGCAGCCCCGCGGGCCCACATAGCATTGCCCCATTTGTGGACAATGACTTCGGGGGCAGGTTTATCGATATCCACGATGGACTTGCGCATTTGTTCGATGACGGTCTCAGCATAAAGGTGATCGAATTGCATCTGCTCCCCGGCCAAAATGATCAGTTCAGGATCGAAAATGTTCACCAAATTGGCCAGTCCCAAAGCGAACATTCGCCCGGCCCGGTCAACCACACTTTTGGCGAGGCCATCGTTGTTTTTGGCCGCTGTTAGAACTTTTGTCACGGCGTCTTGAGTCGTCAGATCAGCGCCGACCAGCCCGACGCTGACGGCTTCGCGTTGCAGGGCGTAATCTGCCACGTAGGCTTCTAGGCAGCCACGTTGTTCGCAGCGACAGAGAGCGCCTTCCAATTGGACTTTGGTGTGACCAAATTCACCACCCGAACCACGGGCGCCGCGATATAATTGCCCACCGATGACAATGCCCATGCCGACGCCACTTTCAATTGTCACGACGATGAAATCGGAATGCTGGCGACCATGTCCAAACTCAGCTTCGGCCATGGCAACAAGGTTGGCATCATTGTCGACGAACACAGGGCAATTTAACCGGGTGGTCAACACGTCCACAAAATTCACATTGCGTTGCGTCAGGGACGGGGACCAATATACCAACCCAGTGTCCGCCCGAATGAGGCCAGCCAATGCCACACCGACGCCAGATATATCTTTGGTTTCGATATCAGCCACCAAGGCCAATGACTCCAGTCCTTGGGCAATGGCTTCGGCCAAGTCTTTGGGACTGTGGCGCCCGGGTTTCAATGGGCAATCCAAGGCAACAAGGTCAGCGCCGTCGAAATCCATCAACACGAAAGACAATGAGGCATCTGACACCTTGATCCCAGCCACAAGCCGGGCAGCCCCCGATATCTTGAGGTTGACTTTTGGGCGTCCGCGCCGCGCATCAAGATCCTTGGGGGGCGTGATTTCTTCGATCAAACCGCCGCGTAACAGATCGGCTGTGATCGTTGTGACGGTAGCGCGGCTTATGCCTGTTCGTTCGGACAGATCGATCCGAGGAATCGGTCCGGATTGCGCAATCTCTCGCAGCAGCAGTCGAAGACTTTCAGAACGTTGGTGACCAAAGGCCATGATAAATAACACTTTTTATACGCGCCGAACATTCTTTCTTTTCGGCTCTCGGGTCAACACTGCGCGAAAAAAAGTACTTTGTCTAATTTAATTTGCGTTGCGAATTAAATTAGATCATAGTGATTCCATCGTGTCCCGGTGAAGTGAGTCGGGGTGTATCCAAGGGAGGAACACATGAAGTTCATGAAAACCGCAGCTGCAGTATTTACTGCAACCGTTGTCGGAACAGCGGCTTTGGCAGCTGACATTACAGTCGGCGTTAGCTGGTCGAATTTCCAGGAAGAACGTTGGAAGACAGACGAAGCGGCGATGAAAGCAGCATTGGAAGCGGCTGGCGCAACTTATATTTCTGCCGACGCTCAGTCTTCGTCAGGCAAGCAGCTTGCTGACGTTGAAGCGTTGATTGCGCAAGGTGCAAATGCGTTGATCATTTTGGCTCAAGACGCATCGTCCATTGGACCTGCCGTTCAAGCTGCTTCGGACGAAGGCATTCCGGTCGTTGCATATGACCGTTTGATCGAAGACGCCCGTGCTTTTTATCTGACATTCGACAACGTCGAAGTCGGTCGGATGCAGGCGCGTGCCGTTTTGGAATCGCAGCCAAAAGGCAACTACGTCATGATCAAGGGATCGCCAACTGACCCGAACGCGGACTTTTTGCGCGGCGGCCAGCAGGAAATCCTGCAAGCAGCAATCGACGCGGGTGACATCACCATCGTTGGTGAAGCTTACACAGACGGTTGGGTTCCTGCGAACGCGCAGCGCAACATGGAGCAAATCCTGACAGCGCAAGACAACAAGGTTGATGCTGTTGTTGCGTCAAATGACGGTACAGCCGGTGGTGTTGTTGCGGCACTGACAGCACAAGGAATGGCAGGCATTCCTGTTTCAGGTCAGGATGGCGACCACGCAGCGTTGAACCGTGTTGCGACAGGTACGCAAACAGTGTCCGTGTGGAAAGATGCGCGCGCATTGGGTAAAGCAGCTGGCGAAATAGCCGTTGCTTTGGCCGGTGGAAAAGCCGTCGACGGTGCTGCCGAATGGACATCGCCATCAGGCACAACGTTGAATTCCATTTTCTTGGCACCCGTTCCTGTGACTAAGGACAATCTGAATGTTGTTCTGGACGCTGGTTGGATCGCCAAAGACGCATTATGCGCGGGTTCGACCTTGGCTGTTTGTAACTAAGCACTCTTAAAATACCTTCGGCCTTAACGGGCCGAAGGACCTTTTCATATTCCCCTGACAAGTAGACGGACAAAGAATACTGTTGCGGATAACACCGCGCGCACCGTTGTCTTGCGAAAACAAATCATGCGACCTGAGGGGTCTTGCACATGCAGAACCAGGCCAAAAATTTGATCAACAAACTGGGGATCGATGCCCGGTTGTTGGGAATGATCGGAGCATTGATCGTTTTATGGATCGCATTCGATCTCTTTACGGGCGGGCGGTTCCTGACCCCGCGCAACTTGTTTAACCTATCCGTTCAGACCGCGTCCGTCGCAGTCATGGCAACGGGCATGGTCTTTGTCATTGTCACCCGCAATATCGACCTTTCCGTGGGTTCGATGTTGGGTTTTATCGGAATGACTGTTGCCGCACTGCAAGTGCAATGGCTTCCGGAAATGATTGGGCTGGGGCATTGGTCTATCTGGATCATCGCAGTATTTGCAGCCATTTTCATGGGCTCGATACTTGGCGCGTTTCAGGGGTGGGTGATCGGATACCTGACGGTTCCGTCGTTCATTGTGACATTGGGCGGTTTGCTGGTTTATCGCGGCGCGATGTGGTGGGTCACCAAAGGTCAAACGCAAGCACCGCTTGATCCCACTTTCAGACTGTTGGGTGGTGGCGCTGACGGTACATTGGGTGAAACCGTGTCTTGGGCTTTTGGTATATTGGCAGCCGTCATTTGTGTCGTTCTGATCCTTCTCAGCCGTCGCCGCAAATCCAGTCACGGCTTTGTCGTCAAACCAGTCTGGGCCGAAGCCATTCTTATGGGTCTCGCCGCTGGGTTGGTGATCTGTTTTGTTTGGGTCATGAACAGCTATCCAATTGCAAAGGGTGCATTGCCACGTATCGCTGAAGCGCGCGGCATCGAAATGGTCGAAGGGCTGCAACTGTACCATGGGGTCGCGATCCCGGTTGTGATCCTTTTGGTCGTGACTGTGTTGATGACTATCGTTTCGCAACGCACCCGCTTTGGTCGCTACATCTATGCAACGGGGGGCAACCCTGAAGCCGCAGAGTTGTCTGGCATCAATACGCGCCTTCTCACCGTTAAGGTCTTTGCGCTGATGGGAGCATTGACAGGCTTGTCTGCGGTGATCGCATCGGCACGCTTGGGGGCTGTGGATGTTGGCCTTGGAACGTTGGATGAGTTGCGTGTCATCGCCGCTGCCGTGATCGGCGGCACCGCATTGGCCGGAGGGTTCGGAACCATTTACGGTGCCGTAATCGGAGCTGTGATTATGCAGTCGTTGCAATCTGGGATGGCGTCTGTTGGTGTCGATGCACCGCTTCAATCCATTGTCGTTGGTGTGGTCTTGGTCTTCGCCGTCTGGGTCGACATCGTATATCGCCGCCGCGCAGGCGTGTAAGGGAGAGACATCATGAACACGCAAACACCTCTTGTTGAGATGAAGGATATTTCCATCAGCTTTGGTGGTATCCGCGCAGTGGACAGCGTTTCAGTTGATCTGATGCCGGGCGAAGTCGTCGGCCTTCTTGGCCACAACGGCGCGGGTAAATCTACGCTGATCAAGATCCTGTCTGGGGCGTATCAGATGGACAGCGGCGAAATTCGCATCAATGGCGAAAAGGCCGACATTCAAAACCCACGGGACGCGCGCACCTATAACATTGAGACGATCTATCAGACGCTGGCTTTGGCGGATAACCTAGACGCTGCATCGAATTTGTTTCTGGGGCGCGAATTGGTGACGGGCACAGGCTTTGTCGACGATGACGCGATGGAGGCCGAAACGCGCAAGATCATGGCGCGTCTGAACCCAAACTTTAAAAAGTTCGCGGAACCGGTCAATGCATTATCGGGTGGTCAAAGGCAGTCGGTTGCCATTGCGCGCGCCGTATATTTCGATGCGCGTATATTGATCATGGACGAACCAACGGCTGCGTTGGGCCCGCATGAAACCCAAATGGTGTCTGAGCTTATCCAGCAACTGAAGGCGGACGGCATTGGAATTTTCCTGATCAGTCACGACATCCATGATGTTATGGAATTATGTGACCGGGCCAGCGTTATGAAAAACGGGCAATTGGTCGGAACGGTTGACGTTGCCGACGTCACAGACGATGACCTGCTCAGCATGATTATTCTAGGTAAGAAACCGGGCGATTCGTAATGAACCAAACTAGCGGCACAGAGCCGTTTGGCCTTGTGGCCGATGTTGGAGGCACGAATACGCGTTTGGCGCGTGTGGGTGCGTTGGGTGTTTTAAAAGACAGCGTGACCAGCCGTCCTAACAAAGACGTTGGTTGTTTCGATGAACTGGTGTGCGGTTATCTTAAGGATGCGCCTCACCCGAAAGAGATTGTTATTGCGGTCGCTGGTCCAGTGGATGGCAAGAAAGCGCGCCTGACAAATCGCAACTGGGATTTTGATGCTGACAGTTTGGGCTCCAAGCTTGGTGCAAATCGGGTCAAGTTGATTAACGATCTTGAAGCTCTTGCTAAAGCCGTTCCAACCATCGCGTCAGACGCTGTCGAACCGTTGCACGCGGGTGCACAATTGAGGCAGCCGGGGCAAGCATTGGTTGTCGGATTAGGGACAGGTTTTAACGTCGCCGCAGTTGACACATCAAGTGGTGCAACATTTTCCGCCGAACTGGGTCACGCCAGTTTGCCGGCCCCTGTCTTGGCCTATTTGGAACAGCATGTGACAGATACGTCATCCTTCGAAAGCGTCGAAAACCTGTTTTCGGGCGTCGGCCTTTTGAACCTTGGACGTGTCATGGGGATTAACGCAGAAAGCGCCAAAGAGATTGCCCAAAGCAACGACCCCAAAGCGAAAAACGCCTTGGATATCGTGACCGTCGCATTTGGGCTTATGGTGCGCGAAATCGCTTATATGTATTTCCCGCGCGCAGGCATTTTTTTCAACGGCTCTATGGCGCGCACTTTACTTGCCCCCGACCGGCGTGACAGAGTGTTGGAGCCATTGCGTTTAGATCAGAATTTCGATGGGCAATTCGCACGATTGCCGGCCTATCTGATCGTGTCGGACAGTGTCGCGTTAGGGGGCTGTGCCGCGCATTTGCTCGGCGAGTCCTGAGACGGAGTATATCAAGAGGACTGTGTTCCCATCTGCGAAATGGCATGTGCGCTTGTCGCGAACCCGACCATTTTCTGCTCCATGTAAAAATCAAAACTCCAGTCACCACCGTCGCGACCAATTCCAGATGCTTTCATTCCGCCAAACGGGGCAGGTAGATGGCGAACATTCTCTGAGTTGACCCAGATCATGCCCGCATCAAGCGCATTGGTGACCCGTAAGGCCCGCGTCAGGTCATTGGTCCAAACATACCCCGTCAGCCCGTAATCCGAATCATTCGCGATCTCGATTGCCTCTTGTTCAGTCGAAAACCGAATGGATGTCAGGACGGGTCCAAAAATCTCGTCACGTGCAATCGACATATCGTTCGTCGCTTGAGTGAATAATGCAGGTGAGATGCAAAGCGTGTCATCTGCCCCAACAGGAACACCGCCCGTTGTCAAAATCGCCCCGGCCCTTTGACCGGCTTTGATATAGGACATGACCTTTTTGAAATGCGTTGCGTGAATAAGCGGGCCAACTTCCGTCGTGGGATCCAAAGGGTGACCCACCTTGATCGACGCTGCGCGTTCCGCAAGGCGCGTTTCAAATTCATCTGCAATACTGTCTTGGACAAGCAATCGCGATGACGACGTACATCGCTGACCGTTCAAAGCATATATGCTGAGTAGCGCCGCATCCAAGGCGCGGTCCATGTCAGCGTCCTCAAAAACCAGAATGGGGTTTTTGCCACCCAACTCGAAATGCACGCGTTTCAAAGTCGGCGCGCCTTGGGCCATGATCGCGCTGCCGGTTGCGCCTTCTCCGACAAATGCGATTGCGCGAATGTCCCGGTTTTGGGTCAACGCGCAACCGGCCTCTTCGCCCATTCCGTTGACTAGATTGAGAACACCGGGTGGAAGACCGCAGTCGATACAGATGTCCATCAATAACCGCGCCGTCACGGGCGCGAACTCGGCGGGTTTCAAAACGACGGTACAGCCAGCCGCCAAAGCGGGCGCGATTTTCCATGTGGCCAGCATGAACGGTGTGTTCCACGGCGTGATGATACCAACAGGTCCAATGGGCACACGTGTCGTGATGTTCATCAATTTAGACGAGGGCAGAAATTGTCCATCATTTGCAGCGGGAACCTTGTCGGCGAAGAACCGGAAATTTGCGGAACTGCGTTCTGCCGTGTTGGCGACAAAGCGCAACGGTTGACCAGTATCCCAAGCTTCTAACAACCCAATTTCTTCAGCGCGCTCATCAATCGCATCAGCAATTGCATGTAAGATATGTTTGCGTTTTTCGGCGGGCATGTCTCGCCACTTCGGAAAGGCAAGTTTGGCGGCGGTCGCTGCTATTGCGACGTCCTTAGCATCAGAACGCGGGGCGGTTGCAATCCGGTTGTGATCGATTGGAGAATGCACACCGAACCAATTTTCCGATCGCGCAGGGACGTCTTGGCCATCAATGTGGTTCAGAACAGGCCTATGCGAATACTGTTCCAAAAGTGGAGCCAGTTTCTTTAGGTTGGCCTCGAGCTTTGACATGATCATGTCCTTCAAAACAGGAATTCCGCCTAATCCTTGTGCAATGTGAGTTTCGATTGTGAAAGCGCGAAATTGTATGCCTTGGATTGTATCGGTTTTCGCATGCTAGCGATAAGGGCAGCCTTTTTCTCTGAGCTAAGAGCTAACCTGCCAAGCGCTTTTTTTAACTAGAAAGATCTGAAACGTTCGGGCGTATTTTGGCCGATAATGACCGGTCACGGGATCACGATATGAAACTAAAGCTTGCATTTTGCCTTACTTATACGTGTGCTGGTTGCATCATTCATTTTAGGGGAGTTCACTCATGAAGATGCGCAACGTATTAACACTTTCGGCGGCGACAGTGTTGTTAGGGTCTGTGGCTTTTGCTGATGTCCATCCTGAAACCGGCGAAACCTTGGCCGAGGATCAAACATTTACGTACCGTATGTCCGACGGTCTAAAGACGCTGGACCCGCAACTGAATGAAGAAACCATCGGGTTTCACATCGTTCGTCAGTTGTTTGAAGGTCTGCTGAACCAAGATGAAGACGGCAGTCTGATCCCAGGTGTCGCTGAAACTTGGGAAGCATCCAACGAAAACAAGACGTGGACATTCAAGCTGCGTGAAGATGCAAAATGGTCAGATGGCAGTTCGGTGACGGCGGGCGATTTTGTCTATGCGTGGCAGCGTGCGACGGACCCGGCAACCGCGTCGCCTTATGCTTGGTATTTGGAAATCACATCGATTGTGAATGCAGGTGCGATTTTAGCGGGCGATATGACGCCCGATAAGCTGGGTGTGTCTGCGCCAGATGATCGCACGCTTGTTGTTAATCTCGAAGCGCCGTTGCCCTATTTCCCAGCGATGACGACCTATGCCACCCTGTTTCCCGCGCATAAAGCGTCCATCGATGCCCATGGAGAGGCATGGACAAGGGTTGGCAATATCGTCTCGAACGGGGCCTATACATTGGCCAGCCGCAGCGTTGGCGAAAAGATCGAGATGGTGAAATCCGATACATATTGGGACAGCGACAACGTTTTCATCACCGATATTACCGGCCTTGTCATCAACGACCCCAACCAAGCATTGACGCGTTGGAAAGCGGGCGAATTGGACTACATGGATGACCTGCCGCCAGGTCAATTCCCAACGCTTCAGAAAGATCATCCGGGCGAAGCGTTCAGCACGCCACGCCTGTGTTCCTATTATTATGCGTTCAATCAGACCGAAACGGGCAACCCGGCGTTGAAAGACCCTAAAGTGCGTCGCGCCTTGAGTTATGCAATTGATCGCAATGTGATCGTTGATCAGGTGTTGAAGGGGGGGCAAACGGCCGCGTTCAACTTTGCCCATTACGCGACAGCTGGCTTTGAAATGCCGCCGATAGAATACGCTGACCTGAGCCAACAACAACGCGATGAAATCGCAAAAGAACTTTTGGCCGAAGCTGGGTTTGGCAAGAGCGGTGCGCCTTTGAATCTCAAGCTGATCTACAACACCTCAGAATCTCATAAAGCGATTGCGACAGTTGTAACCCAGATGTGGAAGCAAAAGTTGGGTGTTGAAACGACGCTCGCGAATTATGAATGGAAGACTTACATTGATATTCGCGGTGCTCAGGAATTTGACGTCGCGCGGTCCGCTTGGTGTGGCGATTACAACGAGGCGTCGACCTTCCTTGATCTGGTGACAACAACGCATGGATCAAATGATGGGAAATACTCGAATCCCGAAGTCGATTCCTTGATGGCGGCGTCAAAAACGGCTGACGATCCACAACCAAACTATACAAAAGTCGAGCAAATTTTGGCGAGCGAAATGGGTATCGCGCCGATTTATCACTATGCAAACACCTTCATGTTGCGAGACGGCTATAAAGGCTGGGCCTTAAACAACGTGGAAAACAATTGGTATGTGCGCGATCAATATCGCGTGTCTAAGTAACTATTTGGGTGCGAAGCTCGTTTTCGCATCCTTAATCACCCGTATATGATTGCATATTCCCTCCGTCGGCTTCTGGTTGCGATTCCAACGCTTCTTGCATTGATCGTGATTTCGTTTGCTTTGATGTACGTCGCGCCGGGCACGCCGTTCACAACAGAACGCGGATTGCCGCCCGAAGTCATGGCCAATCTTGAGGCAAAATACGGGCTGGACGACCCGTTCCTATTGCAACTTTGGCGCTATGTCGTTGGGATCGTCACACAGTTCGATTTTGGGCCGTCCTATTTCTACAAAGACCAAACCGTAAGCGACATCATCGTTCAGGGATTTCCGGTTACCTTAACCTATGGCATTTGGTCGTTCGTTTTTGCTGTCAGCGTGGGCATGAGCTTGGGGTTGGCTGCAGCGATTTATCAAAATACGTGGTTGGATTACCTGGCCATAGGTGTATCGATTGGTGCGCAAGTGCTGCCGAATTTCGTCATGGCACCGATCTTGGTTCTGATATTCACGCTTTGGCTGGGGTGGTTGCCGGGTGGTGGATGGAACGGGGGGCAGTGGCAGAACGTGATCATGCCCGTGATTGCATTGTCCACGTCTTTCATGGCCTCGATTGCACGTCTGACCCGGTCTTCGATGCTGGAGGTGCTGAATTCAAATTTCATCCGCACGGCAAAATCGAAGGGCCTGCCAGCTCACGTTGTGATCTTTCGCCACGCCTTAAAGCCGGCGATGTTGCCTGTCATCAGCTATTTGGGGCCGACCTTTGTAGGAATGATCACCGGGTCAGTTGTGATCGACGTGATATTTTCGACCGGAGGCATCGGCCAGTTTATGGTCAATGCAGCGTTTAACCGGGACTATCCCGTTATTATGGCTATCACGGTTCTGACCGGGGCATTGACGATCTTGTTTTCGCTGCTGGCGGATATTGCATACGCATGGATTGACCCAAAGATCAGGTATTGATTGATGAGCATCCTAATCAATAAATCCGCAACTGCTGCGCTTGCCGAAATCAAAGGGCGTTCCCTTTGGGGGGATGCGCGTATTCGGTTCCTGAAAAACAAAGCTGCGCTGACATCATTGATCGTTTTGGTTTTGATCGCATTGTTCGCTGCCTTCGGGGGGCAATTTGCAGCGTTTTCGAACGAAGAAATCAATTGGGGCGTGATTGGCAATGTTCAGACTGCGGGGCGCCCGTCTTTTGAAAGCGGGCATTACTTTGGCGCTGATCAGCTGGGGCGTGATTTGTTCGCTCGCACGGTTCAAGGAACCCAAGTGTCGTTGATGGTGGGGCTGGTCGGCGCAGGGGTCGCTGTATTGGTGGGCACGCTTTACGGGGCCACGGCCGGATATTTAGGGGGGCGCGTCGATGATGTGATGATGCGGATTGTCGATATCCTTATCGCGGTGCCCTACATGTTTGTGTTGATCCTAATATTGGTCATGTTTGGACAGTCATTGGTCATGCTTTTCGTCAGCATTGGCCTGATTTCGTGGCTTGAAATGTCGCGTATTGTGCGGGCGCAAACGCTGTCGATAAAGAACAAGGAATTCGTCGAAGCCGCCGTGGCCACAGGCGTGCCGACCCCTCGGATCATCCTGCGTCATATCGTGCCAAACTTGTTGGGTGTTGTCGCGGTTTACGCGACCTTACTTGTGCCCAACATGATCATTTTCGAAAGCTTCGTGTCGTTCCTTGGCTTGGGCGTTCAAGAACCTTCAACCTCTTGGGGGGCTCTGATTTCTGAAGGCACAGACCAGATGAACTACGGCACGCTCTGGCAGCTTTTGTTCCCGCTTTTCTTCTTTGTAACGACGCTGTTTGCCTTCTTTTTCATTGGTGATGGTCTGCGCGACGCTTTGGATCCAAAGGATCGATAATGCTGCTTGATGTGAATGACCTTACTGTTTCGTTTGAAACAAACGACGGGTCGGTGCAGGCCGTAAATGGCGTGTCTTTTGGTCTATCTGCGCGTGAGACGCTGGCCATTGTTGGGGAAAGCGGATCTGGCAAATCACAAACGGCATTTGCGATTATGGGGCTTTTGGCTCGCAATGGGCGTGCGTCTGGATCGGTGAAATTTGATGGCCAGGAACTGATTGGGGCCAGTGACTCAGAGATGAATAAAATAAGGGCCGAAAAGATTGCGATGATCTTTCAGGATCCGATGACATCTTTGAACCCGTACATGCGCATTTCCAAACAGATGGAAGAAGTATTGGTGCTGCACAAAGGCATTTCCAAAAAGGAAGCGCGTGCAGAAAGTATCCGTATGTTGGACGCGGTTCGTATCCCAGAGGCGAAGGCGCGGATCACGATGTATCCCCACGAGTTTTCCGGAGGAATGCGTCAACGTGTGATGATCGCAATTGCGTTGTTATGTGGCCCTAAAATCTTGATAGCTGACGAACCTACGACGGCTTTGGATGTCACGGTTCAAGCGCAAATCATGGAGGTATTGGCGGATATTCGATGTGATTTCGGGACCGGTATCATTTTAATTACCCATGATCTGGGCGTCGTCGCTGGGTTCTGTGACAGAACGCAGGTGATGTATGGCGGGAAACTGATGGAGGCAGGCGCGACCGCCGATTTATTTAGCCGACCAAGCCACCCCTATACCAAAGGGTTGCTAAGTGCCGTCCCTCGGCTTGATCGCCATGAGGATCATTTGCGGACAATTGCCGGCGATCCTCCGGACATGTCAGATTTACCGACTGGCTGTCCCTTTCAGCCTCGCTGTGCGCAGCGATTGGATATTTGCGCAAGGCTACAACCTGAATTGATATCGTCTGACAATCGGTTGCGTGCATGTCATTTGCCAGAAGGGCAGCTTTGAATGGAGCTTTTGTCTGTCAAAAACCTGTCGGTGTCGTTTGATGTGCGACCGCGCAGAGCGTGGCCTTGGACGCCTTCGTTTCAATTGCAAGCCGTTCGCGATGTGTCGTTAACCGTGGCCGCCGGTGAAACGCTGGGGATTGTCGGTGAAAGTGGGTCAGGTAAATCCACGCTTGCGCGGTCGATTGTCGGGACTATTCCGGCCAGTGCGGGGTCGATAATCTGGGAAGGCACGGACCTGACGCGCCTTGATGCAAAAGCACGTCGTGCACATCGCAAAGATGTCCAAATGATTTTCCAAGATTCATTGGCCGCATTGAATCCACGCATGACGGTCGGGCAGATTATCGCAGAACCCTTGCGTACACACGAACCTGACCTGTCCAACTCCGAAATACGGGCGCGTGTCGGAGAGATGATGGAGAGAGTTGGACTGCTTTCTAACTTGATAAACCGGTATCCACATGAATTTTCGGGCGGTCAGTGTCAAAGGATCGGGATTGCACGTGCGCTGATCTCGAACCCACGCATGGTTATTTGCGACGAACCTGTTTCAGCATTGGATGTGTCTGTTCAAGCGCAGGTCGTGAACCTGCTGTGCGAGTTGCAACGAGATATGGGGTTAAGCCTGATTTTCATCTCACATGACCTAAGTGTCGTGCAGCATATCTCGGATCGGATCGCCGTTTTATATCTGGGGCGTTTGATGGAAGTTGGCGCGTCTAAGGATGTTTGCCAATCGCCATTGCATCCCTATACCCAAGCTTTGATTTCAGCTGTGCCAATTCCTGACCCCGCAGTTGCACGCGCTCAAAAACGGCCTGTTCTGGATGGCGAATTGCCGTCACCGATGATGCCGCCCTCGGGCTGCGTGTTCCGCACACGGTGCAGTATGGCCGTTCCGCAATGCGCGCAAACAGTGCCCGAATTGTTTGAAACGAAACCCGGACATTGTCATGGATGTATGGTTCTGATGAACCAGCAAGCCTAGCTCAAAGGGGGCAAGCCAACCAACGATCGTTCTTCATTGGTCTTCAGGGTAAAGTCTTGACCCAAGAACGCGTCCCCAACTGAACCCAACAATCCGGCGATGGCTTGACCCACCCATTCCGGCGGAATGTGGCTTTCCCATTCCATCTCGCTGACTGGGTTCAGGCCGCTGGCTTTGATTTCGCGCTGCATGTCAGTTGCAACTGTGCCAGGGCTGAGCCCGATAGACCGGACGCCAGTCTCACCAGCTTCTTTGTGAACCATACGCGTTAGGGAAAGGACCCCGGCTTTTGTTGCGCAATAATGGCTCCAACCTTCCAGAACGTTTGTTGCGGCACCCGAAGAGATGTTGATGATTGTCCCTGATCCTCGGGCGATCATTTGCGGCAACACGGCGCGAATACCGTGATAAACGCCTTTGAAATTCACATCCACAACCCGATCCCACGCATCCGGGTCACTGTCTTCCAGCCGAGCGATGGGATCGATCAGACCGGCGTTGTTAATCAAAGCATCCACAGAGCCTGCCGTTTCAATTAAATTGGCCACCTGAGTATAATCTGCCACGTCACATGGCACGGCCAAACCTCCGGTCTCCTCAGCCAAAGCAGCAAGCGCGTCTGCGTCACGTGCTGCCAAAACAACACGCGCGTTCAGGCCTGCCAGATGGCGCGCAGTAGCGGCGCCGATCCCGCGGCTTGCTCCTGTGATAACAACTGTCTTTCCAGCTATGTGATCCATTCTGGTGTCCCCATGTGTATGATGAGTTATTGTTTTGCGTTCCATCGCTTTGCTCAAGGTTCAGAATGATGTCCACTCTGACCGTTAATCCGTTTGCGATGTTTAGATTGGCATGGAACTCAGTTCCTTGCTTCACGCAAGTTGGCGGTTAAAACGGCTGATTTCAATATCGAAAAACAAAAAATAAAGCGCTTAAGTGAATTTCATTGTTCCATTGAAAGGTTTATTGGGGTCGGGGGAACGTCACATCTGGCGGCTGATCGCCCTGTGTTTTTTCGCATCCTCACAATGAACTGATCAACGATGGCTTGATGTATTGGACGGACCTTCGCTACAAGTCATGACCTGGTTTTTGGATCGATGTTTCATGCAAAATTGCCTGCTCATAATCGCCTTTCTTCTGTATGTGGGCTCGATTGGCCCTGCACAGGCACAAAACGCTGAAGAAATGGCGGCGGCCAAACGCATTTTGTCTGGTTTGCAAGAACGCTCGATCAAGAATAATCGAGAATATTGTGGTCTGCTGCTGCGTCGAAGCGATGGGACATTGTTTTCAAGCAAAGCATTCCGCGGAACCAAAGCCCGATGTCGGGTACGTCGGATTCCGCGCGGCGCAAAGGTCGTGGCGAGTTATCACACGCATGGTTCGTACCTTCCGAGGTTTGACAATGAAGTGCCCTCAATTTTAGATCTTCGAGTCGAAATGGAATGGGGCATTGATGGCTATGTCACAACGCCCGGTGGACGGTTTTGGCACGTGGATGGGCGACGGGGACGCGTGGATATGATTTGTGGTCGCAAATGTGTCCCCTCAGATCCAAATTATCGTGATGACAGCGATCGATACGGAAAAATCCGCACGGGTTACTCATTGCAAGCACTCTCGGAACGTGGATTTCTGAGACGTTGAAGCCGGTCCCCGGACTCTATGCGTGGGCTGCGATAGCCGGCAGAAGTTCTGCCCTTAGCTGAGAAAAGACGACCCAATAGGTGTTCCGTACTTAGGTCGTTTGGTCGAAGAAGCTGCATCCAGTAGACATTTTTCCAGCGCCAATTACCCCTACACGCAAATGCTGCTAGGGGCTGCCCTTCGCATGGGCGAGTTTGGTCGGGACGTTGATCCGCCAATGGATGAAATTCCCGACCCGATCAATCCTCCAAATGGATGAGTATTTCACCCACGTCGTGCCAGAGCCAAAGCGCGATGTAATTCAGATCGCCCCCAATTGCGCACTGTTTCCGGGTCAAGGGTTGCCTGTCAATTAGTGGACTAACCGGCCATGAAACATGTGGAGGCTGTCTAAAAAAATCAGTTGTTTCTGAGTTTCTTTGAAATGTTCGGCCAAGCTTCACGGTTGGTTAGCCATTTGGAAGGACACTGTTCCTGTTTTGTTTGTTGGAGTTCTAGTGATGCCACGGTTTGTTTGGCCAAAGGTTTTTTGCTGCCTGCTTGTTCTTTTGGGAACAGGCTTGCGCGCGGATCCATTGAAAATCTATGTCGACGCGGATTATTCGATAAGCTTGGCCGCTGCTGAAGCCATCGAATTGGGGATCAATACGGCGTTTGACGAAGTTGGTTTTCAACTGGGTGGGTTGGACGTTGTTGTTGTCCCGAAAGATCACAGGGGTAACGTCAAGCGATCAAAGCGGACAATGGAACAGTATTTGGCCAGCGATGACGCGTTGGTCATCTTTGGCGGGTTGCACTCCCCACCCTATCTAAGCCATCGAGATTTCATCAATGAAAATGAGATATTAACTCTTCTTCCTTGGTCGGCCGCTGGGCCAATTACTCGGGCGGCACCTGAACAGCCCAATTGGATTTTCCGATTGTCTGTCGATGACACGCAATCTGGCGAATTTCTTGTGCAAGAAGCTGTCGATGTAGCCGCATGTGAAAATGTTGCATTGATCCTTGTCGAGACAGGATGGGGGCGGGCAAATCATGCGACTTTGATGACAGCGTTAGAGAAGCGCCAAATAAAACCCGCATTGGTCCAGTTCTTTGCGACGTCGATAGGAAACGCCACCGCGAATTCACTTGCCGAAAATATCATCCGTTCCGGAGCGACATGCGGGATCATGCTCGCGAATTGGAACAACGGAGCATTTTTGGCCAACGCTTTGCATGATCGTCTTCCGACTTTCAAACTGCTGAGCCATTGGGGCATTACAGGCGGTGGTTTTGAAGACCTAGTGCCTCACAACGTTCGATCAGATATGCAAATTTCCGTCTTACAAACCTGTGGATTTCGGAAAGAGATCGAAGGGAGCGAAATTCTGGCGGCGGCTTTGAAACGAGCCGGTCTGCAAGACGGCACTCTTTCTGAACTTCCGGCTCCGACAGGGTTTGTGCATGGCTATGATTTGGCGCGGGTACTTATTGCCGCAGCGAAACAAGCATCTGTCATGACGCAATGGGACGGCAATATCGTAGAAAAAAGACAGGCGCTGCAACACACGCTGGAAAATCTGGAAATCCCCGTTTCTGGGATTTTGAACGTCTATGATCCACCGTTTCTACCACATTCGACAGGACATTCTGCGGCACACGAAGCGTTGACCGGGGACGACCTTTGCATAGCAAAATTCAAAGAAGACGGACGCTTAGATGATGCTGGATAGCGGCAAGCCGTGCCGAGTTAACAACTCTCAAGTCGTCAGTCGACGGTTTTGGACTTTGCTGGGACTTGTTTTGGTTTTAGCGGTTTCAAGTTCCGCATTGGCCATTCGGTTTACGGCAAACCCTTTTTTGACCGAATACCAAGCCATGGTAATCGATGATCAGGCGTACACGGACGCGCGAAACCTCGAGTCTATTCTGGCACGACACAGGCTACTTTTGTCTATCACTGGCAATACAACAGACGTCGTCAATGTCGCCATGGGGTATGTCAATAATACGGATGTTGTCCGCGATAAAATGGAGGCGATGCAGCGTCCCGACTCTTTATCTTGGGTCGCACTGTTTGACGCGCTTGGCGAGGAGTTGGTTCATTTCAATGCCAAGCCAACAGAGCGCAACATTTTCTCGAACTCAGAAATTTCAGGTTTGGTCGATGAGTTAATTTCTCAAATGGACAAGAGCCCGAAGCAAGTTTTGCTTAGAACAATTGACGAGAAAATTTACGTTGTTCTAGCTGAGCCTATTTTCCATGGGGGTTTGACAGAGGGCTATATCCTCGCGGCCTTTAGCTTAGATATGTCCGTCGTTTTCCCTGCGAATGAAGTGGCTCAAACAACCTATGTGATGAGGACTGACGCGGCGGATTCGGTGTTTCTGAAGCTCTCAGAGAGAGCTGAAAAGGTGCCATTGGCAACGGCCGACCTGACCATCGTTCTGGAACCTGACTTTGCTTCTGTTGAAGGCGCTGGTGGACAGCTTCTCAGAAAAACTGTCAGTGCAATTGCTGGGGTTTTGACATTAGCTTTTGCGTTATTCGCAGCGTTGGGTAGAGCCGCTTTGGTCGAACCTCATCGTAAGCTGGAAGCGCAGAAAAAATCGTTGTCAGAATTGGCCGCAGTCGCGGAACTGGCAAATGATGCGATCGTAATGACGGACTTGCAGGGACATGTCGTGTGGGGCAATCCAGCATTTCAGACTCTGTCCGGATACGACATCAAAGAGATTATTGGCAAAACGCCAGAATCACTGTTGTACGGAGAAAATACCGACCCTGAAACTGCCGTGGCTATCAAAAGAGCTCACCGGACAGGCTCGTCAATCAAAACAGAAATTCTTAATTATTCTAAACAGGGTGCCGAATATTGGATATCGATCAGTATTTCCCCTCTGCAGAATGAGAACGGGGACCTTTATGGATTCGTGTCCATTTCACACGAAGTGACGGAAGCGCGCCGTCAACGTGAAGAAATTTTGGCGGCTAAGAAGGAAACAGAACGTCAAGCTTTGCACGATCCGTTGACCGGTTTGCCAAATAGGCGAGCGCTCGACATTGCTCTTAAAGAAAAGGGAAGAGTAGGCGAAAATGATGCCGCCTTGGTACGCATTGACTTGGATCACTTTAAATATGTGAACGACACATTGGGGCACGAAGCTGGCGATTTCGTGCTTTGTGACGTTGCGCGGATATTGAGGGAAGAAACCAAAGGCGACGATCTTCCAGTCCGCGTCGGAGGGGATGAATTTGTTATCCTGCTCGGGGAAAGCACTTGTGCTGTTGCCGGTGAAAATTTGGCCAATAGAATGTTAGAACGTATTCGTGTGCCTAAAGTATTTGGGAATAAAACGGTTCGTGTTGGCGCAAGCTTTGGCGTGGCGAGCACATGCGAAGGGCTGTTGCCGTTAGAAGATCTCACGATTGGCGCCGATGCTGCATTGTATGAAGCGAAAGATTTAGGGCGCAACAAGGTCCGCATCTATACACCAGAATTGCATAAATCTGTTCTGGATAGGCGGACGCTAGCCCGTGCCATTCGGCGCGGCATTGCAAACCAAGAATTTGTCCCACATTTTCAACCTCAATTTGATGCGCAAACCTTCGAGGTGGTGGGCGTGGAAACGTTGATGCGATGGGCCGCGCCGGATCTTGGCTTATTGTATCCAGATACATTTTTACCCGTGGCGCGACAGTTGTCTTGCATCGATGACATCGACGCGATTGTCTTCGAGCAAGCTGTTCACGAAATCGAAGGATTGAATGCAAACGAGACTTTGATCCCTAAGGTTTCATTTAACATCACGGCCGAGAGAATTCAGAATCCAGATTTTTTGGACAACTTGCCAAAAATGCAAGAGAGTTCGGCAAAAATATCTTTTGAAATCTTGGAGTCGGTGTTGGTCGAAGAGCAGTCCGACCTATTCAACTTCAGTTTGGATAGATTGCGCGACATCGGATACACAATTGAGATTGACGACTTTGGTTCAGGCCATGCTTCTATTGTTGGATTGATGCATCTGCGTCCCGATGTGATGAAAATCGATCAACGTTTGATTATGCCAATTGTGGAATGCGAAACGACCCGGAATCTGCTTAAGCAAATCGTCGGCATGGCAGAATTGATGGGCTTACGTGTCACTGCCGAAGGGGTCGAAACATTTCGGCATGCCGAAATTCTCACTGAAATGGGTTGCCATACATTGCAAGGTTATGCGTTTGCAAAGGCGATGCCAGCGCATGAACTGAAAGATTTCGTGATATCACATGGGGCACGGACATTAAAAAGAGCGGCTAACGGTCACTGATGGACAGGCACAGGCCGATTGTCTCAAACTGGTTCGAGTGTTGGAAATATTGTGGGTATAGCGCTTTGACTTTGGTTGCGAAAACATGCCTCTTGTTCTCTGAAAATCGGATAATTCGAATGGCGGGTTTTGATGGGATTGAGACTGGGGGAACAACCATTGGACCAGCCGGACACAAAGATGAACATCCTGTTCATTATGTACGACCAGCTTAGGTTTGATTACTTAAGCTGTGCAGATCACCCGAATTTAAAAACGCCACATTTTGATAGCGTTGCGGAAAAGGGCGTCCGTTTCACCAACGCCTATGTTCAATCGCCAATTTGTGGCGCGTCTCGGATGAGTTTTTATACCGGTCGATATACATCATCTCACGGAGCCCAATGGAACGGGTTTCCCTTGCGCGTCGGTGAACAGACCTTAGGGGATCACCTTCGTCGCGAAGGCATGGAATGTTGGTTAATTGGCAAAACGCATATGAAGGCGGATGCCGAAGGAATGGCGCGTCTTGGGCTTAGTCGAGACAGCCTGATCGGCGCGCGGCAAGTTGAATGTGGATTTGACGCTTGGGTCCGGGATGATGGTCTTTGGGGGGAAGGGCCAGATGGCTTTTATGATGAGAAACGTTCGCCTTATAACGAGTATCTGAAATCGATCGGGTACCCGTCCGAAAATCCGTGGGCACAATTTGCCAATGCCGGTGTCGATGACGATGGTGATGTCGCCTCCGGATGGATGTTTGCTAATGCGGACAAACCTGCAAATATCAAAGAAGAACACAGCGAAACGCCTTGGCTTACGCAAAAAACGATTGAGTTCATTGCACAAGCAGATGCTCCGTGGTGCGCGCATGTGAGCTATATCAAGCCGCATTGGCCCTACATCGTCCCGTCGCCGTATCATGCAATGTATGGGGCCGACCATGTGTCGGCAGTGGCGCGACATCCCGTGGAACGACAAGACGCACACCCAGTGTTTGAAGCCTATATGGGGAACAAAATCGCGACCGCATTTCAACAAGATGAGGTGAGAGAGAAAGTAATCCCCGCCTATATGGGACTGATTAAACAATGCGACGATCAGCTTGGCGTGTTGCTGGACTACCTCGAACGTTCAGGGCGCATGCAAAATACGATGATCGTTTTGACATCTGACCATGGCGATTACCTCGGGGATCATTGGTTGGGCGAAAAGGACCTGTTCCACGAACAAAGCGTCAAAGTGCCGATGATCATTTACGATCCGCGAAGCCAAGCGGATTGTACAAGGGGAACGGTCTGCGACGCATTGGTCGAGGCAATCGATCTTGCCCCAACCATTGTTGAAGCGGCCGGCGGGAAAGTTCCAGATCACATTTTGGAAGGCCGTTCATTAGTGCCGTGGCTTCACGGCCAGACGCCGGATTGGCGCAAATTCGCGATCAGCGAATATGATTATTCGGCAACGCCGCAATGTGAAAAGCTTGGCCTAGAACCGCGCGATGCACGGTTGTTCATGATTTTCGATGGGCGGTATAAAATGATGCATGCCGAGGGCGGATTTCGCCCGATGCTGTTCGACTTGCAAGATGACCCCGAAGAATTTCACGATCTGGCCAAGGGGCAGACGCATCAGGATGTCATTGATCGCCTTTATGTGGATCTTGCGCAATGGGGTCGCAGGCTGGCGCAGCGCGTTACCAAGTCTGAAGACGATATCAAGAATATGCGTGGGAAATCCTTGCGTCGTGGAATTTTGCCATTTTTGAAGGATGGTTCCGAAGTGCCTGATGAATTGATAGAAAAGTATCGAGGCCCGGCACCTGCCAAATATTTGGACGATTAGCAGGCAGGTGAGATCGCAGTAAGGTTGCGGTTAAACCTAATGCAATTGCTGAGAACGTAAAATTCCAATTCAAAGGCTTGCATTCGAGCTGTGTAAGCGCTTACATTTGAGCTGTGTTGCTCAGCTGACGCAACGTGAATTTTGAAAAATATGAGGCCAGCTTTTTGCGCAGATCCACTTAATTTTCCACAAGTCTTACCGTCTGTCGCCTTGGACAGGTTCGGCCAGATCACACAGTCGCAAAGCATCCAAAATGGAAGGGCGAAAGCCAAATGAAAGCACTTGTGTATGATGGCGTTGAAACATTGGATTTCCGCGATGTCGCCGATCCGACGCCATCCCAAGGCGAACATTTAATCCGAGTCGATGCGGTTGGGATTTGTGGTTCTGACATGCACGCCTATTTGGGACATGATGCACGGCGACCGGCCCCGTTGATCTTGGGTCATGAGGCTGCAGGAACAATCGTTGGGGGCGCACGAGACGGGGCGCGTGTAACGATAAACCCTTTGGTAAATTGCAAATCTTGCCCTGCCTGCCACGCAGGTCGGGAAAACATTTGCCCTGATCGCCAGATTATTTCGATGCCGCCACGCGAAGGCGCGTTTGCACAATTACTCAGTATGCCCGAGGAAAACTTGGTCACTGTTCCTGCCGAGATTCCATTGAGCAAGGCGGCCCTAGCTGAGCCATTGGCCGTGAGTTGGCATGCAGCTCGTCTGGCTTTGGAGGCGATGCACCCTGAGATGGATCGCCGAGCCCTTGTGATTGGCGGAGGCGCAATTGGATTGGCCGCTTCTTTGGCATTGAAAGCAATGAACATTCCTGACGTGACGGTGATTGAACCCAACGCGGAACGCGCGCGTTATCTTCGCGATGTGTGTGGTGAAACTGTTGTGCAAACAGCCGAGGGGCAATATCCTGTCGTCATTGATGCAGTCGGATACAAAGCCACACGCATTACGGCGTCTGCCTGCGCCGCGCCCGGAGGCGTTATCGCGCATATTGGACTAGGAGACGATGCAGGTGGTTTGGACGTGCGTCGTATAACACTCCAAGAAATCACCTTTATTGGTACGTACACCTATTCTGCGGAAGATTTTCGCGACACGGCTCAGGCTATCTTTAGTGGAAAGCTTGGCCCATTGGATTGGACCGAACATCGTGATCTTGAACAGGGCGTGCAGGCCTTTGCAGATCTAAGAAATGGCAAGGTCGCGTCGCCAAAAATTGTCCTGCACCCATGGGGATAGACTCGTCTCAAAGGACGCGGGTACCATTTCTTGAGCCCGCGCCGAACCCTAAAGGCAAGACTCGATTGCCGTCGAAAGTTTTGTCACCAATTCATCGACTTGGGCGTCAGAAATGATGAATGGCGGGGCAAGCATCACGTGGTCGCCGATTTTACCGTCTCGCGTGCCGGACATCGGGTAACAAATCAGACCTTGCGCGAAAGCGGCTTTTTTGATGCGTCCGGCGAGGGATTGGGATGGGTCGAATGTTGTCTTAGTGTCGCGATCTGCGACCAATTCAATTCCGCGAAACAGGCCGCGTCCGCGTATGTCCCCGACATGAGGGTGTTGTCCAAATCGTTCTTCCAAAGCGCTTTGCAGAGTTTGGCCCATTGTTTGCACCCTGTCGATCAAGTTGCGATCCAAGAGTGCAGTGACAACAGCAAGGCCCGCAGCCGTTGCAACGGGGTGCCCCAAATAGGTGTGACCGTGTTGGAAAAAGCCAGATCCGTTCGCGATGGTGTTGTAAATATGGTCTGAGCACAGCATCGCGCCTATGGGTTGATATCCCGCACCAAGACCTTTTGCGATGCATACGATGTCTGGAACAATACCATCTTCTTCGCAGGCAAACAGATGACCCGTGCGCCCCATGCCGCACATGACTTCGTCCAGGATCAACAACACGCCGTATTGATCGCAAATCTCTCGAACCCGAGTGTAATACCCCTCCACTGGCGTAACGGCCCCCATGGTCGCGCCGACAACAGGTTCCGCCATAAAGGCCATCACGTTGTCCGGGCCCAAGCGTAGGATTTCGTCTTCAAGTTTTTGGGCGGCGCGTTGGCCGTATTCGAATGCAGTTTCCGCATTTTCACGTTCCACATATTCATAGCACGGTGAAATATGGGACACGTCGATCAACAAAGGTGAAAACTGTTCGCGTCGCCATTCGTTGCCACCCGCAGCCAATGCACCCAAAGTGTTTCCGTGATAGCTTTGTTTGCGAGCGATCAAGTGCTTACGTTCTGGCTGGCCTTTTTCGACATAGTATTGGCGGGCAAGCTTGATTGCGGCTTCTGTTGCTTCCGATCCGCCAGAGACAAAATAAACTCGATTTAAATCGCCCGGGGCAAGTCGTGCCAATAATTCCGCCAATGCCTCGGCCGGTTCGGACGTCAAGAACCCAGTATGTGCAAAGGCGAGCTGATCGACTTGATCCTTAATCGCTTGGGTGACGGATTGATCACTGTGCCCCAAGCAAGAGACTGCCGCACCGCCGGATCCATCCAGATACTGTTTTCCATCGGAATCGATCAAATAGCACCCATCACCACGAACCGCAGTTGGCAATTCATAATGGCAATGACGTGGAAAGACATGAGACAAAGGTTCATTCCTTTTTGGGGTCAGCAGGATTTCTTAGTGCGTTGCAAGGATCAGGTCGGATGCTTTTTCGCCAATCATGATGGCAGGGGCGTTGGTGTTGCCTGATACAATTTCCGGCATGATAGAACAATCCGCGACCCTCAGCCCTTCGATTCCATGCACCTTAAGATCAGGACCGACGACGGCACTTGAGTCAGATCCCATTTTGCATGTCCCGGACGGATGATAGATTGAAACACTGTTATTGCGCGCCCAATCCAGTGTTCCTGCATCATCATCAAGGTTCAGCGATGGCTCCGGCCGGAATTCGTCGGAGATTTTTGAAGACAAGGGCGCAAGCCGTGCGATCTGTCGTGCGATGCGAACCCCTTCGGTGATTGTTCGGCAATCCGTTTCCGTCGATAGATATCGCGGAATGATTTTTGGGTAATCTGTGGGATTGGGACCGTTTAATTGGATTTCCCCACGGCTTTCTGGGCGCAGTTGACAGACAGACATCGTAAAGGCGGAAAATGGATGGACGCCTTCGCCGGGGCTATCTGCAGACCAAGGTTGGACATGAAATTGGATGTCCGGCGATGCAACGTCTGGGCGTGTCTTCATGAACCCAGTGGCCAAACTGGCCGCCATGGTCATCGGTCCGTTGCGAAACAGTGCGTATTTCAGGGCGATCCGTGCCTGATTGTACATGCTTCTGACTTCGTCATTTAAAGTCGGATCGTTGCATTTATAAACAAGTCTGGCCTGAAGGTGATCTTGGAGGTTTTTTCCGACACCCGGGAGATGATGCACCGGATCGATACCATTTTCCTTAAGTTGCTCTGCGTCGCCAATTCCTGACAACATAAGGACCTGCGGGGAATTAATAGATCCGCCCGATAAGATCGCCTCGCGATTGACCCGGATGGTTTGAGCCGTTCCCGATTTGTCGTTGAACTCGGCCCCGACAACCTTTTTGCCCTCAAATTTCATCCGAGTGACAAGTGCATTAGTGATGATTTGCAAGTTGTCGCGTTGGCGGACGGGTTTAAGGTATGCTGTGGCAGCGCTGCATCTGCGGCCGTTTTTGGTGGTTAGCTGGAAATACCCAACACCTTCCTGAGACGCACCGTTGTAATCGGGATTGAATGGATAACCCGCCGCTTGAGCGGCTGCGATCCACGCATCACAAATAGGGGGCTGAACTCGGAGATTGGAAACGGCAAGCGGCCCGCTGTCGCCGTGAAACTCATCCGCCCCGCGTTCATTACTTTCGGCCCTTTTGAATAAGGGGAAAACGTCGTCCCAGCCCCAGCCGGTGTTGCCCATTTGGCGCCAGCGATCATAATCTTCTGGTTGGCCACGCACATACAGAAGTCCATTTATCGAAGACGATCCGCCAAGCACTTTGCCGCGTGGCCAGTCGATGGTGCGTCCGTTCAGCCCCGGGTCAGGTTCGGTTTTATAACACCAATCCACAGTCGGATTGTGCATCGTTTTGAAATACCCAACAGGGATGTGAATCCATGGATTTCGGTCTGCTGGTCCGGCTTCGAGAAGGACAACTTTGACGTTTGGATCTGCGCTTAAACGGTTTGCAATGACACATCCGGCGGAGCCTGCGCCTATTACCAGAAAGTCTGCTTCCACCCGAAATTTCCTTCGTTTTAAAGATTCTATACAAATTGCGGAATCTGATCCAGTTTTTCGATACAAAATGTCTCGAAAACAATAAAATTGGTAATAACAGCGAGATTTTACAATCGCATTCGTGCAGTTTCACGGAGAGATTTCTTCATCCGAACTTGGCTTCCTGTGACGATCATTCTTGCACCCATAGCGGCCAATTTGGGCGTAGATCCTGACAATTTTTCGGTGATCTTTCTTGTCCGTGCATCAATTGGTTTCAACACGCCACTATATGGCTTGAACATATGCGTGACATCAGGGGTGACAGCTGTTCCATACTTCCGGCTTTTGCGGTATTCTGATCCTCCCCCACTGAAGTGGTCCTCCGCTATGTTTAGGAAAACGGAGGAAACACATGGCAAACAAGCGACCAAAGCCCGAAGAGATTGTCACAAAGTTACGGCAGGTTGAGGTTCTGACGGGGCAAGGAATGGCGCGT
>JBDWGM010000157.1:0-36651 GCA_039975755.1 Paracoccaceae bacterium | reverse complement strand
TGCCACCCATGCTCCCCAATATTGTCTGAAACAGTCTTCTGTAGATTTGTCACATGCAGCTCCGACTATTGCTGTTCGATACGATATTGTCTCTCGGTCTGACGGCAAGCAACCATTCAAACACTTCGACCAAACTGTCACTTTATCTCGTGTGTTACTCATCACGACAAGCAATCGAAATCGCGCTTTGCGTTTCGCACGGTCCAATCAAAGGCCAAGAGGTGACTGACCTGCCGCCTCTTCAATCATCGGCTCCACAGCATCCCTGATCAAATCCACCAATTCTGGGTCCATGAATTGGTAATCGTCCGGGATATCGAGGACGTGAATGGCCTTGTGTTTAACGTCGCCCCGAAAATCGGAACGCAGGCGCGCATTATGCTTTTCCTCCATCACACAAATCAAATCCGCCCAGCGGATATCGCTCAGGTTCACTTGGTGGCGGGCCTTGCGGCTGGTTCCGGCAGATCGCGTCGCCACCCCGTCATGACGACGAATGATCGCTTCGCCCGTCGGGCTGCGCCATTTGTTCATACTGCAAATAAAGAGGATGTTCATCCTCGGGGGTGTATCCCCAATTGATCCAGTCATCCAGAAGTCACGCGATGACAAAAAGTTCTGCAACGCCATTTGAAAGCAAGAGCCATGTCTGCCCCAACATTGTTTTTCGAGCTAGGCATCACATGACCAGCATCTGCTGTGGTATGGAAATTGTGATCGCATCCAAGCACTTGAGCTCTTGCGATTTATTCCGGGCAAGGTACGTTGCGGCGCAGCCACTGATACGGGAGCAACACGTAAGTTATGGATTCTGCTCAGGCAATTATAGCTTTTTTCCAACTGTGGGGTCTCATCGGCGCAGTGGTCGCCCTGCCCTTTCTCATCTTTGGCATTGATCGAATCGACGAAGATGCACGCGATGCATACGTGTTTCGCCCGCTTCTCATTCCCGGCATTCTCTTGATCTGGCCAATCGTGCTTTGGCGCTGGTGGCAAATCGAAAGCGAAAGCAGCGCGTGGATGTCGCGATACCGCACCGTTCGCAAAGCCCACGGGATCGCTGCAATGCTGATGGCCACAGTGATCGTCGTTGCAATTGTTGTGGGCTTGTCGCTGCGTCAAACTTGGCCCGCAGATTTTGTACCGCAGCAACTCAGTGAGGCCGGACAATGAGCGTCAAATACATTCCCGTTCAATGGAACCCGAACAAATGGCTGTATGATGCGGTCATGCTGGCCGGTATCGCCTTGTTTTTATGGATTTTTCTCTATGTCACGCCTGAATCGCTCAGCCATGAACGCCCGTTAAATCCACAGATCCACAATGCACGTGCCTTTGGGGCCTGTGCGTTCGTGATGCTGACGATCATCTTGGCCATTGGCCCGTTGGCACGGCTTGATAAACGGTTTCTGCCGCTGCTCTATAACAGGCGCCACTTTGGCGTCATGACAGCCTTTGTCGGCGTGACACATGCCGGTTATATCTTGAATTGGTATTTCGCGTTTTCCAGCTCTGACAAATATGTCGGCTTGCTCTATGCGAATTCATCCTTCGGTCAAATCGCTGGTTTCCCCTTCGAACTTTTCGGGATTTTCGCGCTGACCTGTCTTTTGATCCTGGCTTGCACCAGCCACGATTTCTGGCTCAAATTCCTGACCGCACCTGTGTGGAAACGCCTGCATTATCTGATTTACGCAGCCTATGCGTCCGCGGTGATCCATGTGTGTTTGGGCATCTTGCAAGATCAGCAAAACCACCTCTTTACGGTTATTGTCCTGACCGGGGCGGTATCTGTATCGGCTCTGCATCTTTATGCATGGTATGCCACACGCGAAGACGCCGTCCCAGCTACATCAGGCCAATGGTTCCCCGTTGGCCAACCCGAGGATTTTCAGGAAGGGTTTGCCAAGGTAACGCTGCTCCCGTCTGGGGACCGCGTTGCTGTGTTCCTTATGGAAGGGCAATTGTCTGCAATCTCGAATGCCTGTGCGCACCAAAACGGCCCACTTGGCGAAGGTAAGATCATTGACTGCCTCGTCACCTGCCCTTGGCATGGCTTTCAATACGACGTGCGCAACGGACAATCCCCGGCCCCGTTCACAGAACAAGTTCCAACATACCGCCTTCGGATCGAAAACGGCACCGTGCAAGTGAACACTGACGCAAATGCCCCCGGTACGCCCGTTGATCCACTGCCCTTGCCCGTTTCGGAGATCACAGCATGAGTGAAAAACCATTCTTTGTTGGGTACCTGCCCATCCCCGGCCCGTTGCGCACATTTCTGATCGTCGTCACCGTCTTCTTTTTCGGCGGCCTCGCTGCCGGTGGATACCTCTTGGGCGCGACCCAAGATGACCCCGGCCCCGGCGCCTTTCGGTTTGATTACGGACGCCAAACTGTCACCGGGATCGTTGAAATGACTCCCTATCCTGTCCTGCACGTCACCGAAGGAAATGACCGCATCAAAGCGGGCGATAGCTTTTTGATGACAGCGGGCAGTAAATCCGGTGTGGATAGCCGCGCCAAACCGCTTGAGGGCAAGCTGGTTCAAGTCTCTGGCGTCGTGTTGGAACGCGGCGATTTATACATGCTGCAACTGCGCGGCGGTAAGAACGGCATCAAAGCGACCGAAGGCGACGTGTCCGCCATAGAACCTGAACCGCTTGGCCGATGGAAACTGGCAGGCGAAATCTGCGACGGGAAATGCCTTGCCGGGGCGATGCGCCCAGGTCGTGGCTTGGCCCACAAAGCCTGCGCCAATCTGTGCCTTCTTGGTGATGTGCCGCCAATCTTTGTGTCGTCTCAACCCGTTATGGGCGAAGAATACCTGTTGATCACCGGCCCCGACGGGACGCGCCTTCCCATCGAAGCCTATGACCGCGTGGCACAATTTATCGAAGTTGAAGGCGACATCTCACGCCACGGCGATATGCTCATTTTTGCGATTGATACATCGACAATGGAATTGACCCAATGAAGCGTGTGATCTGGCTCATCGTGACCGGTTGCATGGCGGTCGTCTTTTTCTATCTCAGCCGCTTTTGGTATCTGCGCCTTTGGGGACGCGAAGGGCTTTTTGGCCAAGACGCTCTGCGCCCTCAGGGTGGCCTTGTGGGGCAATGGGTGCGTGGGACAGATTTTGCCCCTTTCGAACTATTAATCTGGGTGATTGGCGTGTTCTTGGTGCTGACCGCCCTGCAAAAAATCTACGACCTGTTCAACCGCCCCCCCGAAGCGTAACGCAAACACCCGCGACCAGCGACCTCAAGCTATAATGCGCACGCTCGCATGCGCTAAATTTGTTCACAGCAGGCTTAATGCGGAACATTGTTCAGCTTTGACTCAACACGGTGAATTATTGTGTTCTATCCACAGGCCGCGTCGCGCAATTCTGCCCCAGACCGGGCGCTCAGCGCGACTTAGCCTTGGCCAGATGTCCGGACAAAACACTACTTCACCGCAGTTGCACCAACGTCCGTTTCGTTAACTGTGCTTGCCCGAAAATTTGAAATTTGGCCGGTGCACTATGTGAAACGGACCATAAGAACCATGGACAACAAGGCACATCCAATCCCGACAACTTCTTTTGCCTGCAGCCTTTCACCAAAAACGAATATCCCCAACGCGCAAACCGCCAATAGGGTCAGCATCGAATAGGCAACACCGGCTTGAGCCAACGTAATTTGACGCATTGAACCGTACCACATTGCCGCTGATCCCAGATAAAGCACTGCCCCAATGGCAAAGTAGACCTAGATCAAAGTGCTTCCGGCATCGGCCGCCAGTTTTATAAAATAATCCCCCGCAATAACAAATGCGGCCGTCAAAAGCGCAAAGCCGTAGCCCAATAACACTGACATTACAAAGACCTCCATTTGAGACGAAATAATCCGCGCCCTGCTGGTATACGGCGTAGGCCTACCGCAGGTAGTCAAGACGCAGTGCTGCGACTTTTATCAAACGGGCATTTGGAAAACAACAGAATCGCAATTTACGCATCTGCCTGTTTGTGCCTCTGGACTCCCAATAAGAGCGGAACTGATCCAGAAAGAAGAAGGAACGAACCGATAGATGTTGATACGGCCTTCGGTGAAAACGGCACGTTCTTCGCAAAGGTCAGCTTTGACCCACGACCAAAATTTGGGCCCGTTCTATGATGCAAAGGTCTAAATCATCGGAACGCTTCACACTCAGGGCAAAAGGATCGCGCTGCGTGGAAATCTTGCCGTCTCTGTGGTCAAATCATCGTAAGTCACACGCACTGCGATCTCGATCACTGCATTGGGGGCGTAGGTTCGATAGGGCAGCCCGTCTTTTTCCAAAATCGCATTGGGTGTCGACGTGTCCAAATGACATTCCGGTAACGGCCAGATTTCAAACGGGCCAGAATTCACCGAAACCTCCAATTGCACCAACCCGCAGCGCCAAGCCCAGATGTGGGTCACGTATACGTAATCTTGCGATTCCCAATCCCGGACGGCCACCCAACTGCTGCGTGTCGCGCTTAGGATTGGTTTCACCTCTAGCGCCGTTGTGAAATGTCCCAGAGGCACCTGCGGTTCAGCCTCCAAAACCCCCTGCAACCCTTGTCCTACCGCCGCAGTCCCACATAAAATCGATGCGCTTAAAACACCCCATCTAAATACAGACATCTAAAATTCCTTTCTCGAAACACGAACATCCCTTCTCGCCGCCAACAGACCCGCCTATACAGGGTCCGAGATCGTCAACAACCAGCGCGAGCATGGCACATAATCCAAATCCAAAAGGCTTCCCGACCTTTAATGTCGCTATAGTAGCCCAAGGCGGGCGTGTCAGCTACGAAGCGTTGCTTTTTGTCGCTTCTTTTCGGCATTCAAACCCTAATTTCTCGGGCAGGTTGATGGTCATGGAACCACAGCCCAACGAGCAGTGGAATTCCAATCCCCGAATTCGGCCAAGTCCCATTCGAGATTCTCTGTTGGAGCTCGGCGCAGAGATCATTCCCTTCGAAACAAAACACTTTGGATCCAGCTATCCAAACGGCAATAAGATCGAAATGTTGATGGCCCTGCCCAAGGACGAACCCTTCATCTTTTTTGACAGTGACACGCTGATCTTGGACGACCTGACCAAGGTGCCGTTCGATTTCGACACGCCCTCCGCATCAAATCGCGTCGAAGGAACTTGGCCAACGCTCGAATTGTATGGCCCCGGATATGACCAGACCTGGCAGTCGCTTTATGACCGGTTTGAGATTGATTTCCAAAGCTCGCTCGATCTGACGCAACCCGAAGAATACTGGCGCCGATATCTGTATTTCAACGCGGGGTATTTCTATTATCGATGCCCGCACGAATTTGGCAGCCTTTGGCTTGAATACGCGCTCAGCATTCGCGATGACCCGCCCGAAGAGATCATATGCCAAACGCTGTACCCTTGGTTGGATCAGATCACCCTGCCCCTTGTCATTCACAAATTAAACGGAAGTCGCGATGCATTGCCCGAGGGGCTGCTTGATGGGACGGTCAGCTGTCATTATCGGCTATTCCCGCTGTTATACGCCCGCGAAAGCGACGCTGTTGTTGAACATCTTGAAACGGTTTGTGCGCCCAACAAGCTGAAAAAGGTGCTCAAACAATATGATGCCATCAAGCGGACGGTGTATCAGGGCCGCGGCCAAAAAGTGCGCGCCCTGTTTGATCGTGACAATTTGCCGACCCGCGAACAAGCCATCAGAAACCGCATCAAATCCGAAGGGTTTTGGATGCGTTAAGCGTGGGATCGCGCGCTTTGATCACATCGCCAAAGACAGCGGCTTGTGGGCAAGCCATTCTTCGCGCTAACCATGTGCAACCAATCTCTGGGAGGATATTTTGATGACCGATGGCCCAACATACGGCTTTGACACCCTGCAAATTCATGCAGGCGCGCGCCCTGACCCCGCAACAGGTGCCCGCCAAACCCCTATTTATCAAACAACAGCTTACGTGTTCCGGGATGCAGATCACGCCGCCGCTTTGTTCAACCTTCAAGAAGTTGGATATATCTATTCGCGCCTGACCAACCCAACCATCGCCGTTTTGCAAGAACGCATCGCGACGCTCGAAGGTGGTGTGGGCGGCGTTTGCTGTTCCTCGGGCCACGCCGCGCAGCTGATGGCCTTGTTCCCGTTGATGGGGCCCGGCAAGAATGTCGTTGTCTCAACCCGTCTTTATGGCGGTACGGTCACCCAATTCAGCCAAACGATCAAACGCTTTGGTTGGTCCGCAAAGTTTGTGGATTTTGATGATCTGGATGCGGTCAAGGCAGCCATTGACGACGACACGCGCGCCGTTTTCTGTGAAAGCATTGCAAATCCGGGCGGCTATATCACCGACATTCCGGCCATCGCGAAAATCTCTGATGCGTCCGGCCTGCCCCTGATCGTCGACAATACATCGGCCACTCCGTATCTGTGCCGCCCCATTGAATTGGGCGCGACACTGGTTGTGCACTCGACCACCAAATACCTCACCGGCAACGGAACGGTCACCGGCGGTTGCGTGGTTGATTCAGGCAAATTCGACTGGTCCGCCAATGGCAAATTCCCCTCGCTCAGCGAACCGGAACCTGCTTATCACGGGCTGAAATTCCACGAAACCTTTGGCCCATTGGCGTTTACCTTCCACGGCATCGCGATTGGCCTGCGCGATCTTGGCATGACGATGAACCCACAAGCGGCGCATTACACTTTGATGGGCATCGAAACGCTTAGCCTGCGCATGGAACGCCACGTCGAAAACGCTCAAAAGCTGTCCAAATGGCTCGAGGCAGACGACCGCGTCGACTTTGTGACCTATGCGGGCCTCGAAAGTTCGCCCTATTATAAGCGCGTTGCAAAGATCTGCCCTAAGGGGGCCGGTGCATTGTTCACCTTTGCCGTCAAAGGCGGCTATGAAGCCTGCGTGAAACTTGTGAACACGCTCGAGATTTTCAGCCATGTGGCCAATCTGGGCGACACACGGTCGCTGATCATCCATTCGGCGTCCACGACGCACCGGCAATTGACTGTGGATCAACAACGCGCTGCTGGGGCCGCACCCGAAGTGGTCCGCGTGTCCATTGGAACCGAAGACATCGACGACCTGATCGCAGATCTGGATCAGGCCCTCAGCAAAGCCACAAGCTGACCGACGTAAAGCTGGCCCGTTCAACCGTTAGGCCAGCTCATTGATACCGGCCCGACCGACTGTTGGGCCGGTTTTTTGATTACTGAATCAATTCGAATACCATTTAGACCTGCGAGCGGATCGTAACCTCGCCCTCCGCAACCGGGACGTCGGTGCCCAGTCCAATACGGGCCGACCCACTCACCCGCAGACCACCTCCGCCGCTACCTTCTTTGATTTCAATGATTTTTCCGATGGACGCCCCCGCCGCCTCGGCCAGGTCTTTTGCCTTTCTCATTGCGTTTTGCACCGCGATTTTACGCGTCGCAGCTTTATATTGCTCACGGTCAGACACATCAAATCGCACCCCCGAAAACCAACCGCCCACCGGATTTGCGCCATCCGCAATAGTTTGACCAAAAATTCGACCAAGCTTGGGTAAATCGCGCACGCGCACCCTCAACTAGTTTGTTGCTCGAAATTTCGATCTGCTGTTGATCATCTGAACCTGAACGCGTGCCGTCTGAATACCGCGTTCGGCTATGGATTCTTTCTGCAGCGTTTTTATGATGGCCGTCATATCAGCACTGACCGACTTCATCGCCTTCACGGCTGTATTAGCCTCGTGAGTGACCCCCAGAGTCAATATCGCAAAGTCGGGCCCCATCCCTATTTCACCAACCCCATTAACCAGGACCTTTGCAGGATCAGTGGCAAAAACTTGCGTCGACCAAAATCCAAACGCCAACATCGCCATTAAAATGCGCATAGCTCTCTCCCTGTTGCTGCCTGCCACGTGTGCAGGAATCGCCTTCAAACAAGGTCAGACCACGCGAAGCCCTTTGCATAAGCGCGTTCCTGCAGTATTCTATGGTTCAAATAAAAGCGCCTTAATCGGTGCAACTACTCAGTCCAAGGGTTTCAAATGACGCCAAGTTTCGCGCTTTCCTTGTCATACGAAAGGATTCGCCTGCTGCATCGCGCTGCAGGTGGCTGGCAAAGAGTCGGCGATGTCCCCCTCACAGTTGAAGATTTATCAGCATCTCTGCGCGTTTTGAAAAAAACGGCCACGGCTTTGCATGCCAGTGCACTGCGCACGAAACTGGTTATTCCGACTGAACAGATCAGATTCCTTAAAATCGAGACCGGTGAGCAAGATCTTGCCAATCGCAGAATCGCTGCGGAACAAGCGCTGGATGGCGTGACCCCCTATGACATCCCCGATCTATCCATCGATGTCGTGGCGGACGGTCCCATCACCTACGTCGCAGCTGTCGCGCGCGAAACTTTGGCCGAAGCGGAAGCCTTTGCGGTGCAACACGGGTTTGACCCGGTGTCCTTCGTCGCTAGCCCTGACCCAAGCCAATTTGCAGGCGAACCGTTCTTTGGTCCCACAATTCATGCGGCCTCTGTTTTGGCACCCGGTGAATTCGTCTCGCGCGATCGCGCACCCGTGGACGCCTATTCGACCCCTGAACCACACGCACCGGCAGAACCACTAGCACAGGTGCATTTGGCGGATGATCCGGCAATCGACGACACCGCATTCGACGACGGAACAAACGACCCTGAACCGAGCGAACATCTTGCCCTCGAAGAGGCCGAAGCAACATTTGAGCCGCAAGGCTCCGATGCCCTGTCTGATCTGCAAGAGCCAAACGACGTCGAAGCGGAACTAAGTCCCGAGCTCGGATCCGAATTTGAAGCTGAACTTGAAGCCGAACTTGGGTCCGAACCGGAAACACCGGCATTAGAAGACGTATCAAACCCGGAAAATGACGACTGGGCGCTGTCCAAGATCATCGACGCAGCCGACCCAGAAGAAAATACGCCCGCGGAAATCCAAACAACACCGGAAATCGAAGCGACGCATAGCGCCGAAGATGACCACGGTGACTCGTCAGAGGGTCCCGTTGAAGAATTTTCGACATCACAAAGCGAAGCCTTCGCCGCAGAGGACCTTCAAGAAAACGCGCCCGAATTGGCCGAAGTCTCTGAATTTGCCGAAGACTCTGTCCCCTTTGAGACTAACCGCGTTGCCTCAGAACCCTTAATTCCTGAGCCCTTCGACACCCCAACGGAAGCATTGGAAGCGAAACCGATTGAGGACGTTGAGGACGTTGAGGACGTGGCGGCAGCATCTGAAGTGGATCTGCAAACAGGATCAGAACTCGATGCTGATCAAGAACGCGACCTAGAACGAGAACTGGAAGCGGCTCTTGAGCTTGACGCCGAACCACCACTGGTCGCGCAATTCAGCACCCGTCGCAATCCCGACGATAGAACACCTAAACTGGGCGGTGTGACCCGCGCGGATGCGCCACCTCTTGACGATTTCGAACCAGAAGAGATCGAGGCCGCACCAGCACCAACACCTGTCATACAGGCACCTATCGCGATCATTCGTAACGAAGATGCCGTCGAAGATGACCGCTTTTCGTCTGGACAACGTGCGGCTGCCTTGGCTGCGATACCTCCACTAGAGGATACCAAGGCTGAACCTGAATTCGCACTGAGCAGCAGCCCAATAACGGATGAAGAACGCCTTCTGGACGAAGCGGATCGACTGACTGTATTCGGCGCGCGCCAGCGTGGGCACGACACAGACGGCAGATCAAAATACCTTGGTATTGTGCTGGGCGTGGTCTTGTTTGTGTTCTTGGCGGGGGTTGCCAGCTGGGCGACTGTGTTCTCGGATGACGGACTGGCCAGCCTGTTCGACGATCGCCCCGAACCTGTCGTCGCAGCACCATCCCAACCGATCGTAACCCCAGATGCGTTACCGACGGAAACTTCGGTTGCGCCCACGGTTGAAGACCCGGCTCCGGATACCGAGCTTGCATCCCTGCAACCTGAATTGACCGACGAAGACGCGGCCGTTCTGGATGCGTTGACAGAAGCGCGTCCTGAACCCGCTGAAATTGGCGCCCAAACAGAGGCCGAGAAGAAAGCAGATTACGCTGTAACTGGAATTTGGGCCACAGCGCCAACAGCCCCGGAACCTGTTTCAATCGTCACCATCGATGACATTTACCAGACCAGCATCGACCCAGGCAGCACCTTGAACGATGCCATCGCACTCGCGCCGCCACCTGACGCCGAAACGCCGTTGTTGCAAGTGCCATCGCCTGCCGCCCCGGACATCGCATTCGATCTAGATGAACGCGGATTGGTTAAACCAACTCCAGAAGGCACGCCTACGCCCGAAGGGGCAATCGTGTTCTCGGGGCCTCCGCCCGTCAGACAGCCCGGTGTTACACCGGAACGACCCGGTGACGTGACAGTGCAGCCAACCGTGGCCGCAGGGGCCGCAAACACAGCGCTCGCCGCGATCCGCCCGCGCCTGCGTCCGGCGCAGCTTATCGAAAACTCTGAACGGTCATCGCTTGGGGGATCAACCCTTGCGGAATTGGCAACCATCCGTCCGGTGGCGCGTGCGCCAGTGGCGCGCACCCCTGATCAGCAACGCATTGAAATTGACGAAGCACTTGCCGTTGCCATGTCAACATCGGTGCGTCCCAATCTGCGCGCCAGCAATTTCAGCAGAGTAGTTGCCCGCGCAACTCCTGCGCCCGCCCCGGCACCGGCAGCACCCGCACCGGCAGCCCGTGCACCAGAAGAACCCCAAGAAGAACGGGCCAGAACGGTCCGCTCTATTGCGCCCCGAACTGTGAAACCCACCGTCCCAACGTCAGCTTCGGTCACCCGTCAGGCAACACTGGAAAACGCAATCAACTTGCGCAAAGTGAACCTGATCGGAGTGTTCGGGAAACCGTCAGAACGCCGGGCTTTGGTGCGTATGCCAAACGGGCGCTACAAAAAAGTGCAGGTTGGCGATTCATTGGATGGAGGGCGCGTGTCTGCCATCGGCGACAGTGAATTGCGCTACAGCAAAGGCGCGCGCAATGTCGTTCTGCGCATGCCACGAGGGTAAATCCCGCACGCTTAACGCAAACCGAAAAGCGAGACACAAAAAAAGGACAAGAGGTTTTCTTGTCCTTTTTTCATTTAGTTATCGGTCAAAGCTGATTTTATAGTTTAACTAGATTTCCACAGCTATTGCGCGGCGATTTCGCCATTATCGATCTGCTCTTGTTCAATCGATTCAAACAGCGCCTTAAAGTTCCCCTCGCCGAACCCATCATCGCCCTTGCGTTGGATGAACTCGAAAAAGATCGGGCCAATCACTGTCTTTGAAAAGATTTGCAGCAGGATCCGCGTCTCTCCACCATCGACCAAACCTTCCCCGTCAATCAGGATGCCATGCTTTTTCATGCGCTCCACCGGCTCTTCGTGACCGTGCACCCGGTCAAAGCTGAGGTCGTAATAAGTGTCCGGTGGTCCAGGCATAAATTTCAGACCATTTTGCGCAATCGTATCCGTCGCATCATAAATATCGCGCGCACCAACGGCGATGTGCTGAATGCCTTCGCCCTTGTACTTTTTCAGATAGGATACAATTTGCCCCGTCTCGCCCCGGTCTTCGTTTATCGGGATGCGAATACGCCCACACGGTGACGTCAACGCCCGGCTGAACAGGCCTGTGAATTTCCCCTCAATATCGAAAAAGCGGATTTCCTTAAAGTTGAACAAATCGCCATAGAAATTGAACCACTTGTCCATGTTTCCCTTGAACACATTATGCGTCAGGTGATCGAGGTAATAAAACCCCACACCCCTTGGCTTGGATTGATCCAACCATTCGTATTCGGCATTGTAAGGGGATGTGTCGTAATACTGATCAATGAAATAGATCAAGCTGCCCCCAATCCCATAGATCGCCGGCACATCCAGTACTTTGCTGTCGCCCTCATAAGGGGTCGCCCCCTTTGACACCGCACGTTCAAACGCATGCTGTGCGTCCACAACACGCCACCCCATCGACGCGGCACAAGGCCCATGTGTTTCAGCAAATTCCGCCGCAAAGGACTTTGGTTCAGCATTCAAAACATAGGTGATGTCACCTTGTTGCCAAAGCTCGATGTCCTGCGATGTGTGCCGTGCCACACGCGCGTATCCCATTTTGATAAACAGGGCGCGCAATTCCTCGGGGTCCGGATGTGCAAATTCGACGAACTCAAATCCATCCGTACCTGCGGGATTGTCTGGCGTGATTTCGGATTTCGGGGCTTCGTGCGGGAAAGGACCCATCTGCGTCTCCTTATGCGTAACGTGTTTGTGCAATCATCAAGCACAACACATGCGCTTGGGGCGCAATATTCCACGAAACTCAATTGATAACGCGTGAAATTCGCACAATAATCACAAAACACGCAAGGAATTCGCATATGATTGATTCAACAGACACCCGCCTGATTGCCGCGCTACAACACAACGCTCAGATGACTGCATTAGAATTGTCGGACGCATTGGGGCTCTCTGCCAGCCAAATCAGCCGTCGACGCCAACGCCTAGAGGCGGACGGCATCATCGTTGGGTACACAGCCCGGCTTGCCCCCAAACAACTGGGTCTGGATGTCCAAGCTTTCGTTCAGGTACACCTCGCCGTCCACGGCCCCGAAACTGCACAAAGCTTTGCGCGCCTTTGCACTATTCGCCCGGAAATCATCAGCGCTTGGACGATGACCGGCGACGCGGATTACCTGCTGCGCGTTTATTGTGCAGATTTGTCGGCCCTGAACGCTCTTATTCACGAAACCCTCCTGCCTCACCCGGCGGTTTCTCGCGTACACAGCCAAATTGTCATGGCCCAACTTAAGCAAGATGGTCCATTACCTACTTAATCGTTACATTCGTATTTAAATACCCATAGCAGTGGACCGAGATGGAAGAATTTCTTTACCAAGCAACAATTTACCTCGCTGCAGCCGTTATCGCCGTTCCAATCGCCGCCCGCTTGGGCCTTGGTTCTGTGCTGGGATATTTGGCGGCGGGCATAATTATCGGGCCGGTCTTTGGTCTTGTTGGTTCAGAAACCGAAGCACTGCAACACTTTGCCGAATTTGGCGTTGTGATGATGTTGTTCCTGATCGGGCTTGAACTTGAACCCCGCGCTTTATGGGATATGCGCCATAAACTCGTGGGCTTGGGTGGCATGCAAGTTGGCGTTTCGGCTCTGCTCATGATGGGCGTAGCGATGGCCTATAATCAACCTTGGGGCTCTGCTGTCGCGATCGGCTTAACCCTGTCCTTGTCGTCCACGGCCATTGTCCTGCAAACCCTCTCTGAAAAGGGCCTGATGCAAACCAGCGGCGGGCGCAGCGTCTTTTCCGTCCTGCTAACGCAAGACATCGCAGTCATTCCCATCCTCGCCTTCTTGCCCCTGCTTATGGTCACATTGCCCGTCAGCATCCTGCCCGATGGATCGATCACACGAAACTCACTCAACACCACCGGCGAAGATGTGGCCCACAGCCATGGGCTCAGCTTGGTCGAAGGCCTGCCCGCATGGGGCATCACATTGGTGACGCTTGGGGCTATTCTGGCCATCATCCTGTTTGGCATTTTCGCGACCCGCCCGATTTTTCGCTACATCCACGCCACCCGCTTGCGCGAAATGTACACCGCTTTGGCCTTGCTGATCGTCGTAGGGATTTCCTTCTTGATGAACCTCGTCGGGCTCTCACCCGCCTTAGGTGCCTTCCTCGCCGGTGTTGTCCTCGCCTCTTCTGAATTCCGCCACGAACTGGAAACCGACCTTCAACCCTTCAAAGGTCTGTTGCTGGGGCTGTTCTTTATCACCGTCGGAGCGGGGATTAATTTCACGCTTCTCTTAGAACGCTGGCCGGCCCTGGTGTCGATGGCAATCCTCGTCATCCTGATCAAAGGCTCGGTGCTCTATCTGCTGGCCGTGGCGTTCAATATCAATGGCCGGGATCGGTGGCTGTTCACCCTCGCCCTTGGACAAGCGGGCGAATTTGGCTTTGTCCTTGTGGCATTTTCTGTGGCGCAAGGCGTCATCGCTCAGCAAATCGCAGAAACCCTATTGTTGGTCATTGCGCTTACGATGCTGATCACACCTTTGTTGTTCATCCTCTACGATCTGATTTCGCCTCGGATGCATGACAAGGCGGAAACACCCGAAACCGATGACATCGATGTCGACGGCCCCATCATCATCGCTGGCATCGGGCGCTTTGGCCAAATCGTCAACCGATTGGTGCAAGCCTCTGGCTTCAAAACCGTCGTGCTGGATCACGACATCAAAACAATAACCCTGATGCGCAAATTCGGGTACAAAGGGTTCCTCGGCGATCCCTCTCGCCCCGACATCCTTCAGGCAGCCGGCCTCCACGAAGCCAGCGTGCTCGTGGTCTCGCTCGATGATCCCGTCGCAGCGACCAAACTTGTCGAATTTGCACGCAAACAACGTCCAGACCTCCACATTGTTGCGCGCGCGCACGACCGGTTGCACGTCTATCGGCTCTATCGCGCTGGGGCCAATGACATCGTCCGCGAACTCTTTGATGGGTCGCTGCGTGCTGGCCGATACGTTCTTGAAAACATGGGACTAACCGACTTCGAAGCCGCACAGGCCGAAAACGTCTTTTATCATCATGACCGCGATGCCGTCCGTCAACTGGCAGAACTTTGGGATCCGGATATCCGCAACTCCGAAAACAAAGCTTATATCGAACGCGCAAAGGCTCTGGAAAAGGACCTTGAATTCGCAATCTCGGCAAGGGCCGAAGTAGAACAAGACCAATCCGCCTGACAAGCCCGATTGGTCCCGACAAAATGGCAAGGCAAAATGGCAAGGGTCGGTGGGCGGGCGCCTTTGGCCAACGGCCAAAGAGACCCGCCAACCGAGCATAAAAAAGGCCGCGCTCAACTTCTCAAGCGCGGCCTCTAATCTTATCTGACGTTCAGATTACGCCGCAACGCGGCTCATCAAAACATCACCAACTTCTTTTGCAGCCGCCAATTCGTCACCACCCGATACGGCAGCAACTTCGCGGGTCAACCGCTCCAGCGCAGCTTCATACAACTGGCGCTCAGAATAGCTTTGCTCGCGCTGATCATCGGTGCGGTGCAAATCGCGCACAACTTCGGCAATCGCGATCAGATCGCCCGAGTTGATCTTTTGCTCATATTCCTGAGCGCGCCGCGACCACATCGCCCGCTTGACCTTGGCTTTGCCCTTCAACGTGCGCATCGCCTGACTGATCACATCCGGGCTCGACAAAGCCCGCATGCCAAAATCAATCGCCTTATTCGTCGGTACCCGCAGGGTCATTTTGTCTTTCTCGAAAGAGACGACAAAAAGTTCCAGCGACATCCCCGCGACTTCCTGCTCTTCAATAGACACAATCTGTCCGACGCCATGCGCAGGATAGACCACGTATTCATTCGGGCGAAAGTCGAGTTTCTTCTTACTCATATTTGTCCTCATCCAGACCACGATCCCAGCCTGACGAACGTTATGACACCAAAAAACCTGTACGGTGCCACTGGGCCCCGGCAGGTTATGAATTCAGGTCAGAGTGTTTGACCGACTTGAGTGGTTCAATCGGCCAGAAATACGTCCATATGTCAGATTCAAAATGCTTGTATCACAAAACCAAGGCGATATAAACCTTCCGCAGCGTCAGCCACGCGTGCCCCTACGTCCGGGGCGTCTTTCCTTTCTCGATCACACGAAAACCAGAGTCGGGTCAACCTCCCTCACCCGGTGCTTCCGAGAAATACTTTTCAAGCTTTCCAGCCTCTCCATCGCGCTCTTCAGCTTCGGGCAATGGATCTTTTTTGGTGATGATCACGGGCCACAATTCCGAATACTTTCGGTTGAACTCAACCCATTTCTCCATATCCGCATCCGTGTCCGGGCGGATCGCATCCGCCGGGCATTCAGGTTCGCACACACCACAATCAATGCATTCGTCCGGGTGGATCACAAGCATGTTCTCCCCCTCATAAAAGCAATCTACCGGGCAAACTTCCACACAGTCGGTGTATTTGCAGGCAATGCAGCTGTCGTTAACGATATAGGTCATAGGCCATTCCGTAATCTTAGTCTTGCTGTAGCTAGATCAGCCGCCGCAATCATTCAAGGTGCTGCCTGCGTGAAAGATCAGCCTGCCTACGTTGTTTTTTGGTCGGACGCCCTTTTCCCTCAAAAGCGGGGTTTTCCGGAACATACTCCCGCTTTGGGCGCTCTGGCGACAAATCTGTATACAACGCCTGTGCCTCAGGGGCCGGTCCACGCCGGGTTGCGACGGCTTCAATTTGGATAACACGTACCCAATCGCCCTGTGCAAACGTCAAAACGTCTCCCGGACCAACAGTTGTGGCGCGTTTACTGACGGGCTGCTGGTTCACCCGAACAGCCCCATCAGACACTTTCGCAGACGCCAAACTGCGCGTTTTGAAAAAGCGCGCATGCCACAACCACGTGTCCAACCGCTCTTTGGCAGCGGCTTGGGACATTAGTTGTTGTCCTTCAACCCCATAAGCGCAGCTGCGAAGGGGTTATCTGGATCAATGGTCTTTTCTTTCTTAGGTGGGCGCGCCGAAAAGGACTTGCCGCCATCTCGCTGGCCTTTGCCCCGGTTCTGCTGCTTGCCACCGCCCTTGTTGCCTTGTGGCCGTTTGCCGCCCCCTTTGCGTTGAGGTTGGTCGCCTTGCGCCGGACGTCCGCGGTTCTTGTTGGGCCGTCCCCCACCCCAAGCGAAGGTATAAAACACTTCCATCTCAGGGGCTTCAGGGGCTTCAGCGTCTTCCGCCGGGGCCCCAGCATCCGATGTATCACCCGATGTCGCGCCATCTTCACCGGGCGTTTCCGCAGCCGGTGCATCTTCAGCAGGCGCAGGTTCCGCAACGGCTGCGTCCTCTGCCCCAGCTGCGTCCGCAGCTTTCTCAGGTTCGGGTCCAGGCTCCGACGCTGGTACGACTTTGACTTTTACGCGCTCGCCCTGCTCGGCTTTATACCCAAGCCCTTGCATCAAATCGGCAAACTGCTCCAGCGTCATACCCGTGATCGACAACATATCGGCTTTGGCTTCAAATCCGCCGCGCGAATCCTCAGACCGCAGCATATCCGCCAAACGTTCCAACATATCGATCCGAATCGCCCGCGTGCCCGCGTTGCGGTATCCGGCCATCGTGTCGGTGCCTTGCGGCGAATCTGACATGCTTGGAACAGTGACCAATCCGGGTGGTGGCGATTCAGGGAATTCACCCAAGTCTTTTGACAAGGCCCACAGCACCAAACGCAACCGCGTCGGCGCGGGTTTCAACAGCGCCGGCATAAAGATCGTGAACTGGCCAAAACGGACGCCATGCTTGCGCAAGAATCCGCGCGAATCCTGGTCCAACGCCTTCACATCGTCCGCCACCACATTGCGTGGCAGCACGCCAAACCCTTCAATCAACTGGAACGCGAATCCCTTGGCAAGGCCGGCAAGCGCTTCGTCTTTTTGCATTTCAAACAGCGGCTCGAACAACGCTTGTATCTTGCGATCCATGAAATGCTGCAATCGACGCTGCACTTTTTCGGCAACATCCGCGCCCGCAATATCATCCACAAAGGCTTCGATGCGCGGCTTCAGTGGGTCTTGACCGGCAACCAATTTACCAATCGCAGCAGAGCCCCACATCAATCCACCCTGTTCCGTGAAATCGATTTCGGTATCCGGAGCGTTGTAAAAACGGTCGGCGCGCAAATGAAAATGCGGCGCTAAAGCCTGCAAAGCAGCTGTTTTTACCGTTTTCGCTTCCTGTCCCGCTGCGGATTTATCCAACGTAAATCGAAAGCCTTCCAACCGTCCGACGAATTCGCCTTCTACGGTCACATCACCTGCGTCGTTAACTTCGGCCACCATGGCCTCCTTTTGGCCCAGTCGGCGCAACAAAACGGATGTGCGCCGATCAACAAATCTTTGTGTCAATTTCTCATGCAAAGCATCTGACAAGCGGTCTTCTACAGCGCGAGTCTCGGCGCGCCAATGAATTTCGTCTTCTACCCAATCTTTTCGCTGGGACACATAAGTCCAAGTACGGATGAAAGCCAAGCGCTTTGATAACGCATCGATATCTCCGTCTATGCGATCAATGCGGCGAATCTGCCGTTCAAAGAAGTCATTTGGCACTTTTCCGCTCTGATGCAGGAAGGTGTAAATGAGCCCCAAAAGGTTCGCATGCTCTGCATTGCTGATGCCGCGAAAATCCGGAACACGGCACACATCCCAAAGCAACCGAACAGACAGGCCGTCTGTCGCACGCGCTGCAATTTCAGCATCTTGGCCCATCGCCTTCAACGCCATCAGGTCGTCAGAATCGCGCGCCTTGGTCAACGCCTCATGCTCTGGGGCTTTCTCAAGCGACCCGATCAACCGATCGATCGAACCGAACTCCAACGCGTGATTGCGCCAAATCAGCTTCTTAAGCGGCGTAAACCGGTGATCCATAATCGCGCTTGCGACCTCATCAGGCAATGCGGGCGCATCCCCCGTGACCCCAAAGGTGCCGTTCTTCTGCCCGCGCCCAGCGCGCCCTGCGATCTGCGCCAATTCATTGGGCGCTAAGGGCCGCATCCGACGGCCATCAAATTTCGACAGGCTGGAAAAGGCAACGTGATCAATATCAAGGTTAAGCCCCATCCCAATCGCATCCGTCGCGACCAGAAAATCGACCTCGCCTTCTTGATACATCGCCACCTGCGCATTGCGTGTGCGCGGCGACAACGCCCCCATAACAACCGCAGCCCCGCCGCGTTGACGTCGAATAAGTTCCGCAATCGCATAGACGTTTTCAACGGAAAACCCGACAATTGCCGACCGGGGCCGCATCCGGCTGATCTTCTTTTGCCCGCCATAAGCCAGATCGCTCATGCGATCACGCGTCAGAAAATAGGTCTCGGGCACAAGCGCGGCAATTGGCCCGCGCATAGTCGATGCCCCCAAAAACAACGTTTCATGCAGCCCACGTGCGCGCAGCAGCCGGTCTGTAAACACATGCCCCCGTTCTGGATCAGCGCATAACTGAATTTCGTCAATCGCCAGAAAATCGCATCCCATGCCCTCGGGCATCGCCTCGACAGTGCAGACCCAATATTGCGCACGTGGCGGCACAATGCGTTCTTCGCCTGTGACCAACGCCACCACAGACGGGCCGCGCAATTGCACAATCCGATCAAACACTTCGCGCGCAAGCAAACGTAATGGCAGGCCGATAATGCCTGTCCGATGCGCCAGCATCCGCTCGATTGCATAGGTGGTTTTACCTGTATTGGTGGGGCCTAATACCGCCGCCACCCGCCGCTCGTTCATCCGCGTCTCCGAAAAAGAGTCAGAGCGTTTGCCCAACTCCGAACCGCTGTACTTGTTTCAATGCCTCAGTGGCGTTCTCGTGATGCGGATGCAAGTCCAGAGTCATTTGAAACGCGTCTGCCGCGCGAACATGATCACCCATTTCCTGAAAAACGATTCCCAATCCATAGATCGCATTCCAATTGTCAGGGTTTAAGGCCAACGCGCGTTGCAAATCGGCAATCGCCGGGCCAATTTTTCCCGATTGGAAAAACGCCGTTGCGCGTGCATGCCACCCTTCAGCAAAATCTGGTGCATGATCTGTCACGGCCGTTAAATGTTCGATGGCCAGTGTCCAGTCTTCTTCTTCCATCGCATCATGCCCACGACGCAGCAGCATATCCACCGACGTCGATCCAGAAAGCCCCCATTCACGTTCCACTTCGCGCACGATCTGAACGGCGCGTTGTTTTTCCGCAGATTTCAGCTCTTCCAGCAAAGGCTCAATCTCGGATTGAGCAGCCAAAGGTAAGGAATTCCCGACCATGAGACTAAGTGCCGTAACGATACGGTAGAGATTTTGACGCATGATGCCCATAACACTAGGGAATGTAACAGCTCTGCCAACCAAATCCAGTGCGCATGAGCATTCCGACAGAAAAAAGGGAGACAAAGATGAGTGAAGTGCTCGAACAAGCCGTTGCCGTTCTCAATGAGAAACTGGCAGGATCAGATTTTGGCGGCAGCGCAAAATTTGAAATCGAAGGAACCGGGGCGATTGTACTCGACGGATCAGGGGCACGCGTTGCCGATGATGAAACGGACGTGACCCTCAAAGCGGATGCCGACACATTCCAGTCGATTCTGTCCGGGGACACGAACCCGACATCTGCTTTCATGACAGGCAAACTGTCAGTGGATGGCGACATGGGCATGGCGATGAAACTCGCTTCTGCACTGGGCTAATCTATGACACAGGCCAAGGCTCCCTTTCATGCAGACGTTGCCCCCGGCCCATTCGGGGCGCAGGCGTTCTGGGCGCAAACATCCGATGATTTGCGCATTCGCCTTGGCCTATGGTCCACCCCAAATGCCCGTGGAACTGTATTCATGTTTCCCGGACGGACCGAATATATCGAAAAATATGCCCCAACGGCTCAGGAATTGGCGAACCGCGGGTTGACCACCTTTGCCATCGATTGGCGTGGCCAAGGCTTGGCAGATCGCATGACCGAAAACCGCAAAGTGGGTCATGTCGACACTTTCCCTGATTATCAAAAGGACGTGGCCGCAATGCGCGCCATGGCCGAATCTTTGAATTTGCCAAAACCTTGGTTCCTGCTGGCGCATTCTATGGGCGGCTGCATTGGCCTGCGCGCCCTGAACGAAGGGCTGCCCGTTGAATACGCGGCCTTCACGGGCCCGATGTGGGGCATTCGCATCGCACCCCATTTGCAACCCTTTGCCTTTTTGCTGAAACACGCCATGCCGGCATTTGGTCTGGGACATCAGACGCCCCCAACAACCATACCCGACCCCTACGTGCACAACGCACCATTCAAAAACAACATGCTCACCAAAGACCGCGCCATGTGGGACATGATGGGCGATCAGATTCGCAAATATCCCGACTTGGGGCTCGGCGGCCCTAGCTATGTGTGGCTGCGCGAGGCTGTAAAAGAATGCAATTGGCTGCATGCGCAACCCTCGCCTGATGTACCGTGCGTGACCTATTTGGGAACAGACGAAAGAATTGTGCATTTAGGTCGCATACACGACCGCATAGCGCGCTGGCCCAATGGCAATCTCGAAATTATGGAACACGGCGAACACGAAGTGCTTATGGAAGTGCCCGAAATGCGCGCTCAGGTCTTCGACGATCTGACCTCCCGGTTCCTCAAAGCAGAAGCCGCTTAACCCCACTCCCCCACAATCCAAGGCGTCCCTGTTGTTGACCGTCAGAAACCTTTGATCTTGACGTCACAACACTGACCCATATTTGAATATGCCAACAAAGCCGCCGTTCGAACCGCATGCGGCGAAAGGGGCAAAAGAGCCCTTAGCGTCGAACGCTGCGGTTATGACCCGCGTCGGCTTTTGTGAACCGTGGTCTAACGAAGACCATCATCCGTCCTTCTAAGATTGGTTTACGTGGCTCGGTTCAGATACTCGACCCAATGTTTCAGTGCGCGTTGCGGTGCATCATCTTGTTTCAATAGAAAATGTTCAATGTGTTGTTTGGTGTAGATACCAACGGCCAAAGCGCACGCCTCATCGGCATTGATTTTCAATGATGAGTCATTGTCGATGACAACGCGCATAAACTCACGCATCTGCCTATGCCATGTCTCGATCTGGTTTGCCAAATGGTCTCGTACGGGACCATCGAGGGCATCATAGTCGAAGCTGGCAGCAATGATCTGACAGCCACCTGGACGCTCGGGATGCGTAGACCATGATAACCATAATCGCATAAATTCGACCAATTGTTCACGGCCTCTGTCCACCATCAGCACTGGGCTTGAGACTTGCTTATGAAATTGATCAGAAATGAAATCAACAACCGCAACCTGTAGGTTTTCCATAGAGCCAAAATGGGCGTAGATGCCGCTCTTCGACATATCCAATGCTTGTGCCAGCCCTCCCAGCGTCAAGGCAGCAATGCCAGAAATGCTTGCTTCTTGTGCCGCCTTTTCCAAAATCCTTATTCGGGTTTTTTCGGACTTTGATTTTTTGTTTAGCACATCATTTTGCCGCATGTTTTCTCCTTGCCTCTGACGTCAATGCCTGAAATAGAACGATCGTTTTATTTTGGAGCCTATCATGCAAATCGCCATCGTTCTTTATCCCGGCTTGACAGCGTTGGACGCTATCGGACCATATGAAATGTTAAAAGGGCTGGAAAATGCCAGTGTTAGGTTTGTCTGGCATGAGACGGGACCAATCGCCAACGACAGAGGCACACTTGTGTTGGGTGTAACTCATACGTTTCAAGAAACCTTGAACCCCGATATCGTTTTGGTGCCAGGTTCCGAAAATAACACCTTAATCGCCGCTACCGACAAGAAGCTCACCGATTGGCTGCAAACGGTCTACCCTACAGCGCGTTTTGTCACATCGGTTTGTTCTGGATCAGTCGTTTTGGCCGCTGCTGGTTTGCTTCACGGAAAACCCGCAACATCTCATTGGGCGGTTCTTGATGTGCTGGCAAAATTCGGGGCAATTCCTCAACCGGATGAGCGGATTGTAAGAAGCGACAAGATTTGGACAGCCGCAGGCGTTTCTGCCGGACTCGACCTTGCGTTGGATATGATTCAAGAAATTGACGGACAAGCAGCAGCGGAATGCGTGCAGTTGATGATCGAGTATGATCCCCAGCCAGTATTGGATTCAGGGCACACGAGCAAAGCCTCGCCCCAAACAATCGAAAAATCCCGACAACTCTTAAGTGAAGCGGCTAAAAATCCTTTAAATAAACTGGCCATCGCAAAGCTCGTTTGGCGCAAAGCTATCCGCAAAGCCCGACGGCTCTGATTGTCAAAGGTCTGTTTTGTCCCGCACAGCGGTCATCGCGGTTGACCACGATCAATGTCCCGTCTGGTCAGAGTTGCTTCAATTTTGAACTAGTATCGCGTGATGCGACCCATTGATGGGATCCAGAAAATCCGCGCATCGAGGCAAAGGTGCCCAACGTTCCACCCCCGTCAGCCCCCTAAGGGACGGTGGGCGGGGCGTCTTTTCGCGCAGCGAAAACAGCGTCCGTCCCCTGTCCAGTCCTCCAAGCCTCCCCCCAAATCCACCCCGAACGGGCAACGTAAACGCGATGCCACACCCCGAATTGATGTAATTTTCGCAAGAAAATGCACTCTATTGCCCTACAACCTGCGTGGACAGCTTGCACTTTGCCCGCCTCAACTGAAAACGCAAAATCACTGCTTTTATACGAAGACCCACACCATGACAGCGCAGGCCTTCGATCGTTTGTTTTCCAAGCTGATTTAGAACAAGAAATCGCCGGCCTGTAAGTCGATTAGGTCAAAGCCTTGGATGGTAATGGTGTTGCCTGCACCGTCATCAATCACAACATCGCTTCCGACTTGTGTCATGTGATTGGCCACAAGGTCGGCAAAATCGACGATCTGCGATACGGCTGAAAGATCGATGTCCTCGTTGTTGGAGGTCGCGAAGTCAGTAATGGTGTCTTTGCCAAAACCGCCGTTGAATATGAACACATCATTTCCGTTGCCCCCCGTAAGGACATCGTTTCCATTGCCGCCATTGAGCGTGTCCGCACCTCCGCGGCCATTCAATGCATCTGCGCCATTGCCCCCGCTCAAAATGTCCGCGCCACCGCCGCCGCTCAGTGTATCTGCGCCATTGCCCCCGCTCAGAATGTCCGCGCCAGCGCCACCGTTCAGCTCATCCGTACCCGCGCCACCGTTTAGCTCATCATTGCCACCGTTACCGTTGAGCTCGTCCGCGTCGCCGTTACCGTTTAGTTTATCTGAGCCATTGCCGCCGTTCAGCTCATCCGTGCCCGCGCCACCGTCCAGCGTGTCATCACCTGCAAGACCGTCGATGGTGTCATTGCCACCAAGGCCATCAATCACGTCATCGCCATCGGTGCCTTCAAGCACATCATCGCCATCGGTAGCCACAGAACCAAACAGGTCGGCCAATTCGATGGTCTGGTCGTCAAACGAAAAGGTTTCGACATTGGTGATGATATCCCTGTCACCGGTTTCTGAATGGATCACAGTCACCTGCCCATCGCCTTGGTCGACGATTTGAAACTCTGCGCGATCTCCGTCCAAACGAACGGTATCGTCGTCAGCGCCACCGTCGATCACATCGTCATCATCACCACCGATCAACAGGTCAGCACCTGCGCCGCCGTAAAGTTCATCATCGCCTTCGGCCCCGCTCAGCAAGTCATTACCCGCACCACCAAAGAACACGTTATCTTTGACGTTACCGGTGATGTTATCGATGAACGCGGTGCCGATGATACTTTCGATTGAAGTCAACTCGTCCCCCTGTGCGTCACCGCCAATGCCTGTTCCGGCGATGGTTGCGGATTGATCCAGAACCACCTGAATGCCCGCACCGGATGTGGAATAATCAATGGTATCAAACCCTGCCCCGCCGAACATTGCGTCATTACCGGCACCACCAATGAACAGATCATTGCCGCCCTCGATGGCTCCGGCTTCGGTGAAATCGCCAGACAAGGTATCATCGCCGTTGCCGCCTTCGATGGTGTCAGCGCCTAAACCTCCCCAGATGCTGTCCGCACCGGCGTCGCCAAAGAGCAAGTCATCGCCGTTTTCACCTTGGAGGCTGTCATCGCCGTCTCCACCGAAGATTTCGTCACGCCCAGTGCCGCCGCGTACGACATCTTCACCGGTTCCGCCGGTGATCGTATCCGCACCGGAACCACCAGATACTGTACCGCCACCGTTGCCTGCGAAAATCTCATCTGCGCCGCTACCGCCAGAAATGTCATCAGCGTCCTCGTCGTCGCCACCAAACAACAGATCTCGGCCAGCGCCTCCCAGAATTGTATCTGAGCCGCTCCCCCCATCAATGGTATCGCGTCCGGAATCGCCATCAAGGTTGTCGTTACCGTTTTCGCCGATGATCGCGTCTCTGCCCTGACCACCGTCGACGATATCGTCGCCTTCGCCGCCCTCGATGGTGTCGTTATCGGCCCCGCCATCAATGATGTCGTCACCTGCCCCACCGGCCAAACTATCCTTGCCTTCATCGCCAAACACCGTGTCGTTGCCATCTTCGCCAAGGATCGTATCCTCGCCATTGCCACCGCCGATCAGGTCGTCGCCAGCGCCACCTTCGATGCTGTCATCATTGTCGAGGTGAACGAAAAACTCGCCTTCTGTAGACCCTTGAACACGACTATTTATGGCCTGTTGAACGTCGTCTCCCAAGTCGACCACGCCACCTGCGTCCACAAAATCTCCGATCGCTTGAGAAAAGGCATCGCCGATAATCACATCGTTACCTACTCCCCCAAAGATTTCATCGTCGCCGTTGTCGCCGCTCAGAATGTCATCGCCGCCGCCGCCGACCACCAAATCTTTGTCGTCGCCACCGAGGACGACATCCCTATTGGCAGAACCTGTGATTTGGTCTTGTCCTGCGCCCGCGTCAACAAATTCCACAAAGCCAACGTCCGACAACCCGCCAATAAACGTTGTCGAGTTTCCGAGACCTTCAGTTCTATCATCTTCGAATGCGGTCCCTTCGGTGTCTTGTGCTGCATTGGTAAAGATAACGTCATTGCCATCATCACCGCTGATCACGTCAAGCCCGTCGCCCGCTTCGATGGTATCATCACCATCACCGCCAAAGATAGTATCGCGGGCGCCCCCACCAAACAGTGAATCGGTTCCATCGCCACCCCCGATGAAGTCTTCGCCGTCGTTGCCTCTGATGGTGTCGTCACCTGCCCCACCAGAGACAGTGTCGCCCCCTGCACCACCGAAAATTTCATCATTGCCAGCGTCACCGTCGATCTGATCATTGCCCCCCCGAGCGATGATCACGTCATCGCCGGTCCCACCGGAAATGTCATCTGCGCCTTCCGCGCCACCCAGGGTATCATCGCCCGCGCCACCAGAAATTTCATCACCTTGGGTAGAGCCGAAGCGATCATTGAAGGTATTGGCAACAATGGCATCGTTTCCGTCGCCACCGCGCAGTGTGTCGGACCCGGCACCGCCTTGAATTTGGTCGTCACCCGCGCCGGCCTCGATTGAATCCTCACCGTCGTCGCCGATAATATTGTCGTCGCCGTCGCCGCCATTGATCGTGTCATCACCATCGTCGCCAGTCAGGGTGTCGTCGCCCGCACGGCCATCGATACTGTCTGCGCCCCCGTTGCCTTCAATGGTGTTGTCGCCGCTATCACCGATGATTGTGTCAAGAGAGTCGGATCCAATAACATTCTCGAAATTCAGGATCACCCCCGCATCGAGAGAGTCGTCAAATTGAAGCGTTCCCAGCTCTAGATCGACGACGCCACCAGACGAGCGGAGTTCAAGCGTATCTATATCGTCGCCACCATCCAAAGTGTCACCACCATTTCGTGTGATAACCGTATCGTCACCGTCGCCTGACAGAATGACGTTTATTCCGAAATCACCGGTAATCGTATCATCAAAATCAGATCCGATGACGTTTTCAAAGTTGGCATAGGTGTCACCGTTTGCGTCGCCCGCAGACCCTGAGTTTGTTTCAAGGCTCAAAGCAACGCCTTCTTCCGCGTTCACAAAAGACAGTGTATCGATGCCGTCGCGGCCATCCAGGCTGTCAGCCCCACCTGCGCCTTCGATCATATCGTCACCGGATGTGCCGGTGATCGTTTCATCCGCGTCGGTCAGAACGATATCCAACTCTTCTGTGGCGATCAGTTCGAGAGAGATCTCACCGTTGTTTGTATAGCTGACGGCGACCAAACCATTGTCGAGCAGGGTCGCCTGCGGCACGCCAAACGCGTTGACCTGACTTTCAAAACTAAGAAGGTTGCCAACCGGGTTGCCATCCGCATCATAGCGACGCGCCAACAAGACATCCGGGTTGGGGGCCGTACGTTCAAAGAACACCATGAACCCGCCATCGCTGAGTGCGACAACATCCGGGTCAAAGTTCCGGTCCTGAAAATTGCCGCCGAATGTCAGGCCTTCCATTACGTCAAACGGTGGACCAACAGCGACACCGTTTTCATCAAAGATCTGCATTACAACATCGTTGTCATCGCCGGAATTGTTATTGATGAACGTGCGGAAGGCCATCACGAACCCACCACCAACAAGTGCGGTCACATCGAGGTCACCAATTGAACCATTATTATTGATCGCAGGGGACCGCCCCCGCGATACTTCTGTACCGTCTGCCGCAAGGATGATAAAATCTGCCTCGTCATCCGCAGCAATACCGAAGCCGTTGGAATCGATAACGATGACGCGGCTGCCATTTTCAAGCGTGGTCGACTCGCTCGCGGAACTGTCTGAGTATGCAGAACTCACCGCTGTGGAGGTCGGTGTATCCGTGTTCAACCCGCTAAACGTGACGACCTCTTGGATTGCATTGCCTGCGGTTTTCCACAAAAGGTGAATCTGTACATCATCCAGCGTTGTGCCAGACAATGACGGGCCCCGCGCATTGTCAAACCGAGCGGCGTCGGAAAAGGTCACGTCGACATCATCTGTCTGCGAGGCCACACCATCGGTAATGTTGAACGACTGGGCACGCGACGATTGTGAGTTATCGATATCGTAGGCAAGGACAAGATGGTTCCCTTCAAGGGCGATAATCTCTAGCGGACGACCACCAATGCCCGGAGCATTCAAAGACCCCTCCGCGCCGATCTTGTTGCCTACACGATCAAATTGCTGGAAATTCACGACACCGCCCGCGCCTTTGTAGGCGATCACAAAAGTCCCGTCTGACATCGTTACAATCTGCTGTGATGCATCAGTTGCCGCTGTAGTGTTGATGCGGCCGAAGTCGATAGCAACTGTCGAGTTTACGGTGGTCATGTTGGTGTCCTTTTTTGTGGGTCGGTAGGAATTACGTCTGGCGGCGCGGTCTCATTCTGATTTTGTGTGTGAGGACGTATGCTGGTTTTTCGGGGGTCAATCAGACGGTCAACATGCTTGACCCCAAATGGATCGAGCGTGTTAAACAGCGCCTTCCATGACGTCGATGAAACGCGAGCTCCAAAACCGAGTGTCGGCAAACCAAGATCATTGTCTGTTTGATACCTATTCAGCGTTCCAATTCAGCAAAATCAGCGCGTCTTGAAACCGTGAATGGGGACCGCGTAAGAGATTGCCATTAGTCGGATAAATTCGTTTTTTGATGTACACCATCCCCTGATCAGGTGATGGTCTTGGGCACGTTGATGATCAATTTGCTATCGACCGCTGTCTCACCGGGAAGAAAGGGATCTGATGATACGCGTTGCTGTTGTTGAAGACGATCCAGTCATGCGCGTGATACTTTGCGACGCTGTTGACGCATGCTCAGACATGCAGCTGATCGGTCAGGAAGATAATGCGACCTCTGCATCCGCGATGATCGAAAAAGGCGGATATGACGTGCTTTTATGCGACCTCGGCCTGCCCGATGGCAGCGGCTTGGATCTTATTCGTCAAGAAACTCAAACCGGGCGCGATACCGACATCATGGTGATCACCATGTTCGCCAATCATAAAAACATCATCGATGCGATTAAAGCGGGTGCGCGCGGGTACTTGCTGAAAGATGAACGGATCGAAGACTGTATTGAAGCGATCTATAATATCCGTCGTGGTGGTTCGCCGATCAGTCCGATTATTGCGCGTCAGCTCTTGGTTCATATCGAACCTGACCTGTCCACCGATCAGAAGGCCGTAACAGCGCCATTGACGGACCGGGAATATGAAGTGTTGAATTTACTGTCACGTGGCCTGTCAAATGCTGACTGCGCTGATGTATTGTCCATTTCAACCAACACAATTGGAACGCATGTCAAAAATATTTATCGCAAGCTTGAGGTAAACAACCGTGCAGAAGCTGTGTTTGAAGCATCGGCAAAAGGCTGGCTCGCAAAGCCTTAGGGCACGGTTTGTTCACGTTGTGATCCGTTGCTTCTTCGCGATCTGTCTGTTGTTTGGTTGGGTGCATTTATCGTTCGCACAATCTCTCAGCCAGATCGAAGTAACGCAGACAGCTTCGGGAAACGTGGTCGAATTTATTGACGGTGAATACGCCGTTTTTGCGGGGACACAACGATCAAACGCGTCCGACTGGGAAGTGCGCAGCACCCCAAATATCGATTTCGAAAACAAGTCTGGTCAGGGATCGGCCCAGATCAGGTCCATGGTTGGACGCTTTCTAGTTCACCGCGACATTCTTGGCGAAGACCTAATCGCAATTCACCTCATAGGGGTGCGCGGCAACATTTCGGTTTCAATGAATGGCACTGAGTTGTTCCGAAATTTTGCAGACGTCACGGACCAAAAGAATTCTTGGTACCGCCCGTTTTTAATTCCTGTGCCGGAAGCGGTGCTCACAACAGGCGCGAACGAACTGGAAATTCAATCATTCACCGTAAAGACCGCGGGCATTGGGCGCGTCTTTATAGGGTCAAATTCAGCCCTGCAGGCAAAACAATACTCGCGCCATTTCTGGCATATTTCGGCCCCGCGCGCTGCGAATTTTGCGATGCTGGCGATGGGGCTTCTCGTTTTCCTTTTTTGGATCGCGCGCAAAAATGAGATTGAACTCCTTTGGCTCTCAATCTCTGTCGTCCTCTTCTTTGTCCGAAACCACCAATATTACACCGAAGAAATCCCGTTTCATTACAAGCTTTATTCTGACATCACCGTTTGCGCGAACTACTTTTCGTTGGTGTCACTCGCGGCGTTTTATTTTTGCTATATCAAGTTCCCACATCGCAATAAGATCATCATGCTCATGTTCCTTGTGGGGCTGCCGATCGTCGTTCGTCACATTTTCACGAACTCAAGCCTTGTTCTATATCTCACTTCAGCGATTGTACTTTCGTTGGTTGCAGTTGTGGCGTTCAGAGACATGCTGCAAAACCGCACGATTGAACGCGGAGTGTTGGGCCTAGGTGTTAGCGTCCTTCCCATTGCCAGTTTGCATGATCTTACGATGTTGATTTTGTATAAAGGAAATGGCCAAGCGATGTATTTCGCGGTGTTCTGCGGTGCGATCTATACGATTGCGTTTGTTACATCATTCGGAAGGCGATCCCTAAATGCCATCAGTGCGTTGGAACGATCACAGCTCGTTCTTGAAAAACGTGTCGCGGACACACGCGCAGAGCTGATGGACAGTGAGGCAAAGCGCAGGGAGTTGATTTTGGCGCAAGCAATGACAAACGAACGCGCGCGGTTGATGCAGGAAATGCATGATGGGATTGGCTCGAACCTAACAACAGCGCTCGCCGTTGCACGTCAACAAAAGCAACCAAATGAAACGATTTCTGTTCTGTCGCGTGCACTTGGCGATCTTAAACTGACGGTTGATTCTCTTGAACCCGTCGAAGGGGACGTCATGGTGCTCCTTGGGAACCTGCGACACCGTATGTCGAGGGACCTCGACAAAGCAGGCATCACTTGCAAATGGGAAGTCAAAGATTGTAGGCCGATTGAGTGGCTTGATGCCACCAACGCATTGCATGTCCTGCGTATCCATAACGAGGCAATCAGTAATATTCTGGCGCATTCAAGCGCGAAAGTTATTCGGGTCGGGTGTTACGAAAAAACTGAAAACAATAATCCAGGTATACAGACATACATAAAAGACGATGGTGACGGCTTTGATGTTCAGTTGGCGGCGCAAGGCAAAGGAATGGCAAACATGCAGGCGCGTGCGAAGTCCATTCATGGTGTCCTTAGTTGTAAATCTGAACGCGGACATGGGACGGATATTCAGCTTTGGATTCCGTATGTTCGCCAAACATCGTCAAGCGAGCTGGAAAATTCCACCACTTCAATGGAAAACGAACTGCCTGACTAGAGCCCTTCAAAACTGGCGTAGTCTTTCTTACCGATTGATCGCTTTTGGTAGGACTAGACGAGTGTTATGCACGTGTCGCGACTGCCCCCTTCGGAGACGGCGACTTCAGCAAACGAATTAGCCCGTAGATGGCGGCTTTGGGCCAGAGGCTGCCATGGTCACTTCAAACGGAAACCAAGCGCACTTGATAACCCAATCTACGCCGCTCGAAGTACATTCGTTAAAACAGGGGCAACTGCCGTTTGTCTTCATTCTTTTTGCGTTTTTCTTGCGTTGGTGAACGTTTGCGGCTCCCTAGTTTTAGGTAGACTTCGTTCGCGGATGCTCGAAAATTGCTGCCATTGCGCACTTCGGAAATTCGCCTTTTCGCGTCTCTCGCTGCAACTTCGTGATCGACAATGCGCTCAGGGTAATCGCGCCCCAACTTGAACTCCACATCATCAATCAATGTGCGCTTCCAGATCCATGGCGTGTGGATGAAATCGTTTGGTACGGCTCTGAGTTCGGGAACCCATTTTCGGATAAACGCGCTTGTTGGGTCATGCTCTTTCGATTGTTTGACAGGATTGTACACACGCATTGCGTTGATGCCAGTCACACCAGATTGCATCTGAAGCTGGCTGTAGTGAATTCCGGGTTCATAATCGGTAAAGACCCGGGCCAAATGATGCCCAGTGATGCGCCAATCAAGCCATAGCTGATAGCTTGCGAAACTCACCAACATCGCGCGCATCCGAAAGGTGATCCAACCTTCGTTTACGAGATTGCGCATACAAGCATCGATGAACGGATATCCGGTTTGTCCTGATGCCCAGGCCTCGAAATGAGCTTCGTTATGTTCCTTCTCGCGCAGACCTTCGAAAGCGGGGTGCATACATTTTGTTTCAATCGTTGGCTGGTCTTCGATTTTCTGAACGAAATGACATCTCCACGCCAGACGCGAGCCAAAGGCGCTCAGGTTTCTGCCAAAAGTCTTCTTTTCTAACGGAGACAACTGGGCGCGGCGCTTTGCGAGCGATTGCACGACCTCGCGAACTGACAAAGTTCCCCAAGCGAGATGCGCTGAGAGCCGCGAGCAGTGGGTTTCGGACGCGTCTGGCGCCGAGATATGGGACAGGTATCGTTCTGAACGCTGCATTAGGAAACTACGCAGATCCGCGACAGCTGCCTCTCTGCCACCTTTTTGGACCCTCCCGACAAGGGGCGCTCCAAACGTTTGACACGCCTTATCGGGCAAAACGTCCGAGCTTAGCGACACCGATGTAAGCCCTTTGGGCTTTGGCTGGATATCTTCGGCCATGCGGGTGTTTCTGATCCTTGACCAATCATCGCGGCTGCGCAGCCGACGTATGACGCCATTGGATGGGAATTCGTGCAGCACGATATTTCGATCTGCGCACAACCGCGCCACGGAAAGATCGCGTGCATAAGTCCAACCATTCCCCGTTTCTTCATGAGCATAGATTTCAGTGATACCATGCGCGCGCTGCAAGCTGTCGATGATCTCAACCGCTTCGCCTACCTTGATGATAAGCGGTTGCCCAAGGCCGGTCAGATCTTTGTTCAGATCAACCAGGCAGTCGTGGATAAAATGCCAGTGACGGCGCGATGCGAACGGTTGTTGCCAGTATTCTGGTTCAACGATGTAAAGAGGGATCACGAGGCGATTTAAATGTGATGCGGCCAACAACGGCGCGTGATCTTGCACACGTAGGTCTCGTTTGAACCAAACAATGCAGGGCGGTTGTGACATCAATCAGAGCCTACTTGTAAACTTCTCTTCGGTCTCCAAAAGACCGGACGCGTTTGCGCCATGCTTTGTAGCTGCTGCTTTTCAATTCACGTCGCATCAGGGTTTTCACTTGGCTGTCACTGATCCCGTATTCGGCTTGGATGTCGGAAAAGCGTGCGTGGTCAGACAGCGCCATCTCAATGACGCCGCTTATATGATCAGGCGACAGCTCGGTGAAATTAGAATGTTTGGGCATCGGAAAATCCAAGGTCTGATAATATTGTCGGGATCATTTTCTTGAGCTTAAAGAAGCCCTTCGTTGCATGGGGCCACGTGATCGCATCATAGGGGCGCTGTTGCTGGTGAAGGGCAATCCCCGCCGGAGCCAGAGCATTTTCCAAGCTTGCCAGTTCTGTCGCGACGGGGCCAACCGGCGCAAATGCCGTTAACACCTGAGACGTGCCAGCCTGCTGTGCCGCTTTGATAATTGCGGATGCCCAATCGTTCGTGGCGGTAGCGTTGTCCCGCCCGCCAAGCCGCATGACCGCATCTGTTACAGCGCCTTTCTTGAAGGCATGGGGGTGTGCGCCTTGATCCGGTCCGTTCGGGAACACCAACCCAACGACATCTTTCGACGAGACCGATATGAAGGTTTCTGGTTGGCAATCTTCCTCCGTCACCAAAAGCAGGAAATCACTTTGAACGGGCGATTGCCCTGGTGTGAATGGAACGAATGGATGGATATCGTTCTCAATCAACGGATCTGCGGATTGGGCCAACTGACCGATTGGTTCAAACGCGCCTTGCGTGTATTTTGCTATGTTGGATGGCCGTGCCAGATACGTCTTGCCTTTGGTGTGAAGCCCACCGACCCAGCGCCAGCTCAACGTATTGGACGCCGGATCGCCATCGATCAGATGTGTCAGGAAGAAATGCGCGCCCAATTCCCACGGCAAACGCAGCGTAAAAATCCAAATCGACGCAAACCACATGCGCGCGTGATTGTGCAGATATCCGGTTTCTTTCAACTCACGACACCAATGATCGAAGCACGCAATTCCTGTGCGTCCTTCAATGGCGCTTTGGTAATCTGTGTTGTGATGGACGTCGCGTTCTAACCCACTCTGCGCAGCTTTAAGGCCATGTTGGTAACTCTTCCAAACACTGGGATGGTGTTGCAGCCAGCCTTTGAAATAACCGCGCCAGAACACTTCCTGAATGAACTTCATCGCGGCATTTGGACTGTGGCGCGCAAGCGTCTGTGTCAGAATCTCTTCTTCGGTAATCAGCCGATGCCGTATCCAAGGTGACAGCGCAGATACCGTGCTGCGTTGCGCCGGACCCAGATCATAGTTGCGATTTGCCGCGTAATGCGCCCCCGTCCGTGAGGCGAAGTTTTCCAAACGCGCAAGACCGGCACGTCTTGTTGGTTCAAACGCGACAATCTCTGGAGGGTCAGGGAGATCGGCAAACAAATCGTCTGTGACAGTCATACCGATCCATCCTTGATGGTTTGAGCATGCGTTGCCCCTCGCGCGCGGCGGCAGCGCTCAGAGCAATATTTAACCTCGTCCCAAACCTTAGCCCACTTTTTTCGCCACACGAATGGCCGCCCGCAAGTCGTGCAGGTTTTCTGGGGCAGATCAGACTTTTTCATTTGCCTGCATCGCATTGAAAAAACGCCGACTGTCGTCTTGTATCGCTTGGCGTTTTTCTGCGTTCATCCGATCAAGGCTTTTGTACATAAAGCCCATACGCGGATTGCCCCGTAGCTTTCCATCATTGCGGGCCACAAAGTCCCAATAGAGATAATTGAATGGGCAGGCCTTTGGCCCATTCTTGACCGTTGGCTTGTATTTGCACGACCCGCAATAGTTCGACATTTTGTTAATGTAGCTGCCACTGGCTGCATACGGTTTTGAGGCAAGCAGCCCCCCGTCGGCAAACAGGATCATGCCCGTGACATTTGGCAGTTCAACCCATTCATAGGCGTCCGCATAAACCAGCAGATACCACTCGTTGACCTCATCGGGGTCTAAACCTGCCAAAAGCGCGAAATTCCCCAACACCATGAGACGTTGAATATGATGTGCATAGGCGTTCTGTTTTGTTTCCGCGATGCACTGCCGCATGCAGTTCATCATAGTGTCGCCAGTCCAATAAAAATCCGGAAGCGCGCGTTCCGCTTCAAGGAAATTCGCGGCCTTGTATGCCGGCATCTTCATCCAATAAATCCCACGGACATATTCACGCCAGCCAAGGATCTGGCGAATAAAGCCCTCGACCGCATTGAGCGGCGCAGTTCCATCATGATAGGCCGCCTCAGCGCGCGAAATGCATTCTAGCGGGTTCAAAAGACCGCAGTTCAGGTAAAGCGCAATATGGCTGTGATACATCCAAGGTTCGTCTTGGATCATTGCATCTTGGTAATCACCAAACAGACGCAAACGTCGGGCGATAAATTCATCAAGCGCAGCCAAAGCCTGGTCGCGGTTTACAGCAAAATGAAAGGGAAATAGATCGCCGAAGTGGTCAGGAAAATGCGTTTCGACAAGCGCCATGACATCTTGAGTGATCTCATCCGGGTCAGCCTTGTATGTCTCTGGGACATCCAGACCGTTTGCAGGCGGTTTCCTGTTCTCTGCATCATAGTTCCATTGGCCGCCAATCGGGCCGTCGGCATCCATCAAAATTGAATATGTGCGCCGCATCTCGCGGTAAAAATACTCCATGCGCAACTGTTTGCGACCATCGGCCCAACGGGTAAAATCCTCTGTCGAACACAAGAACCGATCGTCATCGCGCATGACGACAGGCACAGACAGATCACCGGCCCAGCTATGGAGTTCGTTCAGAAGCCGATGCTCACCGGGTTTAGTAACAACCAGCTCATCACACTGATGAAGGCTCAGGGCCTTTTTGACTTCACCCAACAACGATCCGCTGTTGTTCGGATCATCATAGGCCACATAGCGAACCTGCAGCCCTTGATCCGCAAGCTCACGTGCAAAATGCCGCATAGCGCTGAACACAAATGCGATCTTCTTTTTGTGGTGTTTCACATAGGTCGCTTCTTGCCGGACCTCGCACATCAAGATCAAATCGTCGCTTGAGACGTCGGATAGGCTTGAAGTCGAATGGCTCAACTGATCGCCAAGGATGAGCCGAAGTTTCATCGACTGCTGAACCCCTAGACGTCGCAGTTTGGCGTGGTTAGCATCACCTTTGCCTTGGTCTCCATCACCGCAGAAAATGTGCTGCCGCCCACATTCAACGAAAACGTCGTTCCGCTGATTTCGCTATCGGCGACGGTGATTGCGCGGGTGCCAACGGTATCGTCAACATCAATGGTAAATGCGATGGTCTCGTTCACCCCAAGGCCGGACATGCCCAAAACAGCACGCTGATCACCATCTGTGATCGACGGCTGCGTCGTCAAATATTCAGCACCTGAAGTCACTTCGAAAGGTTGAAAGACCTCAACGCCTGCACCTTCATTTGTGACATCAAAGATCAAACCTGCGCTCGAGTTTACAAAATCAATCTCAAACTGCCCCGCGCCCAATGCACAGTCACCAACGTTTGTGATGACAAAACGATCCTTAGGCGCGCCTTCGATAAATTCGACCTGCAAATCTGCAGCTACCGGGCCTGAAAGCGCCACTGTGCCGATAACACCCAGCGATAAGGTGAGCTTCTTCATGTTTGGTCTCCCAAAAACCGTTTCTCTTTATACGCGTCAGAGAACGGCATGGATCAGTGGGGTCAAAATTTAACTGCCGAGATCTGGGCATTCTTTTTGTTCACCAGAAGCAGAGATCCTTAGATATGTAAGAATGTCTGTTTTGGGACATCTGCAGTGCAGCGGCAATCATACGAGCAAATGTCTTGTGTGGGTGGCTCCTGCATTGCAAGCGATTTTTGTAATTGCGACGGTCTGTCAGTACAGTCGTGTGTCCGGCCTGTTTACGTGGCGGTTGCCACTGGCCATGATGAGTTCCGCGAGTAAGGTTCCTATCGGCTAAACGAC
>JBDWGM010000156.1:0-8270 GCA_039975755.1 Paracoccaceae bacterium | reverse complement strand
GGAAGCCCCAAGGGCGCGGAACTCATTGCGGCCAAATGGGCCGAGTCCCGGGGCGTGACGCAGGTCGCCTTCAAGCCTGACTGGACCAAGCACGCCAAAGCAGCCCCCTTCAAGCGCAACGACGCGATGTTGGATGTGCTGCCCGTGGGTGTCCTCGTATTCCCGGGCACGGGGATCCAGGAAAACCTCGCCGACAAGGCCAAGAAGCTGGGTATCCCGGTTATGAAGTTCGAGAAGGGGGCATGAGCCCCCTTTTTACTTCGTCGAACAAGAACATTGTGGAAACGTCAAAGAGCCCTTGATAGTGTTATCTGACTAGAGGTGACCACAACATGTTTGACCTAATGCAGCAAATGGAAGTGTTCCCGACGGCCGTCGATCTCAAGCGGATCGATCCGTCTCTCAACATGCGGCGCTTTTATCGCATGACGATTCAACCTGACCTGTTTGGAGGCGCGTGCCTTGTCCGCGAATGGGGGCGCATCGGATTTCGAGGGCAAACGCTTGTTGAGCAGCACGAAGATGAGGGCCGGGCGGTGAATGCGCTGATGAAGCTTGCTGTCATCAAACAGCGACGTGGATATCGGACGGGTGATAATGCGATGTGAGTAATTTGATTGCCTGAACGGCACATGCATGTCCGATATTTGCATGCATAGTTCGGACATGAGACAAGCTCCATCAGACAGAAAAAGATCAACCGGACGGTTGATCTGATCCAGCGGGCCCGGATTATTCTGATCTCCGATGTTATCAGTGGTCAAATTAGAGCAGACGATCTGGCTGCAGGGGCTGCTTGAACACCATGCCCGGCGTCAGGCAAAGCTCGACCGCCAAATCCGAATAGACAGCCTGACCATCATGTCTCATTTGCGGTGGCGCCGCCCACAAAGGAAACACGTCTTCACTGATCCAGTCCGTCGGGTCACCGCGTCGCCGCAGGCCATGGTCGTGCTCGGCCCATTTGGTCACGAGATGCTTTTGCTTCGGGTTCTTGTCACGACGAGCGGCGTTGAACTTGTGCGGCATCTACAGCATCCTCGCGAGAATATGTTGCAACTGCTATGGGTCGAGCAGGGTTCCCTGCATGTTGCCGATCGATTATGATTTTGGTGAGTGCTGTTATATGTCGTTTGTCTCTTAAAAAGAACTGTCAGACTTAACTTTCCCGCATGTCATGTGCGGGATGGTTTGAATCTCTTGACACATGCCGTGACAAAATCTAACTATCTCGTATCTCAAGTGCGTGAAAGTTATAATATTGCTCTATCTCATCGGCGAAAACCTCGACAAGACCCGCGCTCACTACCAAGCTGAGACTGGGAAACTTGTTCAACTTATGCGCGGCATTTATGTCGATGCCGACGCAGACATAGATGCAATTGTTCTGCGGAATGCGGTACGGATTGCGCATTATCTTTATCCAAAGGCGTATCTCTCGGCAGCCAGCGCCACTCTGCTCGCACCAACGCGAGAGGGTCGCTTGTTCATCAGCGGGAAACGCAATCAGCGTACTCGGATCAGGTCTCTGGAGATCATCCAGAACGTAGCGCCAGATCAGCCTGCCGTCGCGACTGCCATTGTCGATGACGGGGCAGGGGAGTTCAAAGTCGCCGTCTCGTCGATGCGGCAGCGATTTCTTGAAGCTTTTCGGCAACGCAGCGAGCACGCCAGCGCGATTGATGAAGGGATGCGGACCGAGATCGCCGCGCGTCTTATTGAAGAATACGGCAGCCCGTCTGCCGCGGCGGATGCGGTTTGGGCGCTCGCGCGCGAAAACAAATGGTACCGCGAGGGGGAGCAGACAGAGCGGTATTTGATGCGCTCTGCTGTTGCCGTGGAGGTGCGCAACGAAGCAGCACTGACGTTCTCGGTTGCTTGGCATGGGCAAATCGTTGGTCAGCTGGGTCATGACGGTTTTGAATGGCGATGGCAGCCACAAGACGATTTCAATTTGCCACTCGTGCAGCAGCGGGTTCCGGGCCAGCTACAGCCCTTCATCCTCTCACTGTTGCCTGAGGGATGGCTCGAGAAGGTTCTCAAAGACAATGACGAGCGTGCGGTTCTGCGCTCGGGCAAACGATATATGTCCAACATTACGATCAGCGAAGACGCAGCCGAGCTCGCATCGCTCCCCGTAGACATGCTATCCGTGTCGTTGTCCCGATATGCCCGCGACGGTTTGTTTACCGGAAACTATGCCGGCCCCGGGCGCGGCAAGCTTGAAGCAGATTTCGAGGCCGGGCTGGCGCGCCTTTATGAGCGGGCGGACACACCGCGCCTGTCTGGCGTTCAGATCAAGGCGCCGATGTATTTGGCGCAGGATGGCCAATTGTCGCCGAGCGCGGGCTTGCCGTTCACCCACATCTTGAAACCGGCGGGAACCAGCGGATTTCAGGCGCTTCCCGTGATTGAGTATCTTGCCATGACTCTTGGCCGTGCTTCAGGGTTGGAGGCACCTGACATCGCTTTGGTAGCAATGCCGGATGACATGCCCCCTGCTTTACTGGTCGAGCGCTTTGATATTCGCACATCGCCAGAGGATGAACGCCGCTTTGCTTTGGAGGATCTTTGTTCGGTCCTCGATCTGCCCCCCGATGCGAAGTATGATGGAACAATCGAGAGGATAACGCGTGCTGTTCGACCGCTGTCGACATCTGCCGGGGAAGATCTTCTGTTGGTCATCAAGCGCGCCTTATTCGCTTGGTTGATCGGCGACGGCGATATGCACCTGAAGAATTTAGCGCTCCTAAAGATTGCCGGTCCTGTTGCGGGTCGCTTCAGCACAATCCGCCTCGCGCCGCTCTATGATGCGGTAACGACCAGAGTCTTCCCGAGCCTTGAACATGATCGCATGGCTCTGAAGCTGAACGGCAAAGATGACCGGTTGCGGCGTCGTGATTTCATGCAGGTTGCGGCGATAGCCGGCTTGGCTGCAACCGGCGTAGGCGAAGAGATTGATCATTTCTTGCAGGGCTTCGCTGAAGCCATAGACGGCGTTTCTCTGCCTGATCTTCCTGGTGTGGACCGTGATATCGAGGATCGGGCAGAGGCTATGATTGCCCTTTGCAGGGAGCGGGTTGCGGCATTCACCTAAGTATAGCGGCTTTGTACTTCGGTAGAGCAAGGTGAGAGCGCTGAATTTAGAGAGGAAACTGTACTTCTACCTAAGCGATAGTGATTGCATCGCAAATCACGCAATCTAGTGTGTTCCGAAAGAGGGTTTCGTTAATGTCATCAATACTAAAGCTTTTTCGAATTCTATTTTTCTATGCGCTCTATTTTTTGTTGTGCATGGTTGCCGTAGTGACCGTGTTGCAAGGCTGGCCCGTTGGCGGTCAAATGCTCTTTGCCTTCGGCTTACCTATCGTTTTGGTCTGGTGGCAAGAAAAGAGACGATCCCGAAAAGTGGTAGCCAAAGTGCTTGCAGCGGAAAGCACAAAAACAAGAGTAACTCAATCCGAGCCAGTGGCCCGCGTAAGTGCCCACGAAAAACGCATCGAACGTGAGCGAGAGAGAACTCGCGAAGCGAATGCTATTCAATCATCGTCGACAGCGCCGCCCAAACCACCAAAACAGGACTACGCGGAAATCGTGCGTGCCGGCCAGTCTGCGGCACCAGCACTTTCGGCAATTGCAAAGCGGTATGAGAACCCGCGGCCAACAGCACACAAGCCGCAAACGAATTCACGTAAAAATGGCTGGATACCAGCGGCAAAGACCGCGACCGTTGCTGCGCGAGATATTGGCGGAATGGTCTATGTCGGCACGCCGCCATTGCTTAATCACCATGGCTATCGCGACAAATGCAGGGCCTACATCGACCCTTCGCTCTCCGTCGCGAGGGCAGGGGACGATAGGGCAGGGGAGGGCATGTCATACTGGCCTGGGTATTCTGATATTTCAGCACGAAGCAGGGCGACCTATCTTGAATGGTTGGCAAGCGGCCGTTCTGACCCGTCCTATGATCCGGGCTATATGTTCCTGTATTTTTACGGGTTGGAACGGAGATTTTTCGTCGATCAATCCAATGCTGATGCCAAGGATATCATCGCGGAAGTTCGCAGATTGATTTCCGTCTATCCCGAAAACCATTCGGTGAAGCGATACTTGGGAGAATTTCTTGATATCGCGACACTTGCCGAAACTGAGTTTGAGGCGCTGGAGCCGATCTTTGAACGCCAGGGTTGGGAGCTTCCTTTTTCGCTGAAGTATGCGATTGGCGCGCGTCTTGATAAGGGAGAAAACCTGAGCGCGGACTGGGTTCTGAGCTGGTTGATGTGCCATCCAGAAAGCCATTTGCGCACGCCAGCAACGCGGTGCCGTGATGAATTCTTGGCGTTGTTCAGAATCCGATTTGAGGATCGCTTTCCCAGTGGCCTAAAGGTCAGCAAGCCGCGCAAACAACTCAAAGCCACCTATCGCGCAGCCTCAAGCGAGTTTGAAGGAACTCTCAATCCGACAGCCGATGGCAAACCCGTTCCTGATATCTCCGGATTGCGAAAGCCGGTCGAGATTGCGCAGGAAGTTGCAGATGAAGTCATAGACGACCTTGATAAGCTGAGCCGCTATCTTGGTCGGAACCCCGAGGGCAGGGGAAGCATCGAGGCGCACGCCCTTTTGCCACTAGATCTGTGGACCTTGTTCCCATCGACAGAAATGGAAGAGCTGAAAGAGTGGTCGAGGGAGATCATGCAGAGCGGTGGGCTTATTCCGCTGGCCGACGTGATCGAAAAGCTCGAAGGACAGCGTAGTACGAAGATTGGGAAGCGACAGCTAACAGGGGCGGCAGATGCTTTGGCGCGTCTTGGATTTGGGCTAGCACCTGATCCGCGCTTTGCATTGCGTTCACCGAAACCGGAAGAGCCTGTGGTTTTGTTTGATCTTGGTGAGCAGGTCGAAAAGCTGGAAGATGTTTCGGCAAGCTATCAAACAGCGTTGATGGAGTTGGCTCTTGCCTCGTTTGTTGCCCATGCTGATGGGCGTATCGCCGATGCTGAACGCAAAGCGTTGGAGGCTCAAATCGCATCTGTTGTGGGGCTGCGTGAGCAAGAGCGGCACCGCCTTCAGGCAAATATGGTATGGTTCCTTGCTGTACCGCCTGACATGACGCTGCTGCGCCGCAAACTCAAAGATGTTGGTGTGGAAGACCAAACGGCGATGCGTGCGGCGTTGGTGGGTGCGGCACACGCCGATGGTGTCATCCAATCCGAAGAAGTCGCCAGCATCGAAAAGGTGTACAAGGCATTGGGCCTCGATCCGTCACTCGCCTATTCCGACCTTCACGCCGGAGAAATTGCAGACGCACCACGTACTGTTCGCGCGGCCCAGCCGGGCAATTCTGGAGAGGCTATTCCTGAACTACAAAGGGTAGCCGGGCCAGTGCTGGATGCATCTCGGATTGCGGCTATTAAATCAGATACGGCGCGGGTGTCTTCTGTCCTAGGGCAGATATTTGAGGCTGAGGAAGAAGCAGAAGAGGGCAGGGATTCCAAGGCTGCAACGCTGTTTACTGGGCTAGATGCAAAACATGGTGCTTTGCTGTTGGATTTGGTGGGTCAAGAGCACTGGACCGAGGACGGGTTCCAGCAGCTTTGCGGACAGCATGGGTTGATGCCGTCAGGTGCATTGGAGGCCGTAAACGAGTGGGCCTTTGAGACTCACGATGAAGCCTTGCTGGACGAGTATGATGGCTATGACGTGTCTCCGGAGATTGCGGATGCGGTAAAACAAAAATTAGAAGGGGAGGGGCGTCATGTCTAAATTGAAGCCACGTGAACGCGATGCGATTGTTCAGGCTTTGCGGGCGGGGGTAGTGCCAAAACTGGGCCTGCGTCATATCCAGGTCGGCCGGGTTCGCGAGATCGAAGAACTTGTGAAGGACATGGAACGCATCGCGGACGGGGGCTCTGCCATCCGTTTTGTTATCGGGGAGTATGGATCCGGCAAGACCTTCTTTATGAACTTGATCCGGTTGGTGGCTTTGGAAAAAGGGCTGGTGGTGATGTTCGCTGATCTTGCCCCTGACAGGCGTATTCATGCGACTGGAGGTCAGGCACGTGGCCTCTATGCAGAGATGGCGCGCAACCTGTCAACGCGCACAAAGCCCGATGGTGGTGCCTTGGCCAGTGTGGTTGAGCGGTTTGTCAGCCAAGCGCACCGAGACGCCGAGGAAAAAGATGTGCCTACGGGCACCATCATTCGCGAGCGTTTGAGCCATTTTGAAGAACTCACTGGCGGTTTTGAATTTGCAGAGGTCATTCGCCGGTATTGGGAAGGTTATGAAAACGGGGATGACGAACTTAAGTCGGCAGCACTTCGTTGGCTGAGGGGAGAATTCGCAACCCGCACGGATGCGCGCAAAGCACTTGGCGTGCGCACGATTGTCGATGATGCGAGCGTTTACGATCATCTCAAGCTGATGTCGGCATTTGTGTGCGAGGCGGGTTACAAAGGGCTACTTGTCGGCCTTGATGAAATGGTGAACCTGTTCAAGCTGACATCGTCCCAAGCGCGCAATGCGAACTACGAACAAATCCTGCGCATTTTGAACGATGTACTTCAGGGCAGTGCCGAGAACCTTGGCTTCTTAATGGGAGGCACGCCTGAGTTTTTGATGAACACGCGCCGTGGGCTTTATAGCTATGAAGCCTTGCAATCGCGGCTAGCGGAAAACACCTTCGCCCGCGATGGGCTCGTTGATTTGTCGGGGCCGGTTGTGCGGCTGGCCAGCCTGACGCCGGAAGATCTGTTTGTTCTGTTGGCCAATGTCAGACGCGTGATGCAGGACGATGAAACGGCTTTGCCTGATACAGCGCTTGAAGCCTTCATGAACCATTGCTCGGACCGGATTGGAGAGGCCTATTTCAGGACGCCGCGCAATACCGTCACTGCTTTTGTGAATTTGCTGTCCGTGCTGGAGCAAAACCCAGGTGTTGAATGGAGTGACCTAATCGAAAAGATCGACGTTTCAGAAGATCGAGGGGAAGACATGAGCGACGTGGAGGAAACGACTGGGGCTCAGCTTGGTGGTGACGATGATATGATAAGCTTCAAGCTCTGAGCCCTGAGGATGAGCAGCGCTTTTGATCAACTTGCTCGCCCCGTTCAGAAGTGGATCAGGCAACAGGGATGGCGTGAACTGCGCGATATTCAGGCACGTGCAATTCGGACTATTTGCGAAAGTGACAACGATCTCATCGTCGCGGCATCGACGGCCGGTGGTAAAACAGAGGCTGCATTTTTTCCGTTGATCTCTCAGGTGCTGGATGCACCGGCAGAGGGTGGCGGCTTCGATGTGCTCTACATCGGACCACTTAAGGCGCTGATCACCGATCAGGCGGGGCGGCTGGAAGGCATCTGTCAAGAGGCGGAGCTTCCAGTGGTGCCGTGGCACGGCGATGTGTCGCAATCAGTCAAAACGCGCGCGATGAAAACCCCTAAGGGGATACTATTGATCACGCCAGAGTCGCTGGAGGCATTGTTTGTCCGTCGGGGCTTGGAAATCGCGCGCCTGTTCGGTGCAACCCGAGCTGTGGTGATCGATGAATTGCACACTGTGCTCGATAGTGAGCGCGGGGTGCAATTGCGATCCCTGCTAACACGTCTTGAGTTGGCAATCAAAAGGCCCATCCGCCGAATTGGACTATCTGCGACGCTTGGGGATATGGATCTCGCCTGCGCTTACCTGCGGCCCGACAATGCGGAACACGTCACATTGATCGAAGCAGACGGCGGAGAAGCGGAACTGAAACTTCAGCTGCGTGGATATCTTTCCGGTGGAGAAGACGACAACACCCCATCTGCCACAGACGCTGTCGCAGCGCACTTATTCGAGCATCTCCGGGGAAGTGACAATCTTGTGTTTGCCGGTGCCCGTCAACGTGTTGAAATTTACGCAGACCGACTGCGCAATCTGTGCGAACAAGAGCATCTTCCCCAAGAGTTTTACCCGCACCATGCCAGCCTTTCACGCGATCACCGCGATTTTGTTGAACGGCGCCTGAAAGACAGCAGCAAACCTACCACGGCTGTCTGCACGTCCACACTGGAGCTTGGCATCGACATCGGCGATGTGACCTGTGTCGCCCAAATCGGCGCACCCTTCACTGTCGCAGCCTTACGGCAGCGATTGGGACGTTCAGGACGTAGGGAGGGCCAGCCAGCGATCCTGCGACAATACGCGGTAGAAACGAGGCTCACCTCGGGTAGTAGCTTTGTGGATCGTCTGAGGCTGGGGTTGATCCGGTCTATCGCGATGATTGATCTCT
>JBDWGM010000155.1:0-14481 GCA_039975755.1 Paracoccaceae bacterium | reverse complement strand
GGTCGGTTTCGCCAAGGGCGCGTTCCATGGAGCCGGTGATTTTATCCGCATACATGATCACGCGGCCATCGGCGTTTCGCGCCGCGCGGCCGATGGTTTGCACCAGCGAGGTTTCGGACCGCAGGAAGCCTTCTTTGTCGGCGTCGAGAATGGCGACCAGCCCACATTCCGGAATATCGAGCCCTTCGCGCAGCAGGTTGATCCCGATCAGCACGTCAAAGGCGCCAAGGCGCAAGTCGCGCAGGATTTCGATACGTTCCAGCGTGTCGATGTCGGAATGCATATACCGCACGCGGATGCCTTGTTCGTGCATGTATTCGGTCAGATCTTCGGCCATACGTTTGGTCAGGGTGGTGACCAGCGTGCGCATGCCTTGTTCGGCGACGATGCGGACTTCGTCGAGAAGGTCATCGACCTGCATTTCAACAGGGCGGATTTCGACCATCGGGTCCAGCAATCCGGTGGGGCGGATCACCTGTTCGGCAAAGACGCCACCGGATTGATCGATTTCCCATGCGCTGGGCGTGGCCGAGACGAACACGGATTGCGGGCGCATGGCGTCCCATTCCTCGAATTTGAGGGGGCGGTTGTCCATACAGGAGGGCAGGCGGAAGCCGTGTTCGGATAGCGTAAATTTGCGACGGTAGTCGCCTTTGTACATGCCGCCGATTTGGGGCACCGAGACGTGGGATTCATCGGCAAAGACGATCGCATTGTCGGGGATGAATTCGAACAGGGTGGGGGGCGGTTCACCGGGCGCGCGGCCGGTCAGATAGCGGGAATAGTTTTCGATGCCGTTGCAGACGCCGGTCGCTTCGAGCATTTCGAGGTCAAAGTTGGTGCGCTGTTCAAGGCGCTGCGCTTCGAGCAGTTTGCCTTCGCCGACCAGTTGATCGAGCCGGATGCGCAGTTCTTTTTTGATGCTGATGATCGCTTGGTTCATTGTTGGTTTGGGCGTCACGTAATGCGAATTCGCATAGACGCGGATATGGTCCATCGTGCCGGTTTTTTCACCAGTCAAGGGATCAAATTCGGTGATGGTTTCCAGTTCTTCGCCGAAAAACGACAGCTTCCAAGCGCGGTCTTCAAGGTGGGCCGGGAAGATTTCAAGGGAATCGCCGCGCACCCGGAACGAGCCGCGTTGAAAGGCCTGATCGTTGCGTTTGTATTGCTGGGCGACGAGATCGGCCATGACTTGGCGTTGGTCGTACATGCTGCCGACCTTGAGATCCTGCGTCATCGCCCCATAGGTTTCGACGGAGCCGATCCCGTAGATGCACGAGACCGAGGCCACGATGATCACGTCATCGCGTTCCAGAAGCGCCCGCGTGGCCGAGTGGCGCATGCGGTCGATCTGTTCGTTGATCTGGGATTCTTTTTCGATGTAGGTGTCGGACCGGGCAACATACGCTTCGGGTTGGTAATAGTCATAAAAGCTGACGAAATATTCGACCGAATTGTCGGGAAAGAAGCCTTTGAATTCACCATAAAGCTGCGCGGCCAGCGTTTTGTTGGGGGCCAGGATGATGGCGGGGCGCTGGGTGGCTTCGATGACCTTGGCCATCGTAAAGGTCTTGCCTGTGCCGGTCGCGCCCAGCAGCACTTGGTTCTGTTCGCCGGATGTCACGCCTTCGGTCAATTCAGTGATTGCAGTTGGCTGATCCCCGGCGGGTTCAAATTCGGTGTGCATCACCAGACGTTTGCCGCCCTCAAGCTTGAGACGCGTGCGCACGTCCTCGGCCGAGTTGGCAAGGGTGGAGTCCGAGTGAACATGCGGCATGGCTTGATTCCCTGTTGCGCTCTTTACAGTTGCTGTCCTTGGCGCGCGCTTCAAGGGGGGGCAGGTGGGATGCTGACAGTTTTTGACATGAAAGCTGATCTTTTGGACCTGTGCGCCTATGTGTTGCAAGGCGACGCCCACAATTGTTGATATTCGGGGGCGATGGGTCGGCATTCCATGGGTTCATACACGGACGGCACATCAACACGTCACACATGGACTGAGCCAAAAGGCGCAACCATTCCCAAAGCGACGATGTTAGACCTGCGGCAAATGTCCGGTTTGAGCCCTTTTTTCCTGATGCTGCACCCTTAACGAACGTCGGCTTAGGATAACTCGAACAATGCTGGAAAGAATGAGCTCAAGGCGATATCGGTTTCACATGGCATTTTTTGGAGCAATACTTGGTTGACCCAGACCAGGTTCCGTTTCCAGTGATCGTCGATGAATTGGACGCCGCCAATCCATGGGGATTGCGGCATATGTCGGGCAATGTATCGGAAATGACCATGTCGTGCGACACAGAGACCCTGTTGGGATTGCCTACAACGTCAGCCTACTATGACGCCGCCAAGGCGGGAACAGATTGCCGGCGCGTCGTAAAAGGTGGTCGTTATACAGCTTCGATGCTTTGGTCGCGACTGGCAAGTCGTACTCGCACAGACTTAGATACTGTAAATGATAACCGGGGCTTTCGAGTTCTAAGGCAAATCAAGGAGACGAAATAATGACAGGACGATTGTGCAAGGTGCAGCATCGGTCGAAGTGGGCTCGCTCCAGGTATGTGCAGCACAGAGCATGAACGTCAGCTTTAGGAATGCCGCCCAGTCTTAATAAGATTAAGCGTCTGGGCTATCCGGGCTGGAGCGGCAATCGACTTTACCTCTGATGACAATAAAGAGCTCTCGTCCAAATTTTTCAGAACATCAGCAATCCAATTTCATTTTCCTGAACGGCCTCTAACCACCTTTCAAAAATGTCCGCAGCTGCTCGTACAGCTTCAATTCCATCTGCCAGATCTTCTTCCGGATATTCTTGCTGCATGAATTCCTGGATTGCAGAGTCGGACAAATTTGCTCCTTTGAGAGCCGAAAGAGTCTGCTTCGCACCGGATGCGTCAAATATCGAACCAAAATCGTCACGACCGTTGCGGAATGCGTCCGAGGTGGGCTGCTTTTCGTATTGATACAACCCTACCTTTTGGTCCTCCAACAGCAGTTCAAGACTGTTGAATGCGTATCCCGAAAATTCAAAAGCAGGCTGCTTTTGCCCAAATTCGTTCAGAAAATTCCATAGCTTGTCAACGGTTTCAACGTTTTCTTTTTTAAAGAACAAAAACCCCTTGGTTGTTGTGTTTCGTACAACCTCGCTCGCAGCCAAAAGAGACGACTCTTTACCGAGTGGGATTAAATGAAACGATGCAATGCTGCTCATTTAGAATTTGTCTCACATGAGGGAATTGGTATGACAGCCAGTTTAGTGATCAAAAATGGCAAAAACTAGAGAGCAGTTTATTGTTGGCGCTGCTTATTTAGGCCGACGCCAATCTGCAACTTCGTCCACTCAATGGATGTCGGGCCGGAAATCGAAGATAATTTAATGGATTTTCCGGCTGGCCGTCGATCTGGTTAGGTTCAGCCTTACGAACGACCACCCTTTGGCTGTTCTGCGCGATTTTATGTCCACATTTATGACTGGCGGGATGAAGCCTTGATGACACAAGAGATAGTGTTACACACTGGCAGAACTGAGAAAAATAGAGTGGGAATGATGGAACTACCACAAGCCAAAACGATCAAGATTGTGGCTGTATTGCTACTGCTGTCGGCCATTACGCAACCAATTTATACTGCCTTGTTTCTGGGTGCCCCAGACGTCGCAAGTCGGCAAGTTTTATGGGGACTGGAAGGACTTTTATTCGTGTTTCTGGTCGCTTTTGCAGGGTCTGCATTGGTGATGGCAAAACGCTACACATTGGGCTTTTCGGCGATAGCGTTTAGCGCGGTCCTCAACGTTGTACAGGTTGGCGTAGGCTATACTTTATTTAAGCCCTTCGGTCAGGCAGCGCAGGCAAATGCTGAGCTCGGGGCCATTTCTTTCTCAGTCGTTGTCTTCGGTTTCTTTATCTATAATGCAGCAAAAATTCTGCTTGGTCTGGCTGCCGTGGTTTTTGGTGTCGCGCATTCAAATCAAGGCCGCAAAGCTTTGGGCGGTCTCACCGCATTGGTGGGTGCAGTGGCAATTGTTGCCAACGCCATAGTTTTGATGCTTGGCATCAAAGGGGTTTTCCCGTCCCCTATTGCTGGTGGATCTGGCGTGGCCGCAACTCTGTTGCTCGCTATTTGCTTGCTCAGCTTAAACCAGGATGACTGAATTCAGCGTTCAGATCGCGCAATAGATAAAATGAGATGGCTTCGACCAGGTTCCCATCATTGGGAACTGGTCGATTTTCAAGAATTGGGTCAGGTGTTGGCGTAAAGGCCAAAATCATTTGACGTGCAACATCCCGTCTTTTCTCAGGCATCTTCGTGTCTTTTCGGAATGAGGTTTAGACGGCTAGAGCTGATTTGAGGCCCAGCGGTTGACGATCAATCTGGCCGTCGGATTTGACGCCCCAAAGCTCACCAGATTTATGTCCAAGCCGCTGCGAGAAACCAGGCGGAGTGCTCTTAGAATGGCATCGACGATCCATTCTGGTTTGTTGCCAAATGCGCCGCCTCCAAGCAAGGTCAGGAACACTCGGTTGTTTCTGGTCTTGGCGGAATTTTCCACTGCAGCAAGCAAGGTTGCTTCGTAGGCGGCTTCTAAAACCAGTTGCGATATTTCTGTCCAGCTGCTGATCGGGCCTGATCCGTAAGACACTGGCATAGCGCTGCAATAAAGTTGCGTGACCTTGTGGCCAGCGTTCTGAAAGGTGACTTCGGTGTCTGAGTGTACGCCGATCCGAAGCTGCCCGCGCAGGCTGTCCTTCTCGATTTCAGACATGTCGCTTAGGGTGGCATTCAGCCGTTCCAATCCGTCTTTTGTTGGCAAAGCATAGCCATTTTGCATGATCCAATAAAGATTGGAGTCGTTGTTCAGAGCTTTGCCGACGTCTGTGAGGCAGTCGATCTGCATGGATTCGGTTTGGCCTATGCCGGCCCCGACAGGCACAAAGTAATTCCGGTAGATCGTGCCAGCCCCGCATGCAATCGCGCAGGCCGGCCCTTGCGTGAGATCGTTCTCGTACCCACCGACACCCTGTTCAGGCGGAATGGTAGGCCCGACCATTTCAAGGAGGTTGAACTGAGATGCCACTTGAAACGTTGCGCCAGCATTCGCTGGCAAACTGTGCAACGTTTGCGCGTCGGCTATCAATTCCTGAACGGAAACGGGCCCATGATCTGGCATATCGCCCAAGCGCAGGTCAGACAGCGATGGCGTGGTCAAAATGCCAACATCAAACCGCCGCTGGTTCATGGTAGAAACGAGGGTGGTCCCTTCGAGTTTGAGATACTGATGCACGGATTGAGGGGATTCAGTTTCGATCCCCGTGAGATTTGAAAACCAAGACATTTATCGCTGGTACACCAAACCAAGATCGGTCGCTAGGGCCACGCAACGAGCATGGATCGGACATGGGGTCGACCGCATTGCCCCCCTGACGGTTAAACGCGGCGCTCTGTGGGGTGGCTTTCTAAGAGGGTTTTGTTGTTCTTTAGGTGGCGTCCAACGAGTTTTTTCTGCAGTTTCCCTGAGGGGATAAAGGCGGCGGATGTTGGTGTATAGGTCAGCGACTGCAATTCCGGAAAGAGTTCCATCAGTTCGGTGCGCGCTGCGTGTGGAACTGACTTTAGCGCCTCGGGGCCGGTGAACAGGCTTTCACAGGCGACGTTCTCTGCCCAGAGAATTTGATGTTTGTCAAAAAGGATGTGGAAGTATTCAACTTCTTCCACAGTGTCATCGACATATATTCCGGGCAATTCGGTTAATCTGATTGCAGAAAGAAGCACGTCAGAGGTCCCGAACATGCGTTTGGCGACTTTTGAGGTGGCCAAGATCCGGTGTTGACGAGAGACAAGCAAATCCCGTGTTGGCAATCCGCAGCCCAAGGCGCCAGCCGTAATTCGGACGGGGTATAGATGCGGCGCGTGCTGCAAATCACGGCGGCGCTGTTTGGTGGAGCGGATCCAACGGATGGGCACGGTATCCCCGTTAAGAACCGGGATTTCATCGCCTATGCTAAGCGCTTCGACCGGCTTTTGGCCCATTGCGGTTTCGATAAGAGTGCCACGTGTGAAACACAAAATCTCTTGGGTGTTGCCAAAGAGTGTGAGCACCTCGGCGGGGGTGATGTTTGGGTTGCTTGTGCCAGAGTAGAAGTCCAGCGGAATTGTCGAGTAGAATACATTTCCCGCCCCGACAGGATATGTAAACGCAACAATATGCGTTGGATCAGACGTTGTCAGAAGTGGCGTCCCACCCGGGGGCAAAGTGCTGAGTTCGACAAAGCCGTGGTTGGACAGATTTCCGCCATCAAACGTGTTATCGTCGATTGTTCCGTTCGGGCCATTGACGAAATCACTGGGTGCGCCTGCAGCCACATTGACGTCTGCGCCGCTGTCGAAGTCGCGCACAGCCGTGATCCCAGCGCCCCCTGGCAGGATCGTTTGAGCATTGGTTACGGCGCGATCAAAGATGATCAAGTTCAGTCCGCCGTTTACCGCCGCAGTGATGTCGCCCAAATTTGCGATATATTCAGCGCCGAAACCGCCATTGCTGGGATTGACGACGTAAAGCGAGTCAAGCGCGCTGAGCTGCGCCGCATTTGGCACCGTCACGTCAACTGCTGTGTCGCCGTTATTTGTAATCTCGTCGACCTGTGAAGCAAGGCCAGATCCCGTGGTCATCGAGTAGTAACCAACTACAGCCATTAACTTTTCTCCAGTCCGGACAATTTAATTCAACTTTGAATAACTATGCACGTATAGGAAGAATTTGGGGCTTACCAGAGGCGAAATTCGTCTGCCGAGATTTTTAGAGTCGGGTGCCTTTTATTTAGCCGTTGAGGGCAAATTTGCGGGGGAGAGCCGTCGTTCTTTGGATTGAAGGCCCGTGTCAAATATCGACGGGTAATGGTCCGGAGACTTTGAGTTGCCGCAAGATGAATGTCGTTGTTGTCGTCCGGACAACTTTTAACCCGAGCAAGCTGCGCAGGATAAATGTCTCGAGGTTTTCTGGGTCTGTGGCTGCGACTTTCAGGATATAGTCGAAGTCGCCGGTGATGGACGAACATTCCAGAACCTGTTCGTTTGTGTTCACAAAGGCTTGGAACTTATCAATCGAGGCTTCTTCGTGATCGACAAGGGAAACCTGAACGTGGGCGAGGGCGTGAAGGCCAAGCTTTTTGCGATTTAAGATCGCCGTATAGCGGTCGATATAGCCGTCTTCTTCTAGCCGTTTCACACGGCGCCAACAGGGGGACGGGGACAGTCCCACGGCATCTGAAAGCGTTTGCGTGCTGGCGCGTCCATCGCGTTGCAAGACCTGCAAAATCAGTTTTTCAAAGGCATCGAGCAAAGATTCACCTGTATATCGCAATAAAGAGAAAATATTTGTCTTGATTACCTCGAAACCGATCAAATGAGAAGATTTTTCATGCCAGATAGGGCTTATTCTTTTGCATATCTTTCGGAATCTGCAGACATTCGCTTTAGAGGTTGCGCATATGAGCCTTCAAAACCACGTCTATCAATCCATCGCGCGCGCCGCCAAAGACCACGGCACCACAACGATGTTCGGGCTTATGGGGGATGCCAACCTGTTCATGGTGGACAGCTTTGTGCGCGAATGTGGGGGGCATTTTGTTCCGGCCGCGCATGAAGGCAGCACAATTTTGATGGCATCGGCCTATGCGCATGTGTCCGGCAAAGTTGGCGTGGCAACGGTCACCCACGGGCCTGCTTTATCCAATTGCGTCACGGCGTTAACTGAGGTCGTGCGGGGCCATGTTCCAATCGTGGTTCTGGCTGGGGATACGCCTGCAGACAATCCGCGCCATTTGCAAAGCACGGACCAAAGAGAGCTTGTCACTGTCACAGGCGCGGGCTTTGAACAGCTGCGGACACCTGACACGGCTGGCGAAGACGTGGCGCGGGCGTTTTACCGGGCGCAGGTCGAGCGACGGCCCATTGTTCTGAACATGCCTGCAGATTTCATGTGGCAAGAAGCGGGCTACGATATCCAAGTCCTTGACGTGTTCACCAAACCCGGCGGCGTGGCGGAGGGCGAGATCCTCGACAATGCGATTGGTATGATTGCGTCTGCACGACGCCCTTTGATCTTGGCCGGTGGTGGGGCCGTTCCGGCGCGGGATCAGTTGATTCAGTTGGCGGACCGTTTGGAAGCGCCTTTGGCAACGACATTGCGCGCCAAGGGGTTGTTCAAGGATCACCCGTATAACATTGATATTTTCGGCACTCTGTCCACGCCTGCCGCTTATGATCTGATCGCGCAATCTGATTGCATCGTCTGCTTTGGCACCGCGTTGCATGATTTCACAACGGATCGCGGCAAGCTGATGAAAGACAAGCGGATCGTGCAGATTGACACTGATCCCAAAGCGATTGGCGGTGGCTTGCATCCCGATGCTGCGTTGGTTGCGGATGCGGGTTCGGCGACGGAAACGATATTGTATTGGTTGAACGAGGCTGAAATCCCGGCAAGCGGATTTACCCGCGAATTGGATGTGGCAACCTTGACCGCGCATGCGCCCGGATCACGCAAGACGGCGGATGGGTTTGTCAATTACGTGTACGCGCTGGAGCGTTTGGAAGACGCCTTGCCCAAAGACCGCATCCTGGTCACGGATGGCGGGCGCTTCATGACAGAGGTGTGGTGCCGTCTTTCTGTTCCTGATCCGCAAAGCTTTGTCAGCACTGTAAATTACGGTGCCATTGGATTGGGTTTGCAAGAAGCCATTGGTGCCGGGATTGGGGCGCCGGGGCGACCGATTGTGCTGTTCAGTGGTGATGGCGGGTTCATGATGGGAGGCATCAATGAATTCAACACAGCTGTGCGCCTTGGGCTTGATCTGATCGTCATCATCGCCAACGATTCCGCCTATGGGGCGGAGCACATCCAATTTATGGATCGCAAAATGGACCCCAGCCTGACGGAATTTCAGTGGCCGTCCTTTGCGGATATCGCAAAGTCCCTTGGCGGAGACGGGATCGAAGTGCGTTCACGTGACCAGCTGGAAACGGCTCTTGAGGCCGTCAAAACGCGCACTGGTCCGTTTCTAATCGAGCTGCGTTTGGATCCCGTCGACGTCCCCCGCATGCGTATCTGAATGGTGTGAAACGCCGCATGACTTTGACGCAACGTGTCGGGTTTAAATTTTCTATCAATAGGTCGCGTCAGGCAATATTGACCCAAACCAGACCTTCACCGAGACCTGGGCCAAGGTCCGTTTTGCGGGACAAAGCTGCCATTCGATGCTGTGGCGCAAATGTCCGCTTTCGGTTTGGCTGATCCAAATGCCCGCAGCATTTCTTTCATGTCATTTGGCCTTTATGGATGACTGAAGCCGATACAAACTCCGGGATTATACATTTGCCTATTTTTCAAGACGACAGAGGTTTCCTATTTTGGCCCGACGCTTGGGAAACACCCTCGATAGGATTGCAGACAGAGCGCCTTCGGCAATGTGTTGACGAAGTACGCGCCCGTAGTCTCTTTGGTGTTTTTGGTAGACACCCTGAGTTTCGTGAGACCAATATATCTTGCCTCTTGGAGCTGCCAGACCTGACTGCAGTCCAACTTTGGGACGTCACACTAAATGATATATCAGCGTTATACGGGTTGCCGAGGCTCTCACATTTCAGAATTTCAGGGAAGCGACCACCAATTGACTTCAAAAAAATGACTTCTGTTCAGCACCTCGTCCTAGAACACCACAAGAATGATACTGGCATCTCAACTCTAATGAACCTCAAGATGATGAACCTTTGGCAGTTCAAAGCGAAAGTTAAGGAAACATTCGAGTTCGGCTTGCCCAAAGGGATCGAAGAACTTGGAATTTTTTGGAGTAACGTCGAGGGCCTTGAGGGCTTTGGTATCTGCCCAAATGTTAAAAGTCTTAGAGTTGCAAGATGTCGAAACCTTCAAAGCCTTGGAGACTTGAGGACCACATTTCCAAAGCTTGAACACCTCGTTGTTGAAGCTTGCGGAAGATTGACAGCTGATGAAGCAAAGCGCGCGCTCATTGGACAAACGAACATTAAACATGCCTTTGCAGGAAAACAACTCATCGTTAGCGAAAAGAGCTGACCTTTGAATAAGGTGCAGCATTTGCTGGTATGGGCTCTTTGAAGACATTCGCCGCGACGCGCACCGACGACCGCAATGCGGACATTGCTGCCTTTCCTGAAGCCCGATACAATGCCTCGATTGCGCAATATGACAGGGTGCCAAAATGAAATGGGGACGCCATATTTCCCACTGGATGGACAAGCTAGATCAAGAGCTTGAACTGCCAAAAGAATTTCGCCTTTCCCGCTCTCGTGTCATGTACATCGAAGCAAAATCGGAAGGATTGGAGGGCCCAGCGGTCATTGGCCGTGTGTACTTTTCCAAGTCAGGTAAGACGATCTATTACAAAGGCTTGAGCTTCCAAAGCTTGAAAGGAGCCGGTTTCAAGGCAAACTATTTTGACATCGAAAGTGGCGATCAATATTGGATATCCGGGCCTCGCAAGGATCAAAATGATCGCCTCTATGGAGGTAATTTGGGTGTGCTGATAGATGATGACGTTCGCGAAGAATATGAAGCTCTGATTTCCAAGCAAGAAAATTGAGAATATTGACTTTAATCGTGTGCCCTAAGAGCTCAGACCGGACCTTGGGCGTTCGCTGAATGCAGGGTCGTCGGGCCCAAACGAAAGTTACATGGTGCTGCACAACTGTGCCAAACTGGGCTAACATTGAAACATGGACAGTTCTCGACAGCCTGTTTCGTTTATTGCCACTGATCAGCCAGACGAAACCCAAGCGTTTTTTAGCGATGTTCTTGGGCTGGAACTGGTTGAGCGGAGCCCTTTTGCGTTGGTTTATTCCGATGCTGGTCATGTGCTTAGAATACAGATTGTCCCAATCTTTCAGCCCGCATCTTATACGGTTCATGGCTGGCAAGTTGAGAATATCGTGGACGGGGTTGCGGGGTTGATGGCCAAAGATGTGCGGTTCCAGTTTTTCGACCATCTTCCTCAGGATCAACACGGTATTTGGACGACCCCGGATGGTCACAAGATCGCGTGGTTCACTGATCCATGCGGTAATATTCTGTCGTTGACGCAATACGCGGAAAGCTAGGGCTGGTTTGTGTCAGTCGCAAGTGTTTCCGGGCGGGTCCGTTTGTTAGAGGTCGGCAAAATGCTGGGCGGACAAAATGTTGGGCGGACAGGGGCGGACAGGGGCAGAAATCTATACTATCGTGAAACCTGCCTTTAACGCGTCAGGAACGCCTGCATGATGCTGATCGATAATCTTCAATACGCGAATTGGTCCGAAAAGATCTTTCGTCAGATGCGCCAAGGGGGTGTGGATGCGGTGCATGTCACCATCGCTTATCATGAGAACTTTCGCGAAACGGTGCAGAATTTTGAACAGTGGAACCGCTGGTTTGAACGCTACCCTGATCTGATCATGAAAGGCCTTTGGGCCAGTGATGTGGAGCGTGCCAAAGCCGAGGGTAAGACGGCGATCTTTTTTGGGTTTCAAAACCCCAGCCCAATCGAAGACGATATTGGTCTTGTGGAAATTGTGCATACGCTGGGTGCGCGGTTCATGCAGCTGACTTATAACAACCAATCCTTGCTTGCGACGGGGTGTTATGAGGCCCATGACACCGGCATCACGCGGATGGGGCGGCAGGTCATCAAGGAAATGAACCGCGTGGGTTTGGTGATCGACATGAGCCATTCGGCGGATCGATCGACCATCGAGGCGGCGGATATCTCGGAACGGCCCATCGCCATCACCCATGCCAACCCGCATGACTGGGCGCCCGCATTGCGCAACAAAAAGGATGACGTCATTCGGGCGGTGACGGAAAATGGCGGCATGTTGGGGTTTTCGGTTTATCCGCACCATCTCAAGGGCAAATCTGACTGCAGCTTGGACAGCTTTTGTCAGATGATCGCGGACACTGCGGACAAGTACGGGGCGAAACATCTCGGGATTGGGACGGATCTGTGCCAAGATCAGCCCGACAGTGTTGTGGAATGGATGCGTGTGGGCCGTTGGAGCAAAGACATCGATTATGGTGAAGGGTCGGCCACGGCGCCGGGGTTTCCGCCCATGCCTAGTTGGTTTGCCGACAATCGCGACTTTGGCACCATCGAAATGGGTCTGCGCGCGACTGGGCTGAACGACAGCGAAGTCGCTGGTATCATGGGTGACAATTGGCATCGGTTTTACGCGGAAAATTTCACGCCAAAGGGATAAAGGGATCAACCGTGGGCGCAGTGGCAGACGACAGGCAAACCATCATCCCGTTGCGCGATCCTGCGCGGGTGATGCGGCTTGCCCGGTTGGGATCGTTTCACCAATCGCGCCTGTCGTTTATGCGCATTTTGACCCGGCGGATGACGCGCGAGGCATGGCGCTTTGACAGGCCTATCTTTGACATTGATGCAAGCGGTGTCGGACATGCTGTCTATTGCGCGCATACGCCGGACCGTACGTATTCGTTGGTTGCGTTTGCTCATGATTTGCCGCCCGATCAACGATCAGACCGGGTGATTGCCACATCTTGGGACAGCACCTTTTGCCTGTTTGACGGTATCCCAACAGAGGATGACATCGCGCGCTTGCGCCAGAACGTGCCGCTGCAGGAAGCGGGGCGCGTGACCGAGACGGAGTTATCGGTGTCGCGGGCCAATCGGTCTGTTCGACTGTGGGAACATGTGGTGTCGCGCCTTGCTGCGGGTCGTCAGCCAGATCTCGATGAGATCATCAAGGTCGGGTATTTGATGCGGACAACTGCGGTTTATGGATCGGGCAAGCTGGGCGCGGCGGATCGCGAAGCGATTGCGTCCCGACCGGAATGCGCCGCACCTTTCCAGATCGAGATGTTGTCGGTCTTTTTGACCCGCGCTTTCGTGCGTGACCTGGCCCAGCACATGGCCAATCAGCGGGGGGGCGATAGGGCAATCGCGCTTGATCCCGACATCGCGCGGCGTATGGGGATTGGGAATTCGACCGGTTTGGGCATGGCGCCGTTTTTGCTGAACCACCCGACATTGTTCAACAACTGGATCACGGCGCGTGAGGTGGCCATCGCGCGGGTGCGCTGTTTGCCCGCCGCGACACAGCAGGACGCAGAGGTATTTCGCGACCTGCTGGCCCGTTCGGTGCTGTCCGCACAGATTTGGCAATCTGATCACCCAACCCAGATCGAAAACCTTGCGACATTGCGCGCGGATTTGGACAGGCTGACCGCGCATGTTGAAACTGCCGATCTGCTGTCTGACCGGCCTTGGGATCGGTTGTTTTGCTGGGCTGAGGCAACGCTTGGGTTGGATGCGCAGGAATGTTTGGCCTCGCTTATGTTGGAGCCTTACGGCGCGTTGGTGGATGAATTGGCCGACCAGATGTCGGACAAGGACACTGCTGCGTTTCGCATCGATGGCACCATGCGTCTGGGGCAGCTCAAGGTGATTGTGGAACGCATCTATGATTGGGCGCTGGGCATAGATTGGACAGACCGCAGTACATGCGCGCGCGCATGGTATGTTTCCGCAGAAAAGCAGGAACCCCGGTTGGGGGAGAGGTTCGAAGAACCCATCGCCGCTTATGAACAGCCTTTGGCACCGGGGCGTGACGCGGCCAAATTATACGACACATTGCAAACATGGGGCGCAGATGAACAGGTTGCGGGGTTCCTGTTGGCACATCCCGAACACCGCCACACTGTGCGGCGTGTTCAGATCGCAGATCACGCGCCCTATGCGGAAATTCGGGACAACACGATCGGTTCGGATTTGCTTCCTATCGACATGTTGCGCTGTAAATTGTCGTTCTTTGGGGCCACTCATTTTGACCCCAGATCCGACCGTTGGGTGCGTATCTGTCTGTTCGGCAACGCGCCATATCCCGACGAGTTACAAACGCACAGGGCGGATGATTGGCCCTATCCGCAGCTTGACGCGACCTGACCGTGAGCCATTCCCTGAACGAGATCGAAGCCTTGGCAAAGCGGGCCGCGCGGGGGGCGGGATTGTCCTGGGGTATGGCCGAAGAAGCGGGGAAAGCCACGCGGTGGTTGGCGTCGCATGGTTTGCCGGGCACCGATCTGTTGGCGGACGTGCTGGCGCAGAATGAAAGCATTCCCCCGCGTGATATCGCGCCTGCGGGGTTGGAAGGTACTTGGTCCGCGCCGTCTGGCACGTTGTGTCCGTTGGCCAGCGGTGCGGCTTTGACGGATTGCGCTAGACTGTTAGGCGATGGGCGATCCATTGAGATGGTTCAGGTTTCGCACCCTTTGCTTGTCGTGCCCTTTGCCGCATGGGCCGCGCTTGAGATCGCGGCACCTGTCAGTGTGATTTGGCAAAGCGTGCACATCGCGACAGATGGGCAGGGTATCTGGGTCGATGATCCCAAGTCTCAGATTATCCAAACCGGTGCCGTATCGCTCACCTGCGCTTGCGCGGGCACCTTGGC
>JBDWGM010000154.1:0-35810 GCA_039975755.1 Paracoccaceae bacterium | reverse complement strand
GTATTATCGTGGTCGAGAACACCGCCGATCAACATCACTTGATTACTTGCACGCTGTGTTCATGCTATCCTCGGTCGATCCTTGGGCAGCCACCGTCTTGGTATATTTCCAAGGCGTATCGGGCCCGCTCTGTGCGCGAGCCTCGCAAGGTTTTGGCAGAATTTGGATTGGATTTGCCCACAGACATGCAGTTAACCGTGCATGATAGCAACGCAGACATGCGCTATCTGGTTCTGCCGCAGATGCCAGACTGGGCGCATGGTTTTGGAGCAGAAGCCCTTAAAACGATGATCACACGGGATCATTTAATCGGCGTGGCCAGAGATTTTTTGCAGAGCGAACCGGCCTAGGTGCCGCGTCGGCTGCCCTATGCTGAACTTAATCGATGTTGCCTTCAATAAAGCGAACCGGTTCTGCCCAATGAAGCAGGACGACGCAACCGTCATCGCTCCAGACGGAATGACGGGACCCTGTTGGATTGATGACCATGTCACCTTTGACATAGGTACCTTTTTCATCCGATTGAGCGCCGTCTAGCACCAGGATCGTCTCGGCTCCGGTATGCTCATGCAACGGCACCCGTGCGCCGGGATCATAGCGAAGCACTGCAATGGCCGGGCCTCTTTCGAGGAGTGAGCTGATCGCAATTCCCTCACGGAACGGGGTGAAGGAAAGTTGAGACCAGCCACCGGATAGCAGATCTTTTAAAATAGTCGGTTCAAGCACTCAGCACCTCTAGGATCTTATCGGTCGAGGCCGCCCAACCTACAATGCCGCCTTGGGCTGTGATCATCTCAATCGTTGCAGCCTTGAAAGACGGAAAATAGCTTTCGGTTGCGTCAGTCGCCAACAGGCAGTCATAGCCCCGATCATTGGCTTCGCGCATTGTGGTTTGCACGCAGACCTCTGTCGTGACGCCTGCAAAAATCAAATGCCGAAGCCCGCGCTCTTGCAAAAGTGCTTCAAAATTCGTGCGGCAAAACGCACCTTTGCCGGGCTTATCCAACACGGTCTCACCGGGCATGGGGGCCAGTTCTGGAACAATCTCCGCGCCTGCCTCGCCCGCCACCAACAGTCGGCCCATTGGCCCTGGTTCGCCAATGCGCAGGTTGGGCGTGCCGCGGTCGCGCTTCGCATCAGGTAGATCCGATAGATCAGGCCTGTGGCATTCTCGAGTATGGATCACCGGCAAGCCCGCGCGACGAAACCCCGCCAGAAGTCGGGCAACGGTGGGAACAATCGCGCCAAGCCGCGAGACGTCGTTGCCAAGACTGGCCCCGAACCCGCCCGGCTCAACGAAATCCCGCTGCATGTCGATGATGATCAAGCCGAGGCTGTCCCGCTCAAAAGGAAACGCAAATGGGTCCGCAGGGATCTCCCGCATTCAGACCAAACCTGCAATCAACGTCTTGCTATCAGCCACCGCGCCAAAAACGCCGCCTTGCATTGTGACCATCTTGATTGCCGCATCATGGTTGCCCGTGTCAGTCGCACCGCAGCAATCCCCAAGCACGACGCATTCGAAGCCGCGATCATTTGCTTCGCGCATCGTCGTCGAGACACAGACATCCGTTGTGATCCCGCAAATCACCAGGTTTTCAATGCCACGCATGCGCAAAACCATCTCTAAATCCGTGGCGCAAAAGCTGCCTTTGCCCGGTTTGTCGATGATGGTTTCTCCGTCTTTCGGATAAAGCTCTTCAATGATGTCCCACCCAGGTTCACCCCGCACAAGGATCTTGCCGCAAGGACCGGGATCGCCGATTCCCGCACCAATTTGTTGCGACCGCCAGCGTTTGTTGGCGGGCAAATCGCTAAGATCAGGCCGGTGACCCTCACGCGTGTGCAAGATGTGATAGCCCTTTTCACGCATGGCACTTAGCACCGCCTTAATCGGCTCAATGGGCGCGCGGGTCAGGGTCAAATCATAGCCCATTGTATCGACGTAACCGCCTTTGCCGCAAAAGTCGGTCTGCATATCAATAATGATCAACGCCGTATTTTCCGGGCGCAGATCACCGTTGTAGGGCCATTTGTAGGGGTGGCTGTTGATGGTTGTCATTCTCAGAGCGTAACGCGCCTCTACTGCGCTGACTTCTGCCCATTTTTCGCCAGAGCGGTGCAAAAAATTCACCGCTTCCGCCAAGACCCGTCAGAATTTACAGCGCAGTCATCAATTGCCGCATGAACCTTGCAGAGGCGACGGGCAAAGTCCGACCCCGCAATTGCCCAAGAAAGAGGTTTCCCGGCTCCACATCCCGTTTCGCCAAGGGCCGCGTGACAAGGTCCGGATCATTGGTCATATCGAGCCCTATAGGGAATTGAAAGCTGATCATATCTTCCCAAGCCCCATAGTGGCGCATGAAATCAAAGCTCTCAGATTCAATTGATGGTTTGACCTCCATCCCGCTTAATCGCCGCGCAGCCGTTTCCAGCAGTATCCGAACCGCAAACTTTTCTGATGGAGCGGCATGGGGACACCGCAACGCGTCGCGCAATCTGATCTCAGCCTGATCCGCCAGAGGATGGCCCGCTTGCATTACCACATGGATCGGTTGGGTAATCGCATGGAGGATTTCAAAATCCACCATCGTGAGCGGTTCAAACACCATGGCGATGTCGCTTGCAAACTCGGACAGCTCTCGCTCTGCTGCAACCCGGTCGCGGGCATTGACCGTGAAGGTCACACCGGGATGATCCCGTCTGTAGCTGGCAATTTCGCTTGGCAAGAAAAACGGCAAAAGCGCTTGCGAACAGGCAATAGAAACATGCCCACGCCGCACCCCTGACAGGTCAGCAACTTGCGATTTCAGCCGCGAAAAGTCGGACCGTTGCGAACGGATATGATGCAGCAACAACTCGCCCGCCGGGTTCAACCGAACGCCGCGCGGCAGACGTTCGAAGATCTCATACCCAAAATCATCCTCAAACCGATTGATCCGGCGGTTCAAGGCGGAGGCGGTTATATTCATATCCTCAGACGCTTTACGGATTGATCCGGCATGGATTACGCCTTCGATAAATTCATAGTCCTTTAGGTGTCGCATGGGTCCTCACTATGGCGATGCATTTTTTGCACCACTTTTATGAATTCTTAGCATTTGTTTTATCGCTGCTATCCTTCGATCCTCACCCAACACTGGTGGGGAATCGATATGACTGGCACATTGATGAGGAATTGGGCATGAGCGCTGAAATTTCGCTCACCTTGTCATCTTTGGCGCAGGCCTACGGATCCGGAACATCGCCCAAGCAGATCGTCGAACAGGTCTATGCGCGCATCGATGCTGTTGCTGATCCGGGTATTTTTCTGTGTCTTTTTCCAAAACAGCAGCTTTTGGCTGAGGCTGAGAGGCTCGGGAATTATGATCCAGACCGCCCGCTTTGGGGTGTGCCCTTTGTGATCAAGGACAATATGGATGTGGCGGGCAAGCCGACAACCGCCGCCTGTCCTGACTTTGCGTATACCCCAGATGAAACGGCCTTTGTTGTGCAGCGCCTGCAAGAGGCGGGAGCGCTGCTGATTGGAAAAACCAACCTCGACCAGTTTGCAACCGGCCTTGTCGGTGTGCGCACCCCGTACGGCGCGCCCAAAAACGCCCTCGATCCTCAGATCGTGCCCGGCGGTTCGTCCGGCGGCTCTGGCGTGGCAGTGGCCCATGGGATCGCCAGCTTTTCGCTCGGCACGGATACAGCTGGGTCTGGCCGGGTGCCTGCGGCGCTCAACAATATCGTCGGATTAAAGCCTACATTGGGTGCGCTCTCGGCGGCGGGACTTGTGCCGGCCTGTCGCAGCTTGGATACGATTTCGGTTTTCGCACTGACTGTGTCAGATGCCTATGCCGCCTACAGCGCGGCCGCTGTTTATGACCCGGGGGACGTCTATGCACGGGACATTGCCACGCCAGCAATGGTGGCACCGCCTGCGGTTCTCAAAATCGGCATTCCAAGTCAGGACAGCATCCAGTTTGAGGGCGACGCGGCGCAGGCGGCGTCATTTGCCGACACTGTGGCGCGGCTAAAAGACATCGGCGCCGAAATCGCAGAGATCGACTTCACGGCGCTTTATGAGATTGCGCAAATGCTCTATTTCGGCGCTTGGGTCGCCGAGCGCTATGTCGCCACGGAAAGTCTGATGGAAAGCAATCCGGACGCTTTGTTCCCTGTAACCCGCAAAATCATCGGCTCGGCGGTGGGTAAGACAGCCGCGGACACCTTCAAGGATTTCTATAAACTGAAGGACCTGATCGCCAGCGCGAGACCTGCGATCGAGGCCTGTGATCTGCTTTGCGTGCCCAGCATTCCGACATTCGCCAGCGTCGCCGACCTTGAGACCGATCCGATGGGCCCCAACAACATGCTTGGGACGTACACAAACTTTGTGAACCTGATGGATATGTGCGGCATCGCGGTGCCGACGCCTGCACGCCAAGATGGGCGTCCAGGCAGCGTGACTATTCTGGCAGAGGCGGGTGCAGACGCAAAGGCCGCTGCACTTGCTTGCAAGATCGAAGCTTGGGACAACCGGACCCTTGGCGCCACAAGCTGGCCATTTGCAGAAAGAGCCTTGCTAGATGACGCATCCGAGGACGCGATCCGCATCGCGGTCTGCGGCGCGCATATGTCGGGTTTACCATTGAACCATACTTTAACAGAGCGAGGCGCAGCGTTCGTGCGCACAGACGCGTCCGCGCCAGATTACACGTTTCACGCCTTGCCAGGTGCGGGCGTGGCACGTCCGGGGATGGTGCGCACGCTGCCAGGCCAAGGGGCCGCCATCGCCTTGGAACTTTGGGATATGCCCCTGCGCGCTTTTGGCAGCTTCATGAAAACAATTCCGGCTCCTTTGGGGATTGGCACCCTCACGCTTTCCAACGGCACGACCGCGCACGGCTTTCTTTGCGAAGCCATCGCCGCGTCAGGTGCCGAAGACATTACCGACCTGGCGGATTGGCGAGAATATTTGGCCAGACAGGCTTAACACAATGACGCGGAGCCCCGCGCAACATGACATGGAGACTTCAATGACGCATTCGACAAGACGACGTTTCTTACAAGCCGGCGCCGCGACAGCTGCGGCCCTACCGTTCCTTCGGGCTTTACCTGCCAACGCGCAAAGCAGCGATGTTCTGGTTGCCGTCAATGGGCAAACGATCAACAGCCTCGATCTGCACCGCACGGGGACCAACCGGCCAAGCTATCAAGTCGCAATCAACTGCTATGACCGCCTTGTGTCCTTTGGCACCAAACCCTCTTTGGGAGGCGGGCTTGAGTTTGATTATTCCAAGGTCGAGCCCGAGCTGGCAGAGAGCTGGACCGTTTCCGACGACGGGCTGGTGCTAACCTTTACCCTGCGCGACGCGACGTTCCAAGACGGCAGCCCCGTGACAGCGGCAGATGTGAAATGGTCCTTTGACCGTGCTGTCTCATTGGGCGGGTTCCCAGCGGTTCAGATGAAAGCCGGTGGCTTCACCTCGCCAGAACAATTCGCAGCCATCGACGACAAGACTTTCCAAATCACGCTGGACAGTCCGTCAAAACTGGCCATTCCTGATCTCGCGGTGCCGATCCCGTTTGTGATCAACTCGAAAGTCGCCTTGGCCAACGCGACAGAGGAAGACCCGTGGGCGACGGAGTATCTACACCTGAACACAATCGGGTCCGGCGCGTTCAAAGTCGCGCGTTGGGTGCCGGGAGAACAACTCATTTATGAACGCAATGACGACTGGGCCAGCGGCCCGGTGCCTGCCTACAAACGCGTTGTCATCCGCGAAGTGCCCTCTGCTGCGACACGGCGCGCGGTGATCGAACGGGCGGATGCACAAGTGTCGTTCAACATCCCCAGCAAAGACGCGCTGGAACTGTCAGACTTGATGGAGGTAAACTCCACACCGATTGCAAATTGCATCAACTGTGTGGGTCTCAACACCAAATTCGAACCGTTCCAAGAAAGTGATGTGCGCAAGGCCGTGGCCTATGCCATTCCTTACGAGGCCATTTTTCAGACCGCCGCCTATGGACGCGGCGCGCCGCTTTGGGGCGAAGAAACCGAACGCTCTGACATCGCTTGGCCACGAAAGACCGGCTATATGGAGGACCTTGAAAAGGCGAAAGAACATCTTTCTAAATCAGGGTATCCAGATGGTTTCGAAGTTCCATTTTCCATCAGCCTTAATCAGCTTGACTGGATGGAACCAACAGCACTTTTGATCCAAGAAAACCTCGCCAAGATCGGGATAACCGTCACCATCGACAAAATCCCCGGCGCAGATTGGCGCACGGCTTCGCTGGTCGAAAAACGTCTGGCGTTCCACCTTGAAGGCTTTGGCGGGTGGCTTGATACGCCCGATTACTATTTCTTCTGGGCCTATAAAGACGGGCATCTGTTCAACTCGTCCAATTACCGCAACGAAGAGATCGAAGCATTGGTAGATACCACCTTGCCCATGGAAGTCAGCGATCCGTCTTACGAACCAAACGTCAAACGGATGCTGGAAATCGCACTGGACGAATTGCCCCGCATTCCGCTGTGGCAACCGGCGCTGAACGTGGCCATGAACGGGGCTACTGATTACGAATTCTGGTTCCACCGTCAGTTAGACGTGCGCCCGATTAAGCCCGCGTGATGTCACTGCGTGCCAAAATGATCGGTGCGCGAATTCTTCAGGCCATCCCGGTTGTCATCGGGGTGGTCGTTATTACTTTTGTGCTAACGCGTGCGTTGCCTGGTGATCCTGCGGTGTATTTTGCAGGTGACGCGGCGGACGAAGCTTCGATCCAACAGGTGCGCGAAACGCTTGGGCTGGACAAGCCGCTGCCACAGCAGTTTTTTCGCTACGTGGGCGATCTGATGCGCGGCGACTGGGGCAATAGCTTGTCGACCGGGCAACCCGTTCTGGCGGATATTTCACGCCGCTTACCCGCCTCGCTCGAGCTGACGTTGATCGCACTGATCCTGTCATGCGCTATCGCGATACCTTTGGGCGTGATGGCCGCAACAAAACCGGGCTCTTGGCGTGACCACATGTGCCGCGTTTTCGTGACAGCGGGCGTCTCTTTGCCCACGTTTTTTACCGGCATTTTGTTGATCTACATCTTTTATTACCTGCTGGACATCGCGCCGTCACCGCTGGGGCGCCTGGACTTTATGTTCATAGAGCCGGCCCGGATCACAGGATTTTACCTGATCGACAGCGCCCTCGCAGGCGATTGGGACACTTTTGGCGCGGCGGCCAAACAACTGGTTTTGCCCGCCTGCACCATGGCGATCTTCACACTGGCCCCGATTGCGCGCATGACCCGCGCTGCGATGCTGCAAGCCCTGTCCTCAGACTTCATCCGCACCGCACGCGCAGCGGGGCTTGGGCGGCGCAAAATCTTGATGGGATACGCCCTGCGCAACGCACTGTTGCCCGTGGTCACCACGCTTGGCATGGTGTTTTCCTTCGCACTCGGGGCGAATGTGTTAGTCGAAAAAGTTTTTGCGTGGCCCGGCATCGGATCTTACGCCGTGGACGCGCTTGTGGCGTCTGATTACGCCGCCGTCCAAGGGTTCGTTTTGGCCATGGCGCTACTGTTCGTCGCGCTGAACCTGATCATTGATCTCACCTATGCAGTCATCGATCCGCGCATCGGATTTGACGGCGCATGAACACATCATCTTCGCAATCCTTTGCCGCTCACGTCGGCTATGTTCTGCGCCAAAACCCAGTAACACTGATCGCCTTTTTACTGCTGGCCGGTTTGATCTTTTGCGCGGTTCTCGGCCCAGTGCTTGCGCCTTACGACCCGCTCGCCTCAAGCGATGTTATCTTGCAACCGCCAAGTGGCGCGCATTGGTTTGGCACCGATCATCTGGGGCGCGATGTGTTCAGTCGGGTGATTGTGGCGACCCGATTAGACATGACTATTTCCATCGGTGCCGTGGCCCTGTCCTTTGTCGCAGGGTCGATCTTGGGCTGCATCGCGGGCTACTGGGGCGGCTGGTTCGATTCCATCATCAGCCGAGGGCTCGACATGATCATGGCCTTCCCGCTCTTCGTGCTGGCGATGGGTATCGTGGCCGCTTTGGGCAACTCCGTGGAAAACGTGATCTATGCAACGGCCGTGATCAACACTCCGTTTTATGCCCGCGTGGTGCGTGCCGAGGTCAACATCCGCCGCGACGCAGGTTTCGTGCAGGCCGCAAAACTGGCGGGTAATTCTGATCTCAGGGTCGTGGCCATGCACATCTTTCCCAACGCGCTGCCCCCAATGATGGTGCAGGTCTCGCTAAACATGGGCTGGGCGGTGCTAAACGCGGCGGGCCTCAGCTTTATCGGCCTAGGCGTGCGCCCGCCGACCCCCGAATGGGGGATCATGGTCGCAGAAGGCGCAAATTACATCATCTCAGGCGAATGGTGGTTGGCGTTGTTTCCCGGCCTTTGGCTGATGCTAGCAGTATTCACCTTCAACCTTTTGGGCGACGGGCTGCGCGACATCGTCGATCCAAAACAGAGACGTTAGATGCTTCAGATCCGTGACCTCCGCGTACAGTTTGAAACCCGTAATGGCCCGGTTGACGCGGTGCGTGGGATCACCCTTGATCTGGCGCGGGGCGAGACATTAGGCATCGTCGGCGAAAGCGGCTCAGGCAAATCGGTGACGGCCTTCAGTGTGCTGCGCATTCTTGATGACGGCGGGCAGATTATCGCAGGGGAGTTGACTTATGGCGGCATCAATCTGACTCAGGCACAAGAGACCACGATGAACGACATCCGTGGCCGTGAAATCTCGATGGTTTTCCAAAACCCACGCGCGGCCCTGAACCCGATCCGCAAGGTCGGGCAACAAATCGAAGATGTGCTGCGCCAACATAGTCTTGCCACACGCCAAGACGCGCGCAGCAAAGCGGTCAAAGCTCTCGAAGAAGTGCAGATCAAAGACGCTGCCGCGCGTTATCACGCCTATCCATTCGAGCTGTCTGGCGGCATGTGTCAACGGATCGTTATCGCCCTTGCCTTGGCCTGCCAGCCACGACTTTTGATCGCGGATGAACCGACAACCGGCCTTGATGTCACGACGCAAAAGACCGTGATGGATCTGATCCAGAACCTCGCAAAAGACCGCGGGATGAGCGTGTTGTTGATCACTCATGATCTCGGCCTCGCGGGACAATACTGCGATCGGCTTTTGGTGATGAAAGACGGCGAAGTGGTCGAAACCGGTGCACCTGCGACACTGACCCATAACGCCAGCCACGCCTACACCAAAAAGCTTGTCGCGGCTACGCCACACAAAGGCAAAGCCTTGCATGACCTGATCCTTGGCGGCGCGGCTGTGCCTGTCCCAGATCAAGGTGAGGTTTTGTTGTCCGTGCGCGACATTACCAAAACCTACGCTGGAAAATCCGGCCCTGTAGCGGCCCTGCGCGGCATCAGTTTCGATATCCGTACAGGCGGTTGCCTCGGGCTTGTCGGTGAAAGTGGCTCCGGCAAATCGACGCTATCGTCGATCATCGCGCGCCTTCAAGACGCAACCACTGGCGAGATCGAGTTCGAGGGGCGCTCCCTCTATGACACCCCCGCCGCACGTTTTGCCAGTGACCCGCGCCGGTCTGACATCCAGATGGTGTTTCAGGATGCCACCGACAGTTTGAACCCACGCCATACCGCGGCGCAATCCATCACGGAACCGATGCGCCATCTTACAAAACTCAGCGCGCGTGACCGAAGTGCGCGAGTGCATGAACTTGCCGCACAGGTCGGCCTTCCAGAGGCGCTTCTGAGCCGCTTGCCCCACCAGCTATCCGGCGGCCAAAAGGCCCGTGTCGGGATCGCACGCGCGCTAGCAGTCAGTCCAAAACTTTTGATCCTCGACGAGCCGACCGCCGCGCTCGATGTCTCCATCCAAGCGCTTGTGCTGAACCTGTTGGCAGACCTGCGGCACCGGTTGAACCTGACCTATCTTTTCGTCAGCCACGACCTCGCAGTTGTGCAGATGCTCTGCGACACGGCCCTTGTGATGCGTTCTGGTGAGTGTGTTGAATACGGCCTGACAGACGCCGTGCTGTCCTCCCCGCAAAGCAATTACACTCAAGAATTGATGGCCGCGATGCCGCAATCGACGCCTTAACTCTCAGGCCGCTTCCCAATGCACGACACGCTTGCTCAAAGAGACGAAAAAGCTGTCCAGTGCCGCGCCAAGGAGGCCAAGCTGGATCAAGCCAACAAACATGCGATCCACTTGAAAATACTGCCGTGCCTCTTCCAAGCGGTACCCGATCCCCGCCGAAGACCCGGTCAGTTCGGCCGCAACAAGGCTAAGGAACGCAAGCGCTGCGCCAAAGCGTAGGCCTGCAAAGATATGTGGCGCCGCGGCAGGCACCACCACTTCAAAGAACTCGCGCCACCAAGGCGCACCCAGCGAACGGGACGCGCGGATGTAGGTCTCCGGCACATGCTCCATACCGTGGTGCGTGGCCAACCAGACCGCCAGAAACACCGTGTAGGCGATGACAAAATACTTGGACTCCTCGCCAATGCCGAACCAAACAATCGCAATCGGAACCAATGCAATCGCCGGAATGGGGCGCAAGATGTTGAAGAACGGATAGACTGCGAGTCGTATGATCGCGACGCGGGCTGTGAGAATGCCGGCCAGTATTCCAAGGGTTGCTCCGATTGAAAAACCAACCGCCGCCCGCGACACAGAGGTCTGGAGATCTTTCATCATCACGCCGTCGTTGAACAGTTTGACCGAGGCTTTTGCAACGTCCCATGGTCCGGGAAACAAGTTGCGATTCGTAAGCCCGAGGCTGTGCGCAAGCTGCCAAATGACGATCACAAAGAGAATCGATAAGAGCGGTTTTAAATGTGAAAGCTGTTTTGCGAGCATGTCATCCGTCCAAGTGCCAGTTTCTTAATCATAACTAGCGATATCCAGCGGCTCATCATCGTCTGTCAGTTAGTTGTCGATTGGACTGTAAGGTTGCCCCACGTGCCTAAATTTGAGGCACACTCTTTGAATTTAGACCACGTGTCGGACGTGAGAGATGCTGGATGGGCCAGCCTTTCGACCGATGCAAAAAATGCACCGCACCGCAGAATATCCAGCACTATGATGCAGCGCTTCGAAATGAAACGATTTGGTTAACGTCTTACGAGGCCTGCCAAAGTCATGAACCAAATCGCCACCACGCATCATCAGACAAATTTGCCGACGCAACCGGGCAAAGGCTGGGTCCGCATCGCAGGGCTGTCGGTGGTTTTCGGCGAAGGCGCTACGCAGACGATAGCGCTCACGCCCACAGATTTGGAACTTCAGGAAGGAACATTCACCGCGCTCATTGGTCCTTCGGGATGCGGCAAGTCTACACTTTTGAATGCAGTCGCAGGCTTTACAGCCCCGACCGAAGGGGCCGTTCAGGTGGATGGCCGCAAAGTACAGGGCCCACATCCGAGTGTTGGAGTCATTTTCCAAAACTTTGCGCTGTTTCCGTGGTTCACAGCGCGGGGCAATGTTGAATTCGCGCTCAAGCGGTTTGGTTTGTCCAAAAATGAGCGGCGCGAACGCGCTATGGACGCCCTTGGCGAGGTTGGACTTTCTGACCATGCAACGAAATTTCCCGGCCAGTTGTCAGGCGGAATGAAGCAGCGTGTCGCGATTGCGCGCACCCTCGCTGCCGATCCAAATGTCTTGCTGATGGATGAGCCCTTTGGCGCGTTGGACGCCCAAACACGCCTGCGCATGCATGAACTTTTGACAGGCATCTGGATGCGCCGTCGCAAGACAGTTCTGTTTGTCACCCATGATGTGGATGAAGCGCTGCGCCTTGCGGATGTTGTCTACGTGATGGCGTCCGCCCCCGGACGGATCATCGAAAAAGTGTCTGTTGATCTCGAGCGACCTCGCCCGGTTGACCGGATGAGCGATGGATTTTTAACGCTGCGCAGCACGCTGTTGGGGTTGCTGCGTCATGAAGACTGAAACCCAAAATAGGAGAGTACCAATGTTCATGAAATTCTTTGGCGCAGCGACTGCGTTAACTTTCTCGGCCGCCAGCGCGTTTGCCGGTGACATTACAATCGGCTTTGCCCCGAACTTGCAGACGCTGCCAATCGTTGTCGCCCAATCTGAAGGCTACTTCACCGAAGAAGACATCACGCTTGAAGCCGTCAAATTTACCTCTGGGCGTCGCGCGCTAGAAGCATTGATCGGTGGCCAACTCGATGTGGCGTTCATGGCGGAATACCCGGTGTCCATCGCGGCGCTGCGCGACCAACCTTTTGGCACGTTCACAACGCTCTCGCGCTACACAGCAAATCGCATGATCTCTAAAGGTTCCATCGGGTTTGAAGATCCAAGCAGCCTTGAAGGCAAAAAGATCGGCACCACAATGGGCTCAAACACGCAGTTCTTCACCGAAGCCCTGCTGACTAAGTTTGGTGTGAATGCTGAAGTGATCAACGTCTCGCCGCCCGACATCGTGCCGGCCCTTGCCCGCGGCGACATTGATGCCGGGATCATGTTCCCCGATTTCTACCCAGCCGCCGAAAAGGCGCTTGGCGATGACTACCGCGAGTTCCGCAGTGATGCCTACATTGCGTGGTTCGTCCTCTCAGCCACGCCCGAAATGCTGAACGAGCGCCCCGACGAGCTTGCTGCGTTTGTGCGTGCCTTGGTCAAAGCAGAAGAGTTCATCGAAACCAATCCCGAAGGCGCGATGGCTGCCCTTGAGACCGCAACCGAAGGCTTGCTTTCCATCGAGGTCATCAAAGCGAAGTTCGCTGAAGCGGAATATGAGATCGGTTTGGACAACGGGCTTTTGGACATCCTCGAGACCCAAGCCAATTGGGTCGTCGAGCAAGGCATGGTCGAAGCCACACCGTCACGCGATCTGATCAAAGGCTTTCTGGCCACAGGACCTGTTGAAGCGGTCGATGCGGCGCGGATTACTTTAGAGTAACTTGAAAAGGCGGGCGGCCCGGATCTGGGTCGCTCGAAATAACTTATGGATCTTGAAAACCTGCTTTCTTCCTCTGCGGCGCTCGCGCCAGAGGTTTTGCTCACACCAGACGGCGTCAAACGGAACTGGGCCATTCGTTTTGACGGCACAAAGATCACTGGCATTGGCCCGGCTGCTGACTTTCCAGACGCAGCGCCGTTGCCCGGTCGCGCCATTATTCCCGGCATGGTGGATGCCCACACGCACGTTGGCCAGATCTTCGGCAAGGCTCTAATCGGCGGGGAACCTGCGCAGATTTGGAAGCGTATCTGGCACCCGATGGAGCGGGACATGGACGAGGAGCAATCGTACCTCTCCGCTAAATGGGCGTTTTGGGAGGCGATGCGCGGCGGCTTCACCAAGGTCGTGAACTACGGGCTGAACAGCATTGAAAAGAACCAAGGCGTGCACCGCGCAGCGTTAGAGACGGGGATCAGGTTGGTCTCTGCCTGTGGGTTAGATGAGTTCTCGGGCGATATCGGCACTGGTCATGGCAACTACGAGTGGACGCAAATCGAAGACGTTATACTTGCCCATATCGAGCACTGTGCCCCACATGAGATGATTGCGCCATCCGTGTGTTGTAGCTCCTTCATGGGCAACACGCCGAACACATTGACCAAGCTTTCAGCGCTCTGTGCGGAAAAAGGGATCCTGCTTCAGATTCATTCAAACGAGCACTTTCCCGAGGTCCATGAAAGCATCCTGCGCCACAATATGCGCCCGACGGAACTGCTTCACAAATACGACGTCCTAGGGCCGCATGTGATCTTGCATCATACGACCATCGTGTCGGAACCAGAGATCGAAATGATTGTCGAGACCGACACCGCGACCAGCTACAACCCCTTGGCTAGCGTCTGGAAAGGCAATGCCGTCGCCCCCGCTTTGCGCATGGCCCAAAGAGGTGTGCGCTTTGGGATTGGGTCAGATACGACCTCGGCGGATGGCTTTAAGAACCTGATGGCCGCTGAGGCCTGCCAACGGATCGAACACGCCTTGCCCGTGGCGGATTTCTCATGTGGGGCTGCATGGACATGGGTTGATGCCGCAACCACCCAAGGCGCGCGCGCAACTGGTGGCACAGGCGACCACGGTCCATTGCAAAAACGCATGGCAGCGGATTTCCTGATCCTCGATATGATGCACCCGGAATGCCTGCCTAGCCATGATTTTGAATGGGAGTTGGTGCGCTATTACAACCGCGACCAAGTCGATGCGGTCGTCGTAAACGGCAAGGTGACGATGGCACACGGCAAACCTGTCGGCTGGGATGTCGACGAGCTTCGCACAGCAGGACTTAAGGCAGCTAAAACGATCACCAGCGCCCCCGACATTAAGCGGTGCCATGGTCCCTCCAACCTTTACAGACCCAAGGCCTAAGCCATGCCCCGCGCCCGCATTCACCGGATACCGACATCTGGCCCCGATGACATATCAGGATTGCGTGCGCTGATTGATGCGGGCGAATTGGACCCTGGCAAACTGATTGCGATCATCGGCAAAACCGAAGGCAACGGCTGCGTTAACGACTTCACGCGCGCCTTTGCCGTTTCAGCGCTAACGCAGGCGCTTGGCGAAGATGCCGCAGGCGTCAGCATGGTTATGTCTGGCGGAACCGAAGGCGGGCTATCGCCTCATATCGTGACCTTCGAGGTGTTGCCGGACACCGGGCTCGGCCCGGCCATGGCAATTGGAACAGGGCTTTCTCGTGACTTAGAGGCACATGAACTTGGAACCTTTGCGCAGATCGACTGCGTGGCCGAAACAGTCACTGCGGCGGTGAAATCCGCACAACTCACCGGGCCTGCAGATGTCCATTTTGTCCAAATCAAATGCCCGCTCTTGACCTCAGACCGCATTGCCACCGCCTGCGCTCCGGTGGCCACACCGGATACTTTAAAATCCATGGGGCTTTCGCGCGGCGCATCGGCGCTTGGTGTCGCTTTGGCACTGGGCGAGATTGATCTTGCAACCGCAAAGGCTGCGAAGATCGGATCGGAAACCGATATCTGGTCTGGTCGCGCCAGCACTTCAGCAGGTATCGAACTGATGGGGCACGAGATCATCGTCCTCGGGATGAGTGACAGCTGGACCGGCCCCTTGAGTGTTGATCATGCGGTGATGTCCGATGCGATCGATACTGCGTCCGTCGCTAAAGCGCTAGAGCGTTTGGGCGTTGGAGAAACGACAAGGCTCCGTGCCGTATTTGCCAAGGCTGAAGCCTCCAGTAGCGGTCTCATTCGCGGCCAACGCCATACGATGTTAGATGACAGCGACATCGCTGCGACCCGTCATGCCCGCGCCTTTGTTGGAGGTGCTTTGGCGGGTCTTACCTCAGAATGCGATTTGTACATATCCGGAGGGGCAGAACATCAAGGGCCTGACGGTGGCGGACCTGCTGCTTTGATCGTAGAGCAAATTTGATAGGCATCGCCTTGGGCAACGCTAAGAAGTCTTCCAAGGACCAAACTTTATTTTGGTCGAATGAAGCTTTTGTTGGAACAATGGGACGTTTTGAGTCAAATGAAGAGTGCCTCAAAGCATGGAGATTTCCTGTCAAAGATCAAGTTAATAGCAACTTGATCCTTCGCATTTGTAGTTATGCCGAACGATTTTTGAATGACCGGTTTTCTCGCCGCAACGCAATACCGAGACCTACGCAGTTTCGGCATTATTTGCGCTGCGAGCGCACGCAGCATGAAAATCCAATTCACAGGATGGGCTCGTAGGAGACCTTCGCTGCAAGATGCGCCAACTTCCGCTTCGTAGGACAAATGGTGAATTCGCTGCAGCTACCCCAATGGCAGCTCTCGAAACTTAGTAGCGCCAAAAACGGCGTGACCCTCCGCCGGTGGTACGCTGCCGATGAAGGGTGTCGGGAAAGCCCGAAAAAGACTATTTCGACAACGCTTTAAGCGCGTCTCGGAGGTAAAGTTGTAACATTGCGCTTGGTTGCGTTGCCGTGTTTGAGCTTTCTGTGAACGATCTCGGCTAAGTCAGCTTGAGTAAATGGCTTTTTCAGAAAGCTATGTTGCTCGATCATATCTTCGTTCTTACCCCCGTCAACGCTCGGATTGCCGGACATAATCACGATTTCAGGCCGCCATGCGCGATCTTCTATTGAGGCAACAAGATCAAGCCCACTTTGACCGCCTGGAAGAATGACATCAGTGAGAATCAGATCAATGTCAGAGCGCGCGGCTAGCAATAGGTGTGCTTCATGAACGGTTTGGGCCTTGGCCACGGTGTAGTTTAGCTTCTTTACCATACGCTTGAGCATTTGGAGGACGACTTCATTGTCCTCGACGATCAAAATGGTTTCGCCATTCCCCTTTGGAAAATCGATCTTGGGCTCCAGATCAAACTGTAACACTTCAACATTTGCGTATTGCGGTAAGTAAATTTTGACAGTCGTGCCCAATCCGGTCTGGCTATCAATTGTCATCGCTCCCCCGGACTGCTGTGCAAGACCGCTGACCATTGATAGGCCCAATCCAGACCCTTGCCCAACACCCTTGGTTGTGAAGAAGGGCTCGACAGCACGTTCTAGGTTGAGATGGTCCATCCCTACGCCATTGTCAGAAATCGAAATAACGACATAGCTGCCTTCGCTCAACTCCTGCGCTTGACCAATATCTTGTTCTTCTATCGAAGTGTTTGCGCATTCTATCCGAAGCATTCCGCCGCTCGACATTGCGTCGCGCGCGTTTAAAGCAAGATTCAAGATAGCGTCTTCAATCTGTCCGGGGTCCACTTTCACGTGCCAGAGATCACTTGGCAATTTGAGTATTACGTCAATGTTTTCACCGATGGTGCGGGAGAGAATGCGCTCCATATCTCGTATAAGGAGGGTTAGATCGGTTTGCTTTGTCACTAGTGGTTGTTTTCGTGCATAAGCCAACAGACGCTGGGTCAGCGAAGCGCCGCGACGCGTTGCTTTTTGGATTTCGTCAAGGAGGTCCAGGTCGTGATCTAGTGTCGCCTCCAGCAATTCAGAATTGCCTTGAATAGCTGCGAGCAAGTTATTGAAGTCGTGTGCGACACCGCCGGTCAGTTTCCCAATGGCTTCCATTTTTTGCGCGCGCCGGAGCTGTTCTTCTTTCCTTGTTTCTTCTGTGACGTCTTGGATGGTGGCACTCAAGGTTTGCCCATCATCGTAGAAATCACTCCGCTCTTGCGCGCGCAGTTTGATTACTACATCTGCCCCATCTGCTTTGGTAATCCGAAAAATGGACTCGGCTTCATTGCTGTTATCGATAGTTTCTTTCAAAATACCGCGTACCCGCTCGCGATCTTCGGAATGAACCAAAAGTGCAAAGTCTTCCGTCTCCAGCCGTTCCATCTTTGGCCTCACACCGAGCAGTGCTCGCGCTTCAGTCGAAAGTCCAATTTGCATCGTGTTGGGGCAAAAAGTCAGAGCCCCGATCTTTGCCACCCTATGAGCCTCGCGCAGGTTATCCTCCGTCATCCTTAAGTCTGCTGTAGCGACCGAAACAGCCTGTCGGAGTTGCGATGGTTGGCGGAGCAGGAATACAGAGAAAACCGATATCACCGTCGCAAAAATAAGTGACGCTGCTCGGAATTTTGGAGCCGCGGGCCAGGCAGTCGGCCAACCTTTTGAAGGAATAGTTGCCAATTGCCACGTTCCGGTTGCGAGTTCAATTTCTGCCAGATGTGGGTCCATTTCGAATATTTCGGAATCACCCCAAAGTATCCGGTGTGGCGTCGTTTCTGATAGCTCGCGTAAGGCGTAAAGATTTTGATGCCGCGTGGGCTGCATGCCCTCTTCCGCATTCTGCGGGAACAAACTCGTCACAGCCGCAAAATCGATAACGACAGTTGCGAACCCCCAAAACTGTTCTTGCTCAAAGATGGGCTTGCGCGCAATGAGACCTACGCCGCCCTGAATAAGATCCACAGGGCCGACGAACATGAAATTATTGTTTGCGATTGCGTCAAATGCTGCCTCGGAGTGCTCGGGATCCTCTAAGATATTGTGACCGATCACTGCAGCGTTGTGTTCTACACCCGTTACATATTCAACAATCCCATTCGGCGCGAGTTGAAGACACAAGATGCTGGCGTCGTTGTTTTTGATATCGTTCGCGAAACTCAGAAATTCATCGTAGCTGAATGCTGGCTCAATATTTTTGAAGGCCACAAGCGCTTGTACGGTTACAATTCGTTTGCTGATCTCGTTCTGTATGGACTTGGCGGTCTGCATGCCGATATTAGCGGTAATCTCCCTGACTGCCAAACTATGCACCTGAGTTCGTTGGCGGTCGAACTGGGCGCATACAAACACTGTAACACCAAAGATCAGCGTCCCAATGCACGCTGACCAGACATGTCGCGATATTCGGCGGACGACGCTAGAGTGCTTCTTTCGGGTGGACGTAACCATATAATGAGTTCCATTTGAATCAGGCCGCAGGTGTAGCCACAACATTTTTGCTGTTTTGGTTAACAATTTGTTAGCCGCGAGGGCCGGGAGGGCTATAAATTACCTTCTCATGCGAAATTCTATTTCGAGCTGCCGAAGTCGGGTATGTATGGCGCAATGTCGGATAGGTAGTTGGAGCCATCCCACTCTGTAGGATCTCAACTCGGGTGCCGGGCACTTGTTCCGGAGCCTTCAGCGGGAACGGATTAGCTAATCCTGCCATTCATGCAAATTGCAGCATCGGTTAGATTGGGCTCGAAGCCGCCGTTTGCCGCATCTCGCATCAAGGTCCAGTTTGGGCAGTGAAGGTATATTGCAGGGCATCTATTACAAATGGTCCGAGGACTTCATGGAAATCGGTAAACGGCGCTTTGCAGGCGATACGACATGTGCCGCAAACACAGATGATGTGAGGCAACTGCGCAATGAGACAAAGGATCTCTAAAGAGGCTGTTGCAGAACCGATGCTGGAGCTGCGTCTCTCACAGGGGAGTAGATGATCGCAGCGGAGTTGCCACCGCATCCAGTGGATCAAAACTGGATCAAGACTGACGATCTGTTTTGATCCACCTTCCATCCGTCACGGTTCATCCATCGACAAATGATGGAGTATGAACAATGACAAACACCCCTCACCAAACCACACCAATTGCCGTGTCCCCAGATGAAGCCGCGCGCCTTGCGGGCATCGGGCGGACAAGCCTCTACGCAGCTTTGGCCAAAGGTGATCTGAAAAGCATCAAGATCGGTACGCGCCGCCTGATCAAGATTGAAGCCATCCATGAATGGCTCGCGGCACACCAAACGGATGTGGAGTAAGCAGCCGTGCCAAAGCAAGCCCGCATAAATGGGATCAAGTCTTACCATTGTTATACAACAGCGGAGGCGGCGGCTTTTGTCGGCGTTTCCACTCGCACCATTAGCAATTGGACCAAGGAAGGCTTGCCCTTGTTGGACGCATGTCATCCACCACTTATTCGCGGGGATGACTTGCGTAACCACATTATCGCCCAGCGCGAACGCCGTAAGGTCAAAACAGGTCTGTGTGAACTCTATTGCCTGCCCTGTAGGAAATCCCACTTGCCCGCTGGCGGCATGGCTTACTGTAAAATCGAAGACAACAAAGCCATGCTGACAGCCCTGTGCGGTGTCTGTGAAGGCATTGTCTGCAAGCCAATATCGCTGACCGACCTTCCTGAAGTCCGTAGCAAACTGGACCTCACAATCACGCGGTCTGAAGTGGCATTATAATGGTGGACATATCTCCCCGTGTATTTCCACTTGGGCCACTGCCCCACTTGGGCCTAAAGAATCGCCCGCTCAGCGCAGTTTTGAACCTTCCATTTAGGGCCCCGTTAAGTGCGAGGGTATTGAGCGAATGGCAAGTATTCTCTGATTGCCAAAATTTGAAATTTGCACGTCTGAGTACACCAATTTCCCCGCCAAACTACTCCAGCCAATTCGAGATCACATCATAGGAACTTAAGATGACCAAACGCCCCAACGAGAAAAACGAACGCCTAAAACGTCGTTTTCTGGAATATCGTAAATACGCCCGCCAGCTTTCTGAAAAGACGCTGGATCGCGAGATCGCCGCCCTTGAGCGGTTTGACGTCTGGAACGAGCGCAAGGACTTTGCCCGCTTCCATATTGAACAGGCCATGGGGTTTCGCACCCATCTAGAACAGAGCAAGACGAAAGCAGGCAAGCCCTTAGGCAAATCGACTATGCGGTCAGTTTTGGCCACGTTGCGCGAATTTGTACTTTGGCTTTCTCAGCAAGACGGGTTTCGCAGTCGTATCAAAGCGGTAGATGCGGAGTATTTCAATCTGTCACGTCGCGATGAAGCCGAAGCCCGTGCAGCTCTACCTCGTCCAGCGCCCAGCATAAACCAAGCCAAACGCGCCCTTGCACTCATGCCCGATGCAACACCGCAACAAAAGCGCGACAAGGCAGTCTTTGCACTGCTTTGCCTCACGGGCGTTCGTGTCGCGGCTTTGGTGTCCCTCAAGATCAAGCACGTTGATTTGCAAGAGCAATCCGTCACCCAAAACCCACGCGAAGTGGCCACTAAGTTCGGCAAGGTCATTGATACCTTCTTTGCCAAAGGGTTCGATGACGCGGAAACCGCGCTTAAGGATTGGATGGCATATTGTGACGACGTGGCACTCTACGGCCCCGATGATCCGTTGTTCCCAGCAACTGCGATTGCCGCGAAGTCTAATTCAGGTTTTGCGGCAAACGGTTTTACGCGTGACCATTGGAAAACCACGGAACCCGTGCGTAAAATTGTCCGCAGTGCGTTTGAGGCGGCAGGTGTTCCCAATTACGGCCCGCACGCTTTTCGCCACATGCTGGCACGTCACGCGGCTAAAAACGCAACGTCTGTGGCTGAATTGGTGGCTACATCCCAGAACCTTGGCCACACGGATGTACTCACAACATTGCGCAGTTACGGCCAAATCAGTCGTGATGAACAGCGCAAGCTGATTACAGGTGCAAAAGATGACCACTAGGCCGCAAATCAAGCAAGCTCAATGCGTGGGAACAGGTGTGGGAACGATTTCCTCAACCAGCGCAAAATAATTTTGAAAACAATAAGTTATGGAGCTTTAGCGGCGGACCGAGGAGGATTCCACCTTGCAAAATATATTCACCAAGTTGCTGATAATAAATACTTAAATTAAAAGCACCATACCTTATGTCATGCAAATTGTCATGCACAAATATAGTTTCGACGATGTCATTTTAGAATATGTGAACATCCATGTCGGGTAATTCGGTAGAGCGTGTTGGTTGCGGGAGGGCGCAACCGCCGAAGCCTACCCACTTTAAGATGTGCTATTTGAAATATACGACACTCCTGGCGGGAAGCGGCCCTTCGCTGCGGGTGCGAAACAGCTAGATTGTGATTTTAGAAGCGGACATTCACATGGTCATAAAAAGATTGAGAATGCGCATAATCCGGCTTCAGAAACCTTGTGGCACACTTATACAATTCGACTTACGTCTCCAGCTTCGCAATTTGATGAATTGCGATCTCCTTGCGTGATACTTGTAGAACTCCCTCATCCTGCATCCTGTCCAATGACTGGGTCACCCATTGCCGAGTTGCTCCCACGATTGTTGCCACTTGTTCGTACGTGATCGATCGATCAATGATAATTTTGCCATCTTCGTGCCGCCCGTTGGTATCCGCAAGAATTACCAAAAGCTGGCGGAGGCGTTCTGAAACCGTTCGTGTGCCAAGCATTTGGATGAGGGCCGAGTAACATTTGCCTTTGCTGATCAACCCTTCAATGACAGCAATGGCTACGTCCGGGACTTCGCGTACAAGGCGGCGAATGCTCATGCCTGATAGGAACAACGCCTCGCAATCTTCAAGCGCGTCGGCGGACCAGACATGCCTTCCACGTCCGAAGACTTCGGGGCCACCTGCAAAGTGGCCAGCGCTCCAATAAGCAAGGGTGATTTCGCGACCTGAGGGACCTGCGTAGAACGTGCGAATGCGTCCGCGTTCGATCAACCAAATCCCCGTGTGGGGGTCGCCTTGAAAAAAGAGGCCTTCGCCTCTTCTGACCATACAACGCGTGCCCAGTTTGCGTACTGTCTTTCGATCGTCTTCTGAAAGAGAGGCCAGAAACCCGGCACCTTCATTGATGTCAAGAACATACTCTGACAGGAAAATCGCGCTGGACGGATCGAGATGATCATCGGTGTGATCTGTCATTGCTAGGCTCCTTGCCATGGCTTCAATCACGCCAACGCGGTGTCATACGAACAGTGCTACTTGTTTTGCTGCTCGAATGCTTTGCGGCTTTCGGCTTTGATCGTGTCTAAACAAAATTGGCGGGCTGCCATGTATTCTGGAGTGGAGGCCATATCCGTTGAGCGCGGACGTGGCAGGTCGATCCTCAGATCCTCGATAATTTTACCCGGTGCCGCACTCATGATCAACACCCGGTCGGACAGAAACACAGCTTCGTCGACGTCATGGGTAACGAAAACGACGGTTGTCCCAAATTTACGCCAGATTTCTAATAGGCTTTCCTGCATCATCAGGCGGGTTTGGGCATCCAATGCGCCAAAGGGTTCATCCATCAGCAGAACTGACGGATAGTTCGCCAACGCCCGCGCAATGCCCACCCGTTGCTGCATCCCACCCGAAAGTTCCGCCGGATAGCGGTCGCCAAACTTTTTGAGCCCGACCAGTTCGAGGAAGGTGTTGGCTGTTGACCCCGCTTCGATGCGGGAGGCTCCTGCCATTTTTGGGCCAAATGCGACGTTTTCGTAGACAGTCTTCCAAGGCAATAGGGAATACTGTTGAAACACCATGCCGCGATCTGGGCCGGGTTTCTCTACTTTTACGTCGTCGACGGTAACTTCACCCGTGGTGGGTTTTTCATAACCTGCAATTGCGTTCATCACTGTGGACTTGCCGCAGCCGGACGGGCCAAGAATGCAGACAAATTCACCCGCTTTAATGTCGATAGACGTGGTTTCCACGGCGCGGTGCGCGGTTGGCCCGCTACCAAAAGTGATTGAAACATCTTTGATTTCAATATGTCCCTTGCCTTGAGAAGCAGATTGAGATGGAGTCTTGAAATTGAGTACATCGAGCATTTCAGTGCCCTCCTTAGGGTCGGAATGGAAGGTTAACGGGTGCGTTGCTGCCAGCGAAGCATTGGTTTGGTGAGCAGGCGTACACCGAACGTGGACAACGTGCCGAGAAAACCGATGAACAGCATACCCAAAACGATGTCCGGTGTGCGCACCATGGAATAGGCGTCCCAAGTGAAGTAGCCGATGCCGTATTGGCCAGAGATGATTTCACCTGCCAAAAGCGAAAACCACGCAACCCCCATACCAACCGCGAGCCCCGCGGAGATGGATGGTAGCGCTGCTGGGAATACGACATGGCGGAATTCGTCGAATTTGGACGCACCTAAAGACCGAGTGGCGCGGATAAGCACTTCTGGCGTTTGTTCGGCACCACTGATCGTATTGAGAACGATTGGAAAGAACGCACCGAGGTAAGTGATGAAGATGATGGAGCTTTCTTCGGTCGGCCACATCAGAATGGCCAACGGAATCCATGCAACCGCCGGGATCGGACGAAAAATTTCGATGTAGGGTAGCAGGAAGGCCCGCGCGAATTTGTTTCGCGCCATGAATAAACCGGTTGGTACGCCGAGCAACACGGCAAGTAAAAAGCTCAACATGACGCGTTGGATCGACACGCTGAGGTGGATGTAGAATTCCGGGTCTGCAAGATTGTCTTGTAGAGACGCAAAGACCTCCAACGGCGTTGGGACGTTGGTGAAATTGACGAAACCACTCCAGCCTTGTGCACTTGCAATGTGCCAGACGATGAGCCCAAGTAAGAGTGAACCAAGCATGATCAGACCGCTCCGACACCACGATGGAAAGACCCACTCTTTTGCAAGGGCTGGCTCCAATGTTGGAGGTGGCGTGACGGACGATATGTCTGGCACAGGCGTAATCCCATCGTCTTCTTTTGGTAACGTATTGGCTGACATCGGAATTTCTCCAAGCTGGCGTCAGGCACTGCGCCCCAAAGGACGCAGTGCCGATTTTGGCGCGAGACGCGTTTTAGTTTGTGGTGATACTATCGAGTACGTCGAGATATCCGATTAGGCTTGCGCCTTCGGCTTCGGCGTAAATCTCAGCATCTGTCTTTTTTAGGAAGGCTGCATAGGTGCCGTCCTCTGAAACGGTGTAGAACGCAGAGGTTCCGAATAATTTCAGACCAGAGTTTTCGTCATAGACGTAACTTGCCAATGGCGCGAAACCGGTGTCGCGAATGCCTGCGAGGCCTTCGAAATAAGTATTGAGGTCTGCGTAGGTAGAGATCCCGTCACGCGGGTGCCAAATTTCAGCCGGTTTGCCTTCGTTGGCGATGGCTGTATCCACGACCGAAGACAGCATGTCATCATAATCACCACCGATATCCGCGACAGCGGCTTTGATGAAACTGTCATCAACCCAAAGATCAAAATCGAGCGGAGGAACATCACGTTCACGCACAAGCAAAGCATGACTTTCTTTCAAGCTTTCCACCCATTCCGGCTTAATTGAGCTTTCAAAAGTTGAGATACCGCCGTCGCTGAAGTAGAGATAAAGTACTTCTTTCTCGATACCGGTCCATTCAGACACTTTGGTCGCTGCGTTCACAGGGTCATCGTTGATCCACTGCTGCGCTTCGAGCGTGGCTTTGGCATAGGCGTCAATGATCTCAGGGTGTTCTTCGGCAAAGGATTTCAACACCACAGTGCCGTGAAATGTTGGGATCAAGGCTTCGCTGCCGTCGTAGATTTTACGACCCGTTCCGCGGAATTCCATGACTTCTGACCAAGGCGTAAAGTCGACGTGCGCATCAATGCGGCCTACGGCGATGTTATTGACACCCACTGGCGGGCTTTGATTTACGAGGGTGATATCATCGGCCATCTCTTCGCGGTCCAGCACAGCAAGGAACATGCCCCAAGCAGCAGAGCCGAACGGCGCGGAAACGGACTTGCCGCGCAAATCTTCAAGAGTGAACACATCAGAGTCGACAGGGACAACAACGCCATTGCCTGTCCCCTTGAGGTTATAGCCTGAGATCTGGATCAACAAAGACTCTTCGTTGCCGCCGGCCTGGAACGTCGCGCCATTCACGATTAGCGGATAATCCCCCATCACGCCAAAGTGCAACTTCCCCGCAATCATTTGGTTGGTGATTGGTGGGCCGGATGTGTAGTCGCGATAAACTAATTCATACTCAGCGTCGGCGTATTTGCCTTCGGTCGGTAGGTACTTTTCGAGCAGTTCCAGCTTTTCAATGATAATGCCGCCGGGCACTGTATTTGTCACTGTGCTTTGGTGGCCAATACCGATGGTGATTGTTTCAGCTGCGGCCATGCTGGCCATTGGCAGCAAAGTTGCAGCCAGAAGTGATTGTTTGATGGACATGTGTTTCATCTTTCAGTTCCCCGTCTTTGTTACAGTCAATTCTTGTTTGGCACTTGCAGCATGAAAGAGGAATCACCGGATTTCCTAACGTTCGAGGCCTGTAAATTTGTAGAAACTAGCAGATGGCGTAAATTTACGCTCTAAATCGGAAGTATGACGGGATTTTATGCGTTTTGAATCAGAAAATAGCATGTGTGCTACGATTATTAATCGTTTAAAAACAATGGTTTATCAGTTTGAGTCGAGGCGCAATCAGCCCTCCCGAGACATCTACTCGGGAAGGCTAAAATCATCGCGTTTTGGGTCGTCTGGCGCGTTAAGCGGCCAATCTCCCCAATGCCCAACGCACGTTTTTGCGCACGTCTGGGTCAGGATCGTCTTGGTACTTTTCCAAGAACGGTTTCGTCTCACGAACGGCCATTTCACCTAGGACGGCCGCACATTCTTTGCGAAGGTTAGGGACTGGAATGTCCATCATCGGTGCGATCTCGATCGCTGCCTCAGTTGCGTTAAGTTTGCCCAAAGACCGGATCGCCTTCACGCGCACTTGCCAAAATTCATCATCCAAAGCGGCACGCAAAACCGGTACACAAGTGTCCCCGCCTGTCTTGGCGAGCGTTTCCGCTGCAGCCTCCCGCACCATCCATTCGGGGTCAGATAAGCCGGAAATGAGCGTAGCTTCCGCATGTTCCGATTTGGAAAATCCGAGTGCCGACAATGCTGTGCGCCGAACCTGCGTTTCAGTGTCTTTCGCCGCATCGCGCAGCGCAGGTAACGAGCCTTCATCCTGTAACCAACCAATTACGCTGACGGCTTCAGATCGTACCCCCGCATCGCTGTGTTTTAGGGCCATGATAGCTGGCCCCATGGCTTCGGGGCGTCGTAATTCTTTGATCCCAGCGAGGCAGGCTTTGAGTTTTACCGTATCAGCATCACCCAGATGCGGCAAAATCGCGTCGCCGGAAGTGGGGTCCTTCAATTCGGTCAAACTGGTGGAAGCAGCTTCGATCACAGCTGGGTCAGAATCCAGCAACGCGGATACAAGTGCAGCGGCGGCATCAGGGCCATCGAAATCCGTTAACGCCAAGGCGGCTTGTTTGCGCACGCCAGCATCTTCATCAGCAATTGCGCGAGCCAAATGTGGAATCGCGGCTGGGTCAGCACTATCAGCCAGTTCAATCACTGCCATGATCCGGGCACCGGGAGCCGCATCGTCCAGCCCCTCTGCTAATTCGCCAATCTCGTCGAAGTCTTCAAACAAAGCGTTCATAGCAATCTCACTTCAACAGGAATGGTAGGTTTACAGTCACGGCGCCTGTGGGACAGTCTGCCTCGCAGGGCATGCAGTACCAGCATTCGTCGTATTTCATGTACGCAGTCTGAGAGCCGTCATCAGTCGCTGCGATCCGTAATACATCCAGTGGGCAGACGTCGACGCAGACAGTGCAGCCCTTGTCAGCGATACACAGGTCCTTGTTCACAACGACAGGCACGATGGTAGAGGTTTGAGCCAAAGGCATGATATTATTCCTTATTCCGCCGCAACGGTCTTGGTCACACGTTGATTTTTGTAAGCGTCCTTTTCGTCATCATCGATTTCGACGACGTAGGGTTGAACGTCTTGTTTGCGGTGAGCTGGTTGGCCGTCATCGCCCTTGGTCAAGATCGTGTGGCAGAACCAGTTTTCATCATCGCGTTCATATTCAACGCGGTTGTGATACAGCCCCCAGCGGCTTTCGGTTCGATAAAGCGACGCAGCGGCAGCCATATCAGCACAATCCATGATCGCGGAGGCTTCAAGCGAACGCATCAATTCATGCGCATCTTTCACGTACATCTGGTTTTCCATGTCGTCGCGAACTTCTGCAAACCGTCGCTGTGCGAGTTCCATCTTTGCCGTCACTTTTGGCGGTTGCAGGTAGTCGTTCACGAAGCGTCGTGTCTTGTATTCGATTTGGTTGGGTGGAACTCCGTCGTCGCGTTTCGTTGGTGCAAGAACGCGGGTTTTCTCTGCGTCCACTTCCCCCATGTCGAAATCTGCGAAATCGACGTCTTTGACAAAATCAACCGCGTCGAGACCAGCGAAAGCCCCGTTTGTGAAAGCGCCGAGCATGTAGTTATGCGGCACGTTCGCCATGTCACCCGCCGCGTAAAGTCCGTCAATTGTCGTGCGTGCACGTTCATCGACGAAGACGCCGCTAGCGGAGTGGCCTGAACAGAAACCAACCTCAGAGATGTGCATCTCAATCATATCCGTCCGGTAATCAGTACCGCGCCCTTTGTGGAAATGACCGCGGGTTGGACGCTCAACAATATGTAGGACGCGTTCAATCTCAGCCACAGTTTCTTCGGCAAGGTGATTAAGTTTGAGGTAAACTGGCCCCTTACCTCCCTGCAATTCGTCGTAGAATTCCTGCATCATCTGACCCGACCAATAATCGCATTCGATGAAACGTTCGCCCTGCGCATTTGATGTATAACCACCCAATGGACCGGCCACATAGGCACAGGCTGGACCGTTATAGTCTTTGATCAGCGGATTGATCTGGAAGCATTCGAGGTTCGCGAGACCAGCCCCCGCGTGGTAGGCCATGGAATAACCTTCACCGGAGTTGGATGCGTTCTCGTATGTCCCATAAAGGTAGCCAGAGGACGGTAGACCAAGGCGACCCGCAGCGCCCAATGACATGATCACAGCTTTGGCGCGGACGACAAGAAATTCAGCGGTCCGAGTGTTCACACAAATCGCCCCGGCGATCCGACCTTCACCAGTCAGAAGACGTGTCGCCATATAGCGGTTGATAATGTTGATGCGGGCTTTGCGAAGCTGGCGGTAGAGCGCCTTTTTAACCGTATCCCCGTTTGGCATCGGCAGAACGTAGGTGCCAATGTGGTGGACCTTTTTGACGTCATATTCGCCGTTCTGGTCTTTCTGAAAGCGTATCCCGAACTGGTCAAGTTCTTCGATTATGCTGTAGCATTCTTCGGCGTAACGATAGACTGCCTTTTGGTCGACGATGCCATCGTTGGCGATGGTGATCTCTTTCGTATATTGCTCCGGTGTTGCGTAACCGGGGATGACGGAGTTGTTCAATCCGTCCATACCCATCGAAATCGCACCAGACCGTTTTACGTTCGCTTTGTCGAGCAAAATTACGTTGGCCTTGGGGTTTTTACGCTTGGCTTTGAGCGCAGCCATTGGTCCTGCTGTGCCACCACCAATGATCAGGATATCGCAATCAATCTGCGTCGTTCCGTCCAGAATTTCGTCCATGAGAGGCTCCAGTCGTATCAAGTTTACGCCAGATTGGCGCTGCTGCGCCGCGGCAAATGTCAATTAATTTCCGAATTGGTCGGAAAGTTCACGGAGATAGACAAAGGGGTAGATGGCGCGATCGTGGCCGTCGGAGAATGTGACGTTCAAACCAGATACGCCAACCTGTGCGAGCCCAGTAATTGTCAGATCGGGTGCGATCGCAATCTCGCCTTGATCGATGATGGTCCTGCGTGAATGGGCGTCTCGGGCCTGTTGGCGCAGGACGGCAGCTGACAGTTGGGTCGCGCCGCCTTCTTCCCATTCTACGATGAGGTGGCGGTTATCTGGTGTTGCGGAAAGTCGATCAATCATCGTGTACCTCTCAATTTCATTCAGAATGCCGCAATGCAGAATCGTCCAATAGCAATTTGTTTACGGACAGCGATTCTGCACTGCGGCACGATGCGGGAAAATTATGAGAGAGCCTGTGCCATGACCTTCGTTGTCACCGACAATTGTATTGCCTGCAAATATACCGACTGCGTGTCGGTCTGCCCTGTAGATTGTTTTTACGAAGGGGAGAATATGTTGGTGATCGACCCTGATGAATGCATCGACTGCGGTGTTTGCGAACCTGAATGCCCTGCGGATGCGATCCGTGCGGATACAGAAGCGGGAATGGAACCATGGATCGCTTTCAACGATAAATACGCCAAGTTATGGCCGGTGATTTTGGAGGCAAAAGATCCGTTGCCGGAAGCAGATGCGATGGACGGTGTCACAGGCAAGATGGACACGTACTTTTCGGAAAAACCCGTTAAAGACGCAGCTTAAAGGATCCACGACATGAACGTTCAACAAAAGCCTTCCGCCAAGGTTATGCCGGATGCGCAAACTGTGACGTCTGTTCATCACTGGAACGAGACGTTGTTTTCGTTTCGGGTGACACGGCCACAGTCTTTACGCTTTCGATCTGGTGAATTTGTAATGATTGGTTTGCTCAAGGATGACGGCAAACCGTTACTGCGAGCCTATTCGATTGCCTCGCCCAATTGGGATGAAGAGCTGGAGTTTTATTCCATCAAGGTGCCGGATGGCCCCCTAACATCACGTTTGCAAAAGATCGCGGTGGGAGATGAGATTATTTTGCGGCCCAAGCCCGTTGGTACGCTTGTGTTGGATGCTTTATTGCCGGGGAAACGGTTGTGGATGATTTGTACCGGGACCGGTGTGGCGCCGTTTGCGTCGTTGCTGCGTGATCCTGAGACGTGGGAAGCTTATGATGAAGTTGTGCTGGCGCATACCTGCCGGACGAGATCAGAGTTGGCGTATGGGGCGCAGATCGCAGAGGCTTTGCAAGATGACCCTTTGATCGGTGAGCTCGTTGGCGACAAGTTAAAATACTATCCGACGACGACGCGCGAAGCGTCTCCGATTGAAGGCCGGATCAGCGACCATATTCGTGACGGTCGCGTGTTTGAACATTTTGGTATCCCCGTATGGAACGCGACGAAGGACCGTGTGATGGTGTGCGGGAATTTGGCGTTGAACAAGGACATCATGGAGCTGTGTGATGGGTTTGGCCTTGAGGAAGGGGCTAATTCCAATCCGTTGCACTACGTCGTTGAAAAAGCGTTCATTGATTGATGTTCAAAGCTTGTTCATTGGGGCGAGCCGTATGATACATATGAGTGGTATTCAGCCGTGCTGACAGGCAGTGTCTGCTTTGCGATGCCCCGACATGCCACGCCCCCCTCAGAAAGGTCCGGTTTGATATGTGTCTACAGACGCTCTGAGGATTATTTAGATCGTCGGAGGATCTTCGAATTGAACGCGGATAGTTTTTTTCATACTTCGAAAACTCACTCGGTGAATCCCACTGCTCAAAACTCTCCTGAAACCCAATGAATGTCAGCTCTGCGGACCGCAAACGCAGCATTGCAACCAAATGACGAGGGGCGGCTCTGGGCCGTTCGCGTCGACGAACACCCAATTAGAGAAGTGGTCATTCGCTGCAGCTTAACGAAGGGCAGCTATCCGACGTAGCGCTCAAGCTGTTCGCGGACTGGAAGGCTGGCCTTTAGGCGGCTTGCCAACAGAAACATGCCACCAAATTTTCGCTGTAAATACAGGTTATCTAGTGGCAAAGGCGGTGGTACATAACCTGATCGGGCAAGCGCGGTGCTGTCTTGTGTTAGTCTGTTCGATAGAGTGCTATCAGAGAAATCAAACTTATCTTTGGTGCGCAAAGCATCGAACACGGCATCAATCATTGCCAAAATATATTCATCATGTGGACTATTGCCGTCAATAAATTTCATTTGAATGGCCGCGTTGCGCAAACCTTTAGCATCTCCTGCTAAGCCCGCTCTCGTTAAGTCGCGATAATTGTTGGTCAACAATGGGTCTAAATAGCGTGTAGCGCCAAAGTCGAGGAGGATAATCTTGCCTGTCGCGGCATCGTAGCGATAGTTGGCAAAGTTGGGATCGCTTTGTGTAGCGGCAAATTCGAAAAGCTCACGGAGTGTCAGGTCAATCAGCACAGCTGCGACGCGATTGCGTTCGGCTTGCGTGGCCTCTGCCGCGGTCTCAATCGGGGCACCTTCGATATAAGACATGGTAAGGATTTCTGTTGTGCTCCAATCGGCGTGCAGAGCGGGCACCACTAAGTCGCCATCATTAACCAGCAGGGTCGCAAAATGATGCAGGTTTTTTCCTTCACGGATGTAATCGGTTTCCTCATGCAGTTGGTTGCGAGCTTCCTCCATATAGGGTGCGAAATCGAACCCCTTGGGGAGAAGGCCTGACATTTTAATTAGGCGGGCCACATTGGCGACATCACTGTCGATACTGCGCGCGATGCCGGGGTACTGTACCTTGATCGCGACATCCCGGCCGTCGCGCAGCAAGGCCCGATGCACTTGTCCAATGCTGGCAGCGGCGATGGGCTTTACATCGAAACGTGCGAACGCACGCAACCAGTTGTCCCCCCAGTTTTTGGTCAAAACTTGTTTAAGTTGGCGCGGAGGCATAAAATGAGCCTGATCGCGCAAACGGGCCATGATATCCGCGAGTTCGGGCGGTAGAATCTCACCCGCATCCATTGAGATCAGTTGCCCCATCTTCATGGCTGCACCGCGCATTTGGGCGAGTTGGCCTGCCATGCGGTGCATATTGGCTGGTGTCAGTAACAGGTTTTGGATGTTCGGGCGCTTGCCACGCCCAGCCTCACGTAAGGCTTGGATCGCCATATTTCCTGCGATACCTGCCGACATTGTCCCTAGCCGTGTTAACCGGTTCAGACGACCGGCGGGAACCGACATCGGGAGGGAGGTCAGGACTTGTTTTGCCATATGATTGGATTTGTGGCGAATATTGCAAAAAACAAGGTCTTGGAGCCAACACTTTACACACAATTTTCCTGTCAGACACTCGGTGCATATGCCGACCTCGTGACCACCTCGGCGTTCGCGCTTGCAGCGAATGACTGCAAAGCGGACTGCGAGCGCAGCATTTCGACCGGTTAGCCAACGGCAGGAATGGGCCGACAATGACAGCCTGACCAGAGTGCTACCTCGTCGGATGTTTGTTTCTGACGAGATCTAGTGCGGTGATTTGGTGCAGATCACGTACGCAGTAAAGTGCCCACAGACCAAAAACCTGACGAGTTTCCAGCTTGTGGGCCGTGTTTGGTCAGACTTCTGCGGGAATGAAAACGTGACTTCCACCGTCTTTTTTGATTTTGCCCGCATTGGGGAAACCGAAGTGGTAGCCACCGATCATAATGTCGTCGGCCACGGCTTTCGCGACCAGTGCCTTACGTGTTGTGGTCGCCTGCTCTTTGTCGGAATCAAAACCCAGCTGCCAATCCAGATTGGTTAGGAAGAGCGCGGGAACGATGATCGCGTCACCAATTAAGAGCACCTGCTCATCGCCAGACGAGATGTGAAGGTTCACATGGCCAGGCGTGTGGCCAAAGCTGTTTTCGGCGCGCAGTCCCGGCGCCAGCTCCTTGTCTCCGGAAAAGCGCGTTACGTTATCCCATTTCGGGAACGTTGACTGAATACGTTGGGCGAGCCCCCTTCGGCCTTCCGGAAGTTTTTCGATGATAGCGGGATCAGTCCAGAAATCATATTCAGTCTCACCCACCAGAATTTCTGCATTGGGGAAAACCTGCGCATTTGTGTCCTTTTCCATTAGACCGAAAATGTGATCAGGATGCATATGGCTGACAATGAGTTTGTCCACTTTGTCCGGGGTAATACCCGCCGCAGCAAGCCCACCTTTCGCGCCCAGTCCAGCCGTTGGTGCAAGTTGCCCGCCCGTCCCCGCGTCAAGAAGGATCGTCTGGCCACCAGACTTGATCACCGTATACGCAAATTCAATCGGCACGTAATCCGTCGAAAGGTTTGCTTTCTTGAGTGCTGCCTTGATTTGATCCCCCGACGCGTTTGGTGAGATCCCATCAAAGCCGTCATTCTGCCAAATACCGTCATAGATCGAGATCACTTCGATATCGCCAATCTTGTACGAGTAATGTCCTTTCTTACGCAGATCTGCAGCGTTGGCGGCTGTTGTGAACGCAAGTTGCCCTGTCAGGCCAAGTGCTGCCACGCCTGCGCTTGATGCGAGAAATTGCCGTCTGTTCGGTGATGTCATTGGGGATCCTCCTGGTGGAATATGATCTTCTGCAAATCAAATATCCTTAGTTAACTGGTGTTTGAACAGAGGATTCCGATGCACCTCAAGCAACTGTGACAAAGCCGGGCCAAAGGTCTGCAATGCTGGCCGCCACGCAGCATTTGAAGACAGGAATGGATGTCGGTTGTGGGCCGAGGCTGTGTGAAAACTCTCCTTTGAGCCTTCGAATTGCTCGATTTTATCGTTTGCGTTCTTGTTCCGAGCAGAAGGATGTCAATTGGGTCTCGGTTTGATCCTGCGGCAGCATTTCGGTGGCCAAATGCTCCGGATCAGCTACAATTAGGCCGCGATAGCCTTCATCAATGGGCCAATTCCGATCAGGTTGATCATGCGTTTGATGTTGTAAGCAAGGATGTTCAGGGCCATTTCCGCGCCGACATTTTTCAGTCTTCGCGTTAAAAAGTGAGTGGCTCCCATCCAGGATTTCAGCGTGCCAAAGGGATGCTCGACAGTGCAGCGTCGCGTACGCATCATGTCTGGATCACGTTCCACCCGCGCGGTTGCTTCGTCGATGAGATGTTCGTGTTCCCAGCGAGTAATGCGACGCTCTTTTCCCGTCGTACAGCGGGGCTGTAACGGGCATCTTTGGCATTCGTTTTGTGATGGTGGAGGTCCGCTCTGGGCCGTGAGCGACGAACGCGTCCAACAGTGACAGTAAGGCAACCAACTGTTAGGTGCTGTAGTGTTCATTTTTACTTAAGAAATACGTCTTATATGACCCTCTTTGCTTTATTAGATTACGCTTCAGTTTTGGTCTTTGCGCTCACCGGTTCGCTGGTTGCGAGCCGGGCTCAACTTGATTTCGTCGGGTTCTGTTTTTTCGCCAATCTTACGGCTGTTGGCGGTGGCACCCTGCGAGACGTGCTTTTGGACCGCAATCCAGTGTTCTGGATCGACAACCCAACCTATCTTGGCGTCGCGAGTGGGGCAGCGCTGTTGGTCTTCGTCACCGCCCATCGGCTTGAAAGCCGTTATTCGGTCTTGCTCTGGCTTGATGCCTTTGCACTCGCGGTCGCCGTCGCCGCAGGGTCGAGTGTCTCCCAAGCGCTCGGCTACTCAATTCCTGTCGTGATCGTCATGGGTGTCATCACGGGTACGATGGGGGGGCTGATGCGCGATGTCGTTTCAAACGAGGTGCCATTGGTTCTCAAACAAGGCGAACTCTACGTGACATGCGCCTTTGCGGGGTCCGCTGCAACCGCTCTTGCAAGCTATTTTGGCTTGTCGCCAAACCTAGCGGCTATTTCCTGCGCCTTGGTCACGCTGACCCTACGCGCAGGGTCGATGTCTTTTGGCTGGCGTTTGCCTGTCTACAAATCTCGTCCGCCAAAAGTTTAAGGGTGGCAAGTTACATCCAAGTCCCAAAACAAAAACTACCAGTTCACTGTTGGCTCGATTTTGCACCTGCAGCGAATGGCAGGTCTGACGGGCCGCACTGGAGCATCTCGAAGACTGCACCAATGTCGGCTCTGGGCCGTCCGTCGCAGGGGTCGACGGATCAGTTGGGCAAAATGTTGCGCTCGATCTAATGACGGCAGAGAGCCCGCTTCGCCATTTTCTGCGGTGCAGCCAGCGATTGATTAAAACTGCTATACAGGATGCGGCATGCAGGATATTTTTGCAAAAAATAGAGCAATAGCGATAAAAGTGGAGTATGCGAATGACGGTTAATTTCCGAGACGTTGCAACTGTTGATATCAGAAATTGGTTTCGCCAATCTAGCCTGCTGACCTTTGTCGCTTATGCTTTGCTGGGTATTTTCCTGAGCGCACAATTAACTCGCGCGGACCCTGATTTTGCCCTGTCAGAAAAGGCTTTTGTTGGAGCATGGTATTCAACAAGAGCTGAAACAGTCATTGAAATCAATATAGATGGAACGTGGTATATTCCGGAAAGCAATCAAACAGGTTGGTGGGCTCTCGACACCAATCAGTTCGTTTGGATGTATTATGAGCGCGACATCGAAAGTGCAGATGATATTAACATGATATTGTCATACAATGAGAGCGAGTTCACCCTTCAAGAGTTGGATAACACGGAAACTACATTTTCGCGGGTTGATTGAAGGTCATTAATCACATTTCACGGCCTGAATTCTGGATATTGAAAGGCTTTGCTGGTGGGCGTTTAGATTGCAACCATAGAGCCCGTCCCTTTCGTCATAAGGTTGGCCATTGGTATGGCTGGGGCAAATGACTGAAAAGTCCCGCATTGCAATCATCGGCCATGTCAAAATGCTGCGCTCCATTACCAATGTCCGCTTCGGGGAAGCTGCAGCGCAGCGTCGAGTTGCGACGCCAAGGTCCTGTGTGGGTGGCTCCTGCATTGCAAGCGATTTTTGTAATTGCGACGGTCTGTCAGTACAGTCGTGTGTCCGGCCTGTTTACGTGGCGGTTGCCACTGGCCATGATGAGTTCCGCGAGTAAGGTTCCTATCGGCTAAACGAC
>JBDWGM010000153.1:0-46685 GCA_039975755.1 Paracoccaceae bacterium | reverse complement strand
ACGTCAAATCCGCCGGTTGTCAGCTCGTCCATCAACTGCGCCACTGCACCACCGTCGCGTCCATAGGCATCAAACAAAGCACGTTCAAAATTCGAACTGACCTGAATGTCCATGGATGGGCTGATCGACGGGATTGTCGCGCCTTTGTGATACCCCTGCCCTGACAGGCACCGATGCAGAATGTCATTCTGATTTGTGGCCACGACAAGCTGGCGGATCGGCAATCCCATGCGTTTGGCCAGGTAGCCCGCAAAAATATCCCCGAAATTGCCTGTGGGCACAGTGAAATCGACAGAACGATGCGGAGCCCCCACCGCAACAGCTGATGAAAAATAATAAACGATCTGCGCCAGAACACGGGCAAAGTTGATCGAATTGACCCCGGCAAGCCCAACATCATCCCGGAACGAAAAATCATTGAACATGTCTTTCAGACGCGCCTGGCAATCGTCAAAGTCACCTTCAAGCGCCAAGGCGTGAACATTGGATTCCGACGGTGTCGTCATTTGTCGCCGCTGCACTTCGCTGACGCGCCCATGCGGATACAGAATAAACACATCCACGTTCTCAAGTCCTTTGAACGCGTCAATGGCCGCACTGCCCGTGTCACCTGATGTGGCACCTACAATCGTCACCCGTCGCCCTGAACGCGCCAATGCGGTTTGAAACAACTGACCTATCAATTGCATCGCAAAATCTTTGAACGCCAAAGTTGGGCCGTGAAACAATTCAAGCAAGAAATGCCCTTGATCCAATTGCTTCAAGGGTGCGCGTGCCGCGTGACCAAATCCAGAATAAGCGCGTTCAATGCAATCGCGAAATTCCGTTTCGCTGAACGTGCCCTGCACAAATGGCCACATCACCCGAAAGGCGATTTCCTCATAGGGCAAACCTTCCAGCCCAGAGACTTCGGCATGTGACATCGCGGGAATGGTTTCAGGCACATAAAGCCCACCATCACGCGCCAACCCGGTCAGCATTGTGTCTTCGAAAGTCAGATGCGGAGCGGTTCCGCGTGTCGAGATATATTGCATGTGTTTAACCAGTCACGTTCGGGTTGCGATTGTGCCGCAGCAGGAAAAAGGCGCTCATCCCGGCCCAGATCGCAGCCAGCGAAAACCAGGTAAAGGCATATTGCAGGTGATCGTTTGGAATATCGCCCGTATCGATCGGCCAAGGCGTCACACCAATATCCGTTTGAGGTGCGTCGCGCAAAACAGCCAAGATTGGCAATGTGCCCAAGGCCTCCGCCATTGCGGGGACGTCACGCGCGAACCAAATATTAGCTTTCACATCCGGTTCCGGCGTAAACCCATCAATTTCGTTTGGCCAATGCAGGTTTCCGATCAGGCGAATTTCATCCGCAACAAGATCGGGGATTTCGGCCTCATCCGGGATCCAACCAGTATCCACCAAAACGACCCGTCCGTCTGTCAAAGCAAATGGGCGCACGATGCGATACACAGCGCCGGTTTGCCTACGCGACGCCAATATGCGTAATGCCCCGCTTTGGAATTGACCGATCAGAACAACTGGCGTGTATTTGTCAATCACAGGATCAAGGTCCATTGGCAGTGAAGCGGGTGTCGCAGCAATGCGTTGTTCGATACTGGCAATCAGGTCGTTTTTCCACGTCAATCGCTGGCTTTGCCAAACGCCTAACGACACCAATATTCCAGCGCCGCCAATTCCCACAATGATCAGAAACAGAAAACGACCCATTCTGCGACGGCCCCTAACAAGAAACGGCGCCCGGGAATTTCCGTGCGCCGTTGGGTTTTAAGCTTCTTCCAGCAATCTGCAAGCCGAGATCAAATGCCCCAGAGGTAAACCGCGAAGAACAAGAACAGCCAGACGACATCAACAAAGTGCCAGTACCAAGCCGCGGCTTCGAACCCGATATGTCTTTCGGGTGTGAAATGTCCCTTCATTGCGCGGAACAAACATACCGTCAGAAACAGTGTACCGATCACGACGTGGAAACCGTGAAATCCAGTTGCCATGAAGAAGTTCGAATAAAATTCGTCTTCGCCAAAGACCCAGCCTTCGTGCAAAAGATGCGCGTATTCGTAAGCTTGAAGCCCTGTGAATGCGACCCCTAGAACAATCGAAATAGCCAATCCATTGATCAACGCTTTGCGGTCATTGTTGTGCACGAGTGCGTGGTGCGCCCATGTGACGGCACAGCCAGACAACAACAATATCAACGTGTTGATCAGTGGCAAATGCAGTGCGTCCACCGGGTAAATCTCAGGCGCGACATAGGTCGTTCCGAAATACTCTTCCATTGGATAAATGGCGTGTTTGAAAAACGACCAGAACCACGCCGAGAAAAACATAACCTCGGACATGATGAACAGAATGAACCCATAGCGCAGGCCGATACTCACAACCTTTGTGTGATCACCCACATGGCTTTCTGTTACAACTTCGGACCACCAAGCGAACATGGTGTAAAGGACGGCCGCAAGACCAATCCAGAACAACCACGGCGTTACTGCATGCATCCAAAGAACGGCGCCCGCCAGCATGGCCAAGGCACCCAAGGCACCTACCAGTGGCCAAATAGAAGGGTTGAGAATGTGATAGTCGTGGTTTTTTGCGTGGGCCATGTCTTGGGGTCCCTCAGTTCAGGTTGGTCGCGCTGTCCTGCTTAACGGCGGCATAGCCATCTGGCAGGTCAATTTCATAGAATGTATAGCTTAAGGTGATGGTATGAACATATTTTCCGTCGCGGTCTGTGACAATCTCGGGGTCCACGTAGAACGTAACCGGCATCATCACACGTTCGCCGGGTTGCAATACTTGCTCTTCGAAACAAAAGCACTGGATTTTCGAGAAAAATCCGCCCGCTTGATATGGTGCAACATTATAGCTGGCTGAGCCAGCCACAGGGCGACCGGAGGGGTTATAGGCTTCGTAAAACGCCAAACCGGTTTCACCAATGCGCAACGTCATCTCGCGTTCGACCGGCTTGAATTCCCAAGGCATTTTACTGTCAAGAGACGCATCGAACCGCACGGTTATTGTTTGGTCAAGAATTTCGGTATCGGCCGTTTCGCTGATACCCGGTGTCCCGCCGAAACCAGTGACACGACAGAACCAGTCATAAAACGGCACAGAGGCCCAAGCCAATCCGCCCATTACCACAACCAGCCCGACGGTTTGGGAGACTGTTTTTTGTGGTCCTGAAAGCGCCATTACCCGGCCTCTTCGATCTTGGGCAATTCGAAATCGCCACGTGTCACCTTAACAAAGGTCAATGCCAGGATCAAAACAACGAAGCTGACCAACAAGAGGCCGACGCCAATGTTGCGGCCCTTGCGTCGTTGGTGCAACTCATGCTCGGTCCGAATGCTCATGACCATCCCCCGAAACCCCAAGGCCCAAGCAACGCTTCGATGGCAATCGCCCCGAAGTGCAAGAACAAGTACAGGAGAGACAGCTTAAAAAAGCTTCGTTCGACGGCATAAGAATCCGCTTCGGCCTGATCTTCGGTCCGACGCCAAATATCAATTGCGCCTTTGACAAATAACGCGTTCAAAACGACAGCTGTAAACAAGTAGATCGGACCACCGATACCTGTAAATGCAGCAGCTACAGCGAGGCCAGCCAACAAGAGCGTGTAAACGAGGATATGCAAACGCGTAACTTTGCGGCCATGCGTGACCGTCAACATTGGCACACCTGCATCATCGTAGTCAGAATTCATGAACAGCGCCAAAGCCCAGAAGTGGGGCGGCGTCCACATAAAGATCAGAGCAAACATCAGCCATGCTTCGATCGACACACTGCCCGTCACCGCAACCCAACCAATCATTGGAGGGAACGCACCGGCTGCACCGCCAATGACGATGTTTTGTGGTGTCGATCGCTTGAGCCACATCGAATAAACGACGGCGTAAAAGAAAATCGTGAATGCCAGAAGCCCGGCCGCCAAAAGGTTTGTCGCCAGCCCCAACATAATGACCGACAAGCCGGACAAAGCAACGCCAAGGCCAAGCGCTTCGCCGGGTTGAATCTTTCCAGCGGGGATAGGTCGCTTTTGGGTGCGCGTCATGATGTGATCGATATCAGCATCCCACCACATATTCAGAGCACCAGATGCCCCTGCCCCAATTGCGATGAACAAAACTGCGCAAAATGCTTCGACCGGGTGCAATGCGCCCGGCGCTGCCATCAATCCGACAAGCGCTGTAAACACAACCAGCGACATGACGCGTGGCTTGAGCAAAGCGAAATAATCGCCTAGCTCAGCGTCTTGTGTTCCCATCTGGATACTTGTGTCGCTCATGCGTGTCCTCTCCAGGAGCCCCCATGCCCCAGCAATTCAGTCAGGCGATCGTCGATCAGTTTGATGCCACACGGTAATCTGGCGCAATACCTGCAAATTCTTCGCGCGCACCTTGCAACCATTCAGCATATTCTTCTTCGCTTACGACTTTAACAGTAATGGGCATGTATGCGTGGTCTTTCCCGCACAACTCTGAACACTGGCCAAAATAGACACCCTCTTTTTCAGGAGCGAACCACAATTGAGCCAATCGACCCGGCACGGCATCTTGTTTCACGCCAAAAGCAGGGATCGTCCAGGCGTGGATGACATCCGCGCCGGTGACTTGAACAACCACAGTTTTGCCAACTGGCAGGACAATCGCTGTGTCAGTCGCAAGCAAAAATTCGTTACGCGAATATCCAGCGTCAACCAACTTTGCTTCCATGTGTTCGTCCAGAACAAACGGCGTAACGTTTGCATCATCCGGCCGCGCACCCTCATCAAGTGTTGCTGGTGAGCCTAAGAGATAGCTGTCAAAAGCAAAACCTTCGTCAACGTATTCGTAACCCCAATACCATTGGTAACCAGTCGCTTTAATCGTGATATCCGCTTCAGGAATTTCCTGTTGGTGGAACAATACCGGCAATGAATATGCGCCGATCCCAACCAAGATCACGATCGGAACTACGGTCCACAAAACTTCGACAGGTGTGTGGTGGGTGAACGACTGAGGCTCGGGGTTTCGCGTGCGATTGTAGCGGATCGTCACCCAAACCATCAGACCAGTCACGAAAATGACGATAAGTGTAATGATCACAAGAAGCAGATCATCCAAAGCCTGCAAGCGCCGCGCCACTTCGGTCGCAGCCGGTTGGAAACCAACCGCCCCGTCAATCGGCTTACCGATAATTTCCAGATTTTCTTGAGCCTGAGCCGGCAGCGCTGATAGGGCGCCAAGTAGGCTGGATGCGGCGAAAAACTTTTTCATCTTTTGTCCTGATCGTTCGTGATCGCTTTTGGCTGTCGTAGAAGTGATTGTTCCAAAGGATCAAACTCACCGTTGTATTGGCCGTGGTTACAATCATATCTTTTACTCAAGATAAAGATGTCTTGGGCGCGTCAAACGGACGCTTCTAACAACAAGACAACAGGTGCACTGGTAAGGATTCGACATGTCTCAGGAAAGATTTTCCCCTTTTGAACAATACTTTGACCGCTCTGAGGCACTCGATGTGCTGCGTCAGGCCACCGCCGGTGCAGATGATGGAGAATTGTTTCTTGAACGCCGACGCAGCGAAGCTTTGGTCTTTGACGACGGACATTTGAAAAACGCCAGCTATGACGCAGCAGAGGGTTTTGGCCTGCGCGCGGTGCGTGGTGAAGTCGCAGGTTACGCCCATTCCACGGAAATGTCGGTGGCCGCATTGCGCCGTGCCTGTGAAACTGCGCGACTGGCTGTCGGCGGTGGTGGCGGAACACTGGCAGATGCCCCGTTGGCAACAAATACAAAGCTTTATACGGATGAGGACCCTTTGGAAGGGGCAACTTTTCCAGTCAAGTTGGACACGCTCAAGGAGATCGACGATTTCCTGCGGGGATTGGACAAACGCGTTGTTCAAGTGTCCGCCTCGCTTGCTGCATCGCTACAAGAAGTTGAAATCTTACGGCCCGAAGGCAAGTCCGTCCAAGACATACGTCCAATGACCCGCGTCAGCATTTCCGTCATTGTCGAAAGCGATGGACGTCGCGAATCCGGCAACACAGGTGGCGGTGGCAGAATCGGGTTGGACGGATTGATCGATCGCAAAGATTGGGAAGCCAAAGCCCGAGAAGCCTTGCGCATTGCACTTGTGAACCTCGAAGCAGAGCCCGCGCCAGCGGGTGTCATGGATGTCGTGCTGGGGCCTGGATGGCCTGGTATCCTTTTGCACGAAGCGATTGGGCATGGCCTTGAAGGTGACTTCAATCGAAAAGGCAGTTCAGCCTTTGCCGGGCTTATGAACCAGCGGATCGCAGCCAAAGGCGTTACAGTGTTGGATGACGGCACACTTCCTGAAAGGCGCGGTTCGATCAGTGTCGATGACGAAGGCACCCCATCTGGCAAGAATGTTTTGATCGATGACGGCGTTTTAGTCGGCTTCATGCAAGATCGGCAAAACGCCCGCCTTATGGGCGTTCCTGCAACCGGGAATGGACGGCGGGAAAGTTATGCACATGCGCCAATGCCGCGCATGACCAACACCTATATGCTGGGTGGCGACGCCGCCCCAGATGACATTGTCGCAGACTTAAAGGATGGCATTTACGCGGTTGGATTTGGCGGAGGTCAGGTGGATATTACCAACGGAAAATTCGTGTTTAGCTGCACCGAGGCCTATCGCGTAAAGAACGGCAAAATCGGTGCTCCGGTCAAAGGAGCGACACTGATCGGCGATGGCGCAACTGCGTTAAAACACATTCATGCGATCGGGAATGACATGGCGCTTGATCCCGGAATTGGCAATTGCGGCAAAGCGGGTCAATGGGTTCCTGTCGGCGTCGGTCAACCAACTTTGAAAATCGGAAAACTCACTGTGGGTGGCAGTGCGATTTAAGACGCGAACCTCTCTGGTCGGAACAACTCTTGGCAGAGTAAGGTCATGATGTTTCCCGCATTTGTTCAACATTTGTTAACCTTATCGAATCTATAAAAATCTTAAGCAACGGACGGAGCGGCGGATGACTGATAGGGATGAAAGTCCTTCTTCCACTCACCCCCCACTCCCACCCACCTCGGAAGACGAGCAGTTTCATCGGCTCCGTCTGTTGCGCTCACGCCGTGTCGGCATTTCCACTTATTATCGGATGCTTGCCGAACACGGCACCGCACAGAACGCGCTGGCGGCATTGCCTGAGGTGGCGCGGACAGCGGGCGTGAAGAACTATGAAATTTGTCCCGTTTCCGTCATCGAAGCAGAACTTCGCACTGCCCGAACTATGGGTGCCTTTATTATTTCCCGAGGAAACACCTACTATCCTAAAGCACTAGAAGAGCTACGCGATGCGCCACCTTTCTTGTGGGCTATGGGGCGCCCTGATTGTTTGCAAAAACCGATGATCGCAATTGTCGGTGCGCGCAATGCATCCTCGCTTGGATCTCGCATGGCGAAAAAGTTGGCATGCGAATTGGGCGAAGCTGGGTATGTTGTTGTCTCCGGTATGGCGCGCGGGATTGATACGGCTGCGCATCTAGCAACACTAAAGACTGGCACGATTGCTGTTTTGGGCGGCGGTGTTGATGTGATTTATCCTGCCGAGAATGCTGAGCTGGCCAGTGGGATCGCCTGCGACGGCCTTCGAATATCCGAACAACCTATGGGTTTGCAGCCCATGGCGCGCCACTTTCCGGCGCGCAACAGGATAATTTCGGGCCTGTCAATGGCCACCGTTGTCGTAGAGGCCGCGGCGAAATCCGGCAGCCTGATAACGGCACGCGACGCGCTTGATCTGGGGCGTGACGTGTTTGCTGTCCCTGGACACCCATTTGATGCCCGCGCATCAGGTTGCAACATGTTGATCCGGGATGGCGCTTTGCTGATCCGATCCGCCCAAGACGTGCTCGAGGCCATCACCCCCTTCACACAAGTGCAGCATCAACAAGCAGCACCAACACCACCATCCAAAACGCCGGACAAACGTTCAAAACAACAAACCTTCGCCTTGCACACCAAAATTTTACAACGTCTCGGACCAACCCCCATGGCCGAAGATCAGCTGATCCGTGATCTCAACGCCCACTCATCAACGGTGACACCTATTTTGGTCGAACTTGAGCTGGATGGACAAATCGATCGACAAGCCGGCGGACTGCTCAGTCGGGTCACTTAGGGCGCGACAATCAAGGTCAGTTGACAATTACCGATTGCACGCGACATGTTGCGCCGCCATGAGGACCCTTCTGATCCTTCTTTTTGAGGTACTGATTATCAATGCCAGTCGTCGTTGTAGAATCCCCAGCTAAAGCCAAGACAATAAACAAATATCTAGGCAGTGATTACACCGTTTTGGCAAGTTATGGGCACGTGCGTGACCTGCCCCCAAAGGACGGTTCAGTCGACCCAGAACAAGAGTTTGAAATGCTCTGGGAGATATCCAGTGATTCGAAAAAACACGTCAAAGCGATTGCAGACGCTTTAAAAGACGACAACGCATTGATCCTCGCAACTGACCCGGATCGCGAAGGCGAAGCCATCAGTTGGCATCTTCAAGAAGCGTTGACCAAGCGAAAATCGATTAAGAAAGATACCGACGTAAAACGCGTGACGTTCAACGCGATTACCAAAGCCGCCGTCGAAGAAGCCATGAACAATCCGCGCCAAGTCGATATGCCGCTTGTCGAAGCGTATTTGGCCCGTCGCGCGCTTGATTATCTGGTTGGTTTCAATCTGTCTCCGGTGTTGTGGCGCAAATTACCCGGCGCAAAATCCGCAGGTCGCGTGCAATCCGTCTGTCTGCGATTGATCGTTGAACGCGAAATGGAAATCGAAGCCTTTCGCCCGCGTGAATTTTGGCAGGTCAAAGCACTGTTCGACACCCCGCGCGGCCAAACCTTCGAAGCGCGCCTAACGGTTTTGGCTGGCAAAAAGCTTGAACGTTATGATTTGGAAAACGAAACACAGGCAGAAATGGCGGTACAGGCGGTTTCCAGCCGCGATCTAAGTGTTCTTTCCGTTGAGGCAAAGCCGGGCTCGCGCAATCCTTCGCCCCCATTTATGACGTCGACATTGCAGCAGGAGGCCAGCCGGAAATTCGGTATGGGCGCCCGCCAAACAATGAGCTGTGCACAGCGTTTGTATGAAGCCGGCCACATTACATACATGCGAACAGACGGGATCGACATGGCCCCCGAGGCTGTTGAAAACGCACGTTCCGCGATCAAAGATCGCTATGGCGCGGAATATGTTCCCGAAAAAGCGCGCGTTTACAAAAACAAAGCCAAGAACGCGCAAGAAGCGCACGAATGTATCCGCCCGACTGAAATGTCGCGTGATGCCACGGCCGCTAAGATCATCGATGATGATCAACGCAAGCTTTACGATCTGATCTGGAAACGGACATTGGCCTGTCAAATGGCTGGTGCGCGTCTTGAACGCACAACAGTTGATATCGGCAGTGCTGACGAACAGGTCGTTTTGCGCGCCACGGGTCAGGTCGTCCTGTTTGATGGTTTCATGAAGATCTATGAAGAAGGCCGCGATGACGTCGAAGACGAAGACGCCAAGCGGCTGCCACAGATCATGCAGGGCGAACCTGCCGCTTTTGCGCGCGATTCGTTGCGCGCGGATTACGCCAAAGCTGGTGAGAAATCGGATGATGTGGTCGATACCGGCGACACCGGCCAAATGACAAAGAACGGTGCCGCCGTTTTGTCTGCCAATGAATCCGTTTTAGGGACTCAAAGCTTCACACAGCCCCCACCCCGCTATACCGAGGCAACCTTGGTTAAGCGCATGGAAGAATTGGGGATCGGTCGACCGTCTACATATGCATCTGTTGTGACGACTATTCAGGACCGTGGATACGTTGTGAAAGAACGAGGACGCCTGCGTCCAGAAGACAAAGGCCGGTTGGTCATCGTGTTTTTGGAAAACTACTTCCGGCAGTATGTGGGTTACAACTTTACGGCTCAGCTAGAAGAAGAACTGGACGACGTCAGCGCCGGTACACGTGACTATAAAGATGTATTGGGACGATTCTGGCGCGATTTCTCTGCCGCATTGGGCGAAACGTCTGAATTGCGGATCACGGACGTATTGGAAAAAATCAATGAGGTTCTGGAACCTCATTTGTTCCCGGCGAACGAAGAAGGCACCGATCCAAGGCTTTGCCCCAATTGTGGGATTGGCCGCCTGAGCATGCGCACCGCGCGGTCGGGCGGTGCATTCATCGGGTGTTCCAACTATCCTGAATGTCGCTTTACACGCGCATTCGGCCCGCCGTCCGCAGACGGTGCAGACACGGCAATTCCGCCTGATGGAAAGCTGTTGGGCGAAGACAGCGGCGAAGAAATTCGCGTGTTCAAAGGTCGGTTTGGCCCTTATGTCCAACGTGGCCCAGTGACCGAAGAACAACCCAAACCACCGCGTCAATCTATTCCTAAAGCATGGGTGCCCGAAGACATCACCTTGGAACAAGGCGTGCTGCTTTTGAGCTTGCCTCGTGAGATTGGCGCCCATCCCGAAGATGGTGTGATGATCTGGTCCAATATCGGGCGGTATGGTCCCTATCTGAAACACGCGGACAGCATTTCGAACCGTGGCGGTACAAACGCTAACCTTGAATCCATCGAAGACGTTTTCGAAATTGGAATGAACCGCGCCGTCGAAGTTCTGGCCTCAAAACCAAAGCGCGGCAAAGCAGCCCCTGCCACACCGTTGAAGGAATTAGGTGAACATCCAGATGGCGGGCCGGTCAATGTCATGAAAGGTCGGTATGGGCCTTATGTGAAATGGGAAAAGGTCAACGCGACACTCCCCGAAACGGTTGAGCCGGAAAACGTCACTTTGGAATATGCGCTTGAACTGGTTGCCGAGAAGGCGGCCAAAAAGGGCGGCCGCAAAAAAGCGCCGGCCAAAAAGAAGAAGGCAGCGACCAAGAAAAAAGCATAGCGCTTGTAGCCTATACGAGCGTTTGATTCACGCGCACTGAAATTGTTTGATTGGCGGGTCATCATCCACCTGTCGTTGACACTCGGAAAGCGTCAAGGCACTAAGACTTACACCCTTTGGCAAGAGGCTCAGTTCATGAAAAAAGTCTATGGTTCGGCAAAAGAAGCACTGGATGGTCTGCTGTTTGATGGCATGTTCATCGCCGCGGGCGGTTTCGGTCTTTGTGGCATCCCCGAGGTGCTGTTGAATGCAATTTTGGAAGAAGGCACCAAAGATCTGACCTTTGCATCGAACAATGCTGGCGTAGATGATTTTGGGATCGGCATATTGCTGCAATCTCGGCAGGTCAAAAAGATGATCTCGTCTTACGTTGGCGAAAACGCAGAATTTATGCGCCAATATCTGTCAGGTGAACTTGAACTGGAGTTCAACCCGCAAGGCACTTTGGCCGAACGTATGCGCGCAGGTGGCTGCGGAATTCCAGGGTTCTATACCAAGACGGGCGTTGGCACCGTCATAGCCGAAGGAAAAGAGCACAAAGACTTTAATGGCGAAACCTTCATTCTCGAAGAAGGGATTTTCGCGGATTTGGCCATTGTAAAAGCTTGGAAAGCCGACACCACCGGCAACGCAATTTTCCGCAAAACGGCGCGCAACTTTAATCCGCCCGCCGCAATGTGTGGCAAATACTGCGTCATGGAAGTGGAAGAGATCGTTGAGCCGGGAACATTGGATCCCGACGCGATCCATTTGCCAGGCATATACGTGCACCGCCTGATTCAAGGCGAACACGAGAAACGCATAGAACAACGCACGACACGCGCAGCGTAATGACACATCCAAGAATGCCCAATCTGTTTGGGCATTCTTGGCTAGGCACAACCTGCAACGGGTATTCAATGCCTGCTTAACATTTCTTTGCAGGAACGATAGCGAAGCTTAAGCCTGCTAAATCCCTCTCCTATACTCCGTGTGTTGCGAGGCGAAATTTACATGTCACCAATGCCGACATGTGATATGGTAAGGAACAGTGGCAGTTAAGCCATTGTTCAAAGACCTCGACCCCAACCGAAATGGGATCGTAGGCAATCTCTCACAGCCCCGACCTATAAATGCGGCCGAAGCCGCCTGAACTGTCGTGTTCATTGTCGACCCATGAACGCCAAAAGAAAGAGAGGAATTTGCAATGACGATACGTCCCAAACCGCCCTTCAAGGGCGCATGCCTGTGTGGTTCAGTCCAGGTCAAAGTGACGGCAGCACCCCTTTTGACTTTCGCGTGCCATTGCCGCGATTGTCAGAAATTCAGTGCAAGCGCGTATTCCCTTTCCGTGATGTTTCCAAGCGACAGCGTTCATTGCTCTGGTGATTTGATCACTGGCGGCCTTGGTTCGAACAGGCGAACGCACTATTTTTGCAAATCATGCCTCAACTTCATCTATTCGCAGGTTGATGGAGCGGAAAACCGTATTAATCTTCGCACATCCATTCTGCTTGACGCGGCATCCTTTGCGCCCTTCGTTGAGTTGATGACCGACGAGAAGTTACCTTGGGCCACTGTCCCAGCCATTAATAGTTACTCAAAATATCCAACATCCCTGGATGAATTGCAGGCGCTTATGGATGCTTTTGCCAAGCGCTGACTAACCAACGTCGCAAAGTAACCGAGCGAGATATCCCCGGTTTTTCGGAGATCAAAGCGTGAGTTTTGCGAGCCCCCCTGCAAGGCAGGCCAAACCTAACAATATGCTCCGCATCAATCCAATCTAGTCTTTTTAAATGGGTTATTCGGCCACCAACACTAACCGTACCGAATGTCATTACTGTTCAAAGCTACCAGCTATCTACAGTTAAGTCTTGCCTAGGAACCATTGATACGAGGGGAGGCGGACCGTTGAGGCGACCTGGGAGCGACACCCTCTCTGCTATAATAAAGGTGAGTGGATCATTAAAGTATCGCTTGAAAGCCATTCTGATGCACTTCGCCTCTCGCGCAGCACTGCAAGACTCATTATAAGTGTCGCAGTGCCGACCGGCGCTTTGGTTTTCGACTAATCACAGGAACACACGCATATGCCTTGGGATCGCAACCAGATGGCCGCACGGGCGGGACAGGAATTACAAGACGGATGGTACGTAAATCTTGGTATCGGGATTCCGACACTGGTTTCGAACTATATACCAGAGGGCGTCGAAGTTATGCTGCAATCCGAAAATGGAATGCTGGGTATGGGCCCCTTCCCGATTGAAGGTGAAGAAGACGCTGACCTGATCAACGCGGGTAAGCAGACCATCACCGAACTGCCCCAAACTGCGTTTTTTGACAGCGCGCAAAGTTTTGGTATGATTCGTGGCGGCAAAATCGCGATGGCCATTCTGGGTGCGATGGAAGTTGCGGAAAATGGCGACCTGGCAAACTGGATGATCCCCGGCAAGCTTGTAAAAGGAATGGGCGGTGCGATGGATCTGGTTGCGGGCGTCGGACGCGTGGTTGTTGTGATGGATCACACAAGCAAGCATGGCGACAGCAAGCTGTTAAAAGAATGTACCCTGCCCTTGACCGGTAAAAGTGTCGTAAACCGCATCATTACCAATCTTGGGGTTCTTGACGTCGTTGAAGGCGGCCTAAAGATCGTGGAAACCGCAGACGGCGTCACTGAAGACGAATTGCGAGCGGCAACAGAGGCAACAATCGTCGCATAAACTGCGCCCATTTCTTGCGAACGCGCACTGTATCATTATCGCGCGTTCGCCTTACTATTATAGTATTTAAGTCTCCGACCAAGCTTTGCAGCTTAATTCATCGCAACAAAAACACATCCATCGGTTAAAAGTTCAGGCGGGGTCCGACATAACCCGCGCGCTATTTGGTATGCCGCCAACACTTTAGGTACATAGTCACGTGTTTCTTTGTACGGTGGAACGCCTTGGTGCTTTTTCACGGCACCTTCTCCGGCATTATATCCAGCAATGACCATCATGGGGTCACCGTCAAATTCACGCATGAGCCAATCGAGGTACTTGACCCCCCCGCTAATATTTTGGCCCGGTTCGAATGCATCCTTCACACCAAACCGTTCGGCAGTCGCAGGCATCAGCTGCATTAAACCTTGTGCGCCAGCCCCGCTAACGACATCAACGCGCCCATGGCTTTCGGTCCACATGACAGCAAGCGCCAATGCCGGCGACACCCTAGTGCCGACAGTTGCTCTCAAAATGTCCACCCCACGTGCTCTGGCTACCTTTTGCATGTCGGCTAGACGTGGGACTGGAACTGGCTCCTTAGCAACGGCAAGCGCACGCAGGGCCGGATCCAGACGCCCGGGTCCACTATCTATCATGGCCGGGGAAATTGCCTCCCAGAACCAGTCATAGCGCGCACCAGTCGGTTTCCTGGGCTTTGACGCATCGGGCTCTTTGCGACTTGTGCGCTTCAGGTCCGGTGCTGGTTCCGGATTCGGTTCGATCTGAATCGTGATGCGGTTTGTCGTTCCAGCCTTCGGTGCCTTTACGCGCTTGGCTGAAAAATCCTTAAACGGAGGAGGATCCTTCGCCTCAGCGCTCGCGACTCCCAGTGCAACACTACATATTAGTGGTAGAATGATTTTTTTCATGACCTGCTCTCCGGTCTTTTGACCGTTGTTGCGCTGAAACCTTGCAGATCAATGCAACTGACACCAGAACTTTGGGCAAAGAACGTGGCGGTTTTGCCATAATTGATGCATCTGAGCATCGAAAATAGTCGCAAAAATAAACTTATTAAGTTTTTTTTCGTTTAAAAACATTGCGTTAAAAGATTAATTAACACTTTTCACTTTTTAGAGCAAAATACCACATTTGCTGTCAAACTTAGGCCCAAATCCTAAGGCTTATTAGGTGCATACCAAGTCGGACGGGCCATTGAGAGAGCGGCCCACTAGCCTGACAAGGTTGTCTGTAACTGTTAAAATTTCCTCTGGAGGGACTACAATGAACAAATTTTTGAACAAATTCCGCAAAGACGAAGACGGCGCTGTAACTGTAGACTGGGTTGTTCTTACAGCCGCAGTTGTTGGCCTGGCCGTTGCTGCTTACTCAGCAATCGAAGATGGTGCGACACAGCTGACAGAAGACACAGAAACTTTCTTGGGTACACAAAACCCTGGCTAAGTTTTGGTTCTGAGTATTCTCAGACGTCTTAGAAGGCCGCGTCCGAAAGCGGGCGCGGCCTTTTTCTGTTCTAAATACCCGTTTAATAGGTAGCGCAATGTTCAAGCGATTTAAAAGTTTCTTCAAAGACGACGACGGAGCAGTGACCGTAGATTGGGTCGTACTCTGTGCAGGTCTTGTTGCCATGGCAGCCGCAATTGCGCTCGCAATGGAAGATGGAACGTTGGCTTTGACGACCGACGTCGACACATTTCTCCAAACCAGAAATCCAAACTAAAACTTACAAACAGCGTTTGCCGAGAGATTCTTGGTTCTCGGCCATTTGATCTGCGCGCAGTTAATCTGCGCGCCTAAATCTGTAACTTAGTCTACATTCTAAAATGCCCGGGCTCGCCTCCCGCTGTCGCAACCATTCCAATCTTCTACCCACAATTCGCCACATTTGACTGTCATACAGCGAGCATGGGCCTGTTTTATCGGGGCAAAATAATAGCAAATTGGGGTTTTCGTAATGCGCATGATTTTTGGATTGGTACTCCTAGCCGGTCTCGCATTGGCTGGTGGCGCGGTCTACATGGCCAAAAATTACATCGGACAATATCAGACAGCACTCGCCAAAGAACGAGCAGAACGCCAGAAAATGGTGAAAACTATTCCTGTCTTTGTCGTCGAGCGTTCGCTGAAGTATGGTGAATCATTAACATCTGAAGATGTGCGTCAGGTTTCTTGGCCTGAAGACGCTATCCCAGAAGGTGCATTCACAGCTGACAATATTCTTTTCCAAGAAGGCGAGACACGTCCACGCTATGTATTGCGTGCAATGGAAAAAGATGAAGCCGTTCTGGCTATTAAGGTGACAGAGCCTGGCGAAGAGGCCGGTCTGACATCACGAATTGAACGCGGCATGCGCGCCTTTGCCATCGAAGTTGACGTCGCTTCAGGCGTGTCAGGTTTCTTGCGTCCTGGCGATCGTGTCGACGTTTATTGGACCGGGCGCATCCAAGGCGGCGGCAACCAAGACCGCAATGAAGTCACTAAATTGATCGAAGCCGGTGTTCAGTTGATTGCAATTGACCAAACCGCGACCGGCGACGTGTACGGAGCGACAGTTGCTCGGACTGTTACTGTCAGCGCACGCCCGGATCGAGTTGGCGCACTTGCACAAGCGCAAGCAACTGGTCGGCTCTCCCTTTCTCTTGTTGGTGCGGACGACGACACAATTGCCGAAGCTGTCGAAGTTAACCAGAAGTCGCTTCTTGGATTGCCAGAAGAAAAAGTGGCGGTCGTCGAAGAAGAAGTCAAAACCTGTTCTGTGCGCAAACGTGTCGGTACAGAAGTGGTCATAGAGGACATTCCCTGCCGCGACTAAATTTCCTGTCTAAATTGAATGTCAGATGCCGCGCCTTGGGTGCGGCATCGTTGCGTTTGGGTCGCACTTACAACTTATCCACATAAAAAACGCCTCTGAAGCTATTGATTCTTGCAATAATAATTTGGCCGTCACATTGTTCGTCCAATCACGGGCACTAAGACCCGACCTTATAACGTGATCCAAAAAGGCAGGTCACACGAGCATGAGACACTTTATGAAAGCCGCCCTCTTGGGCGCAACCTTGGCTATGAGCCCGCTTGCGTTTCTATCTAGCGCGCAAGCAGAAACAATCACCGTTCTGAAGCGAGGCGCTTCCACGGTCTTATCGGTTCCAATGAACCGTGCGGTCGTAGTGGAAAGCGAAACACCTTTCTCAGAACTATCTATCGCAAATCCAGCAATCGCAGACATCAACTCGTTGAGCGATCGCACGATTTATGTACTGGGTAAATCGCCCGGTCTAACAACCTTAACGATCTTGGATGCAGCAGGAAACCTGATCACGAACGTAGATGTGCGTGTGGCGGCTGATGTGACCGAGTTTAAAGAGCGTCTTCGTCAAATCCTCCCTGGGGAAAAGATCGAAGTGCGCACTGCGAACGATGGCATCGTGCTTTCAGGCGTTGTGTCGTCATCAGCGCGCCTACAACGCGCGCTTGATTTGGCAGAACGCTACGCAGAAGGCCGCGTTTCAAACCTAATGAGCGTCGGTGGCATCCAACAAGTGATGCTAAAAGTACGGTTCGCGGAAATGCAGCGGACAGTATCCAAAGCACTTAGTTCTTCCTTGGCCCTCAACGGTTCCCTGTTCTCAGGAGATGTTGGCGTCAGCGGTGGTAACGGCACCAACAATACAAGCGGTGCTTTGATCAACTCACTGACTGGAAACATTCCAGGCTCAAACACCAACAACGGTGCGCTTTTGTTCGGTTTCAACGCCGGCAACACACAAGTTGGTATTCTGTTGGAAGCATTGGAAGCCAAAGGTGTTGTTCGAACACTGGCAGAACCGAATCTTGTTGCTTTATCAGGACAAGAAGCGCGTTTTCTGGCAGGTGGCGAATATCCGGTACCAGTCAGTCAGGATGACGATACGATTACCGTCGAATTCAAACCGTTTGGTGTGGAGCTGAGTTTTATTCCAAGGGTTGTTGACGGTGACTTGATAAACCTCGAGCTAGAAGCGGCCGTGTCAGATATCGACCCGACCAATGGCTTCCAGATCGATGGGTTTGAGATCGACGCCTTTACCCGCCGCGAAACTTCGACAACTGTTGAACTTCGTGATGGTGAGAGTTTTGCGATCGCAGGTTTGTTGCGTGACGACTTTATAGACGACAACAGCCAGTTGCCTTGGCTTGGAGATGTACCCGTTCTTGGTGCCCTCTTCCGCTCAGCCAGCTATCAACGCAGTCAAACTGAACTGGTTATCATCATCACCTCGCATTTGGTCACACCAACACGGGGAGAACTTCTCGCCCTACCGACCGATCGCGTTAAACCGCCGTCTGAAAAAGACCTCTTCCTCTACGGACGTGTATCGTCCGGCACTCCGTTCAAACATCGTTCGGGTGCAGCGAGTGAAGTCGCCAAGCAAGATTTCAGCGGCTCCTACGGCTACGTGCTGGACTAAAAGAGGCGGAAGGAGCTAAAATGAAAAAGATCCTAATCACAAGTCTTATAGGTGCTCTAGGCCTCTCGGCCTGCACCGAATCTGATGACTTGGTACTTACGCAATTCCATCGCGAAGCTGGTTCGCTTGTTGACACTGGTGAATTTGGCAACTCGACGCTGAACAACTCACTGGTACAATCAGGCGAGCGGCAGTTCGTCCATGACTTGGCAAACCGGTTTGCGGGTGAAGTAGCAACAAACGTCAACTTTGCTTTCAACAGTGCAAATCTGGACGAAAGTTCGCGTGACACTCTGCGTCAGCAGGCTGCATGGATCAAACAGTTCCCCGAAGTGCGCTTCCGCGTTTACGGGCATACTGACCTTGTAGGTTCGTCGAGCTATAACCGCCGTCTTGGCAAACGTCGCGCTGATACGGTTGTTAATTACTTGGTAAGCCAAGGCGTCAGCCGTGGTCGTCTCGAGGCGGTCGCCTCTTTCGGTGAAACAAAGCCGCTGGTGTCCACGCAAAATCGTGAACGCCGCAATCGCCGGACGGTGACTGAGGTTTCAGGCTTTATCCAGTCGCATCCAAGTGTGCTGGACGGCAAGTATGCTCAGATCATCTATCGTGATTATGTCCGCAGCGCGGAAGCACGTAGCGGTCTGGACAGCATCACTGGTGCCGATTTGGCAACAACCCAGTAACAAAAAGACACAATATCGTTCGACGCGCGCCCTCGCGCGTCGAACAATCGCCCCGGTCAGGGCGCATCGTTCCAAAAAACCAAACAATTGGAACTTTTTGGCCCAAATCTCGCCCGATTTCGCTGCAATGGTCCACACAAGGATAAATGTGTCCGGACTATCGGCATCGCCGCACCCGGTTCAAATGGGACGGTCAGAGAAAAGGACGAAAATTGGCTATGAGCAGTACATCGCCACAAACCGAAGCCACCTCGATTGTCGCGTGTACAGTCAGTCGCGACGTACAAGTGTTCGATCTGTTGATTGAAGACATGGAAAACGCTTTGGGTGAAAGCTGGGGTGATCTCGGTTTTTCAGAAGCGCTTGCCTTTCTAGATCAACCAGAAGCAGAAGCGTTGGAATTCATCGCGTTGGCGATCAACAGCGAAGACGAAGATGACCTCGTTTTAATAGGCGAGATCATAACTTTAGCAAAATCACAAAACGTCAAAGTCATATTGATTGCCGAAGACGTGACACCGACTGCGTTGCACCAACTTTTGCGCCAAGGGGCAGACGAATTTGTCCCCTACCCTCTTCCCGAGGGCGAATTAATAGCTGCCGTCGAACGATTGAAGAAGGTGCCGGCGCCGCAAGCTCAGCCTCAAGCGCAAGCACAAGCACAAGCTTCCCCAGGTTCAAAGCCACAGCTGAAAACAGGTGAAGACAAACAAGGCGCGGTTCTTGTCTGTCACGGAATGGCTGGCGGAACAGGCGCAACGACTCTCGCTGTTAATCTGGCTTGGGAATTGGCCACCGTCGACAAAAAAGAAAGCCCGTCTGTGTGTCTTCTGGATTTCGACATGCAATTCGGCACCGTCGCAACCTACCTTGATCTCGCGCGGCGTGAAGCCGTGTTTGAAATGCTTTCAGACACTGAAAACATGGATGAAGAAGTGTTCGGCCAATCTTTGGTGGATTGTCAGGAAACGTTGCAAGTTTTGACTGCTCCCACAGACATGATCCCTTTGGATATTGTCTCCTCCGAAGATATTTCCCGCATCATTGCAATGGCTCGCGCACATTTCGAATACGTGGTCATCGACATGCCTTCGACACTTGTAGGTTGGACCGAAACGATTTTGAACGAAGCCCACATCTATTTCTGTCCTCTAGAACTCGACATGCGATCCGCGCAAAACGCATTGCGTTTCAAACGCGCCCTACAAGCAGAAGAACTCCCTGTAGAAAAACTGCGTTATGTTTTGAACAGAGCGCCGAAATTCACAGATTTGAACGGCAAAAGCCGTGTCAAACGATTGGCCGAAAGCCTCGATATTTCTATCGATGTTCAGATGCCAGACGGTGGAAAGCAGATCATGCAAGCTGGCGACCACGGCCTTCCCTTGGCGACCAGCGCTCCGAAAAACCCATTGCGGCGCGAAATTGCCAAACTCGCGACGTCCATTCACGACCTTACCAAAGGGCAGGCCCAAGCCGCTTGATCACACTAGGGGGTTCCAATGTTTTCCAAGTATAAAAAAACCGGCGCAGAGCCTAAAGCTGCAGCAGTTGAGAAGGCGAAAGCCAAACCAACAGCCGAAATAAAAGAACTGTCCGGTGCACCCGCAAAGGTGACCCGCAAGACAGCTCCGACGCAACCCGCTCAAGTCACGCCAATGGACAAAGAGCGCAAAAAGAAACAGCGGATGCAGGAGATCAAACTCGAGCTGCACCGCACCTTGCTCGACAACCTGAATTTGGCTGCATTGGAACACGCAAGCGAACAGGATTTACGTCAAGAAATCAATTCGATAGCGTCTGAATACCTTCAGGACAAAGCGATCGTACTTCCCCGCGAAGAGCGCTTGAATCTGAACCAGGAATTGTATGACGAAGTGACCGGCCTTGGTCCTTTGGAAACGCTTCTTAAAGACGAAACTGTCAACGATATTCTGGTCAACGGTCCTCAACAGATTTTTGTTGAACGCGCGGGTCAGCTGGAACTTACCGACGTTACGTTTAAAGACGAACGCCATCTGTTGCGGATTATTGACAAGATCGTATCCGCGGTTGGACGACGTGTTGATGAATCAAACCCGTATGTTGATGCCCGTTTGAAAGACGGATCACGTTTCAACGCAATGGTTCCCCCTGTTGCGGTTGACGGGTCTTTGGTCTCCATTCGGAAATTTAAAAAGGACAAGCTTGGCATCGACGATCTTGTTCGTTTCGGCGCCTTTACCGAAGAAATGGCGGCTTATTTGCAAGCTGCCGTTGCGACACGTCTGAATGTGATCGTCTCCGGTGGTACTGGTTCTGGTAAAACAACCACGCTCAACGCGTTGTCTTCTTTTATCGACAACGACGAACGCATCCTAACCATCGAGGATACAGCCGAACTTCAGCTGCAGCAAATTCACGTTGGTCGCATGGAAAGCCGGCCAGCAAACGTGGAAGGCAAAGGCGAAGTCAGCCCACGCGATTGTCTTAAAAACGCTCTTCGGATGCGTCCAGACCGCATTATCGTGGGCGAGACACGTGGTGAAGAAGTTATCGATATGTTGCAGGCCATGAACACGGGTCACGATGGATCGATGACCACGATTCACGCCAACTCCGCGCGCGACGGTATTTCACGACTTGAGAACATGATCGCGATGGCCGGTATCGAAATGCCAATCAAAGCGGTTCGCTCGCAGGTTTCGTCAGCTGTGAACTTAATCGTGCAAGCATCTCGTTTGCAGGATGGTTCGCGCCGTATGACCTCAATCACGGAAATCACCGGGATGGAAGGCGATGTCATTTCAATGCAAGAAATCTTTAGATTTCAACGTGTTGGCCTAACTTCTGACAATAAAATCATTGGTCACTTCACCGCAACTGGTGTGCGCTCTCACTTCTCCGAGCGCTTCCGTCTGTGGGGTTATGACCTGCCCGCTTCCATCTATGAACCCTTTGCTGCGGAATAAGGAGCAGACCCATGTCCGCTGAAGTCATTATTTACGGCCTTATATTTCTTGGGGTCCTTGCCCTTGTCGAAGGCATCTATCTTGTCACGTTTGGCAAATCCATCAGCCTGAACAGTCGGGTTAACCGTCGCCTTGATATGCTAAACAAAGGCGAGGCGCGCGAAGAAGTATTGGACCGCCTCCGTAAAGAGATGGACCAGCACATGAATGTGCGCGGGATTCCAGTCTATTCAATCCTGGCCGACAAGGCTCAAAAGGCAGCCATCGCCTTTACACCACAACAACTGATCTTGCTGATGATCGGGGTGGCCGGGGTGGCGTTTCTCGGACTGACGATCGGAACCGAGACAGAAGTCGCGGTACGTGCCCTATTGGCTGTCGTCATCGGCGTGGGGGCTGTGTTTTTCTGGGTTAGTTCAAAGGCTAAGAAGCGTTTGGGTATGATCGAAGAACAATTGCCCGACGCCGTTGAGCTGATGGTTCGAAGCTTACGCGTTGGTCACCCGTTTTCGTCCGCGATCTCGATTGTCGCTAACGAAGTTCCCGACCCTCTCGCCTCTGAGTTTGGGGTGATTGCCGACGAAAGCGCGTATGGCCGCGAAGTTGGTGAAGCGCTGAAAGATATGGCGGAACGCCTTGATATGCAGGATTTACGCTTTCTTTCAGTGGCGGTGACAATTCAGCAGCAATCGGGTGGTAACCTTGCCGAAATTCTTGCGGGTTTGGCCAAAGTGATCCGCGCTCGCTTTCGTTTGTTTCGCCGGGTTAAAGCGATCACGGCCGAAGCCCAATGGTCAGGCAAATTCCTGTCCGCATTCCCTCTACTTGCATTGATCGTCATCAACGTGGGTGATCCAAATTATTACGACGAAGTACGCGACCACGAGTTGTTCATCCCTGCCTGCTTTGTTGTTGGCATCATGCTTGCCGTCAACTTGTTCGTCATGCGCGTTTTAACTGACATTAAGGTGTAAGGAGCCGAGGCATGGAAATCATTGCTTTAATTGAAGAATACCTCGGTCCACTAGGTCCCATTATCCTGGCGGGCGTACTTGGTGTTGTGATGATCGTTCTTGTGATCATCATGATGTTACGCGAACCTGAAGATCCGCTGACCAAGCTTAAGCGTGCTGCTCAAGACAGCCCTGTCGGTGTGGAACGGCGCGAAAAGCTGCGTTCCGGCGGTCGCAACCAGCAATTGGAAAAATTCTCTGAGTTTCTTGAGCCTAAGGATGTCGCTGAACTTTCCAAACGGCAACTAACCCTGCGCCAAGCGGGTTACCAATCCAAAGACTCCGTTCGCATTTTTCATGCGATACAATTTGGGCTGGGTCTCATCGGACTTATTGGCGGTGTCGTCTACATCAACTTCCTCGGTGGTGGCGAAGGTATGAGTTCGCAGAAGCAGATTATCTTTACAATCCTGCCCGGCGGCATTGGATATTATCTGCCTGTATATTGGGTCACGCGACGCGTCGAAGAACGCAAAGAACAGATCACACAAGGTTTCCCAGACTCTCTGGATATGTTGCTGGTCTGTGTCGAAGCGGGGCAATCACTTGACCAGGCAATCACACGTGTCGCGAATGAACTGCATGCGTCCTACCCTTCGCTGGCTGAAGAATTTCAAGTCGTCAGCTATGAGATGAAGGCCGGTAAGGACAAGGTAACTGTATTGAACGACATGGGCGAAAGATGTGGCGTTATGGATGTCTCCAGTTTTGTCACGGTTCTTGTGCAATCCACGGCTTTTGGTACCTCTATCGCGGAAGCTTTGCGTGTTTATGCAAGCGAGATGCGCGATAAAAGGGTCATGCGGGCAGAGGAGGCTGCAAACAAGTTGCCAACGAAGATGACGCTTGCCACAATGATGCTAACGGTGCCGCCGTTGTTGATCATCCTTGTTGGTCCATCGGTGCACAATATTACAGAATTAGGTGCACGATGACGAATGGGCGGATATGTTAAAACAGATTGGGCGGTTAACAACCGCCCTTTTCCTTTCTGCAATCTTGACCGCATGTGATGATCCCAATCGGATCGATGTTGGTCCAACCGGTCCTTTTGCTCCAGGCGTTGATCTGGATGCACAAGGGGTCGAAAGCATCGACGTTGGCCATCGCCTTCTTGCGTCAGGTGAATACGAACTGGCCATTCGCGCGTTTAATCGCGCCGCAATTGAACGCAATACTGTTGACGCCGAGATCCTTTCTGGCATTGGCACTGCCAACTTGGGATTGGGCCGCCTCAATCAAGCAGAAACGATTTTGCGCCGCGCAACAGAAGACTTTGAGGCATGGCCAGAAATCTGGAACAACCTCGGCGTTGTTCTGATGGAACGCGGAAAAACAGCCGAAGCTGTTCAGATTTTCCGCCGTGCTTTCGCACTTGATGACGGAGAAAGCACACTTATCCGGGATAATTTACGACTAGCACTCGCAAAATCAGAAAACTCTGATATCGTCGCACCTAATAATAATGCTTATAAATTGGTCCGGCGCGGTTCGAACGACTTTTTACTGCGACCAGCGACCTAACGAGGCAAGGCAGTAGAAGGACGCAAAAATGCGCCATTCGTTTCTATCAGGCACCTGTATCGCGGGGATGCTATTTCTTTCGGCATGTGGACAAGAATCCGCAGAGGCGACAGTTGAACGTGCTTTTCAGGATGTAAACGTCATCGATGAGAGCAATCTGAACGATGTAATGCTAACGGTCGCCGATCCAAATGAGGCCGTCGCATATTTCCAACGCACAACACGAGACAACCCTGATCGCGTCGATGTACATCGCGGGTTGGCAGTAAGTTTGGTGCGGGCAAAACGCTATACCGAAGCTGTTTCTGTTTTCAGCAAGGTTGTTGAAATGGAAGGCGCGACCCAAGACGACAATGTGGACTTTGCAGATGCATTGATTCGCTCGGGCGATTGGGCCTTGGCTGAACAGACGTTGGACGGAATTCCCCCAACACATGAAACGTTCAAACGCTACCGTTTGGAAGCGATGATCGCGGACAGCAATAAAGAATGGGACAAAGCAGACAGCTTCTATGAAACGGCTGTTGGTTTGACCACTCGTCCGGCAGGCGTTCTGAACAACTGGGGCTATTCGAAAATATCACGCGGACAATATAAAGAAGCAGAAGCCTTGTTGACCGATGCCGTCCGCCAAGACCCTAAATCGTTCACCGCAAAGAATAACTTGGTGCTCGCCCGTGGAGCGCGCCGCGAATACACATTGCCCGTCATTCCGATGGACCAATCCGAACGCGCGCAATTGCTTCACACACTGGCCCTATCGGCCATCAAAAAGGGTGATGTAGAAACCGGAAAAGGGTTGTTGCGCGATGCGATTGAGACGCACCCGCAGCATTTCGAAGCTGCGGTATCTGCCCTTGATGCGTTAGAAGCCAACGTGACGAGCGGTTAAACCGTCATGTCTTTGACCTATGTGGCAGCACTTTGGTTCTTACCATTTGTGCTGCCAATTTGCTTTCATGTGATCTTTACTGACTTGCGCGAGATGCGCATCACCAATCAGGCGGTCATCCTTCTGGCATTGGTTTTTGTCGTTATTGGGCCAATTGCGCTGCCCTTTGATGTTTATTTGTGGCGGCTGTTGCATCTGGTCATCGTATTGATCGCGGGCATAATCCTCAATGCTGCAGGCGCGATGGGGGCTGGGGATTCCAAATTCATTGCAGCCGCTTCGCCCTATATTGCATTGGGCGATCTGCGCCTTTTGATGGGTTTGTTCTCGGCCGCTTTGCTTGGCGCTTTCTTTACGCATCGAGGTGTCAAACTTTCCCCTTTAAGGAAGGTCGCGCCTCATTGGATCAGTTGGGAACGATCAAAGTTTCCAATGGGGTTTACATTGGGGTTCAGTTTATCAGTTTATCTCGGTTTGGGGCTGTTCCTTGGCGCGGCGTCTTGAACGAAAAAATTACTTTCCATTCGATGGATGAATCGCCTCGGGCCACTTTGCAGCCACATTGATGCCTAAAAACACCGGTAACTGTTGCGTGCGTACGAACAGTCCAGCCTGAGGCAATCCCAATGAATATGCAAACCACGCCCATCGTTGCACCCAAGGCCCCAAAGCGCCTTGAAGAGATGCGGCTTCCCGTAGTGATGATGCGTGACATTCTTCTAAAGACGATGTTCCGCAAAAGTCTCGAAATGGTCTCTGATTTGTCTGCAGCCATGTGTATCCCAATCCCCGTTGTTCAGGAATTGGTTGATATGTGTCGCGACCAACGTCTGATGGAGGCGACGGGTACCTTGAATGCCAATAATGGCAACGAAATGGGGTATCAGTTGACCGACGCCGGGAAATCTCGGGCATTGGATGCTTTGGCCCAATCCGAATATTTCGGACCAATGCCAGTCCCATTGCCTGTCTATTCTGAACAGGTGAAACGCCAGTCCATTCGGAACATTCAGGTCACTCGCGCACAGCTGGTTTCGGCGATGGGGCACCTCATTTTGCCAGACAGTCTTTTGGGTCACCTTGGACCTGCAGTCAGTGCTGGCCGATCCGTTCTGATGTACGGACCACCCGGAAACGGTAAGTCTTCTATTTCCAACGGTATCCGTGACGCTTTAGGCGATAGTGTCTATGTGCCTCATGCCATTGAATATTCTGGCCAGGTGATCACAGTCTTTGACCCTATTGTACATAACGCACGCGAAGCCGAAGAACAGGATGCAACCGCGTTGCGACGTGTCGTGCCCCATGATCAAAGATACGTAAAATGTGAACGTCCCACGGTGATCACCGGTGGTGAACTTTCATTGGACATGCTTGACCTTGTCTATAACCCCACAGCCCGGACTTATCAGGCGCCTTTGCAGCTGAAGTCCACCGGCGGCATCTTTATCGTGGATGACCTTGGACGTCAGGCAGAACCACCGCAGAAACTGGTCAACCGTTGGATTGTTCCGCTTGAAGAATCCAAAGATATTCTGGCCCTGCAATCTGGTGAAAAGTTCGAAGTTCCTTTTGATACGCTTGTTATCTTTTCCACCAACTTCCACCCAAATGAAATCTTCGATACTGCTGCGTTGCGCCGGATTTTCTTCAAAATTAAGATCGATGGCCCGAACCAAGAAAACTATCTGAAAATTTTCGCAATGGTTGCCAAGAAACGTGGAATGCCGCTGGACGAAGCTGCGTTGGTCCATCTGTTAAAGGTCAAGTATCCAACGATCGACAACGTCTATGCGAACTATCAACCTATTTTCTTGATTGATCAGATGATCGCCATTTGCGAATTCGAAGGTATCCCGAACCAAATGTCGCCTGAACTGATTGATCGGGCGTGGGCGAACATGTTCGTGAAGGACGAACATATCGTGAAATGATCGGCATTGCGGGATGTGGACAAATAGGAACATCCCTGCTTGAAGCTGTATTGGAAGCCGGTTCAGATGCAACCGGCTTCGATATTATCGAGAAATCTCAAACCTTGGTCTTGAGTGTTTGACATGGTCGCTCTCTGCGATACCACAGTCATATGCAAGCGCTTCCCTCACTTTTTGAACAATGGTTTGCGGACCGTGGGTGGCATATACACCCGCACCAACAAGACATGCTTGATCGGGCCAACGACCCTGCATTGCTTTTGATTGCCCCGACGGGCGGTGGCAAAACACTTGCGGGCTTTCTGCCAACTTTGGTTGATTTATCCAAGGCCCCGCATACAGGTCTGCACACGCTTTATGTGTCCCCACTCAAGGCGTTGGCTGCCGACATCAAACGGAATCTGCGCACGCCTGTGGACGACATGCAGCTTGATATTCGGATCGAAGATCGAACGGGCGACACTTCCGCGACGCAAAAGAAACGCCAGCGCGCCGACCCGCCTCACATCCTGCTGACGACGCCTGAAAGTCTAGCATTGTTAACAAGTTACGAGGACGCTCCCCGGATGTTCGCCGGTCTGAAGCGGGTGATTGTGGATGAAATTCACGCCTTGGCAGAGTCCAAACGGGGTGATCAATTGATGCTTGCCCTTGGTCGGCTTCAAAACATCTGTCCGGAGTTAAAGCGCGTCGGTTTGTCGGCGACTGTCGAAGACCCTGCCGCCATTGCCAACACCTTAGCCCGACATCCCGATCCATGCGCGATTTTGCATGCAGATCCTGGCCCTGCACCCGATATATCAATGCTTGTGACGGATGAACCGCCCCCATGGTCAGGTGGAGCGGCCAAATACGCTATCCCGGCAGTTTTGGATCAGGTGCGTCAACATAAAACCACGCTGATCTTTCACAATACCCGCGCGCAAGCCGAGCTGTTTTTTCACAACATTTGGCTGGCCAATGACGACGCTTTACCGATCGGAATTCATCACGGTTCGCTGGATCGCCAGCAACGTGAGAAGGTCGAAAATGCCATGGTACTTGGGCAATTGCGTGCCATCGTGTGCACCGGCTCGCTTGATCTAGGGATCGATTGGGGCGACGTCGATCTGGTGATCCAAATCGGTGCGCCCAAGAACGTCAAGCGGTTGGTGCAACGCATTGGACGCGCCAACCATCGATATAACGCACCCTCTAAAGCGTTGTTAGTACCCGCTAATCGGTTCGAAGTGGTTGAATGCGTCGCCGCATTGGACGCCGTTCGCGCAGGCGCTCTTGACGGTGAACCACGCGGGCGCGGGCCACGGGATGTGCTGTGCCAACACATTCTGCTGACCGCTTGTGCGGGGCCGTTTGACGCTAATGCGTTGTTTGACGAAGTCACCAGTGTTGGTGCTTACGCCACGCTTACCCGAAACGAATTTGACGCGTGTCTGAGCTTTTGCGCGACGGGGGGATATGCGCTGCGGGCCTATGATCAATGGCAGCGATTATTGCAGCGGCCCGATGGGTTATGGCAATTACGCGACCCGCGGCGTGCGCAACGCATTCGGATGAATATCGGCACGATCCAAGACACTGACACGTTGAAAGTCAGGCTCAAAAACCGCCGAGGTGGGAAGCCGTTGGGCGAAGTCGAGGAAGGATTTGCGGCGTCTTTGACGACTGGTGATACGTTTCTGATCGGGGGGCAAATCGTGCGCTATGAAGGTCTGCGCGAAATGACGGTCGAAGTCTCACAACGTGCAGACAAGAAACCCAAAATCGCGACGTTTTCCGGCACTAAATTCGCCACATCCACACAGCTGTCCGTTCGCATTGTTGAGATGTTTCAGCAGGATAGCTGGCCCGAGCTGCCAACCCACACAACCGAGTGGTTGGCCCTGCAACGCAGCCGATCCAAACTGCCCGAACCGGGCCGCTTGTTGATCGAAAGCTTTCCCCACGATGCGCGCCACCATACCGTGGTGTATGGATTTGCAGGACGCAACGCGCAACAGACGCTGGGCCTGTTGCTGACCAAACGATTGGAAGAACTGGGCCTCAATCCATTGGCATTTGTGGCCACGGATTATGCCACGCTGATCTGGGGGTTGGACAGTATCACCGACCCTGCCCCTTTGTTTGATATCAATGCGTTACGCGATGACTTAGACACTTGGCTGGCCGGGAATGCGGTGATGAAACGCACCTTTCGCGCCTCGGCCACGATAGCGGGATTGATCGAACGCAACCTACCGCAAGCGCGCAAAACCGGCCGGCAGGCGACGTTCTCGTCCGACATCTTGTATGACACGCTGGCCAAGTACGATCCGGACCATCTGATGCTGCAAATCACCCGCGAAGAGGCCTTGCGGGGATTGGTGGATTTTGGCCGCATAGAAGAGATGATGACGCGTGTGGGTGGACGTATCGACCACATGATCCTTGACCGGATCACGCCGTTGGCGGCGCCTCTGTTTTTGGAAATGGGGCGTGTGCCGATCAAGGGTATGGCCGAGGAACGATTGCTGGCCGAAGAGGCTGCGCGGCTGATGGCTGAGACGCTGAAAACAGCGACCTGACTACGACTGGTGCCACATATATGAACGCAGCGTACGGTGGTGAATTGCGCCCAAAGACAGCGTTCAAGCCCGAAAGCCAGCTTTGACTCGCGCCCAAATCGGCCTGTTTGGGCGGTCATGACCTGAAAGCCAGCTTTCAGCGCCCAAAGACAGCTTTCACAAAAGGCACGTTCGTCCAAAGCGTTGCGCATAATTATTTGCGTTAACCTTTTCGAATTACCGTTCACCCTACATTTACTTTTCAGGCGTGGGTGCTTGGGTCAGTGGTGCGTGTTCGCGTGTTTAAAGAACAACACCCGTTTTCACTGCGTCCGGTGCGGCGCATGGAAAATCTGGCGTTCATCGGGAGCTTGAGCCTTCGTTAACCGCGAAGCTCAACACAATTCAGCTCGTGGAAAGCGTATGACCAAGACGCGGCCAATGCTAAGCCAAAGCAGAGGCCCCCCAAAGCGAGTTTGCTCTTTCTCAATTTCCAGAGAACAAAAGAGACGGCCATGAAAAATATTGCAATTGCCCAACTCTCTAAATCCAAGAGAGCGGCTTGCAAACATTCATCGTAATTCATTTGGCGGATCGTCCTTCGTTGCTACCCGATTACCAGATAATTCGTTTTATCAACATTAGAAGTGAGAACTTTACCTGTTGCCTCGAACACATGGCGCACAAAGCGGCGAAATCTACGGTCGGCGCCAGAACGAATGACCGCTGAGGTTATTGGCACAGGAGGTCGCGATTGGTTATGGGTGAGGTTCGCGTATCAAACTGGCCCGTTCCACAGTCAATCATCCCAAAACACTGGACGTCCCTTCCTATGAAACCTATCGCATTGTGTATCCTGGCATTGATGCCCCACCAAACTTTGGCCGAAACACAGCGCGCCGAGCAAGGGTATCTGTTCATTGGGGCGCTCTATGCGCGCGCAAATGGGCACGTGACCCAGAATTCAACGACCTTTCAAGAATTGGACGTCGGAGCAAATGGAACCCGCGGCTTGCTGTCTTACAGGCAAGAAATGGGTAGCTTTGATTTGGTTTACTCAGTGGATTGTGTTGAGTACGTTTTCAGAGCCCATGCGGATGTAAACAAAGGTTTTTTCAAAGAACGCGCGGTCTCATTCACGCCATACCCGGAATGGGCAAAAATTCGGTTTCCAGATGAGACGGTTGGATCGGTTGGCGCAGATTTCGCGGCCCCTTCTGCACAGGACATCGCGTCGGGGCGGTTTCGCGATTATCTGATGTCTGGAGAGCCGCAGGAACCGATTGACGTGCTCATTGATGGGCTCACGAATTTAACGATGAGCAGACACCCGGATCGATTGCGCTTTATGGCCGAAGCTTTGATTGCACGGAGCTGTTTTGACTAACGATCCAAAGGCCGATCCGTCCGCGTCAGACATTCCAGTTGTCAGTGGCCGCAAAGGCGGGCATGAACAAAGCATGAACTCGTGTGCATTTCAGTTTCGGGGCATCGCCCTGCAGGCCTTGGGCTCGGGGGCGGTGTGGTGGGCCGAGCAGTCGATGCTGTGTGTGTCGGATCTGCATTTGGGCAAGTCCGAGCGGATGTCGCGGCGCAGTGGCATCCCTGCCCCGCCTTATGAAGTTCACGACACCCTCTCGCGGCTTGAGGATGACATCGCGGCGACGCAAGCGCGGGTGGTTGTGTGTCTGGGTGACAGTTTTGATGATTTGGCCGCAGCGGAGGCGTTGCCCGAAGAGGCGCGGTTGTGGATCACGCGGTTGCAGGCTGGGCGGCGGTGGGTTTGGATTGAGGGCAATCACGATCCGGGGCCCATTGATTTGGGCGGCGCGCATTTGGCCGAGATGGAGCTTGGGCCGCTGATCTTTCGCCATATTGCGCAAGATGGAGCGCGGGGCGAAGTGTCGGGGCATTATCATCCCAAAGTGCAGGTGCCGACGCGGGCGCGTGTGATATCGCGCCCTGCAGTGTTGGTGGATGACGCGCGCATCATTTTGCCCGCCTATGGCACCTATACCGGGGGGCTGCGCAGTGATGATCCGGTCTTGGCCGGGTTGATGGGGCCAGAGGCGCGCGCGATTGTGACGGGCGCGCATCCGGTCATGGTGGCGATGCCGCGTTAAAGCGTTTCGCCTTTAACTTGAATCACCTGACGCTGCCTGAAATCAAAGATTTCAACGCGTCAGGTGATGCACGGCGTCTCAGGTAAAAGACGAAACGCTCTAGGCGGTCAGGTCTGTGGGTTCGTCCAAGCCATTGGCGCGGCAACAGGCGGTGAGCGTGTTGGCCAGAAGGCAGGCGATGGTCATGGGCCCGACCCCGCCCGGAACTGGCGTGATTGCATTGGCTTTGGTTGAGGCGGCTGCAAAATCAACATCGCCCAGCAGTTTGGTTTTGCCGGGTTTGTCAGGATGCGAGACGCGGGTGATGCCAACGTCGATCACGGTTGCGCCGGGTTTGACCCAATCGGCTTTGACCATTTCGGCGCGCCCGACGGCGGCGACAAGGATGTCGGCGCGGCTGCACACCTCGGCCAAGTCTTTGGTGCGCGAATGGGCAATCGTCACGGTGCAGTTGTCGCGCAACAACAATTGGCCCATCGGTTTGCCAAACAGGTTCGAGCGGCCGACCACCACAGCATTCAAGCCCGTCAGGTCGCCCAGTTCTGCGCGCAGCAGCATCAGGCAGCCCAAAGGCGTGCATGACACCAACCCTTGTTCACCAGAGGCCAGCAGACCTGCATTGACCACGCTGAGGCCGTCAACGTCTTTGGCGGGATCAATCCGCGCGACCACGGCGCGTTCGTTCAAGTGATCGGGCACCGGGAATTGGCACAAGATACCGTGGACGGTTGGATCGGCGTTGAGCGTGTCGATCAATGCAAACAGATCAGCTTCGGAGACGTCTGCGGGCAGTTTATGTTCGAAGGACGCCATGCCGGTTTCGACGGTTTGTTTGTGCTTGGCGGCGACGTAGACTTCGCTTGCTGGGTCTTCCCCAACCAGCACGACAGCAAGCCCGGGTGTGACGCCGTGCTGATCCTTTAGGCGCGTGACATGTGCGGCGATCTGGTCACGCACATTGGCGGCAAAGGCTTTTCCGTCGATCCGTTTGGCTGTCATTCAATCGTCTCCGTCATTCGTGTTGGTTGGGCGTTTGCTGCGTTCCTTTAGGCAAATTCAGCCCGAAGGGAACCATAAAAAAGCTGGCTTGCATCAGAAATGCAGCCAGCGCGGGCGCTTTTGCCCCCGATTCCGGCCCACATCAGTGTCGCAAAGCGATAATCGTCAAAGAAGTGGGCCGTTATGATGTCTCCGTCAGTTGCGTTCAGTTGCGTTTGAATTCGACCTTATGAGCCCATGATTCACCGTCGGAAATGACCAATGAGTCAAATTCCAGCATTTGCAGCAGGTCATAGAACGTCGCGACGAACTGCAAACCTTGGTCCACAAAAATCGGGCTTTGGCGAATGTTCGATGTCATCTGAGCCATCACAGCGCGGGCGCGGTAAATCGAGCTGAACACGTCGTCATCCAACCCGACAAGGATCAGTTCGCTGGAGCCTTCACCTTTGGCAAAGAACACAAAGCGCGGGCTTTCTGGAGCGGCAAGCTGCGCTTTGGTCAGGTTTGTCAGAAAGTCCACACGCACCCGTTTGTTGGCGGCACCTGCATCCCGGATTTGGCGGTCAAACACCTCGGTCGAGTTGATTTGTGGATAGTAGTAACCAACGTATTTATCTTCGGCGGCGACTGATGTTGCCACAAAGCACAACGCGATGACCAATAGTCTGAACATACTGAATTTTCCCCTGTAAGTGGAAGGGGAACATCCCCCGCCTTTTTTAGAACAGGCCTTCGATCTGGCCCGCTTCGTTGAGGTGGATATTTTCAGCTGACGGCACCCGTGGCAAGCCCGGCATGGTCATAATTTCTCCGCACACGACGACGACAAATCCGGCACCGGCCGACAATCGCACCTCGCGTACTGGGACGGAATGGCCCGTTGGCGCGCCGCGTAAGTTTGGATCGGTGCTGAAACTGTATTGGGTTTTCGCCATGCAGACCGGCAAATGGCCATACCCTTGGTCTTCCCACAATTTCAGCTGATCGCGGATCTTTTTGTCGGCCAATACATCGTCGGCGCGATAGATGCGTTTGGCAATTGTTTCAATCTTTTCAAAGAGTGACATGTCATCTGGATAGATCGGCGCAAAGTTTGCGGTATCCGCATCCGCCAGCTCTGCGACCTTGGTTGCCAGCGCGGCAGAGCCTTCGGATCCCAGTTCCCAATGACGCGACAAGACGGCTTCGGCCCCCTGCTCAGCGACGAAATCTTTGACGGCCTGCACCTCGGCATCTGTGTCAGTGACAAAGTGATTGATCGCGACAACAACGGGCACACCGAAGGACTTCACGTTTTCGATATGGCGTCCCAGATTGGGGCAACCGGCTTTCACAGCGTCCACGTTTTCCGCGCCAAGATCGGCCTTGGCCACGCCGCCGTTCATTTTCATCGCCCGTACGGTGGCGACAACGACCACAACCGAAGGGGCAAGACCAGCTTTGCGGCATTTGATGTTCATGAATTTTTCAGCACCCAGATCGGCGCCAAAGCCGGCTTCGGTGACGACATAATCCGCCAGTTTCAAAGCGGTCGTCGTCGCGATCACCGAATTACAACCATGTGCGATATTGGCAAAAGGGCCGCCATGCACGAAGGCCGGATTGTTTTCCAGTGTTTGCACCAGGTTGGGTTGCATCGCGTCCTTGAGCAATACCGTCATTGCGCCATCGGCTTTGATATCGCGGCAAAAGACCGGGCTGCGGTCACGGCGATAGGCGACGATCATATCCCCCAGACGTTTTTGCAGATCTTCGAGGTTGTTGGCCAAACATAAGATCGCCATGACTTCGGAGGCGACAGTGATATCAAACCCGCCTTCACGTGGGAAACCATTTGCCACGCCGCCCAAGGAACAGGTGATCTGACGCAGGGCGCGGTCGTTCATATCAACCACGCGACGCCATTGCACACGGCGTACATCGATTTCCTGTTCATTGCCCCAATAGATGTGATTGTCGATCATCGCTGACAACAGCGAGTGTGCCGATGTGATGGCGTGAAAGTCGCCGGTGAAATGCAGGTTCATTTCTTCCATCGGAATGACTTGCGCGTAACCGCCCCCTGCGGCCCCGCCTTTCATGCCAAAGTTCGGCCCAAGCGAGGCTTCGCGAATGCAGATCATCGCCTGTTTGCCGATATGGTTCAGGCCGTCGCCCAACCCTACGGTTGTTGTCGTTTTGCCTTCGCCAGCGGGTGTCGGGTTGATCGCCGTGACCAGAACCAGTTTGCCATCTTTGCGATCCTGAACCGAATTGATAAAGTCCTGACCGACTTTTGCTTTGTCATGGCCATAGGGAAGCAAATGTTCGGTGGGAATGCCCAGTTTATCGCCAATTTCTTGAATGGGCTTTTTGGAGGCTTCGCGCGCGATCTGAATATCACTCTTATAGGCCATTATACTCTCCGTTGGCAGATGGGCGACGTTGGTCCCACCTGCATACTCGGGCATTTGCCCGAGCGTGAGGCGCATTTCCGACATAAATGCATGTTGATGCGGCGGGTTTGGACGCAATCGTTTCGCTTTGGAAACGCGACGCGCCTATGCAAAACAAAGTTGCAGCCTGTTGGGGGGTCTAGGCGCGGGCAGCATCCAGATGCGCCCACACGGGTTGATCCGGTATGTGCAGGCGCAGTGTGTCCCCGATGGAAATGCGGCCTTCTGCGGCCACCCAGGCGGTCACACCACGGATGTTCTTGGCGGCAGATTTGAAGGCTTTGCCATGTCCGGGGTCCGCCGCTTCGATGCTGCGGGCCGGGAATTGGCAGGGTCGGTTTTCCATATCAATGCAAATGGTCGCCCCAGAGGGCGCTTGCAGGCGCGATGACGGCGGCACATGCGTAAAGTTCGGGATGCCGCGCAGCACAATCGAGGCCCCCAAACGCGCCCGGTCAATCTGGTCCACGCCGATGGTGGCGGCGATCTGTTGCAGCTCTTCGTCGCTGATGATCGACAATTGCCGTTCATTGCGAATGGGCGTGCCTTCGGGATATTGCGATCTGACCCGCACACAAGAGGCGCGCGTATGCCCGCCATGCACCGACCCGGCGACCCCTTCAAAAGTGAGGTCCAGCGCTTGCGCGGTCTCACTGCGCAATTCGGTGCGATCCTTAGTGGTCAGACTGCCCAACCACGTTATTTGCGCTTCGAAAGTTGTGGGTTTTAAGGCTGGCATGGGAGACTCCTGAGATCAGCGCGACCCTATCCCGAGACATCGCAGGGTTGCCACCGGTAAAACGAGGCGTTTCCGTTTTTCAAAGCCATTGGTTCGGGGGGATGAGTGGTCATTGATTAAGGATGGGGTCGTGGGTCATTTTAGGATGCCCCCTGTTCGTTTGGGCAATCCCCCGTACCGCCGATCCCGCCTTCGCGTGGGCAGTCCTTTGCAGGTATATTTGGGGCGGAGCACGCGGTGACCAAAATCAAAGCGATGAGCGCAATTGTCTTTCGGATCATTTCACTTGGCCTTGCTGTCTAAATCATCGGAAAAATACCCGCCGGCCCGGAAACGATGGGGGCCGTCTTCGCTGTCTGGGAATGCGCGGGCCATTGTGTCCATCTCTTGAAGAGTTTGCTTCATTCGAGCGCGAAAATGCGCGTCTAGTTGTTTGATCGCGCTTTCGGATAGGCCGTTATAGTGGACCCCCATGTCATAGTTTTGCGCCCCGTCCACGACATTTGAAACGGCCGTCGCAAGATGGTCACCAACGTTATGAGCCAGATAGGTCAATTGATCATTTGATCCAGCAAGCGGTTGGTAACTGCGGGTGTTCAGGATGACTTGGTCCTCAACTTCTTTGACTGCGCCATTTTCAATGAGAATGTCCAAAAACGTGCGGGGGTGTACGTCCTGGCGGACGCGGCGTGCGAGGCTGGAAAAGCTTGCGCCATCGCCTTGCACGGGAAGTCCTTGTGGATCATAGGCCGGATCGTCCCACCACAGTGCAATGATTTCGGCCAAGGGTTGGCGTTGGGTCTGTGGCGTGGCCGTGTCCTTGCGCAATCGCGCGATGTCGCGTCTTTGCAAGCCGGTCATGATGCTGATCTTGCTGTCCGTCCCGCCACCATCGGCAAGGGTCTGAGCAACCTCAACATACGCATGCCGCAAGCGGTTTTCGACGAGTGGAAACAGCCACCCTTTTCGGATGGCCAGTCGGGCGATGGGGTGCAGAATTGGGTCCAACCAGAGCATATGTGCATTTTGCACATCTTCATTGACAGCGCAATATGAAAAGTGAGATGTGCATTTTACACATATCACTTTCAACCTCGATGCACTGAACTGGAGCACATCAATGAAACAGATAATTTTCGCATGCATTACCGCCCTTCTCAGCGCTTGTACCCCGCCGCATTTTGTCGGGGACGCGCCGCCCATTCACACCGTTTCCAAAGCCCCAGATCATTTTGAATTACCCGCTCGGTTTGCATATGCCCGCATTGTGTATGGCGAAATCGAGCAGGCAGGTGCCGAAGAAGCCGCGCTTTGGAAGGATGTGACGGATCGGGCAGCGAACGTTGGCAGTTTTGCGCCATTGGTAACCGGTGAAGTGCGTTTTCGATGGCGCGACGAACCCACACTGATCGAAAAGGCCCGAAACCAAAGGTTCAATTACTTACTCGTGGTTCGGATGCATCCATCAACCGGGGCGGCCGATGTTAATCTTTATCATACCGGTTCAGGTGGGGTGATGGCCACGGCACAAACCCCATCCCCTGTTGCTGGCAAAAATGGATTCTGGGGTGGAAGGATCCGTAACCCGGGCAAATTGGAACGCAGGACATTGAAAATCGCACAGGCAACCGCGCCCGCAGTCGAAGAGTTGCTGCGCGGCGTGGCCGAGCGACAACGTTAATTCACCTGATCGTCCCGAAGTGCTGACCCTTGTCGAAACAGCGTTGCAATGTTTACGCAAGGCGTCAGTGCGGGGCGAACCCGTTGTTCGATTTCCGCTGTCACCACACAGGTTTTTGCGGCAAAAACACTGCATGGTTCGTGCCGCACTGCATTCGGTTATTTTTGTCATCCTTACGCTGCTCACGCAGCTTGGGGGGCTGGCATGGCTTTTCGCCCTTTGCTTTCGGCGGCGGGTGCTGGTGTTCGCGGCTGCTTATGCGGCGCTGTGGATCGGGGCCGTCATGACCGCCCCGACATTTGGACGCGAAGCTATTCCCTGTCTGTCGGATGGCACGTTCAGAATGAAATCCACGTTCTATTGCGCCTTGAACCGACAATACGTGACCCCCGAGCTCAAGAGCGTTCTGAACGATTTCTCTGCTAAAATGGACCAAGAGTTTCCGAACACTCAAACGCTTGTTCTGGATGCAAACTTTCCCTTTCTCACGGGGTTTCCTTTGCTTCCGCATCTGTCGCACAATGATGGTCGCAAAGTTGATATCGCGTTCTATTACAAAGATGATACCGGGTTTTTGCCGGGTGTCACCCGGTCGCCCATCGGATATTTTGCGTTTGAAGATGGCCCGACTGACTGCCCGCAAAACGCGCTGACGTTACGGTGGGATATGGCCTGGTTGCAAAAGCTCTGGCCGCATTATCATTTGGAACCGCGACGCATGACGACGGCCTTACAATTGCTAAGTGATGACACACGCGTCGGGAAAATTTTCATCGAACCGCATTTGAAATCGCGCTTTCAAGCCGGGAGTTCGAAGATCAGGTTTCAAGGATGCAGGGCCGCGCGCCATGATGATCACATTCATCTGCAGCTGTAGTTCTTGTGGGGACCTCATAGACTGCAGTCCTCAGGTCCCCGTTTGCAGCGCCAACCTCTTAGGCTGTCTTGCGGTTTTTAAATCCGAACAAACCTGCCAATGCGGCGAAAAACAAAACACCTGATGCGGGCAGTGGCACGGGGGCCAAAGGCGCGAGCTGACCGGCGGTCACAAAAGCGGCCCCGGTCGGAACGACCAAGCTGCAATCGCTGGTGGCGCATCGTCCTGTGCCGCTTCCTCCGATGAAAATACCGGTTGGCACGCCCGGCTCACCCAGTTCTGCATCCAAAATCAGCTGCAAGAACAGGCTTCCTGTCAAATCAGCCGCGTCGCTGACGAAAATGACAAAATCCGCGCGTGGGGTCACAGACGCTGCTGGCGTCAAAGACGTGAACGTTTGCGCTTCTTGCGTGGAGCCTATGCTGCGTTCAATCAATATGTCGGTGTAGGACGTGGTCGCGGCATCAAAGGTAAACCCACCTGTGATCTGTCCCCCATCTGCCAGAACGACATCAGAAAACACCCAATCCACGGGGGCTGCTTGCACGTGACTAACGCTGGCTGCGAGGAAAATTGCGGAAAATGCTGTACTTATTAAACGCATCGAAAAAACCTTACTTGTAAAGACCAATGGGTAAATTCTAACCCGCTTGCCGTGACTGGTCAACGTTCTGCTAAAGCGGCAAGTGAGCGAAACCGGATGAACCCGTTGCCTTGGACGGCAATAGAAGCGGCCGTAATTTTGCCAATTCGGTCATTTTGCTATATACTTAGGGCGGCAACAATGGAGCACACATGCAAGACCCGGAATTGTGGGAACGGATAGCTGATTATGAATTTCCGCAAGGATTTGAAGAAAAGTTGCGTGCGCAATCGGGTGGAAAGAACCACAAAGCTGTTGCATTGCTCGAAGAATATCGCCGGTTTATCTATTTGGCGGCGATTACACCAAACGAAGTGACACCTTCTGAGAAGGTTGATCGCGTTTGGCATTTGCACCTGACTTATTCACGAGATTATTGGGAGACATTCTGCCCGCTGGTTCTTGAAAAAGAGCTGCATCATGATCCGTGTGAGGCCCCCCAAAGCATGCCTCGATATCAAGCGCAATATGCGGCGACCTTGGATCTTTATCAGTGGGAATTCAAACAAGCTCCTCCTCGTCGAGAGTGGCCAACAAAGAGGGAGTGGAACCGCGTTTGGGTGGGTGTTGCCGTTGCAGCCGTTTGTTTGCCTATTGGTGCGTGGGGCATGTCGCTGGATGAAGCGAGTAAGGCATATCAGGTTTTCAAAAGCGTGGCGGCAGCATTTGCTATCGTGTGCGTAGCTGTTGTTTTCATGCCCGTCCATCGCGCGAAAGGACCTGGTGCGAGATCCGGGGACCGTGGCGGTGGTGGATGTGGCGGCGGCGGTGGATGTGGGGGCGGCGGTGGATGCGGCGGATAAACCGGCATGAGGCGTAGTCTGTCATCTGCGCCTGCGCCGTTTCGTGCATAATCCACGCGCGTGCGGCACCTTTGCAGGAGAGGCTTTGTGGGGTGTTCTGCCGTTGGCTCAGCTCTACCTAATGTCTGTTCTTTCGAATCCTCGTGCAATTTCGCTGGAAACACATCGTTAGACAATCAACGCTCGGTCCACGCTACTACTCAGAAAATTTGGGCCCAAGAACCGGATGTCATTTTCTCGGGCCCATTCCTTGATTTGCCCATATGACATTTTCTGAAGCTCTTCGCTTCCAAGCAATTGAGATTGAAACTCTGAACATTGATCCACAGTTTCCCAAACAGGGATTATTTGGAAACCGTCATCCAGATTTGCGATCACCGGCGTTCCGTCGTTAAGCGAGAATACAAAGAGCTCATCTTCGTCCTTAATATCCAACAATGGATCTCCCTTTTCTGGCGCAACAAAGTCACCTTCGTTTGGCTTGTATTTGTCTACAAAATAGCTGGACAGCCAGACACCTCCCTCCCGATGTATGGCGACATTAATAGGGAGGCCGCCAATGTTTAGAAGGCTGCGATCTATAGAAAGAATGTGGCCAAGATGGATCATTCCAAGGTTTTCCCCAGCCTCAAATTCTTGACACTTCTCTGCGCAACTGGCCGCATACCCCTGCTGTGTTCGACACAGAAACTTAGTAAGAGTCTGATCCTCTAACACATGAGGACAAACCAAGCAGGCTAACGGGTTGGTCTTCGCGGCTCGGTGTCTAAAAAAGGTGTTCAGAAGGTTTGCAATCATACCACAGAGGAAAGTCCATAATTCTGATCTTGTAAACTAGGCGGTTAACCTCGATTGCGGACATTGATTCAGATTGCAGCATCAGACAATTTGGGCTCAAAGGAGACGTTCGCTGCGAATTGCGCGAGCGCAATCGCGTCGGTGGTGGTGCTGCGAACCTGGCGTCCGCAGCACCGGATTGTGTTACGTCCTTTGAGACGAAACTGTCGTGTTAACGCTTTTTCGCGTTGCGGCGCATTAGGCCGAGGCCGCCGAAACCGGCGAGCAGTAAGGGCAAGGATGCGGGTACTGGCACGGCGTTGACCGCCTCGTTGAAGGCTGCGGTTGTGTAGGTTGTGCCGTCAACCAACCAGTTTTCAAAGTTCAGGAAAGTCGCTGAAATGAGATCTCCGTTTGACAGAAAGGACAGATCAACTTGGTTCCCTGTGACCGAGAACCCTTGGAAATCCGCGAGCGTGGAGGAGAAGGACGCAGTGTCGATGCCAAGGTTGCCGTCAAAAAAGCCGGTGCTGAGGAAACCTGAGGAAATGTTCGTCACGTTCACGGCGTCGTCTCCGCTGCCGAACAGGACATCCCCAAAGACTTCGCTGGTGCCTTCCAGGTTCAAAATGCTGTCACCCATGTCTGCGGCCAGATTGATGGCGGTGCCGCCGCGTCCGCGCAGAACGCCTCGGTTGGTGACGGTCAATGAGGACATCGCCGCAGAATCTGTGTTGATCGCTCTTGGTCCCTCGATGGTCCCTTCGTTCACAATCGTCACACCAGTCGGTGCGCGTTCAGGAGACACGTCATCATCGTAAATCTCATCAATATCGATGCCACCGTTGTCGTTTGTGTCCGGTGCAGTCGACAAGATCGTAGCACCCGCGTGGTTGACGATAAGCCCTTCATCAAGATCGACGCCGTCGTCGGAGCCGCTGATAAATCCAAAGTTTTGAACTTCGCCGCCAGACAACTGAACACCGTCTTCGTCAGTGATTGACGGATCGATCAGTCTGATTGTGCCGTGGTTTTCCAAGAAAAAGTCACCACGTGCTTCGACGACTTCTTCTGCGCCGATCAAATCGCCGCGATTGATGACGCTTGCCCCGAAAGACCGAAGTTGCAATGCGCGCCCTTCTGTCGAAATGATCGTGCCATCGTTGACCACAGACGCACCCGGAGTATCTGTTCCGGCCCGAACAGCTTGTCTGCGCGCTTCGATGGTTGCGCCAGCCTCATTGGTTACGCTTACATTAGAACCACCGTCCGTCTCGATCGCGCGGTCACCGCTTTGGATCGCGCCCGAGTTCACAATGGTCACTCCATTGCCGGATGTCGTTATCGCATTACCGCCATTGTTGTCATCGGATTGTGTGATCGTCCCGTTGTTGGTGATCGCAACATTATCGCCCCCGAGCGAAATTGGCGTGTCATCTTCATCATCGCTGACGATTGAAGCCCCTGCATCAACCGTGACAGAGATGTTGTTTGCATCAGATGAGATCGGGGCGCTGTCCAGCGCGCCACATACAAATCCAGTGCTTAGCGCAGTACATGTCGCTGCATGGCTCATAACTGGGATATGCGATAACACCGCAATAACGCTACCAGACAATAGTTTCGTTTTTTTCATTAAACAGAGCTCCGAGGTTGAGATTGACGGGGATGCATGAACAATACCGCCTAAAAATTGTAAGTGTAGGTTTTCATTTCATAATTTGCATAAAGATACAACCTTTGCGGGTCACAATTTCGTGTTTAGCAAGAAACTTACACTTGGTTTCAGACCGTTCGGATGCCTCGAAAAACCATATCTTTCGAGGCGTCAGGCCGGTCAATTAACTTGCAACACTGAACGCGATACGAAAGACAATCGATCGATTTGGGAAACCGGTGTCTAAATTTTGTGTTAAGCAGAAATCTAGGCTTGGCGTTGAAATTTAGGGGGCTTTTTTATGACCAATCCATATGAACTTATTCGCACTCAGTTATCGGCAATGGTTCCCTTTGCGAATGAAGTTGGTGTTGAGCTGGGACCTATTTCTGATGGAGAGGCCACAGCAACTCTGACGCAACGGCCAGAGACGTCGAACCATATTCAATCGATGCATGCTGGTGCTATGTTCACATTGGGTGAAGCCGCGTCTGGATCTGCTTTGGCGGGCGCGATTGCACCGGTTTTGCTGAATTGCAGACCGGTGGCGAAGGATGCCAAGATTTCATTCAAACAGATCGCCAAAGGCACGCTGACTGCATCGGCAAAAACGTCGCGGCCCGGTCCAGACATACTTGCGGAATTGAGTGCCGAGGGCAAAGTCGTTTTTGACGTCAATGTCGACATCCAAGATGAGCAAAGCGAAACGGTTGCTGAGATGACGGTGACTTGGCACGTCCGTCAAAACGCCTGAGGCCTGTTTGGGTTGCTGGCGACAGTGCCAATTTGAATAGACCATCCAAAATTAATGATCAGCATTCGGATGGGTATGTTGGTTGGGCTCAATTTTAACGTCGCTTCACTGCGCGCCCGCGTTCCTGCCCAGAGGTGAAACGGCGGTCAAGGGACGCGACGGTTTGATGTTTATGAGGCGCATCTCAAGCGCCCGCTGCAACATATGCCGCAGCGGGCATATCCCTTACAATGCGCCGTCAGCGGCCATTTGCATGTAAGTCGTGTCGAACCGGAAGGTCACATTTCCCGTGTCCCCCGTGACAGTCCCATCTGGGTATTCAACGCCAATGAAATCGGCCGATGTCGCGCCTTCACCAAGGATACCTTTGTCGAAAAGGAAATCGGCAACGGCGACCATCGTGTCAGGCAATTCCGCGCTCGATGTGAAGACCACAGCATCAGCTGGATCAAAGAACATTTCAGTCGAGGCAAGCTGCGCTTTATATCCGTCAAGATCGGTGCCAGAGGCTTCGGCCATGGCCGTCAGAACCGCTTCATCTCCTGCGGCCATCAAAGTCATCACTTCGTACCAAGCGCCAACGAGCGCTTTGCCGAAATCCGGGTTGGCGGCCAGCGTGTCCGTGTTCACGACCATCAGATCGATGATTTCACCGGGGATGTCAGAGCTGTCGAAAAGTTTAGTGGCGTTTGGGTCATCCAGGATCTCAGAAACCAGCGGGTTCCAAGTCACCACCGCCTGTACATCGTCCGTGGCGAACGCTGCGATCATATCAGCGTCTGATGTGTTGATCACACCGCCCAGATCCGCTTCTGAAAGACCGACTGAATCTAGTCCGCGTGCCAACAGGTAATGGGATACCGACAGTTCCACCAAATTAACGGGCTGGCCTGCAAGGCTGTTGAGATCGCCATCCCCTTTCAGGATGACAGCGTCGTTACCATTGGAATAGTCGCCAACGATCAAAGCCGTCGTATCGACCCCGCCGCCGGACGGAATGGACAAGGTATCCATGTTTGTGGCCGATACCCCGTCAAACTGACCGGCCGTATATTGATTGATGGATTCGACATAATCGTTGATCTGAACGATCTCGACGTCGATGCCGTATTTATCGGCGCATTTATCCATAATCCCGCTATCTTCAAGATAGCCCCATGGCATCCAGCCTACATAGATGGACCATGCAACTTTAAATTCCGTCTGTTCTTGGGCGATTGAGGCAGTGCTCATGACTGATGACATCAACACGGTCAGCGCTGTCATTTTGGTAAGATTTTTCATTCTCGGTCTCCATCAACACATCTAAATGGAATGACCCAAAGGGTGGCGGTGCTGGGCGCGGGTCAAACCTGCGCAGTAGCCTCCCGGGATTTTGCCCCGCCGTGTACCGAGACGCCTGCAGGCGTACGGCGATAACTCTTGGACCTGACCCCGAATGTCGAGCGGAACCCTAGTTATCCTGCATCGCCAGCCGGACGCAGTTGTCCGCGTCGCACAAGACTTGGTCGGAAAAAGGTCACATGAGTACGTGGCGCTGCACAGGTTTTGCGCGAACGGAAGCAGCATTGCCCAAAAAAGCGCCATGTCTGAAATTAGGGGAGCATATATGTGGAGACGAAATCGCGTACGATTGGAGCAGAAGACGTATCATCAAACCAACAAGAGGAGCCAAACTCTCACTCAGTTCAGGACACAATTGGTCTCAAAAAACCTGACGACGGACAGTACCGTTTTACAGCTTATGCTTTCAGCATAAGGCTCGTGACGGCGGATACCCCAATCATGCGTTGCAGGGAATCGTATCGCATCTGATATTCGCTCCAAAGATGAGTGCACACGTTCGGCTTCACTCTGCGGCCATAATGACCGTCTGGCCCAACAAACCCGTCGCAAGCGCGGCCTTTGAGGGATCAGAGCTATTTGCCAACAACCAGCCCTGAATTTCGGCTGGACTGGCTTTCTGAGACCCCAGGCTTTCTTGAAACTGCTCCGCAAGCAGCGCCTCATTTGGGAAGAACCGATCAAACAACTGCCGAGCCGTTTTAGCATTCACCAACCCCAATTCGGTATGCACGTCAGCTCGACCAGGTCGGATCAGCGCAGGGTCCAGTTTTTCCTTGTGGTTCGTCGTCATGATCAACGCGCTCCCCTCCTGTGCAGCGACGCCATCAATTGCGTTCAGCAAACCAGAGAAACTGACACCTGAGCGCTTTTCTCCACCAGTCCGCCGTGTGAATACGGCATCCACATCTTCTACGGCGATCAATGAGCGTTTCGGTGCGCGAATCATCGCTTCGCAAAGATCATCGTCAGTCAGCGTTGCCTTGCCAACATCCAGAGTTGCGATATCCAGCGACAATTCTGATGCAAGCGCTCGGATTAGGCTAGATTTTCCAGTACCGGGGGGACCATGAAACAGATATCCGCGCCGCCATGGCACACCGCGTTCGGCATACCAATCGCTGGCCGAATAGAACCATCTCATGTCTTCTAAGACACGTCGCACGCGGTCGTCATCTACCACAACTGTATCCATTGAGCGGCGCGGGATATCGCCAACATTATCCCAGTAGTCACCTCTCAGGATGTGCAGACCAGGGCCAATGTGATCTTTGTTTTGCGCGATTTGTCGTCCAGCCTCGATCCATCCAAGGATTGTCGCAACATGGCCGAATAGTACGGTCACATGTAGAGTTTCCATTGGACGTTGGTTATGAGAATTCCCGATTTTGGACTTTTCGTTGATGCCGCGTTCAAGACGGCAAATCTTACCTTGGCTGAAAAACCAATGCAGTCCGGGTGCAGGAGCATATCCCTTTGTGCCGCTGGCCCATTTACCATCAGTCAATCGCACATGCCGCGATCTGGACAGCACATTATTATGTTCCATCCAAATGCAAAAATGGCGATAGGCCGCGCTGCGATTATCCAACGTCAGGCTGACCCATACCCGGCGCATGATCACCTTGTAGAGTGCGTTTATCCCGACGCGTAAAGACGCAACGACAATGCCAAAAGCCCCTAAAGCTAGACCGCCAGCGAAGAAGTCACTTTTCAAAGCACTATTTAAAAAACTATCAATCATGTCCATCATCAACTCCTTTCCTCGCGAAAGTTGTGGCCTTTGAAGCAACGGACAGGGTTGCCACGTTCCAACATGTTGTGAAGCTGGTTCTGATCAGCCTTTCGGGCCTCTTGGCTTGCTGTTGCCTGCGCATCCATCAAGATCTGTAGACGTTCCAATGCCAAAGCTTTGTTGCGATGTTGCGAGCGCATTTCGCGGGCAACTGCTGTCAAACCTGTTGGCTGATGCGTTGCCCGCACGGCGCTGTCCGTTGTATTTTGGTGCTGGCCGCCGGGGCCGCCTGCGCGGAAGCTCTCAAACACAACATCGGTGCGGTTGATCTCACCCTGTGCCGTTGCTTGGTGCGTCAATTGGAAAACACCAACGAACCAGTTTGCGCGCCTGTGGTTCGGCCGCAGCGTGCTTTTGGCACGCCAACGGATCGTCCCACACCAGCTTTTGGCAAACGCATCATTGCGCGGGCCGTGCACAACGACCACAGCGGATT
>JBDWGM010000152.1:0-37947 GCA_039975755.1 Paracoccaceae bacterium | reverse complement strand
ACGACTTTGCGCAGTACCTGATGAACCGGATGGACGCATCCTATCAACCCGTTATTGCAGACGAGGCCTGACCATGCTTGATCTGTCAGCTCAACTGCAAAACATCGCAGCTCTGCCAGCTGATCGTCCTATGACAATGCCGGGCGCGTTCTATACCTCGCAAGAGCAGTTTGATCGAGAAGCAGCAACCGTCTTGCGTCGCGGTTGGCATTGCCTTGGCCGTGTTGATGAAATCCCCAACGCCGGCGGCTTTTTCGCCGTTCAGTTCCTGAATGAACCGCTGATTGTGGTCCGGCAGGAGGACGGTCACATTGCTGTACTGGCCAACGTTTGCCGACACCGTGGGATGCCCTTGGCCGAAGGAAGCGGTAACGCAAAACGGTTCGTGTGTTCCTATCATGCTTGGGCCTACGATCTGAACGGTGGCCTGTTACGGGCCTCGCGCATGAAAAACGCAGGCTTTGATGCTAAGAACTGCGGGTTGCATCGCCATAACTTGCACCTGTGGCAAGGGTTCATTTATGTGAACCTAGACCGCACCGCTGCCCCTTATGAGCACCCCGCCCTTGATACACTTCTTGCAAATTACCAAAGTGAAAGCTTCCGTGTCGCCCATTTCGCCGAAGAGGTCTGGAACACAAACTGGAAGTGTCTGGTTGAAAACTTTATGGAAGGCTACCACCTTTCTGTTGTTCATCCCAAAACGCTGCACGATTACACGCCCACTGGCCTGGCGCGAAAGCTGGAAAGCGGCGACGGGTTCACATCCTATGCGGCGAACTATCCAAAAACCATTCCCCCCCGCGGCATGGGTGCTCCGAACTTGACACAGGACGAACGGCTTAGGTCCACGCTTTTTGCTTTGTTTCCGACACAAGTTGTCAGTCAGGCCGCAAGCCTGCTGGTGTCGCTCAGCATTTTTCCACTGAATGCAGGGCAGATTAGGGTTAAGTGGACGTTATCCACTTACGACGATGACCTCGATGAAAGCACTATCGGCGAACGCATTGCGCTTTGGGAAAAGGTCAATGAGGAAGACCGGGAAAAACTAGAACGGATGCAAATCGCGCTCGCCTCCGAACACGCTGTGTCCGGACCTCTCGCAGAAGACGATTATGAAGGCACCATCCGCGATTTTCAGTTGTGGCTTGCCGCACAAGACCGAATGTAAGGAACCTAAATGGCCCACACGCGCATCCGCAAGTTCAACACGCCGGACACCTATCCGGAACAAAAGCTCGATAATGATCTGTGCCAGGCCGTTGTAACGGACGCCTCTGGCAGGATCGTTTGGCTGCGCGGGCAATGTCCGCAAAATCTTGATGACGCGGCTAATGTCGATAGCCACGATCCGGTCGAGCAAACTCATAAGGTCATGCAAAACATTAAGCAATTGATCGAGGAGGCTGGCGGCTCGATGGAGCACCTCGTCAAGGTGGTTGTCTACATCACCGACGTCCGCCACCGCGAGGCAGTTTACCGTACCATGGGTGAATATATCAAAGGGGTGCATCCCGTTTCCACGGGTCTCGTCGTGCAGGCACTCGCACGCCCGGAATGGCTGGTCGAGATTGATGGCACCGCAGTGATCCCGGCATGACCTTTTCATTGGTCGCCCGATGCGCTGAAACCGGCATGTTCGGACTTGCGATTTCTTCTTCATCACCTGCCGTCGCCGCGCGGTGTTCATTTGCGCGTGCTGGTGTCGGTGCTGTTGCCTCTCAGAACGTGACAGACCCAACCCTTGGTCCGCTTGCGCTTGATCTGATGCGAGGCGGGAAGTCTGCGCCAGAGGCCATTACGCACATCCAGTCCGAAGGAAAATTCATCGAATATCGTCAAGTCTTGGCGATTGATGCAAAAGGGAACACGGCGATCCACTCTGGTCCAAACTCCCTCGGTATTTGGACCCAAGCAGAAGGTCGGGACGTAGCTTCTGGCGGTAATCTGCTGGCCAACGACGGTGTGCCTGCTGCAATCGTCGCTGGATACACGCAAAGCAAAGGCCATATCGGAGACAGGCTGATTGCTGCCCTGCACGCAGGGCTCGCGGCGGGGGACGAAGCAGGACCCGTGCATTCGGCGGGCATGAAAATCGTTGATCAGGTGCCTTGGCCCGTCGCTGACCTGCGTTGCGACTGGACCGAAGGTTGCCCAATCGAGGCCATCGCAACCGCGTGGGAGGTCTACAAACCTCAACTGGACGCTTATATTCAACGCGCCATCGATCCGCGTGAAGCGCCCTCTATGGTGTTCCGGGGGATGATTGACAGCTTCCCATGGCTTAGTCAGCATTAAATCATGCAAACGCGATTCACACTTAGGCAGCTGGAGTATTTCAAGTGCACCGCTGAAACTGGCAGTATCGCTGCGGCCAGTCGGGTGCTGAACATCTCGGCTCCATCCATCTCGACCGCACTGACCCAGCTTGAGGATGAGTTAAATACGAAACTGTTTGTGCGCAAACGCGCACAGGGGCTATCGCTTACCGAAGCGGGGCACACTTTGGCCGCTCAGGCCGCAAAAATCTTGTTTGAGACGTCAGAACTTACCCGTCTCGCTGGAAATGCCTCCCAAACGGTTCAAGGCCAGTTGCGCTTGGGATGCCTTGTTACTTTTGCGCAGATTGTTGTCCCGAAATTGCGCCGTAGTTTTGAAGCACAACACCCTGCCGTTTTTCTCAGCCAGTTTGAATTGACGCAGCCTGAGATTTTTGCGGCTCTGCGCCGTGCTGAGATCGACCTGAGCCTTGGCTATGCAATCGACGTCCCCAAAGATCTGGAATTTCATCAGATCAAAACCTTACCCCCTTATGTCATGCTTGCAGCCAACCACCCATTGTCTGATCGCACCAGCCTGACCGCAGAGGACCTTATCGAACACCCGATGGTCCTTCTCGATCTTCCATTAAGCTCTGATTATTTTCTGTCATTCTTCAATACGACTGACGTGAAGCCCTTAGTCTCAGAACGCACCAAAGATATGGCCGTCGCGCGCAGCCTTGTCGCGAATGGCTTTGGCTATTCGATCGTCAACTTTCGCCCCGTTGGCACCCTTGCTCCAGACGGTAACCCGCTGGTTTTCATTCCGCTTATTAGCGACATCCCGCACATCCCCGTGGGTGTGCTGTCTGCCAGTGGAGCGATGAAACGGCGGACCTGTGCGTCGTTTTTACAGCATTGCATTGCGGAAATGACCTAATGAACACATTGGAAATTCTGGATAGGTTGGTTGCCTTTGATACGGTCAGCGCGCACAGCAATCTACAGCTTATCGCCTATGTCGAAGATTTACTCAAAGGCAACGGTTTTCGCGTCAGGCGGCTACCGTCACCCTGCGGCAACAAAGCAGGTCTTTACGCCGAAATTGGGCCGCAAGTTGCAGGTGGGCTGCTTTTATCGGGGCACACTGATGTTGTCCCTACTGATGGCCAGACATGGATTAAACCGCCCTTCAAACTGACACATGAAGGCGGCAAACTATTTGGGCGCGGCACGACTGATATGAAGGGGTTCGTGGCCTCGGCTCTTGCGCTTGCCGTCAAAGCCAAAGGTCTTCGTCTTCAACGTCCTCTTGCGATTGTCTTGTCCTACGACGAAGAAATCGGATGCGTCGGGATGCAAGAGATTCGGTCCGACCTAGCATCATTGTTGCGCGCGCCCGCACTTTGCATTGTCGGTGAACCGACGGAGATGCAAGTCGCCACGGGTCACAAAGGTAAAGCCGCCTTTAAGACCACATTCTACGGAAAGGCAGGGCATTCCGCGCTTGCGCCCAAATTTACCAACGCGCTCCACCTCGCGGCTGATTTCATGGGAGAATTGCGCGGCATACAGGCTGAACTTGCGGGAAATGGGCCCTTTGATACGGCCTATGAGGTGCCTTATACAACCTTGCACGTCGGCAAATTTTCCGGAGGAACAGCGCTCAATATTGTCCCGGCATTGGCCGAGATGCACTTTGAAATGCGAACGCTCGCCTTGCAGGATGTTTCCGTCTTGAATGACAGGATCGACGCGATCGTTAGCAAAATGAACGCGGCCCGGATTTGCATAAATTTAGAACGAGGCAACACCTATCCAGGACTAGACGTGGATGTCTCACAATCGTGGGTCAAAAAATTCGCAGAACTGACGCAGAAAAGTTTGATCAAGGTCGCCTTCGGAACAGAGGCCGGCATCCTCACCGAAATGGGCGTCCCAACCCTTGTCTGCGGGCCCGGTTCGATGGAAAAACAAGGGCATAAGGCGGACGAGTTTATCGACATGCAACAGCTTATCGCTTGTGATGACCTCCTAGATCGCTTGATCCAAAATTTGCGCTGATGGGGAACCTTTCAGTAAACCACTAAAGGCTTTTCCGGCTGCGATCTAGGCAGGTTGAAATTTGCCTACGACTTCAAAACCGCCGTTTCGGCCGAACGCTCATTGAACGTCTGCTATCGAGACGTAGTTCAACTGGAACGCATTTGCGGCAAATGTCGGCTTTTCGCCGATGGTGTTTATCGCTGCAACTGCAAAACCCACTATTGTTTGGTGGGAACAGAATACCTACTTCAGAAAGTCTTGTACGACCGATGGTTTCTTGGAAATCAATGCGAGTAGCACTTGGGCTGGACCGGTTGGGCTGCGCCGTCCATGCTCCCAGTTCAATAACGTTCCCTTCGCTACACCAATGCTGCGCGCAAGTTCTACCTGTGAAAGACCTGTTTGAGCACGGATATCTGCGACGTTAATGTCAGGCACAGCAATCTCGTGAACAACGTCATCAGCCCCCTGCTGTTGGCACCATAACAGCTCAGATAATCCCAGCGAAGTTGGTCGGCCATAATGAAAAGAACATTTCGTTTCTTCTCAGTCATACGAGGCCACGTCATCAGTGGACTGCAGCTCAGAGATGTCTTCTCGAACAAACTGGGACGTACCCCGCCATTCAATATCGGCTTTCAAAACCATGTTCCCCCCAAAACCTGTGTGTTCCAGTTTCTTGGGTGCAGTGTTGACGGCCAGAACATATCCGTCCAATAGTATTTTGATACCTTAACTTTCGTTTTTGATATGAACATTGACCCCAGGCATTTGGAACAGCTTGCCGCCATTGTGGAAGCCGGCACGTTTAACGCGGCTGCCAAACGGTTGGGTACGTCTCAATCCGCGCTCAGCCGCATGGTTGCAAATCTTGAAACGCGATTGAGCACAAAGCTGTTCGAGCGCAGCAGCCGCCCTTTGATACCCACCGAAGTGGGAAAGAAACTCGCCAATCACGGACGCACCATCACATCCACACGTCAACGCGCTCTGGAAGAGACAAAAGTCGTTTTGGAAGGAATGAGCGGGGAGCTCAAAATTGGCGCACCACCTTTCTTGTGTGAACGATTGGTTGGGGACGCAATCGCCGGGTTTTTGCAACAACGCTCGGACATCGAAATCAAGCTCGTTTCGGAGTATTTTCCACAACTTGAGCGCAAGGTCGTGTTGAACCAGCTGGACGTTGTTATCTGCCCGCTCCGATTATTGACCGTCTCAAAAGATAACTTGGCAATCGAACCCTTGTTTGAGGATCAACACGTCATCGTAGGACGCGCTAATCACGACCTGGTCCAGAAACGCGAGGTTTCGGTGCAGGATCTTGAGGATGCGACGTGGATTAGTCATTCTGAGAACAGTATGTTGCAGGCTGACATGGCCTCAGCGCTGTCGTCCTTTGGTGTCAGAAATCTGAAATTTGCTTTTCAAAGTGAATCTGCCAGGGCCATTTTGGAAATGCTACGCAACACAGACTTTCTGACGCTTTTACCTCGCTACGCGCGCCGCCAAAGCGAAGATACAAGAAGCTTAGCCCAATTGCCTGTACAATTCACATCGTCGGCGATGTCGGTTGGCATGGTGACACCAACCAATCGGCTTGAAAGCCCATTGCTCGCCGCATTTGCAACTCATATGCGCGACTATGTGGCCAGACAGCTTCCGAAGGTACACCGATTAGCTCGGGCTGCTGAGCGAAATTTGCTAGGCATTTAATAGGCGCGGCAAATATTCTAGCATCGTATTGTTGCCTGCACCTTTTTGTCAAAAAGTCGACCAATGGCTCCTGCTGCACTTTGCGGAACGTACGCCAAAAATCATTGCCGCCGCAGGGGCGATTGTCGGCGTAGGCATTTTGGCCTTGCACTACATTGGCATGGCTGGATTGGAACAGCCTGACTGACTTAGCCCCCTAAAACTGTGCCAGATTTTGAGCGTCACAGGAGGTCTTAAAGCAGTCTCAACGACAGAACTCGCCGGTCATCAGTTCACTGTCGTTGGTAACTGTTTTTGTCGTGAAGGTGTAACACCCATCCGCGTCCGCCGGAGCGTAACGGATAAAGTATGCATCACCCTGGTAGGTATAATCCATACTGCGGGTGCCATCCTCGTTTTGTGTGAACACAAGGCTTTCGACCCCACCGCGCGGCGGACGACCAGGTTCTGCACCGCCGCCTTTTGCAGCGATCAGAGGGCGCACACGTGGGAGTCGATCAAAATCGGGCACCTCACCCATCAAGCATTGCACGATGTATGGCGCATCCAGCGACGTATGATAACGGTAACCAAAGGTATCGTCGGCCTGCCCATTGCAAACGTCCAACGTTCCGTCCGCGATCACAGACCCGTCGGGGTTCGAGTCACCATAAATCGGAAACCCGTCAAAGGCCCAACCGATGATAGCAGCATCGCCCGCATTGGCCATTTGTTCAATCATGCAAACAGGTTTGGTGTGATAGTGATAGTCGTCGCCGCGACCCGCATGGCCGCCGCATACATCAAGCTGCTGGGTGATGATCGTGTCATGCCCTGCTTGGTGGTGTGCAAGGTCAGCTTGTTTCATCTCGCCACCGCCTGTGTAGTCATAGATCGGCACACCATTAACCGCGACGCCCAAGGCGGCGTCTCGCGTCAATGGAACGCCGCTTAGGGTCGGTGCCAGAATGATCGGCGCGCCGTACTTTGCGGGCACAGGTACCTGTTCGTTGGCGCCGACGATGCCGATCATCATGTCGTGGTCGGGATAAGTGTCCGACGTCAGGGTTGCATGGCTGTCATTGCAAGTCACAACGACCGTTTCGTCAAACCCTGCATCAGCAACCGAGGCAGCAACCGCGCTGCAATGATCCTCATGAGCGAGCGCAAGTGTTGGGAAAGAGACCACCGTTAAAGCCAAGAGGGCGACAGATTTTGAAAAAGTCATGTTCAGACTCCCAGATTTATGATCAATCGACAATCAAGCGGCACAGAACCGTATTGCTTTGTTCAAGATCAGGGCCCCAGATCAATTCGGCACTGTCCGCCCATCTAATTTCGTCATAGCCCTGCTTGGGGTCCACTTGGTGGGCGGAATAGACATCAGCTTGCGGCCAATCGGAGGCGTCAAAATCAGCCGTATCCCAGCCGTCGGGTTCTTCCGATGTTTCAAAAGTGCAGGCACCGTCGCCAGCAACAGGATCGGATGACCCTTCGCAAGACTTATCCAAAGGTGCAGAATGGGTAACGAGACATTGCCAACCATCGTTGCTGACCGCCACGAGTTCGCCTGCTTCATCGGTGATCTGTAAGATTACACCACCATCACCCATTTGTTGACGACGTGTTCCTATGTATTCAAGTCCGGTGTCGTTTTCTTTGAAATCCTTTGCAACCAATCCAATCACAAACGGGCGCTCGGCCTCGAAGGAGAAGCTTTCGGCGTTAAATGAACGCTCAGTGGTGATTGAGACGCTGTCTTCTGCGACTTGCACGCCATCGATACGCATCTCGAACCAATTGTCGGCCCAAACATCAGCGGACAGTTTTTCGGCTGAGAGCGGGAAAGCCGATGTGGCCAGCAGGGCCAACGACAAGAGAAAAGGTTTCACAGCGGGGTCCTCTATAGGGGCATTTATTCTTATACGACGTCCTTGTTGTATTCCGTCGCACAGGTTTTGTGTTCTTTCACATTAGTCTGGCGCGCAAAGCAGTCGTTGCCAATAGACACGTGAATTGCCGCTTTGTCCGCGAAGCTGACCTAAAGCGACCTGTCAGAGAAGGTTCTACCTTCTGCGCCGCCGCAAGTCCGCTCTGAGCCCAAAGTTTTGAATGCTGCTAGTTGTTCTAAGGTCCGCTTTGTGGAACCAACAACCTCAGTAAGCTTGTGGAAGATAATCCATTTTGTCGCGAAGTGTAGAAAACCCCCCGAGAATAAGCGCCACGAGCATTGGAGAAGTTCCAACACTCTGGGCAAAAATCATCGGCATCAGATGTCCAGAATGCCGTCGCTCACAATCTCCACGAAAGATGGGTTCAACCAATCCACATAGAGGATACAATCGGAGCGACTTTCATAAGTGCGGCGGTTGCGGGAACCTTCTCTTTTTGACTGGTGAGCGACGTCTAAGGCGGTTCTTCATGTTGGCTCTGCCAACGTTTCTGGTGGTTGGCAACCTAGGCTTTGCACTACTCAGAAACGTCGAAGGACTCAACATTTATCGCAAGGCAAGGGAAGCCTATGAACCAAACTTCTTGGGCTTTCTCCTGATATGTGCCGCAATTTACGTTGCTATAAATATGCTGTCTCGATTTGAACCTGTTGGCATCACGCGCCCTCCGGAGGCAAATTTCGAAAAACAAGTTTCTAATCAATAGTCAGACATTGGCGCAGTCGCAGCGAAATGGCGCTTCGTCCCGCTCACCGGCCATCAGATCAGTTTAAGGCGCTGCAGCGCCGTAAGTCCGCTTCGAGCCCGTTTTACCGTTTTTCTATTTTGCCGCCAAAGTCCGCTTTGCGAAGCCGGGAAAAATGGCCTCGAAATTTGCTGTGGTATCAGGTGCTTGAGCAAAGCCGGTATGCTGAGATGCGCATCAACGCCAGCTTTACGTCTTACACTTACTGGGCAACCCAATAACCATTAGCGGTTGAGACTGTTTGGAAATTCACGGCGACGACATGGCTTACTGCGTTTAGTGCAACTGCATCATTTTCATAAATCGAACGATGTTTAGAGCGTCAGGTCATCGAACTGGGTCTCTTTTGGCCTCCATACGCGACAGTTCTATCGCCAGCGCATAGCCTTTTGCGAAAGCAGCAGGAATAAAAGACTATCGTGGCGTGTTGAAATCTCATGACGTCTGGATGCCACTCAACAAAGTAAACCTTCAGCGAAGCCCTCAACGCGGACTGGGCCAATAAATACTCGTAGGTCTGCACATGCCAAGCTAACATACTGAACCTGCAGTATGCGCTCGGCCATCCAAATCCTTAATCATTGGACGTATTTCGATTCGTATTACCAAGGAGATTACAGGTGAGATATTCAGGATCAATTTTTGCTGCCGCAGCGCTGATGCTTTCAACAGTTTCTGGGCAAGCCGCTACTGTGGACGGTGCTAGCTTTGGTGCACCGGCTCTGGGCGAAGTGTCTCATAACACATCCTTCGTTAACCCGACGACGCAATTGTTTAAACTACAGACCGGCGGTACGCTGGACAGCTATTCAATGTGGATCGACACAGCGAGTAATTTCTTTTTTACTCCGGAAGATTTAGTCTTTGTTGCGCTCCGTAATGGCACCAGCTTTCCCAGTGCAGATGACGAAATCGGTCGAGTGAACTTTGCAAACGCGGATCTGTTGGCAGGCCCCAAGATCTTGGGCTCCGGTGGGCAGACCTATGTTGAAGCGACTTGGGACATGTCAGGGCTTGGTCTTGATGTCACAGCAGGCGAAACGTTGGGTTTCCGAATTTTCTCATCCGGTACGGGCGGCGTTGTTCAGTTCAATGGTTCGAGCTGCGGCAATGGATCAGGCACACTGGACTGTGATCCAGCAGTGGGCACGACCCGTTTCGTCGGTACTCAGACCTCTGTCGGCAACAGCGGATCACCTGTGAGCATAGGCACCTTTCAATTGCTTGTGGACGATGGCACCGGAACCGGTCCTGCACCCGTGCCTCTACCTGCTGGCCTGCCTCTGTTGTTACTAGGTCTCGGTAGTTTGGTCGCAGTGCGTCGCCGCACCTGAACAAAACTGTCCAAAAGCTTGCAATGTTCTTTGGCAAGCTTTTGGGCTGGCAAAAACTGTATAGCGTGACTGATGTGATTCAATAAGCGAGCTTTTGGGCCGTTAACGGAAACTGCCACCGTTTCGGTAGGCACCTCGTGCTATTGATGAGCCAAAACTATGGAACAGCACTTCAATTGATTTGTCTGTGAGCACATGCCGTTCCGGGTCGAATATGACTATTCCCACGACGGCATTCTGCACAGCGTCGAAGACAGCCTGCAAAGGTTAGGGCTCAGCCGGATCGACATCCTTTATGCCCATGATCTGGGTGTACACACCCACGGGGCAGACGCCCCGGCGCGGCTGGACGAATTTTTTAATGGGGGAGGTTACCTCGCGCTGGAGACCTTGCGTTCGGATGGCACAGTACGGGCGATCGGGCTGGGCGTGAATGAGATTGCCGTTTGTGAACAGATGATGAAACGCGGGCAGTTTGATCTGTTTCTTTTGGCCGGTCGCCATACCCTGCTGGAAAGAACTGCGTCGTCTGGCTTTTTCGAAGCGTGTGCCAAGGCTGGCACCGATATCGTCATTGGCGGCCCATTTAACTCGGGGCTTCTTGTCGTTGGACAGAAGTATAACTACCGTTCAGTGCCACATGATATCGCAGCGCAACATCAAAAACTGATAGCCTATTGCGAAGCGCATCAGGTCAATATCGGCGCTGCCGCTTTGCAATTCCCGCTGCGTGAAGAGGTGGTGAAGTCGGTGATCCCCGGGCCAAAATCACCCGACGAATTGAGCCAGATTGTAGATTGGGTGGAACAGGACATACCCGGGGCGTTTTGGGCCGGATTAAAGGATTTAAACGGAATCGGAGCTTGAAAATGGTGCAACGTATGGGCCGCGTGATCGGCATCAAACCCGATGAAATAGCCCGCAACAAAGTACTACATGCGAACCCTTGGCCGGAAGTTGTTCAAGATCTGAAAGATCGCAACATCCATAACTTCTCAATCTTCCTGCGAGAGCCGGAAAACCTGCTGTTTTCCTATTGGGAATATACCGGCACAGACTTCGCCTCTGATGTTAATAAAACCACAGATGACGCGCGCATCAAAGAATGGTTGGAGCTAACCGGAGCCTTGAAAGACCCCCTGACAAGCCGCGGCAAAGACGAATGGTGGTCACCGATGGAAGAGGTCTTTTTCGCCAAGTAGTCAACGCTGTCAAGGATTGCCCGTCATACGACAACTGCGGGATCTTGCGAATGAGTTTGCCCAAAACAGGACGACCCCCTATTCCCGGTGTTAAGGCGCCGCTGCGGCGAATTCTGAAGATATTGCTACGGAGCAGCGAAGGTCCGGTTTCCACCCTCGGTGTTTATCGCTGCCGATGCGACATTTGAAGAGCGATAGTTGGCCATACGGACGGCAAGGCGGATTTGTCCCGCGCAGCGGACTTTAGCAAATGTTTTAAGCAAGGTTTGCTTAGGAAGACTGTCGACTAAATTGCCCAAAAAGGTCTGAAAGACGCCAGTTTGGGCCCTATCAAGGCAGGCGAAGCTGAAAACCTATGCAGTCTTACTTATGGCTGAGCCCCGCCGACAGTTGGTGCGCTCGACCACAAAAAGTCGGATTTTCATGCAACTCGCGCTTTGTGCGGGCTCTTCTTGTGCATGCTGAAAATAAAGTGAAAAAAATTCTGCGTACACTGTTGGTTTCATTCGTACGCTTCATGTTTCGTGTCGATTTTTTGAGGCGTGGTTCTTGCCCTATTTTCATGCACATACCGATCGGGCTTCAAAGCACCTATTCGTTAGCTTCTGGTTTTTCTGGCTAAAGAAGCAGACCACACGACACTAAGCTCTGCCGGTCTCAAAATGAGAACGACTCTTGGTGCAGTTTGGATTGATCGATGTCCAATGTCTCAAAGGCGTCATTGTACCAACGTATCAGGTTATCTGGTCCACAGAGGAATACGTCCCTGCTGCCCAGATCATTGATTGTTTTAAGGTCGGACATTTGCACACGCCTTTGTTCGATGCTCTGCACAGTGCCTGCGGCCTCTTTGCGCAGTTCATCAAGCGCAGAGTTTGCCCTGGCCGGATCTTGCCCGACGCTTTGGTAGACTAAGATTTGAATTTTCAGGTTCTCCGGAGGCGAAATTTTCCGGGCCAAAAAATGCTTCAAAATGCCGACGTCGTCATCGCGACCAGAAAACAGCAAAACGATGTCAGATGACACGTTTGCCGGGTTCGTATCTGCCATTTTGATTAGGCCATCCCACATGGCCATAAATGGTGTGATACCGGCACCGCCAGCGATCCAGAGCATCTTTGACGGAACGCTCGGGGCAGCTTCTTTGAGGCTTGGCGTAAAGCAACCAAATCCAGCACCCGTGCCTTTGAAATCCACTTGCAAGTTCTGTTCGATTAACTTGCCAGAATGTTCATGCAGGAAATTGGATATTCCGCCACCGGGCTTTCGTTTGACGGTAACAGCAACCTGATTGGTCAAATGGAACATGTTCTTTTCGGCGTCAAAGGCTGGTACACTTGAGACAGTCCAAGTTCGAATATAATCCTCGTTGACCATCTGCGGATTGGCCTCATCCATGTGGCGATATCCAGTATCCAAGAGCCCCGAAAAGTCGAAGACGCCAAACCCGCCGGGCAAGCCCTGTTCAATCGGCGAGGACAGTTGAAAGGTGAACGTACTGATACTTTGAGAATGCGCTTGCACGGAAGCGAGAGTGGCTTTGACCGGCTCTGAGGGTTGCGCCTCTGTCACATGGCCCATCTGGGCCAGTTCGCTTTTCAGGTATTTCACAGGCGGATTGTAGGGAGAGTATTGCTCGTCAGATGTAAGCCGCAGGTTCAAGCCAGCTTTCACGAAAACTGCGCCGTTTACTTGGATGCGCGTTAGCAAACCCACACGCGGCATGATCGCTTCGGCCTCTGCATCATGCAGATTTTCGGCAGTGCCTGTGATGTAGAGGATGTCGCCAGTCGTGAAATCCGGAAAGATCATTCCCACTTGCTTGTCGGTTTCGATATTGCCCAATGATTGATAGAAACGATTGCCGGAGTGGTCTGGTAAAATCAAAAAGGTCGTGACGTTCTCACCATCGCTTTCCTCAAAGAGGCGCACAAAACCCGGTGTGCCGCCACGGTGATTGAAGCCCATATCGCGTTGATCACCCGGAACGTCACCTTTTTGTCCGGTATGTTTTGTCGCCAAGTAAGTCGTGCTTGCACGGTTTATGCAGCGCTTTGCTTCTGCTGGAAGCGGTTCCGTCACAGCGGCCGGGCTGTCGAGGACAAGTTCGGCATTGCGAACCTCATGCTCCAAAGAACGGACAGTGATGTATTTGGGGCAATTCCCAAGGTGTTGATCCGTCAAAAGTTGCAGACTGATTTTGCCCGCGTTTCCGATGGAAATGGGTTTTATCAGACCTGCGAGTTTGTTGCGTCGCCGGTTGGTAAAGTCGATCCCAACGCCAGCAAACAATCTTTTGTCGGAAGACGACGATGTCTGTTCCTCACCCAACGCACGGACGAACGGATCATACGGGTTCGTTTCAGCGACAATATCCGTTTGATTGTGACTGGACACGACAATGCCAAGGGTCGGATCGTCATTCGACTTTGTGACCAAGAGACTTGCCCAAGGACGGCCCTGTTTGTCCAGCGTTCCTAACGGCAAAAAGGACAAACCGGGGAAAAACTCTGCATGCTGAACAGGCATGTCGCCGTTTATGTATTTGGGAATAACGTCGGCCAGCTCACTTGGTACATGTCTAAGCTTTTGCAGTCGCAGTTCACCTTCGTGGAGCGCATGTTTCTGTGTCATTCGTTTACCTTTTCTATCGAACCCCTGAACCAAAGAGTTCCACCCTCAGGTTTGTTCGTCGTTATGCGGGGAACGTTGCCCTACAGGTTCCAATTGTCGTCGCCGCAGCCTTCAATGAGCCATTATTTTTGCTCTAAGGTTGCGACCTCTTTCCGAAGTTCAGCGATCGTGATTTCTTTCTCATTCAGCTGCGCTTTCAGAGACTCAATCTCGGATTGCGCTGATTTTAGTTTCCAATCTTGGAGGCATGCCGCATCGATGACAGCCGTGTCGCTTTCAACGAACTTTGGGGTTCCCAGTACATCGTTCAATGCAACCCCGTCGGATATGCGGGTAAACCATCCCGGCGCCATCCATTTCGCGTGCCCGTCCAAATTGGGTGCACCGCGTCCTACAAGCATGTCGTCAATGGCGACGGTGCGGGTCTCGAGCGAGAGGCGTGTGATGTCTGTTGCGTTCGGTACCGAACCGTGGGCGTGTGCGCCGGAAAAGGCGATGATATCACCGGGTTCGATGACCACAGGCTGTGCTGTGCTTTGAATACCATCTTCGGCAAGGTGCGGGATATGATCGTCCGGGCTTTTTTGCCGCCGACCATTTGTGCGTTGTGTTTCTATGACCTCCAGCAAGTCGAATGCACCGGAGGTGTTTTTCAATGGCCTGTCCCACAGGTCGGGGAACATCTGCATCGTGCGGTCGGCCGTGATCGGGTAGATGGGCGCCCACCAGTTAACCTGTGCATAGACGTTTGACCCCCACGTGTCGCGATGAAAGGCCAGCGGTGCAGTCACTAGGTCGCTGTTGTGGTCTGGTGATTGTTCAAACGGCACTTGCACACGGGCGAGCGTGCGATCCCGGGCGATGTTGGCCAGATCAAATCCGATGGCTGCAAAGAAGTCGGACCAAAGGGCCTGAACATCTTCGTTCTTGTGATAGTTGCGGCGATACACACCGAATGTATCAATCAAAGCTTCGCGCGACAGATCATTATGCGCCCGTGTCGGGTGAAGCGGTGCAAGGCACGTTTCGGCGTGGGATTGACTGGCCGCTATGATGGCCCACATTTCCGGCAGTTGCCGAAAGCAGAACATTTCGCCCGCGTATATACGGTCAAGAAACGCGCGCGCAGGAAGGGTTTTTTTCAGTTCTGTGAACATGGTTTGCTCTTAACTGGGGCGATCAGCTGCGAAGGTTGTGCGATACAGCAAGCGGCGGACACCGTCATAGTCATTGGTTGCGTAATGTAACGTCATGCGGTTGTCCCAAACAGCGACATCCCCGGCTTGCCATTTCAGGCGACAAGAGAAATCAGGACGCGTGCAATGCTTGTAAATTGCATCAAGAATGGGGGCACTTTCTTCTTCGCTCATGCCGTCGAACCGAGTGACGTAAATGATATTCAGAAACAGCGCTTTCTTTCCCGAAACAGGATCCGTGATAACCGAAGGATGCGCCACCTCGCGGTCGGCGTTCGGGTCGCCGCGCGTCATCTTGATAGAGCCATTGGCGCGTGCACTGACAGGCGGTGCCCATTGAACACCGTAGGGTTTGCCCACGTGGATCGCCTTGTGAGTGTCCACGATGTCTTTCAATTCCTTCGGCAAAGACGCATAGGCGGCCACTTGTGACGCCCAAACCGTATCGCCGCCCGTGTCCGGGATATCCACTGCGTTCAGCACAGACCCGGCAGGAGGGTTTTCAAGAAAGCTGAAATCGGTGTGCCACTCGCCGCCAAACACGCCTGTCTTTTGCTCGTGCGCTTCTTTGAGAACGGCGATCACATCCGCGTCGTCTTCAAGCGGCGCGACATAGGGCAGTTGCATGGTCGGGCCAAACACCGCGTTCAGGTCTTTTTGCTGCGCGATGGACAGGTGCTGCCCCCGCAGAACAATCATATGATGTTCGCGAAGGGCCGCACGCAAAGCCTCTGCCGTTGCCGGATCAATGCCGCTTTTCAGATCAATCTCGGTGATCTCAGCGCCAACGAAACCGGTCAGCTTTTTGATCTGCATCTGTTTAACTTTGTCTGCCGGAATTGGGCCCATGGATGGACAATTCCAACACGTCAGGGCGGGAATAGTGCCCGCTTGGGTCGCGCAACTGCCGTCCAGCCACCACCGATTTCGCATCAAGATCAGCCGCCACAATGCCTTCTTCGTCCAGCAATGGGCCAGCCACGACATCCCCGTTTGGCGCGACGATCTGTGATGCGCCGTTTTGCCAAGTGTCTTTGTGTGCCAGCACCCGTTCGCGAATGGGGAACTGTTCTTCGCTCAGATGTGCCATGTCAGAGCTGCGCAGCAACCCGCATGCCGCGATCGACCACGACTTGGCCTCAAGCGCGATAAAGCGGGTGATATCTGTCACCAGATGATCGCTTCCGGGCCAAAGCCCAACGTGAATGAATTCGTCCTGCTGGTGCAATGCCGCGCGCGCCAACGGCAGCCAGTTTTCCCAGCAATTGAGCGAGCCAATCCGGCCGATCTTTGTCGCATGGGTGCGCAGGCCAAGCCCGTCACCATCCGCCCAGACCAACCGCTCGCGCCATGTCGGCTTCAGCTTGCGGTGACGCCCGACCAATTCGCCGCTGGCATCGATTGTCATGGCCGTTGCATAGATCGATCCACTGACCCGTTCGGCGACACCACCAATAATCATGACCTTATGTTTTTTGGCGAACGCCTTTATATCCGCAACAAGAGGGTCATCCAACGTGACAGACTGATCCCAATAAAGCGCATATGCGGCTTCCTGTTCTTCGGATGAATCCATGCTGATCCAGTTTGGATATCCCGGGATCAGGCTTTCGCCCCACATCAGCACTTCCGCGCCATCGGACACCGCTTTGGCACCCATTGATTTAAGCTTTTCCCAAGTCGCCCAAGCATCCAGAAACACAGGTGCAATTTGCAAAACGGCGACGCGCAGGGAACCTGCGGAAAGGGGGGATAACCTGTCAGTTGTCATGTCATTCTTCCTTCTAAGGTGTCAGCGAGGGTGTTTTAACGTGGCTTCAAACACCGCAGGCCACCTGCGGACAAGGCGCCCCATGCATCCGGTATGATTTCTGTACAGCCACACGGGTTTCAGCGTCACAGCCCCAAATCGCTGAGGCCGGGGTGATCATCGGGGCGCCTTCCCAATGGCCAGCGGAATTTGCGGTCTTCTTCGGCAATGGGGCGTTCGTTGATGCTCGCAAAACGGCGTGCCATGTAACCGTTTTCGTCGAATTCCCAGTTCTCGTTACCATAGGCCCGGAACCAGTTGCCGCTGTCATCATGGTATTCATAGGCATAGCGCACGGCGATGCGGGTTCCTTCATACGCCCAGAGTTCCTTGATCAGGCGGTAATTTAGCTCCTTGTCCCACTTGCGGGTCAAAAACGCTTTGATTTCCGCATGACCCTCGGGGAATTCAGCACGGTTACGCCACTTGCTGTCTGGGGTGTAAGCCAACGTAACCTTGGCCGGATTGCGTCCGTTCCAGCCGTCTTCGGCAAGACGTACTTTCTCAATAGCTGTTTCGCGCGTGAAGGGTGGCAGAGGGTGTCTTGGGGCTTGGGTCGACATAAGGGGTATCCAATTTGAAATAAGGGAGCGCCCGGAGATCTATAGCTCTCCGGGCAATCGGATGTTAAGCGGCCAGCCCGGCGGCGGTTGCCGGCATTGCCTCAAAGCCGTCCAATGCTTCGAAACGTGAAACCCAGGCTCGCACATTTGGATACGGCTCAAGCGAGACGTTCCCCTCGGGCGCGTGCGCGGTGTACGAATACACCGCCACATCTGCGATTGTCGGCCGGTCACCGACAAGCCAATCGCGCCCGTCCAGACCTATCTCCAGCTTCTGCATCGCTTTGGCTGCGGTTGCGGCTGCAAAATCAGCATTCAATGACGCGCCAAAAACGGTGATCAGCCGCGCCGCACATGAACCGAATGCAATTTCGCCCGCAGCCAGCGTCAACCAGCGTTGCACATTGGCTTCTCCGACCGGATCGTTTGGCAGCCAGTTCGGCGCGTATTTTCGCGCTAAATAGACCAAGATTGCGTTTGAGTCCGAGACAATTGTTTCGCCATCTTCAAGGACTGGGACTTGGCCGTTCGGGTTCATCGCGAGGAACTCAGGTGTTTTATGCTCACCTGCCGGTAAATCCACAAAGACAGCTTCATGGGCAATGCCGGCCAATTTGGCAAAGACCAACGCGCGATGTGCGTGACCGGATTTTGGGAAGTGGTGAATGCGGACAGCGTTGGGCATGGGTAGGTTCCTGTCGTGAGTTATCTGGATCAAAAGATACGACTTGCGTTCAGAGGGGATAATTGCCAGTTTTGGAGAAAGTTTAAGCCCTGAAAGGGCGCAATATAACATGGATAAAATTGACCGGATGCGCGCCTTTGCACTTGTGGCAAGAAACGCGTCCTTCACAATTGCCGCACAGCGCATGGGGCGCTCCGCACGGTTGGTCAGCAAATATGTTGCGGATTTGGAAGAGTCGCTTGGCGTACAACTGCTGAACCGAACCACGCGCAGTGTTTCCCTAACAGAAATCGGCACCACGTATCTGGCCATGTGTGAACCCCTTCTTGATGGGTTCGAAGAGCTTGAGGAAACTGTTCGACATCAACAGATGTCGCTGCGCGGGGTCATCCATATCTCTGCCCCAACCGGATTTGGATCCATACGCCTGGCCCGGTCTCTTGCCGACTTCGCCGCAAAGCACCCAGAGGTCGAGATTGACCTCAGACTTTCGGACAGGCGTGTGTCGATCATCGAAGAAGGGCTCGACCTGGCAATCCGTATCGGGCCCATGCGCGACAGCTCTTTGAAAGTGCGGCAACTTGGCCCCATGCCTTTGATCGTCTGCGCATCACCTGCCTACCTAGACCAAGTGGGCACCCCATCGCATCCGCTGGCACTCGCAACACATGAATGCATCCTAGATGGCAATATGACAGAGCCAACAGTCTGGCGTTTCGATATCGACGGTAGAGAGACGGCCGTCCAAGTACAAGGGCGGTTCAGAACCAACGCCCCTGCTGCCTCAGCAAAACTGGCGGCCTCCGGTGTCGCAATCGCCCGTTGCCCGGCATATACTGTCTTTGATGCGCTTAAGTCCGGTGAGTTGATTGAGCTTTTCCCCGAGAACCGTTTGACACCCTATGTCGTTGCGGCATTGTTCCCACAAAACCGCCGCCTGACGACGCGCGTGCGCGCCTTGATCGACCACTTTGCAAGCGACACATCGCTTTGGTTCACTGCGATGTAACGTTCTATCCCAAACGCCCATTTGGGCCCTCAGACGCGTGGACACCCTAGAAGACCATGGATAGGTTCTCGACAAATTTAAAGGCTGAGCCACATACCTTAACTCACTCGAATACTAAGTTGGAAAAGCAGTGATCGTTCGTAAATTGACCGAAATTTTAAACACTTGGCGACATGCCAGTGGCGAGGGCTGGGAAAGCCGTCGCATCGTCTTGGCAGACGATAAAATGGGCTACTCTATGCATGACACTTTGGTCAAAGAGGGCGCAGAACTACACCTGGAATACAAAAACCATCTAGAAACGAATTACTGCATCGAGGGGATTGGCGAGGTTGAAAACGTTGCGACAGGAGAGAGACATCCTATCGAACCGGGAACGATGTATGCCTTGGACAATCACGACAAGCATATCTTGCGTGCCCTCAAAGGCGACTTACGCCTGATCTGCGCATTCTCGCCACCTCTCTCTGGTTATGAAATCCATGATTCTGACGGCAGTTATGAAACGGTTGAAGGGTAAGGATTCAATCTTATTCTAGATCACTTTGGTGGTTAATAGAATTGACCAGGATCTTGGCAAACTTCTCACCTGCACGAGTAAGCCAGTCTAGGCCCTAATTTACGAGGCCAGCTATTCGGATGATTTTTGACTTAACCACTTAACCGAAGCGGGTAGCACAATTTGAAAGCAGTCATTGGCGCAAAGGCTGCGAAAGCTCATTTTGTCCCGCAAATTCGCCAGGTAAGCCATGTACAGTCGCATCACCAGCGCTCAGTCGATCAGATAGGTCTCGAGCTCACCCAGTCCTTTGAGCATTTTTAACTGCGGTTGTCTGGGGCCGAGTTCCGTTTTCAATTGTTGATAGGCGTCTGACGACATGTGAATGTGGCCGGGTTGGCTGGATGTTTCCAGACGGCTCGCCATATTTACGGCATGCCCCCAAACATCGTAGATAGATCGTTTTTTGCCAACCAAACCTGCGATCACGGGCCCGCAATGCAATCCGATCCGAATGGAAAAACCGTGACTAAACTGGGTCTCCATGGATTGAATCATATCACGACAAAGCGCAAAGCCACGGGCCGCGTGATCTTCGCAGGCCTCGGGAACCCCGGAAACGGCCATATAGGCATCTCCAATCGTTTTGATTTTCTCGACATTGTGCTTATCGGCGAGGTCATCGAACATCGAGAAAATGTCGGTCAGCTGACTCAACAGATAGGACGGTTCAGTTTCAGTGACTTTCGCCGTGAAATTCACGATATCTGCGAAAATCACGGTGCAATCATTGATCTGGTCAACAATCGTTTCTTCGCCATTTTGCAAGCGCGCGATGACTGGTGTCGGAAGCATATTTTGCAAAAGCTTGTCGACACGATCCCGTTCAATTTCGATCCGGTTAAGATACAGCCTTTCGCGGCGTTGCCAACGAACCCTCTCAAGACAGGTTCCGATCCGACTGTGAAGCAAGAGCGGATCAATGGGCTTGTGAAGGTAATCCTCGGCACCGGCAGCGATGCAGCGCGCGACCATTGAATATTCTTTTAGCCCTGAGACCATGATGACCGGAATATCGCGCAGATTCTCGTCTGATTTCAGCTCACCAAGCAGGTCGATGCCGTTCATATCTGGCATCAAGACATCGACGAGAAGCAGTTCGAAATTTGTCACTTTCAGCAGCGACAGAGCTTCCAACGCAGTTGCTGCCGTGACGACCGTGTGATTGCGACGAACCAGATGGCGGCGCAGCAGCTCGCGGTTGGCCTCGACGTCATCGATTACCAAGATGCGGCCAGTTTCTGCACGGTCGGGTATCGATTCGGACAAGGTCCGCGCCAAGCCCGCCGCAATGCCGACATCCACATCAGAGCTTTGCGTGTCGAGAATGCCACTAGAGACATCCAGCAATCCATCCACCTGTGTCAGAAATTTTGTGCTCTCGGCGATGACCATGTTCAAATCGGCAAGGACCGAAGCTTCGAGCACTTCTGAATACTCTTCAATCAAAAGCTCGGAGTATCCTAGGATTGCATTAACCGGCGTGAGTAGATCATGTCGTACGACCGCTGCATCCGCGAACTTTTCATTCGATTCCACCAGGTCGCAGACGATCTTGTGAAGCTGACGGGCGGCTTTTAACACCTGTTGCGCATCTTTAAGCGCCTCCGGTGGGCCGCTGCTCTGCACGTCTTCCACGATCAGCTCTTGGTAGCCTAGAATTACCTCAACCGGCCCGGCCAAACGTTGGGCGATACGCGTCGTAATTGCCTGCTGCGAGACGTCGTCAGTGCGTATCATGTCCTAACTCGGTGCATGACGAGAGATTGTTTCGAGAAGGTTCGGGAAATCGATGGGCTTGGTAGCGAAGTCATCACAGCCCGCCTCAAGAGCCACAGTGCGGTCAGCCTCCATTGCATGGGCGGTCAATGCGATCACCGGGACATCGCGCGTCGCTGGGTCCGCTTTAAGCCTGCGGGTCGCCTCCCATCCGTCCAACACCGGAAGGCTCATATCCATGAGCACAATATCCGGGCGCTCGTTGATAACAGCTTCAATTCCCGCTTGTCCGTCGCGTGCAGAAATCACCTCAAATCCTTTGCGCTCCAACCTGCGCGACAACATATCGAGGTTCATGCTATTGTCTTCAACGATCAGAATTTTCAGCATGATTTTTCTGCTCCTTTTTAAGTTCGTCCACATTACGCGCCACATGCCGTCGGATCGCGGTGACCAGTTCTGCGCGTCCATCAGTTCCCTTTCGGACAACATCACCGGAGTTCTCCAAAAGCCAATCAAACTCGTCGCTGTCGAGGTCCTTTGAGGTCGCAATAATCACCGGCAAGTCTGCCAAAGCGTCCGTGGTGCGTATTTTACGCAGGGTTTCAAACCCATCGAGATTTGGCATCATCAGGTCAAGGACCACAAGAGACGGTCTTTTGAGAATTATCTGTTCCAGCCCGCGTTCCCCGTCAGAGGCTTCGCGAACCTCCCACCCCTCACGCACAAGGATACGTCGAAACAGCGCGCGGCTGGTGGGATCGTCATCAACAACAAGCACTTCGCGACCACTGTGCGAGGCGATCCGATCCAAGCGGTCGATCAGTTGCTTGGGATCAATGGGCTTCTTCAGATAGTCAAACGCCCCGAATGCCAGCCCCATCTCGCGGTCTGCAAGCACCGTCGCGAGAATAACTGGAATATGACATAGCGCCGGGTCTTCCTTGACCTCGCGCAGCATAGACCAGCCGTCGCGTCCGGGCATGATCACATCGAGAACAACAGCTGCAGGCCGGTGTTTTCGCGCGAGTTCTAATCCGATTGTTGCATTTTCCGCCGTTATAACCCTGAACCCTTCAGGGCTAAGGACATCCACCATTTCCTGTCTGGCTGCGGGTTCATCATCGACCACAAGAATACAAACTTCGGCGTCGCCACTGGTCGGAGCCAGCGTGATCTCATCGACGGTTTGGATAAGCGAGGCTGGCAGGGTCATGGTAAAAGATGAGCCTTCGTTGGGCTTTGAGCGTGCCTCGATTTTACCCCCCATAAGCTCGGTAAACTCCCGGACAATTGCGAGGCCAAGCCCAGTACCACCGTAATTTCTGGCGGTCGTTTCGTCGGCTTGCACGAAGGCTTGGAACAGGTTCGCCAGCTGCTGTTCCGTCATCCCAATTCCCGTATCGGTAATCAGGAAAACGATTTTGTCATCCTCAGCCGAAACGTTCAGCTCGATAGTGCCTTTTTCTGTGAATTTGGTCGCATTGGACAACAGGTTGAACAAGTTCTGGCGCAGCTTCGTTTTGTCTGTCTCCATGGCCCCAACATCTGGATCGACGGTCAACACCAGCTTGTTGTCGTTGGCTTTGAGAAGCGGCTGGATTGTGTCGACCACATCTTCAAGCAGATTGGGCACATCCAGCCTTTCGACGTGAATCTCCATCTTTCCGGCTTCGACCTTGGAAAGATCAAGAATGTCATTGATCAATGACAACAGGTTCTTGCCCGAAGACATGATCTTTTCCAGATCAGATATCTGTGACGTCTCGCCCGCGTCTGTGGCGTCCTCGATAAGCATCTCGCTGTAGCCAATGATCGCATTTAACGGGGTCCGCAGCTCGTGGCTCATCGATGCAAGGAACCGGCTCTTTGCTTCATTTGCAGTCTCGGCTCCTTGCCAAGCCTCTTCCATCTCGGTCTGTCGGGATTTCATCTCCGTGATGTCGGTGTAGATCGCTATCGTCTCCCCGTTTGGAGTTTTGCGCTTGGTTACAAGTAACCAATTGTCCCCGAGTTTGCGCTCTTCGCGCATCCCGTTCGGGCGTCGATGCTGGGCGAGGCGTTCCGCGATCCAGTCCTCTGAAGTTTGGCCATCGAGCCGTGCCAAACCAGCATGAATCTGGGCATTTAGCAGTGTTTCCAAAGAGGTTCCCGGCTGCAGGCATTCGCCAATTTTTGCGAATATCTCCCGATACCTGTTATTCACAAGGAGAAGGTTATCTTGGGCGTCGAATAGCGCGAACCCATCAGGGATCGTCTCTATTGCAGTCTCAGTCATACGCCTTTGTTCGATGGCTCTCGCTTCCAGCGCTCGGCGTGCGGCTTGGCTGTCGCTAAGCGTGCGAAGGGTTCGCGCCATTTGGCCGAATTCGTCTGGCCCTTCGGCAGGCAAATCAACAGCTTTTGCCCCTTCGTTCAGAAGGGACATGGCATCGTTGATGCGCTTCATGGGTCTAAGAATCGAACGCAGAACAAGGGCCGTAAAGATGATCCCCAGAATCAAAATAGCCGTGCTGGCAAACAACGTGCGGATCCTAGATTTCTCTGCTGACTCAGCGGCAAACTGGTTGGCGTCATTGGTGTCTCGGGCCAGTGTTTCGATTAATTCTTCGAATGCCAAATCAACAGCATCACTTCCCGAACGCGCCTGCGCGAGAAACGTATTGCCTAAAATTCGATTGCCTTCGGTGTAGGCATCGACCGCTTTGAACGCATTAGAGACATAGCTGTCCGTTGCTTCTCTGATCTTCTGGGCAGGTTCAGGGGCGAATTTTTCAAGCTCCAGCAGGGCGGCATCCAGTCGGGTTCTGGCGGCCTCGGCGTTGCGTTCAGACAGGGTCAACAGACTGACTGAAAGATCCGTCATCCAGTACCGGAGAGCCGCAAAGTTCATATCTGCCTCGGCTGCAATTCCCAGCCGATGGAAGCGATCCGTCGCATCATCGATGCGCCGCTGGTTCGCCGAGAGTTCCCAAGCAATCACGATCGTCGACAGAATAAGTGCACCCAGCAAAAGAGCTGACAGAGAAATGATACGGAGTGGAATCCGGTTTCTGCTTAACCAGGCCCAAAGACCGTTTTTGTCCGTCCCGTTCATTCGCGGAGAATTATGCTGATTGCGCCGCCAAGTTGACCTTCTTTCCCGCCTTCTTTCGGAAAACCAGTGATGTCAACTTCACCCGCCGTCTCTCCGTGACAACTCAGGCAGGACTCGCTGTAATATTCGGGGATCAGCATCCTAAATGTCGTCTCGTTGATCTCTTCGTACCATGGCTCGCCGCGCGTCCAATCACCCGTTAAAAATTTCTCGGTAATGACAGCCGTTTCCCATGCGTCCGGACGCGCTTTGCGGTTGCGGACAAGATCAATCGGCGCGGTTACTTTTACACTGGCAAGCTCGCCTACGGTTTCGCCAAATTGCTCATTCACCAACCGCGCAAAAACAGCAGGAATAAATCCTTTAAAGCCGAGGTCAGGCGCATTGATCAGCGGCTGCTGCTCAGCGACAACGCTTGCCATAGCCTCAAGCTGTGCTTCGACCAAGACACGTTCAATTTCTGAAAGATCGCCCAAAATAGGCCTGTCTGCATTTTGCGAACTGTAAACCGTCGCAACCTGTGCCATGAAAACGTCTGGGGTCAGACCTTTGTCCGCTTGGCTGGCGTCATTGATCAGCGGCTGGTTGGCGGAAACCACGGCCCGTCCCGCCCGCAAAACTGCCGCCAACTTATTTCCAACGCTCACAAGGTCTTCTTGATCAGCCAAGGCCGATGACCCGCTGAACGATACGCTGCTTAGAAAAACGGCAATTGCTAAAAATCTCATAAATTCCCCCTAGACAATCGTGTGCACGAGATCGTTCTACCCAACGTTACGTTTGGGAACATATCTGCGCAACCAGAGTAATTTGAAATGATTTACATTGGTAACCCCGAACACGCGACGGCAGATGGTTATCGCCTGACTGTTTTCGTCTGATGTCTACGTAGGATGACAGATTAGTTCTAAGGTCGATTTCACAGCGCTCTTTTGGTGCAAGTCAACGAATGCACCACAACCGCCAACCATATTTCCCCTGTTTCGCTCTAATCTGGACACACAATTCGTCGAGAGCACCGGTTTTGAACTTAGATTTGACATGAATCGGTGCAAATCATCGATGACTTGAACGGAGTTGGAGAGCATGCCAGCCCACTAAGCAGTCGGCAAACCGAAAAGAGTTAAGCGAAGAGCACATGATTACAGTCACGAACTTTAGCAAGCAGTACAAAGGCTTCACGGCCGTGAAGAATCTCAGCTTTTCGGTCGAGCCAGGCCAAATCCTCGGATTGCTCGGGCCAAATGGGGCGGGTAAAACAACGACCTTGCGTACATTGTGCGGAATTATCCCGCCGAGCTCAGGGAGTCTCTTGGTTGCTGGCCATGATGTTGTTCAAGCGCCGATCGCAGCCAAAGAGAACCTCGGTTATATTCCTGACGATCCACGGCTCTTTGACACCATGACGGTTTGGGAACACCTGGCTTTCACAGCGGCGGCCTACAAACTCGCAGACTTCGAAAAGGATGCCGAAGCGCTCCTTGCATCGTTCGAACTTACGCATAAGCGCGATACGCTCGTCCATAACTTGTCGCGCGGGATGCGGCAAAAAGTGGCGATCGCCTGTGCCTTTCTGCACGACCCAAAAGTGATCTTGTTCGATGAACCCCTGACGGGGCTAGATCCGCAAGGTATCCGGGGGATTCAACAAGCAATCCGCGAACGTGCGCGGGCTGGCGCGGCTATTATCATTAGCTCGCACCTTTTGAGCCTGTTCGAGAATTTGTGTACGCATATTATGGTACTAAACCTTGGCGAGTGCCGCCGATTTGGCACTATGGAAGACCTGCTGAGCGAGGTCGGCCATACGGACAGCACGTCAGCCCTTGAAGAAGTGTATTTCTCAATTACGCAAGCACCCGACCAGACCTCAGAGACAACGGCGGTCTAAGTGATGGATTCTGCACTTCGCCAACTTCTCATCTTGCGACTGCGTGGCGGTCTGCGCCAGCGGTTGCTTCAGTTGGCAAGCTTGCGCGGCCTGCTTTTCACCATCGCTTTCGGGGCGATCATTTGGTTCCTGGTCACGTCAAACGGGTCTTCCGACACGAGCTTCCTGGGATCCGCGGTTCTGGACCGGCAAGCATTGAGCGCGCAGATCATCACTTTTATGCCGCTCAGCATGCTCGGGCTGTCGCTGCTCACCGTCTTGATGACAACGGGCCCTACGTTTCATTTTTCGCCAAATGAGATCAATTTTCTCTTTACTGGGCCGTTCCGTCGGCGGGATCTGATCCTCTATAAGTTCTGCGCGTATGTCGCTGGGGTCACGTTGACGAGCTTGTTCATCACGCTCATTGCGCCGCCGCAAACAGGATCAGCTCTGTCCGTCTTTATCGCCTCACTCCTGACGCTTGTGTTCGTTCAGTTAAACAGCGCAGTCATCGGTATGGCTGGGAACGCAGCCGAAGGCAGTCGGTTCGCGAAGTTACGATGGCCCGCTACTGCGGTGCTTGGCGCAATCGGAGTGGCAACTGTGCTTTACGCATGGGCTATGCCCGACCGTGGCATAATCGATCTTTTGTCCGAGTTTCGACACTCATGGATCGGGTCCATAATCTTGATCCCCTACATCGTGTTTGCCAAACTTTTCGTGGCGTCATCGGTGTCACAACTGGCCCTTTGGGCACTTGTCGCAGTCGTCATCAATGCGGCGCTGTTGCACGCTGTCATCCTGCTCGATGCACGCACAACTGACCGCTCTCTGGCGGAAAACGCCCGACTGAGCAACCGATGGGATCGCATCAAACAAGGTGGATCTTTCTGGGCGACACAACGGACCGAGGTGCGCTCGCTCCGTCGCGCGCCAATTGCAGGCGGCTTGGGGGCCATTGCCTGGCGGCAGGTCCTCAACGCATTGCGTAATTCGTACAAACTTTTCATCATATTTGTGGGTCTCGCCGCCTGTATTCCACCGATTTCCTCGGCGCTTGGTGCGCCGGTCACGGACCTACAGACTTTGATGATTGTCTACGTGTTCATCGCCTTCATCCTTCCGCGCAATCTGATCTGCGACTTTCGCGGTGATCTGAGCCGGATGGAGATCTACAAAACACTGCCCATCGCACCGTGGCGCATTTGCGCAGGTCAACTCGTGGTTCAGGTGCTTTTGGCCTATGCCATTGCTTTGACGATTATAGCAAGCGCACTTGTCTTTGAGGATGGTGTCACGACAAAAGCTGCACTGGTATTCGCCGCTTTTGCGCTTCCGGTGACGTTTCTCATCTATGCAGTCGAGAACACGGTACAACTTCTGTTCCCGACAAAGCTCGTTGCCATGGGACGGGCAGACTTCGAATTTCTTGGCCGCTCAATTGTCGAGTTTATCGCGAAAACGATTTTCGTTGTCACTTCCATGGCCACATCGTGTGCCGTGGGACTGTTCACATTCAAAATGATGGGAGCCACATCGGTTCTGCCGATAGCGGCCAGCTGGCTAACACTGACGTTGATCGGGTTTCTGACATTGGTCGCACTGCAATATGCTTTCCGGCGCTTTGCGGTCGCAGAAACCATTGATTAAGCGCTGTGCGATCCGGTTCTCAGCGCGAATGCGAGCCGACCTTCGCTGAAAATGCGAAGTTTGATCGACTGAGTGCTAAAGCGGACCTACGCCGTCCTGTAAACCTAAACTTGGCCACAACTATCACAAAAGACAGGCAGAGACAGTTCAATACGCACCGGTCGCGCCGCATCGTCCTTGACGGTTTCCATTAGTAGCTCAGCGCAGAACTTCTGCGCCCAAGGATTCCAGGTTTATCTTGTTACGGGTTTTCCTGCCATTGCTCGACCTATTCAGATGCATTGCCAAAAAGATAGGGGCGCGAGCCGTCTTCCCAGACGGGGATTTTTGTCATGACCGTGTGAAAGTCGGCGCTCTGAAGGAAGCCGTCCAGCCAACGGATCACATCAGGCCAAGGCTGCCTGTCAAACCATGTCCTGTCGATATTGGCGAATTGCCGGACAAACGGAAAGATCGCAAGATCGGCAAGGGTGGGCCTGTCGCCCAGCAGAAATGCATGTGCGGCCAGTCGTTTATTGAGTGACTGAAGGAACTCAGAAGCTTTCGTCCGTTCAGCTTGCGGATCAAGATCGGGATAGCGCACTGCGTATTTTGTATGATCAAGCGCGGCTTTAAAGGGGCCATCGTTCTGGGCAATCAAGGTTTCGCCGACATTTGGCATGTTCAACAGCCCATGCGGATCACTTTGCCCAAGCGCCCAGTTCATGATGTCGAGACTTTCATCTAGGTTCAGATCACCCGCTTGAAGATTGGGCACCGTTGCAGAGGTTGAGGCGCTAAGAAAAGCCGGCGGTTTGTCTTTCAATTTGATCTCGCGCAGTTCCACCTCCAGACCCGCGCTCAACACGGCCATCCGCGCCCGAATTGCATAGGGGCAGCGTCGAAAAGACCAAAGGACGGGTTGAGGCATGGTCGACATGTTTTGGATCATTCGGCCATTGTACGGTCAATAAGGTTTGCACGCAAAAACAAAGCTCTCATTTGAGGCTGAATGCGTGAACATAATGACTGCTTCGCCACACAGCATCGACATGTTGCGTTTGATCCAAAGGCGGCTCAGACCCCAACTTGCGAATTCGATTTTTTGCGCTGTGAGCGCATTCAGAATAGATTTTGCCGCGCCAGCTTCCTCGTTGAACGAAACGGCAAGACGGGAGGATGTTTGGTTCTGCGTAAAGTCTAATGAGGTGATTTTACGTTTTGCGCCTTCGAAGCGTTAGTGCACCAATCAGAATGAACGCTGCGATGATCGACAAGATGGTCAATCTGTCGTCGAACAGCCATTGACCAAGAAGGGCGGCGAACAGGATTGAGAGGTAGTTCGCGAGCGCCACAAAACTCGCACCCGATCTTCGTGCAATGTGCAAATAAAGGAACAGAGCAGCACCCTCGCATAGCACTAGCACACCCACTGCGGTCCAGTTTAGCGAGGCCAGCACCAGTCGCGAACCGTTGCCGAACGCGATCCATCCCGCTGCAGCAGCAAGGGATACGACCACGGCCTGCGCAAAGGCCACATCCAGAGCATCGGTGCTTTCAGGCCACCTTGAGGCGACATAGACAGTGTTCGCAGCGTAGAGCAGCGGGATGCCAAAAGCAGCGACCAACCAAATGAATGCGGTTTCGCCGTATGGTCCACCTGTCATATCGACGAGCAATAGAACGATTGCGCCGAAGCCTAAGATAGAGGCCAAAACACTGCGTGTCTCAAGGCTTTCAATGCGCATGATCGCTGCGAGTCCCAGCGTCAGCAAGGGCATGGTTGCTATAATTGTAGCAAGGACGAATACCGGAAGATGAGGTGCAATGAGGCTTTCGAGGAAAAACGGCGCGACGAAGCCAACAGCTCCACTCAGTATGTAAAACCGCACCCCGTCCGACGTTATGGGTGGCAGTTGAGAGCGCCAGATTGCCACGAGCGAAAATAGGATCGCAAGACCGCATACCGCGACAGTGACGATCACGTCTGCAGGAATACCTGAAATTCCTGCCGCCTTCATTGCGACGAGCCGAAGACTCCAAAACAGGCCCAGTAACGTGAGAAGAACAAACCGCATGGATGATAGCTATGTGCTGCCGGCAAGGGCCGTGAATGCTCCCGCTCCGATGAGTGCGCCCGCGCCGGATCTGGCGATGAACAAACGGGTCCGGGTATGGGTTAGACCTGACCGCAGCCGGGCCGCAAAGGCGATCCAGAGCGACGTGCTAAGTGTAACCAAGGCAACGAAAGTCATGATAATGATCACGATCTGCGGTGTGGCTGGCCGATCTGGCGTGATGAACTGAGGGAGAAACGCAACAAAGAACACAATGTCCTTTGGGTTAAGAGCCGTGACAACAAATGCTTGGCGAAAAGCACGCCATCGGCTGTATCCAGACGGCGCAGTATGATCAGCTTCAACATGCTCCAACTTGAGCGTATCAAAACCGCGACGCCACAATCCGGCTCCCAACCAGATAAGATAGAGTGCCCCTGCGAGCTTAAGTATTGTGAAAAGGGTCGAAGAGGCGATCAGGACGGCACCAGCACCGGCAAGTGAGACGGTTATTGCCACCAGATCACCCAATGCAACGCCCAAGATTGCGCTGACAGCGATGCGACGTCCATGCGTGAATACTTGAGATACCAAAAGCACTACGACAGGGCCGGGTATGGCAAGAAGCGCTGCCAAAGCTGCAACAAGCGCAAGCCAAATTTCTAAATCCATGATGTCGATCCTCACTAACTGAAGTGTAACACCCAAATTTTAGGGTGCTTTTATAAAGCCAAGCAATTCAAAACGAATTTGAAAAGCATAGCTCAACTACGCTATAAACTGGTATGGACTGGAAGAGCCTCCCATCCCTCTCTGCCCTGCGGGCCTTTGAAGCAACGTCCCGGCACGTGACCTATGCTGCTGCTGCAACTGAGTTGAATGTTACAGATGCCGCGTTACGCCAACACGTTCGGGCACTCGAAGCCCGGTTCGGCCTTAAGCTCGTGCGCCGCGCGGGGCGAGGCGTCGCTCTCACTGAAGACGGCCGACGTCTGGCGCAGTCTTTGTCTGCTGGATTCGAAACGATCGCTGAAGGTGTCGACCTGTTGGACCGCACTGGCGCAGTGCGGCCTGTTCGCGTTGCCTGCACTCCGGCGTTCGCAGAAACTTGGCTGATGCCGCGCCTACCGGAATTTTGGGCACAGCACCCGTCCGTGCAAATCGACTTGGCCCCGTCGCTGCGAAATGTCGATCTCGCGTCCGGAAGCCACGATATGGCGATCCGCTATGGAACGGGAAATTGGCACTGGCCGGTGACCCATCGTCTGGCATCTGCGGCCTACACGATTGTCGCCGCCCCGTCCTTTGCTGCGTCCATGCGAGAGGACCTCATATCTGCAACGTGGTTGTTCGAGGCCGGGAGGGTGGAACACGAACGTTGGGCTGCAGAGCGTGGTGTTGGCTTTGATGGACTACAGTGCCGGCGCTATCCGACCAACTCTCTGGTCCTATCCGCGGCGCGCGCGGGTCACGGTCTGTCTGTGCAGTCTTGGGCCCTTATCGAGCGCGATATTGAGGCCGGAACGCTCCAGGTGATTGACCGAGAGCCCGAGGGTGATCTGGCTTATTACTTGCTGATTGCATCCGAGCGGACCGAGGCTGTACGACTGGCGGAATGGCTGCGTGATCAGACTGTCGACAATGAAAAGACGGGTTGAAATGCGTTACCTACTTAACAACTAGGTTACCGGAGCAGTCATAGGCACAGTCGCAACGATAGCTAACTTTGTCTCGCGAAGCAGCTATAGAATGATCTAACCACTTCTTGCGTGCGGTCAATGTCCGCTGTGCAGGTCGCGACCGCAGCATCTTGGACGAGGGCCGGATGTCTGCAATGGGCCGATTACGTCGATGTCAAAAGGCAAGTTTGAGTAGAATTTAGATTACATCTGAAGTCAACTCAGAGCGCGTTTTAACCGAATTTTAGTTTGTGCTCGATCGGTCCCACGATGGGCGAGCTTTTACAAAACTGTAACCCGGCTGTTACATTAATGTCGTACGATCATCGCATTAGAGCCCCACAAATGCTACTGGGGAACATGATGACCATCAAATTTCTTTCCATGACCTCTGTCATGGCTCTTGCTGCAGGCATAGCACATGCCGATGCGTTTAATCGCATCGCGAGCTTTCCGACCTCTCTCAACAATGTCGATGTAAGTGCGGAAAGCTCTGCAGAAATCATCAGCGTCGATGAGGACGGCATGACGCTGGTCTATACAGACAGCCCGCTAGGTGTCATTGGCCTGATTGATATTGCAGATCCGAACAACCCTTCTCCAAAGGGGAACATCGACGTTGGTGGAGAACCGACTGCCGTGTCCATCATTGCCAATACTGCCTTTGTTGGTGTGAACACCTCCGAAAGCTTCACCGCCCCATCTGGCCTTGTTAAAGCCTTTGACTTAGGCACGATGGCAGAAATCGCAGCTTGCGATCTGCGTGGCCAGCCTGATTCAACGGCGACCTCTCCGGATGGGTCTTTCATTGCGATCGCAATAGAAAATGAACGCGACGAAGACCTTGGCGATGGGCGCGTCGGGCAATTGCCGGGCGGTTTTGTTGTGACAGTGGATGTTGTCGATGGGTCGCTAGATTGCGGCACGATGAATGTCATCGACGTGAGTGGTTTGGCGGACATCGCACCTGAAGATCCCGAGCCGGAGTTTGTCGACATCAACGCCAAAGGTGAGATCGTTGTCACCTTGCAAGAAAACAACCACATTGTCGTAGCTAATAAAGAAGGCGTCATCAACCATTTCTCAGCAGGAAGTGTTGATCTGGATGGTATCGACGCCACTGATGAGCGCGCGGCTTTGATCTTTGGCGAGACCCAACCGGACCGTCTGCGCGAACCTGACGCCGTGCAGTGGATCGACGACACGCATTTTGCCATTGCCAATGAAGGTGACATGGATGGCGGGTCACGTGGCTGGTCGATTTTCAATCAAAATGGCGAACTTGTTTATGAAAACAGGACTGCCTTTGAGCGCGCCATTATTGAAATCGGGCACTACCCAGACCGTCGGTCTGACGCGAAAGGTGTAGAACCAGAAGGCATGGAGTTTGGTGTGTTCGACGGAACGCCAATGGCCTTTATTTTGGCTGAACGTGCCTCTGTCGTTGGTGTCTATGATTTGACCAACCCAAACGCGCCGGTCTTGTCTCAACTTTTGCCGTCTGGGATTGCGCCCGAAGGGGCTATAGCGATCCCGTCGCGCAATCTGTTCGTGACTGCGAATGAGGCTGACTTGATCGAAGATGGCGGAGTGCGTAGCCACGTTATGATTTATGAACTGCAAGACGCGGTGCCAGCCTATCCACAACTCACATCTGCCGGCGCTGATGAGCTGATCGGATGGGGAGCGATTTCCGGCATGATCGCCGATGCAGAGGGTATCGTCTGGGCCGTCAATGACAGCTTCTACAGCTTTCAACCGACGATTTTCAAAATCGACACAACCACAACGCCAGCCACAATCATCGATCAAATTCCAGTCACGCGCCAAAACGGCGATCCTGCGCAGCAGATCGACATGGAAGGCATCACGCTGGATGGTGAAGGCGGGTTTTACATCGCATCCGAAGGGCGAACAGACCGCGTAATCCCACATGCCATTTACCACGTTAACGCAGATGGTGTGATCCAGTTTCGTGACGGCGAAATCGGTCTGCCCCCAGAATTAATGGCAGTCGAACGACGCTTTGGTTTTGAAGGTATCACCAAGGTGGGCGACACCCTTTGGATGGCTGTACAACGTGAATGGGCGGATGATCCGGTACATCACGTCAAGCTTGTGTCCTATAACCTTGAGACAGAAGAATGGGGCGCAGTTCTTTACCCCAAAGCGGCCCCCGACACCGGATGGGTTGGCTTGTCTGAAATCGTGGCGCACGGTGACTACGTTTATGTCATCGAACGAGACAATCAGATTGGCGCAGCGGCTGTGACAAAGATGATATACCGCATTCCATTGGCGGACATGGTTCCAGCACCATTGGGCGGCGATCTACCTGTTGTCAGTAAGCAAACGGTTCGTGATTTGATCCCGGATTTGCAGGCTCTGAACGGTTACGTCGTTGATAAAGTCGAGGGTCTAGCGATCTTTGAAGATGGCACAGCTTGGATCAGCACAGACAACGACGGTGTCGATGACAGTTCCGGCGAAACCTACTTCTGGTCACCGGGCCAATTCTAATCGGCCTTTTGCGAAAAGAAGGCTCTTTTGGGGATTATCTCGGGAGAGCCTTCGAATGCCTACAGTCCCTTGAGCCACTGGCAGCTATAGATCAAGTAAATTGGCAAGACGGCAGAAAAATGCGCCCGCCAGTTTCAGAAACACTGTTCAAAAGTGGTCCAAAGAAATGGGGCGACGCCGAGCTGAAAACCTATACAAATTGATAGCTCTCCCGTTTTCATACAGTTGCGGATAAGGCAGTCATGACACCGCGTGCATTGTCGATTTTTGCCGCCCTGCAATGACATTCACCAGATGTCGAGAATCCTCATCAATGCCCAGGAAACGACCAGACCCCCATGTGTTCAACCACCCTAAGCCGATGAAATAGAACCCTTCGGCATCACAGACACCACGCTCATAAACAGGGCGCCCTAGATCGTCGAAAACATCAACATCGATCCATCCGTAATTTGGGCGGAACCCAATCGCCCACAAGATGGATGTGATGCCCACTTCTTTGCAATCAATCTCTGTGATTTCCTGCTCAGGGCGCCAGACCTTTTCAAATTCTGGCTCGACTGGGGCATCGATGTTGTTCTTTGTGATGTACTCATCAATCATGGATCGAATGCCAAGATAGCTGCTATCAGCATCATCTAAATTCTTTTCAAGATCCGTTAGGAACTGAATGCTGCTGTCCTCCATCCCACTGACAGACCCATACAAAGAAACGCCGTCGCGCGCGAATTTGCGGAGGTCAATTTCATGCCCGCCATCACGGCCAGTCATGTAATGATTGGTCTTGGAAACGGCATGATCTGGGTTCGGATGCTTGTCGATGGTAATGTCGTAATGTCCCAAATCATGCATCCAATCGGTCGCATCTCGTCCGCGGTACATCCGCGGCGAACGCGGGGCTGGACCAACGGCAAGATGCACATCACGCCCATCTAGGTGCATGTCTTCCATCAGTTGTACCCCCGATTGACCTGTACCCACAATCAGGGTTGCGCCCTCGGGCATCTGGCTGGGCCTGCGGTAATCGACCGAATGCATTTGCATGATCGATGGATCAAGGTTTGCAGCAAAGGGCGGCACAATCGGGTTGTCATACCCGCCCGTCGCAATCACCACCTGATCGGTTGAGTAATTCCCCTGACTGCTGTCCACCAGATACCCGCCACCGGGACGTTTTGCGATCTTTGTCACTTCGCAGTTTTCCACGATGGGTGGGTCGAAGGTTTGCGCGAAAGCGTCCAAATAATCGGTGATCTCATCCTTGACCATAAACCCGTCCGGGTCATCCCCCGCATAGGGGAAATCCGGCAGTCGGCACTGCCAGTTTGGGGTCACAAGGCAAAATGTGTCCCAACGGTTCACTCGCCAAGAATGAAATTTCTTGTGCCGCTCTAGAATGACATGATCTAGGTTTTCCTGTATCAGATAATAACTCACGGATAGCCCAGCCTGACCACCGCCAACAATGACGACTGATTTATGTTCGCGATGTATCATGAAAAGGGTCCTTAAGTGATCGACAAACAGATAACGTCTGCAGGTGCTGAAAATGCGCGGGCCTTACGTTCGATTTTGTCCAATTGTGCCTCCGCGCTTGAGCAGCGGTAGCCGAATTTTGCTTCGACACGAGTGCTGGCCTTTTCTAACGCGATCCGGCAGCGCACCATGAAATCATCCAACGGGTAAGTGGTTCCTGCACTTAGAAAATCACGCACAACAGTAGAGGGTGAATAGCATTCTTCGGTCTGTCCATTGGGCCATTGAATGATGAAATGTGTTTCAGGCATGGAGCGCCTCTTTCGGAGTAAGGTTAAGGTAAGGCGTACGGTCATAGTCCCAAAAAAGCGCCATTCCCTCACGACCTGTTAGATGTACGGAACTGCCATCGACAATGTCGCCACAAACTGCGGCAGACACCCCTCGTGCCCCAAAGGCAGCGCAAATGGCATCAGCGTCTTCGACTCGCGCACTGACAAGGAAGCCAAAACTGGGGAAGCTCCTTAACCAGCGATCCAGATCAACGTCTTTGGGTCGCGGCAATGCATCCACCTGAATGTTGATGCCAACGCTCGAAGTTTCGGCCAGCATCAATGCGGTTCCAGCGATACCGCCTTGGCTGATATCTTTCCCCGTGCTCACAAGACCGGCTTCAGCCAATTCAGGCATGATTTCCATCGTCGCCCGAAGAGTTTTTGGCGGCGTTGTCAGTGCCGCATTCCAATTGTCGAATGGTTCGCGGTAATTGCCACGCAGGTCTACTGCGCAAATCAAAACGTCACCGGGCTTGGCCGAAAAACTAGAGATGACCTGCCGTGCATGGCCCACAATCGAAACAGATAGCTGCAACGCGTCTGTGTGCAGATTTGTATGGCCTCCCACGATTGGCACGCCGTAAGCCTGTGATGCGGCTTTCATTCCGGCCAAAACTGGATTTGCTAGCTCTGCACTAGGAGCCCAAATCGCATTGGTCACGGCCTTCGGGCGTCCGCCCATCGACAAAATATCAGAGATATTGACCATCACACCGCACCAGCCCGCAAACCACGGATCAGCCTGCACAAATGCATTTATGAAACCCTCACAGGCGAATAGATCATATCCATTTTGCGTTGGCAGCACGGCACAATCATCCCCCGGCTGCCCCATGCTTTCTGAGGTCAACCCAAGGGTCGCAGTGCTTTGGGCGATGTCCAGTTTGCTCCGAATAGACGGATGATCCCGCAGCGTTCGGACGATCTGGCGCAGCGGCAATTGTGGTTTCATGCGGCGCGTCTCCTTTGAGGGGAAAGAGATTTCCAACCAACGAATGGATCTGGAATTGCGGGATAGGCGCTAAGGTCCGCCTCCATTTCCATATGAGGCACATCGTGGACCACGATTTCGCGCAATGGGGCCCAATGCAGGTGCTCAAAAAGGGTCACATTTTGCATCTGAACCTGAGCCAAAAATCTGTCGCACCCACGGCCATGGGCAGTGCAAACCGCGAACCGGATCAGTTCTGCACCCAACCGCCCCATGCGACGATGGGTTTGGGCAACCGCCAAACGCGATCCCCGCCAAAGACGAGGCACTTCTTCGTGAATGCGCACGGTTCCAACAACCTGATCGGCTTCTGACGCAATCGTACTGATCGCAGCCAAAGGCAGCGCAATGGCATCTACTTCGTCTCGGTCATGAATTTTGAAAATACCCTGTTCGTCGACGAAAACCTGCCGCCGAAGCTCGGTGATGCCGGACAATTCCCAAGGCTGTGCCGCCGCTCGAATAATGAAATCTGGCGAAAGAAAAATGCGAGGGTTCTGAAAACTCATGACACCCTCAGCTTTTCGTAGACGGAAAGGGCGGAACACGCGCCGCATTTGGCACATCCAGCTTTAACGCTTTCGGCGCTCATACCTGCGCGTAAAATCATACCAGATAGCGGTTCCAAGATGCGCGACATGAATTCAGCATCTGGGGCTGGATGGCTTTCCATGGGCGTCCCGGACACCGGCACAAACGGCACAACAAAAGGATAGACCCCGATCTTGCACAGCTCCTGCGAGGTATCCAAAATCGCCTCAGGCGTGTCGCCTAATCCGGCCAAGATGTAGGTCGATACTTGCCCTCGGCCAAAAACTCTGACGGCAGCTTTGAAGCTGTCGAAGTACTTTTCTAGACTGACTTGCGCTTTGCCGGGCATTAC
>JBDWGM010000151.1:0-32950 GCA_039975755.1 Paracoccaceae bacterium | reverse complement strand
GAACGGCGAGTTGATCTGCTGCCACTGATCAACTCGCCGCCCTCGTCCCGCTGAGCGGGTAGTCCAGCTGCGCGCGCCACCTGGGGGGATGTCTGCTCGCTCGCGCGCCGGATCTCTTGGTCTGATGAATGCGAACTGCCTGTATGAAACCTATTTTGATTTTTGTCGGGGTCGTTTAGCGCCCCAGCTCGTCCTCATCTGATGTAAACAGGGATACTATGGGAAAACGTGGGCTGGCAACTATTTTTTTGAGAATTTTCAGAAAAGAGGACTCAATCGCCTCATCAATCAACAGCTAAAATCACGGAATTAGCTACATAAATCGCCCAAATAGTAGGCATTATCCAAGCAGACACTACATATAGATCAGGAACGCGCAGCGCCGAAAGCTCCCATGATTTCCCATATTTTTTGCGAATTCTACAAAACAGTCAAAATGTTCTCAATATGTTCCACCGCACCTGCTCGGAAACCCAAAGAAAATAAGGTTCGATTCGTAGATATTTGCCGAATCTATGCGCTTTCCCACGCATTCCCGCAGCCAGTTCCATGATTTCCCATGCAGCTGATCGCTTTAACGTCCTAAGCGCGATTGGAAAGCTGTCCGTTGCCTTTGGCGCGTTGGACTCCTAGTCCAACCGCCCTGGCCGTTTGCCCGGAACGCACACCCATGCAGCAAGAGCTTCCGGCAAAGCCATTTTGAAACAAGCGACGTTAGGCCATTCCGCCTTTGATTAGGCCCTCGGCAATGCGCGCATACGCGTCGGCCATTGCGCCACTGCCCGCAGCAATCGGAGTGCCCCCGTCGCCAGCCAATCGCGTCTCAAGGTCGATAGGCAACTGCCCAAGCAAGGGGACATTCAAAGCCTCGGCCTCGGAAGCCACGCCACCCCGGCCAAAGATATCATGTGTTGCACCACAATCCGGACAGGTGAACTGAGACATGTTTTCGATCAACCCCAGCACAGGGGTTTTGAGCGTAGCAAACATGTCGATGGCTTTTCGCGCATCAATCAACGCCACATCCTGCGGGGTCGAAACCACAATTGCGCCGCTCAGTTCAGATTTTGTACAAAGGGTCAGCTGCACGTCGCCCGTTCCCGGTGGCAGATCAACGATCAGGACGTCCAGCTCGCCCCACTGCACTTGCCCTAACATCTGTTGCAACGCCCCCATCAGCATTGGTCCACGCCATACAACAGCTTTGCCATCTTCCAACATGAACCCAATCGACATCAACGTAACGCCATGAGCATGCAATGGTATGATCGTTTTGCCGTCAGGTGATGCCGGGCGCTTGTTGATGCCCATCATACGCGGTTGTGACGGGCCATAGATATCCGCATCCAACAAACCAACGCGACGCCCCTGCTTGGCCAATGCCACAGCGAGGTTAGAAGACACTGTGGATTTGCCCACGCCACCTTTACCAGATGCAATAGCAAGGATCCGTTGGACGCCTGCGGGTTTTGCAGGTCCCTCTTGTGGCTTGGGGTGCCCACCTATCTTTAGGCTTGGCGGATCTTTCGGTTTTGCCGCCGGACCATGTGCGGTCAATGCCACACGCACTTGATCAACATCAGGCAGTTGCGCGATCGCAGCTTCAGCGGCTTGGCGGACAGGTTCCAGTTGCGCCGCAACTTCTGGCGTTGGCGCTTCGATAACAAAATTCACTTGCCCGGCATCAATACGAATTGCCCGGATCAAATCCTGCGAAACGATATCATTGCCATTCGGCAGAGCCACTTTCGTCAATGCCTGCAACACATCTTCTTTTGTTACGGCCATCCGCGTCCCTCCCGAAAATTCTTAATTGGTAACTGGCATATTTTGAGACAGACACAAGAGGGTGTCGCCAATTTGATCAAATACTACCTCTGATTGGTACCCCAACGGAGCCTTGCGCTTGCTGCATAGCAGCATTTCCAAATGCGCTATTGTGCAATTGCAGAAAGTTAACACATATTAGGCCAACAGCAACGCGAACTTATACGAGGTAAAAATGGCATACGTTAACATCGCAACGCGCAATGGTTTCAATCTAGACGGTGTCCGTACCGCATTGCGAAACTTGAAAACAAATATGGTCAACCGCCGCGTTTTCCGTACCACATTCACTGAACTCCATGCGTTGTCGACGCATGACCTTGCAGACCTAGGCATCAATCGCAGCGAAATCCGTCGCATAGCGTGGGAAGCTGCCTACGGTTCTAAAGGCCAATAAAAATTCTAGGAATCAGGCGCTTCTCTCCTCCCTTGAAGCGTCTGTAATCCGGTGGCGGCTCCGTCCTCCTCCCTTAGGGGTCGCCACCAACTAAATTCGAATTCCGCGCGTCCTCCTCCCTTATAGCGCGGACGGCATCGCAGAAAGCTCTCTCCTCCCTTGAGCTTTTCGATGTGTAAGGCGGTGACCCTCTCCTCCCTTGGGTCACCGCCTATTTTTTTCAAAACCATGAAATTGATGCGTCACAGCACATGAATGACATTCTATGTAGCTGTTACTGCGAACAGACTATCTGTTGGCCCAGGTGTTTAATCGCCCCAATTCACCATGGAGCTATTATCCTTGCACCTTTAAAATGGAATATCGTCGCTGGACGAAATAAAGCGCGAGACGACCTTTTTAGTCCCGGCCTTTTCAAATTCTATTTCCAGCTTATCGCCTTCAATTCCAATAATGCTTCCATAACCGAATTTTTGATGGAACACCCGTTCGCCCATAGTAAAGCTTGAAACCGCATCAAGATCGATCACTTGCGCCTTGGATTCTTTGGGTTGGCTGATGGGCCGTTGCCCTGACCGCGACTGTAGACGTTTCCAGCCCGGCGAATTGTAAACATTCGCATCGGCTGCGCGATCATGAAGCGTTGAATGGCTTGGCGCGGCCGCACCATATCCACCGCCATAAAGGCCAGGAGGCGTTAGGATGTCGACGTGTTCTTCTGGCAGCTCATCGATAAAGCGGGAATTCAATGCCGATTGCCATTGACCAAAAATACGCCGGTTCGCCGCAAAAGTGATGGTGCACACCTCTTCTGCCCGGGTGATTCCCACGTAAGCCAATCGCCGTTCTTCCTCGAGACCTTTAATGCCACTTTCATCCATAGACCGTTGCGAGGGGAAAAGACCGTCTTCCCAGCCTGGCAAAAACACCATTGGAAATTCCAACCCTTTGGCGGCGTGCAGCGTCATGATCGACACTCTGGCTTCGTCACCGCCTTTTTCATTGTCCATCACCAGACTGACATGTTCCAAAAACCCAGTTAGGTTTTCGAAATTGTCGAGCTGACCAACCAGTTCTTTCAGGTTTTCCAACCGCCCCGGCGCTTCGGGTGTTTTGTCGTTTTGCCACATCAACGTGTAACCAGATTCGTCAAGAATTTGCTCTGCCAGCTCTACATGGCTGAGATCTTTGGCCCCAACCAGATTGCCCCAACGCCAAAGCTGTTCGACCAACGATCGCAGTTCGGTGGCCCCCTTCCCTTTGATCGCACCTTGTTCCAAAGCAATGCGCGCACCTTCTATCAGGCTGACCCCGTTTTCGCGCGCCAATCGCTGCATCGTTTGCTGGGCTTTGTCGCCAAGCCCACGCTTGGGCGTGTTCACGATACGCTCGAACGCCAAATCATCGTCCGGTGACACAACGATGCGGAAATAGGCCATCGCATCACGAATTTCCAAGCGTTCATAAAACCGCGGGCCGCCAATCACTTTGTAGGGCAGTCCAATTGTCAAAAACCGGTCCTCAAACGCGCGCATCTGATGCGAGGCACGCACCAAGATCGCCATATCGTCTAATGACATCGGACGGACACCGCGCGTGCCAGATTGCGAGGCCTCGATCTCATCGCCAATCCAGCGCGCTTCTTCTTCACCGTCCCAATGGCCGATCAAGCGAACCTTTTCGCCTTCGTTTTTGTCGGTCCAAAGAGTCTTGCCCAAACGACCCTCGTTTCCGGCGATCACATTAGACGCCGCCGCCAAAATATGTGGGGTTGATCGGTAATTTTGTTCCAACCGAACGACATGTGCGCCCGGAAAATCTTGTTCGAACCGCAAGATATTGCCCACTTCGGCCCCGCGCCAGCCATAGATCGACTGATCATCGTCACCAACACAACAAATGTTCTTATGACCCCCGGCCAAAAGACGCAGCCACAAATATTGTGCGACGTTGGTATCTTGGTATTCGTCGACCAGAATATAGGCGAACCAGCGTTGATATTGCTTGAGGATGTCGTCGTGCGTCTGGAAAATATGCACCATGTGCAAAAGCAGATCGCCAAAATCGACGGCGTTCAGTTCTTTTAGCCGGGTTTGGTATTGCGCATAAAACTCCACACCTTTGTGGTTATAAGCCCCGGCATCCGCCGCAGGCACCGCGTCAGGTGTCAGAGCCCGGTTTTTCCAGCCGTCAATAACCGACGCCAATTGGCGTGCAGGCCAGCGTTTGTCGTCAATATTGGCCGCCCTGATCAATTGCTTGAGCAAACGCAACTGATCATCCGTATCCAAAATGGTGAAATTTGACTTGAGCCCGGCCAATTCGGCATGGCGTCGCAACAATTTCACGCAGATCGCATGGAATGTGCCAAGCCATGGCACCCCTTCGATCGAATGCCCCAACATAGAACCGACGCGGTTTTTCATTTCGCGCGCCGCTTTGTTGGTGAACGTCACAGCCAAAATTTCATTGGGACGCACACGACCTGTATTCAGCAAATGAACAATTCTTGCCGTCAACGCCCGCGTTTTGCCGGTTCCTGCCCCGGCCAGCATCAAGACCGGGCCATCGATTTGTTCAACAGCTGCGCGTTGTGCTTCGTTCAACCCATCCAAATAAGGTGCGGGGCGCGCGGCCATTGCGCGCGCGCCTAAGGAAGCCCCTTCAAAGGCTTCATTTTCATCGTAACTGCTCATGCAGTAACACTAGCGCGCCCAATGTCAGAGATAAAGAGACGTTCTCGCAATGTTCTGCACTAGGTTCGGATACCCTTAGGCAAGGCTTCGTAGCCTTTTAAGAAGGTCTTTTCCCGTCAACCCAAACTGTCTTTCTGCATCTTTTTGGGCGGTTCGCGTTTTGGGGCCATCTAACCCATCAACTGGGCCGGGGTTAAAGCCTGCATTCAACAACAAAGCTTGCCATTCCGATGTCGGAGCATCCCCCGTTAACGCCGCCAGAGCTTTGGCTGTTAAAATCTTGCGATCGGCCAGTCCATGACGACCACCATTGATGCCCAAGGTCACCATAACAACATCCGGATCAGGCGCATCCACCCAATCCAGCAAGGTGCGGCCACTGCGTTTAACGCGCCCGCAAAACTGCGCGGCAATTAACCAACAAATCTCGGGATCTGCCGCTTTGTCGGGGTCATTTACAAGGTCAATCTCAAGCAATTTTCCATAGGTTTTGTAATTGGCTTTACCGGTCAGCTGCAAATAGCCCCGACCGCGATACTTCCAACCTTCACCGCTCGCTTCGTTTCCGTTTCCGTTCCGATCAGAATAAACTCTGTTGGCAATACGTTCAGGTTGGCGATGAAATTTTGCAGCTTCCGCTTCTGATTTAAAGTACTTTCTAAAAACGCGCCACAACCCAGACCCAGAGTAATTTAGGTTTTCAAACCGATGCTTGAAATGCGCGCTTTCGTGTCCGCATTGGCCGATCAGCATGGCACGCCTAAAGTCATTATTGATCCCAAGATCGATCAGACGTGAAGCGTTTGAATTCCACGCATCAATTGCTGTCTGAATAACAGGCGCATCGCCACCAACCGCCTTTATAGCTGCCGAAATAGACATAAAGTCCTCCAAAATTCCTTGCGTCAATGCTGACACCTTAACGGAAAAGTTGAAGAAATTCTACGTAGCCGTGCAAGCGCACGATATTTGAGATAACCTGCAGACATGCCAGACGTCTGCTGATTGGCAGCAAAAAAGCGCTTCTAAACGTGCATGAATTGTTATTGCGGATAATATTCGGTCAGCTGAACAAACGGAAAGACCACTCTAAGCGGCCACCCCATTTCGTCTGTTAAATTCCGAAAACTGAGTAAGGAACGACCTTATCAATCGTCCTGCCGACTGGCTTTCCCAATGGATTTCTTGCGAACGGGCCTCTTCGACACGGTCTGCAACCTGATAAAGATCACGCACACAATCGGACACGGCCGGAGACATATCTTCAATGTTCGCGCATCCCATGCTCCACCCTTTGAACGCTCTTTGAGTTGCCATTGATTTCATAATCCGACCGGTTGTCGTGTGCCTTGGGTCTTGTGCAATACGCTTTACACATGCTTCCACTTCGTCTTCTGGGCCTTCAAGCAATTGCATGATCTTGTTTTCGTGCAAAATTAAGAAACCCGTGATGTCGTCACGTTCATTGTTCTTCCTTGATGCGCAAAGAATGTTCTCGATCATGCTACGATCTACACCATTGGTCAGATCACTTGTGTAAAAGACGCGTATCATACTTTTTAACCTCACTCGCGAAATTCCAAAAAAGAATACGCCAGACCCGGTTTTACACCTATCTCTTTCAGCAACCTTGGTTTCTGTTTCCTGAAGGGTCGCATTACACCTTGATCATATCTCAAAAATCATGGCCTAAAACCGGATGAACATTGATGCCCGCTTTCCTGCGATCTCAGATTTGCGCCGCAAAGCCAAACAGCGCATTCCCCACTTTGTTTGGGAATATTTAGACAGTGGCACCGGGACCGAGGCGACGACCGCGCGCAACCGAACAGCACTGGATAAGATCGGCTTTACGCCTTCGATATTGCATGGCGAATTTGAACCGGATTTGTCCGTATCTCTTTTTGGACAAAACCTGCCATTGCCTTTCGGGATTGCCCCAATTGGTATGTCTGGGTTGATCTGGCCAAATGCTGAACAACAATTGGCAGCGACGGCGGCACAGGCGAACATCCCCTACACTTTGTCGACAGTGGCCGCCGCATCCCCAGAAGATGTCGCAGATACATTGGGCGACAATGCTTGGTTCCAAATGTACCCGCCACGTGACCCAGATATCCGTCGCGATATGCTAAGCCGTGCACGCGCTGCTGGATTTGGAACGCTTGTTCTGACAGTGGATGTTCCAGTCGCATCGCGTCGTGAACGTCAAACAAGGGCGGGCCTAACTCAACCACCTAAATTGACGCCACGCTTGTTGGCCCAAGTGGCCGCGCGCCCGCATTGGGCACTTGGAACAATGCGCCATGGTATGCCCCGCATGCGTATGTTAGATGCCTATAACACCTCACCCACCCAAACCCTGTCTTCAACCGCACATATCGGGTATTTGCTGCGAACTTCGCCAGATTGGGACTATGTCAAATGGCTGCGCGACCATTGGGATGGTCCATTTATCGTTAAGGGCGTCATGCGCCCAGAAGATGCCAATCGATTAGGACAAATGGGCGTTGACGCGATTTGGGTTTCAAACCACTCGGGCCGTCAATTTGACGCCAGTTTATCCAGCATCGAAACATTGCCTGATATTCGATCATCCTGCGACATGCCTCTGATCTTCGATAGCGGCATCGAAGGCGGCTTGGACATTCTCCGGGCTTTGGCCAAAGGGGCCGATTTTGTCATGTTGGGGCGCGCCTGGCATTATGCGCTCGCTGCAATTGGATCAACGGGTCCCGCCCACCTCGTGGAGATTTTGCGCAAGGATCTTCAAGCCAATATGGGTCAACTGGGTGCCAAAGACCTCGCTCACCTCCCCCAACCCATTGATCTGACTTAAACTGCGCAACCTCTGCGCAAATGCTGCGATTGGTCCACAATTCCAATCGATATTGATCTCTTCAACACAACCTGTTGGAGCACATCATGAAACTGTTGTTGATCAATCCCCCTCACACAGCCATCGGCAGTCGCGTTCCCAAGGAGCATTTACCTCCCTTAGGATTGCTCTCGATCGGTGGTCCGTTGATCGATGCAGGGTTTGACGTCAACCTGTTGAACGCAGATCGCGAAAATCTGGAACTGACGGACATTGCGGACCGCGTATCGCAAATGAACCCTGATGCCGTTTTGATAGGACATTCTGGATCAACGTCAGCCCATCCAACAATCGTGGTCCTGACAGAGATGTTGCGTCGTAATCATCCAAACCTCACAATCATATATGGTGGTGTTTTCCCGACCTATCATTGGGACGACGTGCTGCGCGCCTGTCCGCAAATCGACGTGATCGTCAGAGGTGAAGGCGAAGCGACCGTTTGCAATTTGATGTGTGCTCTGCGCGACAACGTTGATCTGTCTCACATTCGAGGACTTGCCTACCACGCCCCTGACGGACCAAAAGCAACCTCGTTAGCCCCTATGTTGCAAGATTTGGATGCGCATCGAATTGGATGGGAGCTGATCGACTTTAAGGATTATTCCTATTGGGGCGGAAAGCGCGCGGTTATCCTGCAATTTTCGCGAGGCTGCCCGCACTTGTGTACCTATTGCGGGCAACGTGGATTTTGGACGCGATGGCGGCACCGTGATCCCGTTAAGTTCGCGCAAGAAATCGCGTGGCTGGTGCGGGAACACGGGATTGAATTGATCAATCTTGCCGACGAAAACCCAACATCTTCGCGCCGGATGTGGCGTGCTTTTTTGGAGGCATTGATAGAATTGGACGTCAACGTGTTGATCGTCGGGTCAACCCGCGCCGGTGACATCGTTCGAGATGCTGATTTGATGCCTCTGTACAAACGCGCAGGCGTCATACGATTCTTGATGGGATTGGAAGGAACAGATCAAACGACTTTGGCGACTGTTCGCAAAGGCAGCGATCAAACAACAGACCAAACAGCGATTAAACTGCTACGACAGCATGATATGATCGGGCTATGCACATTTGCCATCGGGTTCGAGGAGGAAACGGACGCAGATTATTGGCGTCTATTGCGGTCTCTGCTGCGTTATGATCCCGATCAAATCATGTCCGTTTTCGCAACCCCGCATCGTTGGACCCCTTTCTTTGCCGCGTCCTCCCATCGCAAAGTCATCGAACCAGATTTGCGGCGATGGGATTACAAGCACCAAGTGCTGGATTGTCCCAACGTGCCGCCCTTGCGTATATTTTTATGGGTCAAGCTGATAGAAATGACATTGCAACTGCGTCCCAAAGCGATCTGGCGTACTTATTTTCATACCAACTTGGATATTCGTCATGCAATGCGGTGGTATACCCGGATGGGCCGAGGTGTCGTTTTACGCGAAGTCCTTGGGTTCAAGGGAGGACGTAGCCGCGCCAAGGGCCAAAATGTTGCGTCGTTTTGGGGCAGCACACAAGGCTTGCCAGAAGACGCGATGGCACGTGTCAAACTGGCCAAAACCGCTAGCAAGTGATGCAATTCCACCTCGTACCCAATTCAACGCATTTACCCTGTCACCAAAACGTCATAAACGACGCTGCAAATGCAAAAAGCTGCCAATCGGGGACTTAAGTCATGCCAGACTTCCAAAAAATCCTAATTGCTAACCGAGGCGAGATTGCCATCCGCGTGATGCGCGCTGCCAACGAAATGGGTAAAAAGACCGTCGCGGTCTATGCCGAGGAAGACAAACTGGGGCTGCATCGATTTAAATCTGACGAAGCATATCGCATAGGCGAAGGTATGGGACCGGTCGCGGCCTATCTTTCCATCGAAGAAATCATCCGGGTCGCACGTGAATGCGGCGCGGACGCAATTCACCCCGGCTATGGTCTGCTTTCGGAAAACCCGGAATTCGTCGACGCCTGTGAAAAAGCAGGCATCACGTTTATTGGTCCAAAGGCCGAGACGATGCGCGCCTTAGGGGACAAAGCCAGCGCACGACGCGTCGCCATGGAAGCGGGCGTTCCTGTCATCCCCGCGACCGAAGTTTTGGGCGACGATGTCGCCGCAATTAAAAAAGAGGCCGCCGAAGTTGGCTATCCTTTGATGCTGAAAGCATCGTGGGGTGGCGGTGGTCGCGGCATGCGCCCGATCTTTTCCGAGGACGAAGTCGAAGAGAAAGTTCTGGAAGGCCGCCGCGAAGCAGAAGCCGCCTTTGGCAATGGCGAAGGCTATCTGGAAAAGATGATCACCCGCGCCCGTCACGTCGAGGTTCAAATTCTTGGCGACAAACATGGCGGTATGTATCACCTGTTTGAACGCGACTGTTCCGTTCAGCGCCGCAACCAAAAAGTCGTAGAACGCGCCCCTGCCCCGTATCTAACCGAAGAACAACGCGCTGAAATTTGCGATCTTGGGCACAAGATTTGTAAGCATGTGAATTACGAATGTGCAGGCACCGTTGAATTCTTGATGGACATGGAAACGGGCAAGTTTTTCTTCATCGAAGTCAACCCACGCGTCCAAGTCGAACATACCGTTACAGAAGAAGTCACAGGTATCGATATTGTACAGGCTCAGATCCTGATTGCCGAAGGCAAAACAATTGAAGAGGCAACCGGAAAAGCATCCCAAAAAGATGTGCGCCTGAATGGTCACGCGCTCCAGACCCGCGTCACCACCGAAGATCCTCTGAACAACTTTATCCCTGATTATGGCCGCATCACTGCCTATCGGTCTGCAACGGGCATGGGCATCCGACTGGATGGCGGCACGGCTTATGCTGGCGGTGTCATCACCCGCTTTTACGATTCGCTTTTGACCAAAGTAACGGCGTGGGCCCCGACACCTGAAAAAGCCATTGCCCGCATGGACCGCGCGTTGCGCGAATTTCGTGTACGGGGCGTGTCGACCAACATCGCGTTCGTCGAAAACCTGTTGAAACACCCAACCTTCTTGTCAAATGAATACACAACAAAATTCATCGACGAAACGCCTGACCTGTTCCAGTTCCGCGTCCGGCGCGACCGAGGCACAAAGGTGCTGAATTATATCGCCGACATCACCGTGAACGGACACCCGGAAACCAAAGACCGTCCACGTCCAAGAGCAGACCTGAAAGATCCAAAACCACCCTTGGTTAAGGGCGAAGCCCAAATGGGTACACGCAACCTTTTGGAACAAAAAGGTCCGCAAGCGGTTGCCGATTGGATGAAGGCCCAAAGCCAAGTGTTGATCACCGACACCACCATGCGCGACGGCCACCAATCGTTGTTGGCAACACGCATGCGGTCGCTGGACATGATCAAGGTCGCACCAACTTATGCAGCCAACCTTCCGCAACTGTTCTCGGTTGAATGCTGGGGCGGCGCGACATTCGATGTGGCCTATCGGTTCTTGCAGGAATGTCCGTGGCAGCGTTTGCGCGATCTGCGCGAAGCAATGCCAAACTTGATGACCCAGATGTTGCTGCGCGGCTCTAACGGTGTCGGGTACACGAACTTCCCAGATAACGTGGTCCAAGAATTTGTCCGCGTTGCAGCGCAAACCGGTATTGATGTGTTCCGTGTGTTTGACAGCTTGAATTGGGTTGAAAACATGCGCGTCGCTATGGATGCCGTGGTCGAAAGCGGCAAGGTCTGCGAAGGCACCATCTGCTACACAGGTGACATCCTGAACCCAGATCGCGCCAAATATGACCTTCAATACTATGTAAACATGGGTAAAGAACTGCGCGATGCGGGTGCGCATGTTCTGGGCCTCAAGGATATGGCGGGGCTTTTGAAACCAAGTGCCGCCGGCATTCTGGTGCGTACCCTGAAACAAGAAGTTGGTTTGCCGATCCACTTTCACACGCACGACACGGCCGGCGTCGCGGTTGCCACAATTGTTGCCGCCGCCGAAGCGGGTGTTGACGCCGTTGATTGCGCAATGGACGCCTTGTCTGGAAACACGTCACAAGCGACATTGGGCACTGTGATTGAATCCTTGCGCAATACAGATCGCGACACTGGGTTGGACATCAATTCAGTGCGCGAAATCAGCGAATATTGGGAAGCGGTCCGCAATCATTACGCCGCATTTGAATCCGGCATGCAAGCGCCCTCCTCCGAGGTGTATCTGCACGAAATGCCCGGTGGCCAATTTACCAACCTAAAGGCGCAAGCGCGCAGTCTTGGTCTGGAAGAACGCTGGCATGAGGTTGCGCAAACCTATGCGGATGTGAACCAGATGTTTGGTGACATCGTCAAAGTGACGCCCTCATCAAAGGTCGTCGGCGACATGGCCCTTATGATGGTCAGCCAAAATCTGACACGCGACGATGTTGAGGATCCAGCCAAAGATGTGGCGTTCCCTGACAGTGTCGTCGACATGATGCGCGGCAATCTTGGCCAACCTCCCGGTGGATTCCCTGATGCGCTGGTTGAAAAAATTCTAAAGGGTGAAAATCCAAACACAGACCGCCCCGGCAAGCATCTTGAACCGGTGGATTTAGAAGCTGTGCGCGCAGACGTGTCCAGTGAGCTGAATGGGATGGAGATCGATGACGAAGATCTCGCTGGATATCTGATGTATCCAAAAGTCTTCCTCGATTACATGGGCCGGCATCGCTCCTATGGTCCTGTACGCACCCTTCCGACAAAGAACTTTTTCTATGGGATGGAACCGGGTGACCAGATCACTGCAGAGATCGATCCGGGCAAAACACTGGAAATCCGACTTCAAGCCATTGGCGACACAGATGAGAACGGCGAAGTTAAGGTGTTTTTCGAGCTGAACGGCCATCCTCGTGTGATCAGGACGCCAAATCGGATGATCGCAGCAAAGACGGCGGCAAGACCCAAAGCAGACATTGCCAATCCAAATCACATTGGCGCACCGATGCCGGGCGTGGTCGCATCCGTGGGCGCGCAGGTCGGACAAAGCGTCAACGAAGGCGATCTTTTATTAACCATCGAAGCCATGAAAATGGAAACCGGTATTCACGCCGAACGCGATGCCGTTATCGCCGCTGTGCATGTGCAACCCGGCGGGCAAATCGATGCAAAGGACCTGCTTATCGAATTCGAATAAATACTCGGTTTGACGCTTAGTTGGAAACAACTGGTTTCCGCTCCAAAGGTGCCACGTTTCGACCAACATTGACGGCTTTAAGATGTTTTGTTGTTAAGTGTTAACGAGTACTTCGGTTTTTTCGAAATTTATTTGTTAGGATATGTATCGAGTATTGGCTTTGCGGGCTAAGGCCTCTGCCAAAAATGTTGAAATTCAAGCTAACCGGGAATCACCCCCCTGACTGCATGTCTGGTTCACACCAACCAGCGAAACCACCCTGCTTGCAGGATCCTCCTTGCATGTCAAAAGCACCTATATCCGCCCCGATACGGTGCACAGTTTCCGGTTAGCTTTTTCTACAACGCCTTACGTTCCATGAAAATCGATGAACCCAATGTAAATACCTGACGGGTATTCCATTTTCATCTACGCCCCCTCTGTGTCACAAGTCTGCTCATGAGACTGTCAGCGCTTTCACTTATCGTCCCCGATTATGAAACGGGGCTTGCCTTTTACAGAGATGTCATGGGGTTCGAGGTCACCGAAGACATCGATCAAGGACGCAAACGCTGGGTCAAAATCTCTCCCCAAGGTGGCGGTGCATCCTTCATTCTGGCTCGCGCCGACAACGAAAAGCAAAAACAGGCGATCGGCGCTCAGGGTGGTGGTCGGGTCTGGTTGTTTTTAGAGAGTTTTGATTTTGAGAAAGACCATCAACGACTCAAATCTTCGGGTGTTCATTTCGAAGAAGTCCCGCGGCACGAGCCTTATGGAACAGTGGCGGTGTTTCGTGACCCATTTGGCAACCGCTGGGATTTAATTCAATATTCTGAGGCTCCAAAATAACGCAAGCTTCAGTCACTTAACGTGACATCGCGCAATCTGGATCGTGCAGAAATGGAATTTAATGGGGCAACAAACGCTTTGTCTACGCGTGTTCCGCGCCAAGTTTCCCACGATCCAACTCCCGACGGCTAACTTGCGAAAGTTTTTTTGCAAAACACACGATTTCCCCTTGCAGGTCGCGGGTTAGCTTTGTATCCCACACCTCACCCAAGGAAGCGGGCGTAGCTCAGGGGTAGAGCATAACCTTGCCAAGGTTAGGGTCGGGCGTTCGAATCGCCTCGCCCGCTCCAACATCACCAGACTGATCAGGTTGCTATAAACATTCCCCTCACGGGGACCCCGTCGGACTCGGTGACCTAGCACTCCCATATTGCTTGATCTTGAACTTGACTGGTTTTTCAAGGGAATAGTCAATTCACCCATCACGGCGGGTTGTAAGACTATAAGGACCCCAAACACCCCCCAACGGGGAAGCTCATTTTGGCTTTCAAGAATATTGGTTGCCCAATTCAATCGTTTACAGCCTAAGTCTCTGATAGTACGTTCAATCATTGCTTAATGAACGTTTGATCGTCACAGTTTTTGGAGGACGCGTTTTGACTTCGCGTTTTGTTCTTCTCTTAAGCCTGAGTAGCCTCCTTGCAGGGGCGCAATTTGCAGTTGCAGATTCTTTAAAGGACGCGGTGCGCAATGCGCTAACCAGCAACCCCAGTGTTCTGGCGGCAACCTCTGAAGCCCGCGCAAATGCCTATGACCTGCTCAAACTGCAATCGGAATTTCAGCCGACGGTAACATTGTTTGGGCGCGCTGGGGCGCAGCGGTTGGATGATCCGTCATCTTTATCGGCGGCAGATTCGGGTGACACATTGTTTGCGCGCGAGATTGGACTAGAAGCTGAGTTGGTTCTGTTTGACGGAGCACGGCGCGCCAACCTCGTCTATTCAAACGCCGCACGCGTTGACGGCAGCATTTTCCGCCTGTTGGATGCGTCAGAAACGCTCGCTCTGAATGCGACAGAAGTGTATATCGACACGTATCGACACCGCCGCCTTCTGGATGCCGCCGCTCGGAACTTGCGCAATCATCAAGCCATTAGCCGAAAAGTGAACGATCTGGTGGAAAGCGGTAGATTACCGGTTTCGGATCGTTTGCAAATCCAAGACCGTGTGCGGGCCTCGCAACTGGTTTTGATCGAAATGCGCCGCAGCATGAAAGATGCCGAAGCGCGATACAAAAGGATCGTCGGTCATCCACCTGCGTCGGCAATGTCTGTGCCGGGCATTCGCGTAAAGGTCGGCAAGTTGCAAGATTTGCTGCGCGTGGCCGTCGAAAACAGCCACCGTGTCCGCATTGCAAATATCGAAATCGACCGGGCCGAATATGAAAAGCAAGTCGTCGAAGCAGATCGTAAACCGCGCATTTCCTTGAATGCTGGCGTTCGACGCGGTTCCGATCTGGATGGCAATCGGTCCGGCGAAACCGACGCATTCGTCGGCGTACGCATGAATTGGATCTTGCACCAAGGTGGTCGCAAAGCGCGCAGCCGCGCCGAAATCGAGCGCAAACACCAAGCAACGTCAGAACGCAATGTCGCCATGCGCGAAGTCCGTGAATTGGCCGAAAGAACATGGAACGGTCACGTTGCCAACTCGGAACGTGTTCAGTTGTTGACCCAGCAATTTCAAATCAATCGGAATCTGGTCAAGCAATTCAATTCCGAATTCGAAGCGGGCACCCGGTCTCTTTTGGACGTTCTAGAAGTTGAGCGGGCATCGTTTGACGTCGAATTCGAAAAAATCAGCGCCGAGGCCAGTTTATCTTTCAGTGCCTATAGATTGCTGGCGACACAAAGCCGTTTGGCGGAACATTTTGGCGTTTCGCCAGCCGAAGGCGTCTTGATCCCGAATTTTGAAGATCGCGCGCTGCAATCCCCCACATCCGTTTTCAAAACCGAAATCCCTGCGCTTGATCGGTAGGATGGAAACAGATGCCCACGACATCTCGGTGAATCCGGTCCGGGCACCGCAAAGTGCCGGACAGACAGCCGATGACCCTGATCTTGATCTGATCGCATGGCTTGCCAAAGAACATGGCCGCCCCTTTACCAAGGCCGCGCTGCGCAGCGCCATTCCAAGTGATACCAACCTATCGACACCCCAAGGTGTGTCCCGTGCACTTGAAACGATTGGTCTGAAATCAAAACTTGTTCAAAGCCATCCGGACAAAATCGATCCCGGCGCCCTGCCCTGTGTGATCTTTCGCAAAGATGCCAGCCCCGTCATTTTAGTCAGCATCGCACCACGCGGCAAACGTTTGACGATCATTGAACCAGACAAAGGTCCAATGGAAACTGAATTGCGACGCCGTGATGCGCGCAGAACATTCAGGCCTGATGTTTTGTTGGTCTCCAAGGCCAACATTCGTCAAAACGGTCCATCGGGCACGTTGCAAGCAACAAAACCTGCAACCCCGCGGAATTGGTTTTGGGGGCCTGTGCGCGAAAGCTGGCCGTCATGGGCGCAAATCATCGTGGCTGCGTTTTGCATGAATGTCCTAAGCTTGGCCCTGCCGATTTTTGTCATGAATGTGTACGACCGCGTCATACCCAACGTGGCCTTTGTGACGCTTTGGACATTGGCCATCGGCGTCGGGATTGCCCTACTGTTGGATCTGGCTTTGCGCACTTTGCGTTTGGGTGTGCTTGAGCGGATTGGCCGACGGGTCGAATTAAAAGCCGCCGCGACGCTGTTTGACCAAACCTTAAATGCACGTTTGCTGTCGCGTCCCGGAGGTGCGGCAGGCATGGCCAATGCGGTGCGCGAATTTGACTCCGTGCGCGATTTCTTTGGCTCGGCTAGCTTTATTGCGGTGATTGACTTGCTGTTCATTGGCGTTTTCGTCGCTGCGTTGTTCTTTGTGGTTGGTCCATTGGCCTATGTTCCCCTGATCGCGATTCCTGTTGTGCTGATCCTTGCAATCATCGCCCAAGCCCCCTTACGGCACAGCGCGCAACAGGCACAAACCTTGGCCACCAAACGCCATGTCGTTCTGGTCGAAAGTCTGCTCGGGGTCGAAGCGATCAAAAGCTTGAACGGCGAACCCGTGATGCAGCGAGAATGGGAAAACGCCATTGCAGCTTCGTCGCAAATTGGTGGACGCACGCGGTTCTGGTCTGGGCTGGCAACCAACGGAACCCAGTTGGTGCAACAAGGTGTCAGCGTCGGGATCATCGTGTGGGGTGTATTTCTGGTGTCTGAAAACACCATTTCAGTCGGCGCTCTGATCGCCGCGAATATTTTGGCTGGACGGGTCCTTGCCCCATTGGCGGCTGTCGCTCAGACGATCTTTCGCGCGCATTACGCGCGCCAGTCCATGCGCGCTTTGAATGACTTGATGGCGCTGCCCCGCGAACGTCCCGGCGCGATCGAAAGCAATCTGGAAGTCCAGCACGGCAAGTTGGCATTCAAAAATGTCACCTTCCGCTATCCCAAGGCGGAACACCCTGCCCTACAGGACGTGTCCTTTGACATCGAACCGGGCGAAGTTGTCGCGCTGCTTGGACGCGTAGGGTCAGGCAAGACAACGACAGGCAAGCTGATGAACGGCCTGATTTCGGCCGAAGACGGAAACATTCTGGTCGATGGACACGGGATTTCCCAATATGACCCCGCCGCTTTGCGCGACGGTATCGGATACCTCACTCAAGAAAGCGAGTTGTTCACAGGAACCTTGCGTGAAAACATGGTGTTGGGTGCCCCTCAGGCCAGTGATGAAGCCATTCGCCAGGCCTTGTATCAGGCTGGCATGGATGATTTCGTCGCCGCCAATCCCGATGGACTGAACGTGTTCTTGGGCGAAAAAGGCAACCGCTTATCCGGGGGGCAACGCCAAGGCGTCGCACTTGCCCGGCTGCTGTTGCGCAAACCAAATGTCTTGTTTCTAGATGAACCCACCAACGCCATGGATCAACACATGGAAACCGCTGTGATTGCACGGTTGCGCGAATTGGCTGATGGCAAGACGACCTTGCTGTTTTGCACGCATCGCATGTCTTTGGCCAAGATAGCGGATCGTTTCATTGTGTTGGATCAAGGCCGAAAAGTGCTGGATGGGCCTCGCGATCAGGTCATGAACACCCTGCGCGATGCGCAATCCGTTCAGTTGCGGGGGCAATAGATCATGTTTGGGATCAACGTCGAAGAAGAATTCCTGAACGATCCAACCCGCGCGCGCTTGCGTGGTCGCCCCGGTCGGTCTTGGGCGTTACTACTGCTTATCGTGATTGGCATTGCCGCCTTTTTGGTATGGGCATGGACATCAGAGATCGAAGAAGTCACGCGCGGTGCCGGACGTGTTGTCCCTGCGCGGCAGGTCCAAATTGTGCAAGTCTTGGAACCGGGGATCGTCAGCAGCATCGATGTGGCCGAAGGTGATATCGTCGAGGCCGGACAAGCCTTGATGCAGATCGACGACACCAGCGTCGCGGCTGAACAAGGCGAGTTTTTGGAACGCGAAGCTGCTTTGCTGGCAGAGGAAATCCGTTTGCTGGCTGAAGTGTCTTTGAATCGTTCTCCGACATTTCCTGACGCTCTGACAGAGCGCGCAGGACAAGCCGTTCTCGCAGAATTGGACGTGCTGGATGCCCGGTTCGCACAGCTTGATAATGAATTGATTGTATTGGAACAAAAAGCGTCCCAAAGGCGGGCAGCTTTGGATGAACTGCGGGCAGCCCGAACACGACTGGTCGAAATTCGCGCCCCACTATCAGAAGAAGCCGACCTGACCGCTGGCCTTGTTGAACGCGGCGCAGTTCCGCGCGTTGAATTGTTACGATTGCAATCGCGATTGGCAGAACTGGACGGGGATCTGGCCGTCAGCACCGCACAAGAGGCATCTCTTGTTGCCGCGATCGAAGAAGCCGAAGGCGAAATCGCCGTGGCCAAATCCGGCTACATTCTGACTGCACGACAACGCCTGACGCGGTTGCAGGTCGAGCTGGCCATCGTCCAAGAAGGTCTGCGCGCGGTCCAAGATCGCGTGACGCGCCGGCAGCTGACGGCACCGGTCCGCGGTACGATAAACACAATCAATGCCTCGACCTTGGGGGCAGTTGTCGAACCCGGTGCACCATTGTTCGAAATCGTGCCCGCAGAAGACGGGTTGCACATCGAAGTCGACATTTTGCCCGCCGATGTGGCGTTTATCAAACCGGGCGAACGGGTCTCCGTGAAAATAACCGCCTATGATTATCTGGTCTATGGGGCGCTGGAAGGCGAAGTAACCAGAATTGGTGCCAACACCATCGCCAAAGAAGACGGGCGGGAGTATTTTAAAATTACAGTCCGCACAGACCGCACTGATCTAGGGCAAGGCGCGCAAAGTCTGCCGATCAAGCCCGGCATGACGGCCACCGTAGACATTCAAACCGGGAAAAGATCCGTCCTCAGCTATTTGTTGCAGCCCTTGCTGCGTGCCAGAGCCGAGGCATTGCGCGAAAGCTGACTACTTGCTGGTTGCATCAAAAACACCGTCCCAATCTTCGGGTGGCGCGTTTCTGCGAAGGTCATGAATCCGTTCGCGAAAACGTTCAAAATGCGCTGACAACAAAGGATCAAGGAACGTTGCCAAAGGTTCAAGCTGATCCAAAGCCGTTTCAGCAGCATCCCAATCTTGAGACCGATAGGCCGAGTGCATGTCTTCGTTGATCTTAACAACTTTAGCAAACGCACTGCCCGCCCGCATCTGCGCACCGCCAAGCAATGCAAATATGCGTTCTGGTTGGATTTTTCCTTTTACCCGGATCATGTCCAATTCAAGCAAAGCAAATTCTGCCTCTGTAGAAAGACGCGTGGCGTTTCCAACAATGATGGATGTGCCGTAAAATCGCGCTTGCCCCTCAAGTCGGGATGCCAAGTTAACCGGATCGCCCATAGCCGTATAATCAAACCGCATATCGGAGCCCATATTGCCAACAAGACAGGTTCCGGTATTGACGCCAATCCCAATGTTAATCGGCAAATGCGTCCCCCCCTCTGCCTCGGCTTCTGCGGCCCGTGCCAAATTTAACTCCGCGACATCGCGCTTCATCCGCAAAGCAGCAGCACAGGCTGCGGTTTGGTGACTGTTGTGATCCATCGGCGCATTCCAAAAGGCCATCACAGCATCACCCATGAATTTGTCGATCGTCCCCCCCTGTTCATGAATGGCATTGGACAACAGATTAAGAAATCTGTTCATCAGCGTCGTCAAGCCTTCTGGGTTCTCACGATATCCTTCGGCAATTGCTGTAAATCCTCTGACATCACTGAACAGCAACGTGAGCTCGCGCGTTTCCCCGCCTAGCCGCAAGTTGGCAGAATTATTCGAAAGCGCGTTCACGAGGTCTTTGGACACATACTGGCCAAACGCAGTCCGCATTTGGCGGCGCCTTTGTTCTTCGCGTAAATAATTGGCCGCGGACATGAACATGATTGTCGCCAATCCACAGACGATTGTGAAACTTGGGTCAACCAAAACAAGGAAGTGTTCGAATAAGACAAACGACCCGACACCCAGCGTTGTCAGGAACAATAGCGTCACCCCGATCAGAAATTTCGCATTCATGATCGGCGTTAGGATGATAAGAAGAAGACAGATCACAAACGCCGCAACAAGCTCGGTTGCGATGGCAAAATTCGGACGTTTCAGCAACGTATCTGACATTATGTTTTCAAGCAGCTGCGCATGTATTTCCACACCCGGCATTTGCAACCCCAATGGCGTCGCCCGATAGTCTTCAAGACCGATGGCCGACGTGCCAACCAGAACCAAATGACCATTCAAGCGCCCCTGCGGCATACGATCCTGCAACAGGTCCGCTGCAGATACGAACCGCGCTTTATTGGGTGGGGTGAGATAGGGCCTGACCGAACCATCCCCGGCCGTTTGAACCAATTGCCCTGCCACAACGACTCCGTCCACGCCTGCTTGATTGGTGCGCACCGCAAAGGCTTGCCCGCCTGTCGCGACCCGCAGCAATTCGGGCGCCAATCCCAACCGCAATTGCCCTCCAACGCTCATCACAATTGGTGCGCGCCGGTAAACACCGTCTGGATCAGGTCGCACGCTAAACACCCCGCGTCCGGAGGCAGACGCTTCGAGATCTGGAAGGTTCTCGACCAGATCGGGGAATTTCAGAATAAACGGCGCTGGATCAGGTCCGAGAATGGCGTGCGGCACCTGTTTAACGTCGACAGCATCGTCTGACGAACCATTTGCACTTCGGATACTGGTTTGACCAACGACAACACGTCCACGGCTGAATGCCTTTGCCAACATGGCATCATTGCTTGGCAAGGCACGCAACGTATCACGCACATCACTGTTCAATGCCGAATTGTCCTGTGCAATTTGTTCCGGTGACAAACGATCCTGTTCCGCGAAAACGATATCAAAGGCAACCGCAACTGCGCCGGCCTGCATGGATTTATCCACCAAGTCAGCAAACCTGGTCCGTGGCCACGGCCATTGCCCGATTTCGGTAATGCTGGGGTCATCAACATCGATAATCGCAACCGGAAAAGCCTGCGGTTCACGCGGCTTAATCTGTTGGAAAAAATCAAAGGTCAGGTTACGGACGATCTGAACCGGTACCGGGTCATTAACCCGAACCGTCAATGCAAACACGACAAGCGCCAACGCAACAAGCCGTACCAATCCAATCCGAACGTAAATCCACTTCACCATGAGTGGTAGATAAAGACGCCTTCAAGAAAAACTGCAAGAAATCAATCCAAAGCGACATCGCAAAAAGAGAAACACTCGCTACCGATTCGCGTGCAAAGTAGCGATTGTAGGCCCAGATATACTCATTGAATCCCGACAAACGGCGCATTTTGGCGGGATTGTTCCTGAATCTCGCCGAAATCTTGCTCAAAGTGACGTTGATCACTGCATACTGCTTCGGGTGCTGTTAGAACGTTGTGACTGGTTTGGGATTAATTGTTGTTTGTTCAAGGTCGTTCCTGATGTCGATTTCTGAAAGTGGAAACATTAACGCCGGATCGGGCGAACTGATCATGTTCGCTTCAGGGTCTGATGCAATTGTTATTGAATCAGCCTCTCTTCTGTTTAATGCCGAGTTTGCACGTGACGGGCGTGATCTGATTTTGCAAAATGCCGACGCGGCAGACATCCGCATCGTCGATTATTTTCACGCATCTCCTCTTGCAGATCTTCAAGCACCAGACGGCGCAACCTTGCGCGGTGATTTGGTCGAAATCCTTGCTGGCCCCCTTGCCCCCGGAAAATATGCGCAAGCAGGTGCAGTGATCGGTGGCGTGCCCATTGGGCAGGTTGAAGCTTTGGATGGACAGGCTACGGTCCAACGATCGGATGGCGTTACAGAGACACTTCAAGACGACACCAAGATCTTTCAGAACGACGTTGTTCAAACAGATGCTGACAGCAAACTTTCGATCACCTTCGTAGACGGAACCGTATTCACACTGGCCGCCGACAGTCGAATGGTGATCAATGAATTGATCTATGCACCCGATGCACAAGACAACGGCGCCACGTTCAATCTGATCCAAGGTGGGTTTGTCTTTATCGCCGGAAAAGTGGCGGCGACTGGCGGTATGGATATCAACACGCCTGCCGCGACCATGGGCATTCGCGGCACAACAGTACTGGCAGACATTCAGTCCAAAGATGGCGTGTCGACGGCCGAAATTTCGTTGACTCGTGACCCAGACGGTGGCGTAGGCAAAGTTGCGCTTTTTGATCTGGACGGAGACCTTATCACGACGATCACGTCCACGACGACAAAGTGGATTGTGTCGACAGAAGAAGGCGAAACCCGAGAAGTTGAACGGACAGAAGCTGATGACCAAGCCGACAATGTCTTGATCGCCGAAGCCGTGGCAGCCTATCAGGCAGCGTTGCAGCGGTTCTCTCTGGATGGGAAATTCATCGAACTGAACTCCTCAGAGCGTCCACTTTCAGATACTCGATCAGGCGACGCCCTAGGCGACGGTGATGCGGATATCGATCTGGACAATCAAGACAGAAACGAGCTGCCTGACCTGGCCCCCCTGCCGCCAACCTCCATCGAGCCACCACGCCAAGATCGCTTTGATGAGGGGAACAACAACCAAGACATTCCGAACACCGACGATTCAGACGGTATCGACGTCACTTTGACGACCCAAGAAGATGCCGATGGATCGGAGTTGACTGGGCAATTGCCGAGCACCCAGTCAAGCGGTGTTTTTGCAATTACGTCGTTACCGGCCAATGGTACCGTTGTTCTCGGGCCGGACGGCAGTTTTTCTTATGAACCCGCGCCCGATTTCAACGGAACAGATACGTTCGCGTACACGGTATCTGGGCCAGACGGAATAGAAGTTGGGTCCGTGACGGTAAACGTAACACCGGTCAATGACGCCCCCACCATTGAAGATGTCAGCGTCGAAGGTGTCGAAAACACAATCATTTTAGGCACCGCCATCGGGAACGATGTCGACGGTGATCCGCTGACATATAACCTTGATCAAGGGGCCGCTTTTGGAACCGTCGTTGTCGCCAGTGATGGGGCTTGGTCCTATACACCTGATCCGAATTTTAACGGCACGGATACATTCACAATTCAGGTCAGCGATCCGGATGAGGCATCGAGCATTCAAACCGTGACGGTAATTGTTGAGGACGCAAATGACCCTCCCGTCATCACAAGCCCGGCGTCTGAAGCCGAAGGAGCCGTCACAGAGAATTCGAATGTTTCAGCCAATGGGCAATTGGCCGCAACCGATCCGGATTCTGAATCGACTCCAGTTTGGTCCGGCGGTGGAAGCGGTCAATTTGGAACCTTCGCAATAACCGCCTCAGGTGCGTGGACCTATGTATTGGATGAACGGGCCGAAGCGTTACAAGAAGGGCAAACGATCACAGAAACATTTGTCGCCACAGTTACCGATGATGAAGGCGCCAGCCAGGATCAATCCATAACAATCGATGTGACCGGAACAAATGACCTGCCAACGGTTGGCGACATTACGTTAACCACAACGACGGGCACAGCTTTAACCGGAACATTCATAGCGCAGGATTTGGATGCAAACGACAGTTTAACCTTTACCGCCAACAGGCTCAGCGCAAATGGTGGTACTGTGACTGTGTCTGGCGATACGTTCTTATACACGCCCGCAACCGACTTCTTTGGCCGCGATGTATTCGAATTTGTCGTGACGGACGAATTCGGCGGTTTCACGTCCGGAGCGGCAGATATCCTCGTCGTTTCTGATCGTTTGACCGACTTTGGCGATCAGACAATTGAATTCCAAGTGTCAACAACAAGCGAAGACAGTGCAATTGGCGCTGTTATCTCTACCGTTTCTCAGTCCGAATCTGGCGGCGAAGAAAACGCAATTCAAATTTTTGAATTGTCCGTTGAATTGACCGCAGACGGCGAATCTTTTGGCACAATCGCCTTTTTGACCAACAACATTTTGAATGAAGATGGCAGCACCGCAATTCTGAATCTGGCTGACATCAGTGGCATCGAAAACCTGTTAGGCTCAGAAAACCAAGTTTCAGCAACTGCAGCCTATTCACTGGACGGCGAGACAATAGAATTAGAGCTTTTTGCCTCTGAAGCGATCAGCAAACAGGAAAGCGCGCAAACAGAAGCCGGATCAGACCAAAGCGATCTGATTTTCGGCAGCGATCAAGCGGACAACTTGGGCGGCTCGGCGGGGACAGATTTAATATTTGGCTTTGCTGGCGACGACACCCTGTCATCAGATGGTGGGTTGGATCATCTTTACGCCGGGGCCGACAACGATCTTATCAATTTGTCCAATGTGCAATCTGTTGCCGCGGGACAAATAACGGAAATCGATGGCGGAACTGGTCGTGACAGGCTCGCGTTTTCTGACGGCGGGGACATCAACGACGCTTTGGACCTTATCGACCTAAGCGGCATCGAAGCGCTAGATATCGAAAACGGTGCGGCCAATACGCTTGAATTGTCCCTTTCCGACATTCTGGCCTTTTCGGATGAGGCTGACACGGAACTGGAAACCCTGCTGAATGACGCGCTCCCTGAAAGTGCGTCGGTGTATGGGGACGCATCTGATCAGTTGAACTTGCTTAACGATGCGACTGGCCAATTTGTCGACACGGAAACAAGCGTGACAGATGCAAACGGCACAACCTTGAACGTGTATCAGTTCGTCGGTGGTGGAGATGTCTTGGCCACCCTAGCAGTCGACAGCGATGTCACAGTCACAACCAATGCGCAACCTGCCGCCTAACCGTTCCTTCCACCAAAGCTGTGTTTCAAACACGTAGCGCTGCACAATTTTGCCTTATGAACAGGGGTAAAATGATACTGTCCCATGGCATGGCATGCTGAGAATGAGTTAGAAATTCTAAGCAAAAATCTCAAATACATGCGGAATTACTTGCAATTTTACGCGATGCTAGAAACACTTATACGTGTAATCGCGTTTGCCCCCGACTGATAAGAACTCGCGATCACAGTCAATTTTTTACCTTCGGCTTTTCTATGAGCATAGTTTTGACGATTTTAGGAACGCGTGGTTCGCTGCCGAACACGGCAGCGACATGTGCTGGTTTTGGCGGCGCAACATCTTGCTATCACTTGGATATCGGAAACAGTCATCTGGTTTTTGATGCAGGCTCTGGTATCTGCGAACTGGGGGCAAAATTGGTTCGCACGAACCAACCCAAAGCGATCGACCTGTTTTTCACGCATTTCCACTATGATCATATAATGGGACTGCCCTTCTTTGCCCCCTTATTCGAAGAACATTGGCAGATTCGCCTGTGGAGCAGCTCGCTTTTCGGACCAAAAGCACTGAACGATGCGCTGGATCGATTGTTTTCAGCGCCCCTATGCCCAATCACACGCGACAATCTTAAGGCCGACATTTCATTGAATGTCATCGATCAGCACGCAGAGATGGAATTGCAGGATGGTATTCAGCTTGCGACAATTCCACTGTCCCATCCCGGCGGAAATGCAGCCTATCGAATTGCCAAAAACAATCATGCAATTGTCTACAGTGGCGATTTTGATCACGGTGATCCGGCTCTGGACAATGCCTTTGTTGAATTCATGTCTGATGCTGATTACGCGTTTCTTGATTGTACCTACACGCCCGAAAATTATGACGACGCCAAGGGGTATGGCCATGCACATTGGAAGGCCGCAGGCGAATTGGCGAGGCAAGCAAACGTGCGCGAATGGTACGGCGTGCACCACAAATACTTGCTGGATGATGACGCATTGGCAAATGTCGAATCACAGATCCAACGCGAATTTCCAAACGGCAAATTGGCACGCGAAGGCATGACGTTCAAAATCTGACCCGTCAGCGCATCATTGTTCAAAACCGCCAAGAAGCCTTGTGCTTATCTCCGCGACAAAGTTGCTTTCTTGCCTGCTTGCATACCCTGCCGTACTCACTCTAAAGCAAGGCGCAGCGAACAGCTTAACGCCACTACATACGGAACCGTTTCCCGCAACTTCACATCGTTGACACAACGCGGCGACTTTTCTGAATCCCATTATTTGCCTGCGCAAAAAAATTAACAGTAGACGCCGAGTTTTGTCGAAAAACCTGGCCTGCATTATGTTCCGCGGCTTAGGTCTATTTTACAAATGAAGCAGATGCCAATCTACACTTTAGAGTTCATCCAAATGAATTTTTTGCAGGAAATGCACCGCTTCTTTCGGGGTAGTAATATACCGCATTCCAAGCATAGAGAGCTGCTCTGCATTGTCCTGAAAATCTCTGGTATTTCTTGTTACGAAAACATCTCTTCCAGCTTGAATATGGGAATATGCGGAGACGACATCGCACCATGTATTGCGCCACTTCGATAGCTGTCTTGAGTGAATTGTATCATCGGTCAGCGCCTCCCCTTGTGACAAGTGGTCAATTGGGTTGCTTGGAACATTTGGAGCAATCGTTTGCCATAGCTCTTCTATGTCGCGCTTGAATACATCAGCATCTTCAATAATGTAACAAAAATCGATATAACTGAGGCTGATTACACACGGCATCGGGACTAGCGGCAAATCCTGCCATCCCAGTGCGGAAACCCTTTCATCGAATAGAGAAGCGTTCCCGGGAAAGCGGAGTGATTTGGAGTTTTCAGATGCTGACGCGGCAAGAAGTGCCACCTCAAGCTGATCCCTCTTATGTCGATTGATGAGATCTTTGACATAAGTGGATTGAGGGCGGTTTTCCTCGACCTCGATTACGCAATTCCAGTCAAGGGTTAGCTTCATGCAGGTTCCATTCTGAGTTTTTGGCAATGCCTATCACCCTTCCAATTGAGAGGACCGCCATGCAGCGACTAACCATTCTGGACCCATTCCTGCACTTCGCGGCCTCTTGCAGAGATACCCGCTTTCCCGCTTTTCTCACGAACGGCTCAACTGATCATTCACAGATCAAAGCCTTGTCACGCATGGCATTGCACCATAACTTAAAACGCCTTGAACGTGATCGTCGTCAATGACCGCTCGATACCTTCAATATCCAGCAGACGGTCATTGATGTAATGCCCCACATCCTCATCTTCGGGGATATACACCTTCATCATCAGGTCGAATTCGCCGCTCGTCGAATACAATTCCGAATGGATTTCGCGCAGAGCTATTTCTTCTGCGACCTTATATGTGCGACCGGGTTTGCAGCGGATTTGGATAAAAACACAGGTAGACATAGCGCGCCTCGTATTTGAACGGTTGGCCATTGCTGACACAACACAGTGACCACACGCAAGCACCCAAGGTCCTTGGCCCCACGAAAAGCACAGCCTATAGAGACGCCAGTTACATAAGGACGTCCCCATGCGTAAGGCAAGCATCACGCGAACCACAGCGGAAACCGATATTTCGGTCAAGATCAATCTTGACGGAACCTGCAGCTATGACAATCAAACCGGTGTTGGTTTCTTTGATCACATGTTGGATCAACTGTCGCGCCATGCCCTGATCGACATGACCGTACGCTGCAAAGGCGATTTGCACATCGATGATCACCACAGTGTCGAAGACGTTGGCATCGCGCTTGGTCAGGCCCTGACCAAAGCCGTCGGCGAAAAGCGCGGGATTTTCCGCTATGGTAGCTGTCTGTTGCCCATGGATGATGCCTTGGTGCGCGCAGCCTTGGATATTTCTGGCCGCCCGTTTTTGGTGTGGAACGTTGATTTCCCAACCTCAAAGATCGGCACGTTTGATACCGAACTTGTGCGTGAGTTCTTTCAGGCCTTTGCGACCCATGGCGGCTTGACCCTGCATGTGGACGCCCTGCACGGGCTGAACAGCCACCACATCGCCGAAGCTGCCTTCAAATCCGTTGCACGGGCCTTGCGTCAGGCCTTGGACGTCGATCCACGTCAGGCGGACAGCATTCCATCGACAAAAGGGGCACTTTGATGGGCCTTACGGCACTGATCGATTACGAAAGCGGCAACTTGCATTCAGCACAAAAAGCGTTTGAGCGTATGGCGTTGGACGTCGATGCCGGCGAAGTTGTCGTGACAAGCGACGCCGATGTTGTCGCACGCGCCGACCGGATCGTTTTACCCGGAGATGGCGCATTCCCGGCCTGTATGACAGCGCTGCAAGGCGAAAGCGGCCTATATGCGGCACTGCGCGAAACCGTCGAAACCCGCGGGCGTCCGTTTTTGGGCATTTGCGTTGGTATGCAGCTCATGGCGGCTTGGGGGCGCGAATACACGGATACCCAAGGACTTGGATGGGTCGACGGCCAAGTCGTCCCGATCGAGCCCAAAGACGCCCAGATGAAGGTTCCTCATATGGGATGGAACGATCTGGTGATCAACACCCCACACCCTGTGTTTGAAGGTATTGAAACCGGCGACCACGCGTATTTTGTGCACTCGTATCACTTTGACCTCGCGCGGCCCGAACACCGGCTGGCCCATGTGGATTATGGCGGCGACGTAACGGCTGTGGTTGGTCGCGACACGATGGTTGGCATGCAATTCCATCCGGAAAAAAGCGCCGATAACGGCCTGCGCATGATCGCAAACTTTTTACGCTGGACCCCCTAAGTCGAAGGGCGAAATCTTTCAATCCGTTGAATAACGAAAGATCTTGAACGTCAATTAGCCTTGACCTTTACGTCATCAACTGACCCAGCTTCCCAAACCGACAAAGCCGACCTTCGAGCAAATCGCGGCGAATGTTTCCTTCGAGCCCAACTTGACCAATGCCGTGTCCTGCAAGAATGTTTGTTCTAAATCGAATTTCCTTGAGAGCCTGAGTCCAAACAAATGAAATTGCTCAAACCATGCATTGCTCATATCCCGGAATATGTCTCAGCTCTGCGGCGAGGCTGGTCGCCTGACAACCTGCGATCTGAAGTTGCCCAAGAGCAAATTCAGAGTATCGAAAAGGATGCAGCATTGTTCGTTTCAAATCTTGATGACCCCACAGCAAAGGCTGGTCCGGTCACATTGCCAGACGGCTCAAAAGTGCCGCGCTTGCCAAGTATTCGGCGGTGGATATGGGGTGATGAATTTTGCGGCCACATAGGTCTGCGTTGGAAGCCGGGGACTGAAGAACTGCCATCAACTTGCTCAGGCCACATCGGATATGCTGTCGTGCCATGGCGACAAGGAGAAGGGCTGGCGTCTGCCGCACTTGTTGCAGTTCTACCGGAGGCCAAAGCGGCAGGATTGAAGTACGTCGAAATAACAACCAGCCCCGACAATCCTGCGTCTGTCCGTGTCATCGAAAAGGCAGGTGGTGCGTTAGTGAGAACCTATACTGCTGATGAGGCCCTTGGTGGTCATTTGACGTTAGAGTTCAAAATTGTGCTCGTTGATTAAGACAATTTGAAAAGCGGCCGTATAACTAAAAGGCAGGAATGGCAGCAAAGTCCCGCATAGCGGTCATCGCGGCTGACTGCGCTCAATGTCCGGTCTGGGTCAGAAATCCTCGACTTTTAAGCCAGCATTACGCGACACAACCCCCAGATCGGAAACAGACAAACTGTTGCGCCGGATCAAAGGGCCGTGACGTTTTGCAAAGGATCGGCAACGCCGAAAGTTACTGGCGTGACCAGGTGCCGCCATCCCGGCAAATACCCAAGACACAGCCTGATACTTTCAGTGTGTTTCCGGACAAAACCAGTTTGGAATTATACGTCTTATCCCGATCAGGCGAATAGACTTTGCCTTTGTAATTGCCGCCACCTGACGCGACGGTTTCCGAAATGATCTTCCGCCCCAACTGGTCGCTGGACACCGACGCGCCGCTGGAATCAAAGGATTTGACCAACGTACCGCATAGCTTCGCGCCACATGGTTTGACTTCGATCAGGCCTGAATTTCCGTTATCATCCTTGGTGGTGCGCCACAGCCCCTCAAGCGGGTCAGCCGCCAATGCGCCAGATGCTGTTCCCAGTGCAATAATTGCGGCAAGTGCAAGCTTTTTCATGTGATCTCCTCCGATAGCTGGGAAAAGTCTGTCCTCAGAACAACCATTCACGCAAGCATGACCCCACGTCGCGTTGCAAAGCGCACGAAATGGTGCGATGTGCCCCACGTTTCTGTCATCGGAGTCGCACATGATCCTTTATCCCGCAATCGACCTGAAAGACGGCCAAGCCGTGCGTTTGCTTCATGGTGAAATGGACAGTGCGACAGTTTTCAATGATGATCCGGCAGCACAAGCACAAGCCTTTGCAGATGCGGGCTGCGAATGGCTGCATCTGGTTGACCTGAACGGTGCGTTTGCTGGTGAACCCGTGAACGCCGCACCGGTCGAGGCCATTTTGAAATCGGTGAACGTGCCCACACAATTGGGCGGTGGTATCCGCGACATCGCAACCATCGAAGCGTGGCTGGAAAAAGGTCTGTCTCGCGTGATCCTTGGCACCGTCGCAGTTGAAAACCCCGATCTTGTGCGAGATGCAGCGCGTCGCTTTCCCGGTCATGTCGCCGTTGGCATCGATGCGCGTGGTGGACGGGTCGCAACAAAAGGCTGGGCCGAAGAAACCAATGTCGACGCAACGGATCTGGCCAAAAGCTTTGAAGACGCAGGCGTCGCGGCGATCATCTATACTGACATCAACCGCGATGGTGCCATGGGCGGACCAAATGTCGACGCGACCGAGGCAATGGCCCGCGCCGTGTCTATTCCCGTGATTGCAAGCGGGGGAGTGTCGTCTTTGGCGGATCTAACTGCTTTGAAGGCCACTGGCGTGATTTCCGGCGCGATTTCTGGGCGTGCGCTCTATGATGGTGCGATTGATCTGACCGAAGCTTTGGCGGCGCTTAAGTAGGTCGGACCGCCTCTCTGATCGTTCCAAAGACAACGACGCATAGCACAGGCAACAGGCTGACATATTTCACCCAGCTGGCTGCAACCTTGACCCAAACGCCCCACATGTCGCCTTGCAACAGATTGAGGGACGCATAGTTTTCTATGTAATCCGCGCCCAGATACACGACGATCAGCGCACCAAAGGCTGTCTTTAACTGACCCAATCGGCCATCGAACCGCATCAATCCCAGCCACAGAACGACGGACAGTTGAAACGGGAAAATCATGTCAAAGGTTCGGGTGCCATGCGCATGATAATCGCGCGCAGCCTCATCCCAAACCGATAGGGCGTGGTTGACGGCACTGACCGTCATCTGCGCGTCCAAGGCCCGCGCATTTGGCAACCCATTGAAATAGCCAGACATCACCGCGAACCACGCAGCCGTCACCGCCATTAACGCCAAATACCAACGCAAAGAAAAACCCATGGACGCCTCCTGTTACGGACACAGTGCACCCACGGGTTTCATGCTTACAAGTTTATTTGGCGACACCGCCCGTGAATTTGGCCAATGCGCCAGTCATCACTTGAAGATATGGCGCATCTTCAGACACACCGCCCAACGGGGTTAGCATGGATTTGGGATCTTCATACGCGATCCAAGCCTGACCCGATGCATCTTCGTACACCAACACTTTTAATGGCAAAAAGAGGCCTGAAACCGGATCATCCTTAATGGCAGGTGTCCCGACTTTAGGGCTTCCGAAAATCAAAAGCTGCGAATCCCCGACGTCTTCGCCAACCGACACAGCCCCTGCCCCATGATCGACACGAGCAAAGATTTTCAACCCAGCACCTTCCAATGTTGAAACCAGGCTATCAACTGTTTCAACCACGCCTGCTGACGCCTCTTTGCGCACGATACCACTGTCACCGGCCATTGCTGCTCCCACTGTCAAGGCGACTGCCGCCGCTGCTGTCATTATCGTTTTCATGAATCCCTCTCCTCAGATGAACTTTAAGTGAACATGGCACAGGATCGAAACTTATCAAAGGTTGTAACTTCGCAAGTTGCCGTGATCTGAAAAATTGGGCAATCAATCGCCCTCATTTGGTTTGAATTGTTTTGCCAAACAAAGTGATAACGCCACTTCATTTGCGTGTTTGTTGCGATCAATCTGATCGCTTACACCCGAACAAAACAATTGCCCCTTGCCCCCGACATCCCGCCCGGTGTAGCCCCCAGATATGCTTAAGACCCGTATCATACCCTGTCTGGATGTCGCCGATGGGCGTGTTGTAAAAGGCGTGAACTTCGTCGATCTGATTGATGCCGGCGACCCGGTCGAGGCCGCCCGCGCTTATGACGCCGCCGGTGCGGATGAGTTGTGTTTTCTCGATATCCACGCCACGCACGAAAACCGCGGCACCATGTTTGATCTGGTACGCCGTACTGCAGAACAGTGTTTTATCCCCCTGACCGTTGGTGGCGGCGTGCGCACATCGGATGACGTGCGTAACCTGTTGTTGGCCGGGGCGGACAAGGTATCGTTCAATTCAGCGGCTGTGGCCAATCCGGATGTTCTAAGTGATGCAGCCGATCGATTTGGCAGCCAATGTATCGTCTGCGCAATTGACGCAAAATCCGTCGAAGAAGGCCGCTGGGAAATCTTCACTCATGGTGGGCGAAAATCAACCGGGATCGATGCCGTTGAATTCGCAAGAACAGCCGCCGAAAAGGGCGCTGGCGAAATCCTTTTGACGTCGATGGATCGCGACGGCACGCGCGCAGGCTTTAACCTGCCCCTGACCCGTGCCATTTCAGACGCCGTACCAATTCCGGTGATCGCATCGGGCGGTGTTGGCACGCTGGATCATCTGGTGGACGGCGTCACCAAAGGCCAC
>JBDWGM010000150.1:0-62929 GCA_039975755.1 Paracoccaceae bacterium | reverse complement strand
ATGGAGGAAACACTACAACACCAAACGACCACACAGCGCTCTGGGCTACCGCCCACCGGCACCGGGAACCATCGCCCAGATGGACCAAAGGCCGATCATGCACTAACAATCAAATTGGACCAATCAGGTGGGGCTGATCAGCGTCACTGGTTGGATCCGCTTTAAACCCGGGGTAGCTGTTTTGCTTTTCCAACCGAACTCCACTCGGGGTTTTACCTGCGATCTGGGCCATGATGTCTTCTGGATCATCAGCCGCTAAAAACCGGATTTCAAAATCGATTTCTGCATGTTCGGGCACAATGTTCTGGGCAACATTCCCTGCCATCTTACCAGCATGAATGGTGGAATAGGCCACATCATATGCATCGTCCTGTGGACCGTTTTTGGCGACATCAGCCTGTACCTCTTGCAGGACAGAAATGACCGTTGCCGCATCATGCAGCGCATTTTTGAACCGTGGGGCAAGTGCGGAATGACCAGCCTCGCCCGCGCAGATCGCCCTATAAGCAGCTTTGCCTTTGTGACCGACGCACAATTGCATTTCGGTCGGCTCCCCAACGATGACCAGATCAGGCCGCCCAAGGATTGGGATCACTTGATCAATCATGTGGGGGATGCCACGGCATCCGATCTCTTCGTCCCATGACAGGGCAATCATAAATGGTCGCTCTGGGGGCGACGCGTTCAGTTGTTGCGCGTGGGCCAGAACACAGGCAATGAAACCCTTCATATCTGTGGCTCCACGGCCAATCAAACGATCCCCATCTTGGCGTACGGCGAAGGGATCGCCCAACCAATTCTGCCCGGCAACGGGAACAACATCGCTGTGCGCCGAATACAAGACTCCGCCTTCACCAGTACCGAATTTTGCCAGCAATCCCGCCTTCTTCCCACAAGGGGATGGGATGCGGGTCACGATGAAACCAGCGTTGGTCAGAAAGTCCTGCACCCAATCGATCATATCAAGGTTCGGCCCGTTCGTGATGGTTTCAAAACCTACAAGGCGGGTCAGAATTTCGGTGACATCTGCGATATCTGGGGTGCAGGAGGTCATGGTTTAGTATTTCATCCAAACGGTTTTCAGGGCGGTGTATTTATCAAAGGAATGGATCGAAAGATCACGCCCAAACCCTGATTGTTTCACCCCGCCAAAGGGTGTCATTGGGGACAAAGCATCAACAGTGTTGACCGAAACCGTACCCACATTCAACGCATCTGAGACTGTCATCGCGCGGGTTAGGTCAGATGTCCAAACCGATGCCGCAAGGCCGTAGACACTATCATTGGCCAAGGCGATGGCTTCTTCATCAGTCGCAAAGCTTTGAACCGCTAAAACAGGGCCAAATATTTCCTCGTTTGCGATCACTGCATCTTTTGGCACATCGGCAAAGATGGTTGGCTGGATAAACACGTCACTTGTGCCGATGGTGCAACGCTCGCCACCCGTGACAACAGTCACTTCGGCTTTACCTTTATTAATGTAACCTTCCACAAGGCCCGCATGTTCTGCATCAACCATGGCACCCATCGTTGTCGCTGGATCAAGTGGATCACCCTGTACAACCGCCTCGGCGCGGGCCTTTAGCTTGGCAATCATCTCGTCCTTAATGCTTTCATGGACCAACAGCCGTGAATTGGCTGAACAAACTTCGCCTTGATTGAAGAAGATCCCGAATGCCGCCATATCGGCCGCCTTTTCCAGATCTGCATCGGCGAAAATCAGGTTCGGGCTTTTACCGCCTGTCTCTAACCAAACTTGCTTCATATTGCTCTCGCCAGCATAGCGTTGGAACATTTTACCAACATTGGTTGAGCCAGTGAACACAAGGTAATCCACGTCATTGTGACGGCCCAAAGCTTGGCCTGCCTCTTCGCCGAACCCCGGAACCACGTTCAACACGCCATCAGGAAGGCCAGCTTCTTTGGCAAGCTCGGCCATAAATAGCGCGGAAAGCGGGGATTGTTCCGCGGGTTTCAGCACCACAGAGTTGCCTGTCGCCACTGCAGGGGCCAGTTTCCATGTCGCCATATCAAGCGGGAAATTCCACGGCACAACTGCGCCCACAACGCCCAGCGGCACGCGGCGGATCATTGCGATGTCGCGCCCACCTGTTGGGGCCACTTCATCATAAAGTTTGTCGATGGCTTCCGCGTGCCATTGAAAGAACATGGCGGAGCCTGAAACGTCGACATTCACAGTCTCAGAAATAGGTTTACCCATGTCCAAAGTATCAAGCAGTGCGAGCTCTGTGAGGTTGTCACGGATCAAGTCCGCAAACTTTAGAAGAACGGCTTTTCGCTCGGCAGGCGTTTTGCCAGACCAACGACCATCTTCAAATGCGGCGCGGGCTGAAACGACAGCGCGGTCAATATCCGCAGCGCCGCCCTTGGCTACATCGCAAAGTACGGCCCCAGTTGCGGGGTTGATAGAGGCAAATGTTTCGCCGGAAACAGACGGCACAAAGGCCCCGTCGAGCCAGCAACCTGTGCGGAACTTCAAGGCTTCGGCTGTGGATCTATAGTCGGAATGGCTGAGTATGATAATCCTTTTATTCGTCGCCGGGAACGCCGTAAGACGGCGCGTCAGTTGGGTTGAGAGCGCGCGTGACATAGTCATCGGCTTGCGGTTTATAGACAGACCAAGCCGCGGCCATATCTTTGATGGGGCAGCTTTCGGACCAATCACAGCGCAACTCCGCATAAGGCCAGTTTTGCTTATCCACGATCAAAAGACCCGCAGAATGCACAGGGCCAGCTTCGCCGCCCGCCGCCAAACCGGCCTGCATTGCGGCGATCAAACGATCCCCCAATGTGCCCGTCGCCTGTTCGAACCCTTTCACAAGGGCCGCAGGGATGGTGTCATTGGCTAACAGGTTGCCGCCAGCGGCACAGTCTTGGCCCCGCGCAGACGTCCAAATGCCAAGGGCATTGCCGCCGGAATGGATGGCCGTTTCACCAGATGTATCGATCGCCAAAACCTGACGGTAGTCGGCATAGTCCTCACCTGCGATAGCGTCAGCCAAAGCGTCTTGGGCAGATTTTCCGGACGCCAGTTCAGACAAGACAATGGGCCCAAGCGCTGGGTTGGTGATGTTTTGTGTCGCAACCGCGCCCACGCCGGCCTTAGCAAACGCACAACGGGCTGCAACCGCCGGAGAGGATGACGAAATCGCCATCCCAAACATCCCTGTGTCAGCGCAGCGCGCTACAATGGAAAACGTCATATTTGCCCCTTACTCTGGGATCACGAATGTGGCGTCAATTTCGACCAACCAGCTGGGACGGGCCAAGGCGACGACACAAATACCGGTAGATACCGGGTGTATACCTTTGATGTACTCGCCCATGGTCCGATAGACGGCTTCACGATTGGCCATATCGGTGATGTAGACGACGACTTTGCACATATGCTCCATCTTGCCGCCAGATTCGCCAATCAGCTGTGCAATGTTTTGCATTACCTTATGGGTCTGATCCACTGGATCGTCGCTGACCAGATCAACGGCTGTGTCAAGGTCTTGCGGGCACTGGCCGCGCAAGAACACAGTGGTGCCGCGCGCAACAACAGCTTGGCACAGATCATTGTCGAGGTTTTGTTCAGGATAGGTTTCGGACGTATTGAATTTGCGGATACGCGTGTGGGTCATTGTAGGGTCCTAAACGCCGTTGATGATCGGCTCGGCAGAGCCTTCATAGGCGAGATAGCCTTCTTGTTTCATGATGTGGTCTGCGACGAATTTGGCATCGTGCCATACGCCCCAAATGAACGATGAGCCACGGCGCGATTGCCAAGGAAGACCAAGGAAATAGATGCCCGGTTCAGTGGATACACCGCGTGTGTGGGACGGTTTGCCCTCAGCTGTCAGTGCCGCGTCAACGTTCAGCCAGCCGTAATCCGTAGCAAACCCAGTTGCCCAGATGATCGTCGTGATCCCTTCCGCCTTTAGGTCTAGCGAACGAACTGGATCGATCATGCATGCTGGATCTTTGGGAATGATCCGCGCGTCTGGGTCGTCTGGCAAATCTATGCCATTGCGTTCGACATAAGCGTCCGCCAGATCAAGGGTCGCAAGGTAATTCGCATCGCCTTGGCGGACGTTTTGCACGAGATTATCTGCAAAGGACAAAACGCCGTTCTCAAAGGTTTCGGTCAGCCCTAACAAGTTCATGCCTTGGTTGGCTAGCTTGCGGAAATCAACAGTTTCGCCGCCATCAGCACCAGACACCGCAATCGTTGTGTGGGTGGATGTTGCGTCGGCTTCAACGTCCCAAAGGTTCAAAACCCCCAACCACCATACAAAGTCGCGACCACGATAGCGGCGCGGCGGACGGTCGTGCGAGCCCACAGACAGGAACGTCTTACGGCCAGATTTCACGATCTCTGTGGCGATTTGCGTGCCAGACGACCCGGCACCAAAAACCAACACATTTCCTTCCGTTAAATCCTGCGGGTTGCGATAACCGGTTGAATGCGTCTGTGTCAGACCATCGGTTTCCGGCACGATTTTAGGGTACACGGGCCGTTGAAACGCGCCGGTCGCAGACACGACATAACGGGCTTCGATTGCCCCCTTAGATGTGGTCGCAACAAAACCTGCACCTGCTGGTTTGCGGCGCAGATCAGACACTGTGACACCTTCACGGACAGGCATTTTGAAATGCTTTGTATAGTCGACGAAATAATCCGCCACCTGCTCTTTGGGCACAAAGGCATCGGGCGAATAGCCTGTGAATTCCATGCTCGGGAAACGGTCGTGCCATGCAGGGCCGTTCGCCACCAGTGAATCCCACCGCTCGGACCGCCACCGCTCTGCGATACGGCCTCGTTCCAAAACAATGTGGTTTACACCACCCTTTGTCAGATGTTCGCTCGCTGCGATCCCTGCTTGGCCCGCGCCAATCACCAGAACATCGGTTCCTTCATTTGTCATTTTTCTCTCTTTCGCGATCTTGGTCGGGAGCGCTTAAAGCGCGCCCCGCACTGCTGTGATGCTTTCGCGTAGGATCGCTTCGATTTTATCGATCTGCTTTTCATTCATGATCAATGTCGGAGACAAGATCAGGATATTACCCAACGGACGCGCGATTAAGCCCCGATCTTGACAGGCGCGTGCGATCTTCAGACCAATTTGATCCTCAGGTTCGAATGGCGTCTTGTTTTCTTTGTCTTTGACAAATTCGATGCCCATCATGAAGTGGCTGCCGCGCACTTCGCCAACGATGTCGAGATCAGCAAGACCGCGCAGGTTGTTCTCAAAACGCCTACCTGTCACTTGAACGCGCTGTGGGATCTGTTCATTTTCCATCAAGGCAATGTTTGCAAGCGCTGCTGCGGATGCTGCTGGGTGGCCTGAGTAGGTCATGCCGTGCAAGAACATCGCGCCCTCACCGGAGATCACTTCGTGGATCTCATCGCTCATGATTGTGGCGGACAACGGTTGGTAACCGGATGTCAGACCTTTGGCGGTGGTGATGATATCTGGTTGAACGCCAAAGACATCTTTGGAGGCAAAGAAGTGCCCCAAACGACCAAACGCAGTCACAACCTCATCGGTGATGTATTTGATATCGTAGCTTTTCATCAGCTCGCCCATTTGGCAGTGATAGCCCTCTGGTGGAACAATCAAGCCGCCCGCACCTTGGATTGGCTCCGCGATGAAACACGCGATGTTTTCCGCGCCAAGGCTCTCGATGTGGTCTTTTGCATCCTTGAGCAGTTCTGCCAAGAATTCCGCTTCAGTGAGGCCTTCGCCTTCGCGCCAGTGATGTGGGCAGCGCAGGTGGTGCACCAGACCCTCGGCTTTGTCCCAACCTTCAGAATAGTTCGGGGTGGTCATCGCCATCGCAAGGTGTGTGGACCCGTGGTATGCGCCGTGACGCGACAAGATCAGCTTCTTGTTTGGGCGACCCAAACGGTTGTTGTAGTGATGCAAAATGCGGATAGCAGAGTCATTGGCCACAGAGCCGGAATTGCCAAAGTGCACTGCATTTAAGTGACCCGGTGCAAGTTCCGTGAGCTTTTTAGACAATGCTGCTGCAGTTGGGTGCGTGAAGTTGTAAAAGGTCGAGTAGTAATCAAGAGTGTTGAGCTGATCGGTGATGGCATCGATGATCTCGGAGCGGCCATGGCCAGCGTTTACACACCAAAGGCCGCCGATCCCATCAATCAGGTCGTTACCTTCACTGTCAGTGACACAGGCACCTTTCGCCCCGACGATGGCCGTGCGTGCATCATTTTGTTTGAGCGCGTTGAGGTCGGCAAATGACTGCACGAGATGCGTGTCAGCCGTCAAAACGCCGTCAGTAGAAGTATCAATATCAAGGGACATGGTTAGACCTTTCGGTAGTCAGAAAGTTGTGTTGTTCGAAGAAAGTCGGGGATGTTGTCGTTAAATTCGGCAATCATCAAAGTCTCGGAGCGGCCTGCTTTGGCAGAAAACTGCGCGTCAGGCCCCACTAGAAGGGATCCGCCGGCGTAAGCGATGTCGCCCTCAACGCCGCAGTAGTTGCAGTAGAGAATAGAAAGTCCCATGGCGGCGGCCTGTGCCGGCAGCATGTGATCGGAAACATGTTCAAAGCCTGCTGGGTTGGCACATGGCGCAAGGATCAAGCGAACGCCCTGCCCGGCCATCGCTTTGATATGTTGAGGGAATTCGACATCATAGCAAATCAAAAGTGCTGTTTTGACACCCTCGAACTCAAAGGCGCAGTAGCTGTCGCCCGGGGTAAAGCTGCGCGGCTCCATCTCGCCGAACAGCTGAATTTTACGGTAACGGCCTAACAAAGCGCCCTCGTCGTCAAAGGTGCTGACGGTGTTGTAAACTTTGTCGCCGTCGCGTTCTGTCCAACCAAAGGTGATGCCGCAGCCGCTCTCTATTGCAAAGCTGCGCACCTGCTCTTCCCACGCCCCACCCGCGGGCTGGGCCAAGCGAATGTGAAGATCTGGTTGGTTGTATCCGGGTAAAAAGAGCTCTGGCACGACAGGCATCCGAGCGCCCGCAGCCGCAGCTGCTAGGGCTTTCTGGCGCAAGGTGACCAAAGCGGAAGTAGGATCGCCCATAGAGGGCGATCCTTGGAAAAGCGCGAGTTTTAGCGTCACTTTTTCACATTGGTCCAGATTTGGTCGTAAACGGCCTGAGTGGCTTCGTCACAGACTTGGATGAATGCACCAGCACCGGCTGTTGCTGGTGGGTTAGATTCTGGAAGTGTCGCCAATGCAGGGTCTAGGAATTCCTCAAGACCTGAAACGCCAGCGCCGTAACGTGCATAGTTGGACACGGCTGCGATGTTTTCTGGCTCAAGCAAGAAGTCCATAAACTTCAGGCCGTTTTCACGGTTTGGTGCGTCTTTTAACAGCACAACGTTGTCCATCCAAACCACATAGCCCTGTGTTGGGAATGCGTATTTGAGAGTTGCGCGATCTTCGCGAGCTTTGGCACCGAAACCATCATAGATTTGGCCAACGACCGCATCACCAGAGGCCAAGATTTCTTTGGCTGTATCAGAGTTGAAAGAGGCCCAGTGTGTTTTGGCTTCTTGCAAAAGAGCGTCCAAAGCTTTGAGTTGATCGCGATCCGTCGAACACTGTGGAATACCAAGGTGAAGCGCGGCCATGGCTAGAACTTCGCCTTGGCTGTCGAGCATGTTGATTTTACCAGAAAGCTCAGCTGGTGGGTTGAACAAGATGTCAGTCGTGTTGATGTCGCCAGCATATTCTGCTGTGTCGACCATAAAGGATGTTGAACCCCACTGGTATGGGATAGAGTGCTTACGACCGTTGTCGAAGGACACGTTCAGCCATTCGTCGGTGATGTTGCCTTTGTTGGCCAATTCGCCATCTGCAATGGTGTCCAAAAGGCCTTCGCCAGCCATGATTTCCACCATGTAATCGCCAGGCACGGACACGTCATATGTGCCGATGCCGCCCGCCTTCAATGAGGCTAACATCGCTTCGTTTGAATCGAACGTGTCCATGACAACTTTGATGCCCGTTTCGGATTCGAATTTTTCGATCAGCTCTTGCGGGATATATTCAAACCAGTGGTATACGACCACTTGGCCTTCGGCAGATGCGAGGGATGCAGACACCGCGAAGACAGACGCCATCGCTGCTGTTTTCATTGTACTTTTCATTTTTACTCTCCTGTTGGTTAGTTTGTTTTGTCTGATTTGCTGACAAAGTAGGAAATAGTGACCATCACGATCGAGACGGCCAAAAGCATGGTGGAAATGGCCATGATGTTGGGTTTGATGCCCTGCTTTACCGCGCCGAAAATCGCCGTTGGCAGGGTTTCAACACCGGCCCCTTTGACGAAGTTGGTGATGATGAAATCATCAAGCGACACGATAAATGCGAGAAGAAACCCCGAAATAATCCCCGGCCCCATGAGCGGCATTAGGATACGGGTAAAGGCCTGTTTTTTGGTCGCGTAAAGGTCCTGTGCGGCTTCTTCAAAACTGTCCTCTATCCCCTGCATTCGCGCCGCAATAGGCAGATAGGCAAAGGGAATGCAGAACGCGATATGGGCGAAAACAATGGTCGCGAACCCCCGTTGAAACCCGATCGAGTTGAAGAAGATCAACGTGGCAACGGCCAGTACGATTTCGGGCACCATGATGGGCAATGAAATCAAACCGAACGACAGTGACCGCCCCTTGAATTTGCCCGCACGGATCATGCCAGTGGCAGCCAAAGTTGCGATAATGGTCGCGGTGGTCGCTGCAATGATCGCAATAACGAACGAATTCCAAGCCGCCAGTTTGAACTTTGCGCTCTCTGGGCCAGTGAATACATCCACGTACCATTGCAGCGAAAACCCTTCCCAGACAGTGATCGAACGTGAAGCGTTAAAGCTATAAACGGTCACGACCAACAAGGGAGCATAGAGGATAACGAGACATAGGACAGTGATGGTTTTGAAACCAAAGTAAGATTTAACATCATGATTTTGAGACAGGTTAAGCATGGTTCACGCTGCTCCTTTTTCACGTTGGGCTTGTGAGCGGGCAAAGATAATCAGAACGATAAGAACCATGGTCAAAAGGATCATCGCGGAAGCTGCACCAAACGGCCAGTTGCCTGCGTTGCCTTTGAATTGCTCTTCGATCAAGGACCCGATCATGTAGTTCTTGGCGCCACCCAAAAGATCTGGCGCAAGGAACGAGCCTAACGACGGGACAAACACCAAAATACATCCGCCAATGACACCCGGCTTAATGGCCGGAAGAAGCACACGACGAAGGGTAACAAATTTCGACGCATAAAGATCCGCGGCAGCTTCGCTGAGGGTGAAATTGTACCGCTCCACGGCTGCATAGATCGGCAATACCATGAACGGCAGGTATGAATAAAACAGGCCCAACTGCACGGCAAAATTGGTATTCACCAAGGCCAGCGGCGCATCAATCAGGCCCAGCCCCATCAATGTGTCATTCAATGGTCCTTGGTCACGCAATAAAAACTTCATCGAAACCGTACGGATCAACAGATTGACCCAATAAGGAATCGTGATCAGGAACACCCACATCGCCCTCGTCTTCGCAGGACGGGTCGCAATGTAATAGGCCGTCGGAAAACCGATCAGCAGGCTGAGCAACGTTGCAGCACCCGCTTGCCAAATAGAGCGCCAGAAAATCGTAATGTAGGTCCACTCTAATGTCGGCGCATCATCTCCAAATAACCCACGATCAAAGAAAAATTGATCATAAGCCGCAAGATTGAATTCCCACACAACACCCCCACGAAATTCTTTCGTGAGGAAGGAATAGATCAACATCAAAATCACGGGGATCAAGGCCAACAACGTCAGCACAATCCACGATGGCAACAACAACCACGTACGGGCGTTTTCGTACGTGCTGCTGACAGTGTCGCCGCTACTTTTCGCACCACCCGCCATTATTCGGCCATGAGGCGTGCGGCCCCATGCTCCATGTTCACAAACACCTGACTTCCGGCGTCAAAGATACGTTTGTTGCCGCGATCGGAATTGGAGGTTCGCACGGTGAAACGTGGGCCCTCTGCAAGATCCACAATCGTGGTGATGTCCGTGCCAGCAAAGATGTTATCAACAACGGTACCCGTCAGGCTTTCGCTTTCCGTGGCAACGTCAGAGATAAACAAACGCTCTGGGCGCAGTGACATATGAACTTTTTCACCAACACCGATCCCCTCGACCTCGTTACAGGTCAATTCATGTCCGCCACCCAAATGACAGGTCGCGCGCCCGTCTGCGATGGCGTCAACAGTTACCTCGAGCAGGTTCGTTTCGCCGATAAAATCAGCAACAAACCGGTTCTTTGGTGTCTCATAGATCTCGCGAGCTGTTCCAAGCTGCTGCAACTCACCGGCCGACATTACGGCGATCCGGTCAGACATTGTCAGCGCTTCTTCCTGATCATGGGTCACGAAGATAAAGGTAATGCCCGTTTCGCGTTGCAGGTGTTTCAGTTCAATCTGCATCGCTTTGCGCAACTTGAGATCAAGCGCGGATAGCGGTTCATCCAACAACAAAACCTTTGGTTTCGGTGCAAGAGCGCGCGCAAGGGCGACCCGCTGTTGTTGACCACCCGAAAGCTGAGATGGCTTGCGTTTCGCAAATTGCGATAACTGCACCAGCTCCAACATCTTCATGGCTTGTTCTTGCGCTTCAGCCTTTGATGCACCCTTCATCTCAAGTCCAAAGCCCACATTTTCCCAAATGGTCATATGTGGGAACAGCGCGTAGTTCTGGAACACCGTGTTTACGGGGCGATCATTTGGTGGAAGGTTCTCGATCTCTTCTCCAAAAAGCTGGATCGATCCTTCGGTAACGTCCTCAAACCCTGCGATCATACGCAGCAAAGTGGTTTTCCCGCACCCGGACGGGCCCAACAACGTAAAGAACTCGTTGTCGCGGATCGAGAGTGAAATTTCCTTCAGCGCTGTGAACGTGCCGTATCGCTTCACTGCGTTCTGCACATGAATTGCTATGTCGTCTGTTTTCATTTTTCTCAACTTGCCCCATACCCCTGCACTGGCTTTATCAATTAACGAAACCTATCGTTGAGGGGTATATACCCCTAAGGGGGTATGATGCTGACTTTGCCAAACTCAACGGAAGCCAAATTGGCGGCCACAATCAACGCCATCGGGACAGACAGTTTTGCCGCCAAACTATACGACTGGTTGGGCCGATGTTTTGAGATTGATAACTGTACTGTTGTGTCGTTTTACCAGACCGGCCAACCAGAAGTTCTGTTTAGTAAATCCAACGTCAAACAGGTGCATGATCGAATGGAAATAGATTATATTTCAGGCGCTTACCAGCTAGATCCCTTTCACGATTTGCACGTAAATGCGATGCCAAATGGTCTCTACAGACTAAAGGACTGCGCGCCTGATCACTTCCATAGAAATGAATATTATGCGAAGTACTTCAAACAGACGACCTTGATCGATGAAATCTGTTATCATGTTACCTTCGAGCAAGGTGTGACAGTCCAAATCTGTTTGGGTCGGGACATCAGTTCAAATCGCACATTTTCTGCGCGAGACCTAAGGATTGCTGAAAATTTGAGCGCGATCGCGTGCAGTTTGATCGCCCAGCAATGGAAAGGTCTAAACCCAAAGGGTGAGACAACTACTGATTCCCTTGTTTCGCACATCAAAAAACAGCTCAGCGAACACAGAGGCATCCACCTAAGCCAACGGCAATGCGAAGTTGCTCTCCTTATCCTACGCGGCCACAGCACAATCTCCATCGGCTTACGTCTCGGAATCAGCCCGCAAACGGTAAAGGTCTTTCGCAAGCAACTTTACCGTAAATGCGCCATCTCTTCGCAGGCGGAACTCTTCTCGTTGATGAGCGAGTTTCTGGCCCGCTAAATGTAAAATAGGGCTATTAACCCAGAGGTTGGTACAGCGCATAATCCGCCACACCAAAAGTTAGTATTTCGCGATCACTGCAACACTCGAAAGGCAAATGTACGCAACACATGTACCAAAACCTTTTTTACACCGCTAACGGTTCAATCGCCAATGCATCAAATTTGCAGCGGCGGCGAAAGGCAGGTTTGGCAGCTCGTACGGAATTTGGGCCGAAGACGCAAAAAAGTCCGGTATGGATCGTGATTTCAGAAGCTATTTCGCCCTAAATTTCCGGGAGCGGCCTTTAGCTGGGAGGCCGGAAATCGGTAAAGTGGGCTCGAAGCCGCTAATCGCTGCTTTGCCAATCTAGTGATATAGCCCTGAGTGTCCGCTTTCTTCAAGTTGCCCAATCTTGATGCACCCGCAGCGAATGTCTCCTTTCCGCCATGGGCGTCGAATCTAAGGTAATCAGGGTCTCACTTATCGAGGCACTTCTCGGTTGTTAGCAAACCAGCCTAATGAGCAGTCAGAGGCCCTAAAATTCATTCAATCCAGACGGAAGTTGTGTTCTTACCCGACAAAAGTTGCATCTCTAGCCGGACAAGTTGCGATTCATGCCGGACGGCACAGGAACCCTCCAACCGGTGAAGCGTGCGAATTCCGTTTTCGAAATTGACCCAGAGCGTGAGCCTCAGGCCTTTGTCGCTGCCTTCGAAGGGGTTCCAACGCTCGAGTAGGGAACGAAACAGCCGTTGGTTGATTTCCAAGACCCGCTTTTGCGCGCATATGTGTCAAATATTCAGAGCAAATCGGAATATTTTACAGACGCAGGTATCGGTAATTATTTGCGTGACAGGGTCGCGGCTGGTCGATAGCGTTTGATTTATAGGAATACGGATTAAGCCGTACCAACTTCATGGGAGGATCTAATGACAAAACGTTCTGTTAAGACGCTTATGATGGGCGCTGTCTTTGCGATTTCGACATCTGTTGCGATGACAAGTCCTGCAACTGCCGCAGAGTGCATTGCACCTGCAAACCCTGGTGGTGGTTGGGACTTTACCTGCCGCCAGATTGGCAAAATTCTCTTCGACATCGGAGCGGTAGAAAAACCGGTCCAAGTTACAAATATGCCAGGTGCCGGTGGCGGCTTGGCTTATGGCAATGTTGTTAACGAGCGGAGTGATGACGGTGATCTGATTATTGCCGCATCTTCTGCAACAACGACACGTCTGGCGCAAAATGCCTATGCTGGAATGACTGCTGATCAAGTCCGCTTTGTGGGGGCCATCGGTGTCGATCCGGGTGTTATTGCGGTGGCGGCTGATAGCTCGATCCAATCGCTTGGTGACATGGTTGATGCCATCAAGGCTGATCCCGGTTCCGTTGCTTTCGCAGGTGGCTCGGCTGTGGGTGGATTTGACCACCTCAAGCCTTTGATGATCCTGAAGGACGCTGGTTTCACTGACATCACCAAAGTTAAATACATTGGTGTCGACGGTGGCGCGGACGCGATCACGCAAACGGTTGGGGGCTTTACCCAAGCGATGACAGGCGACATGTCAGAAGTCGTTAGCTTTTTGGCAAATGGCGACATTCGTGTGATTGCCGTGCTGACAGAAGAACGCGTGCCGGGCTTTGACGACATTCCAACTGCCAAAGAACAAGGCTTTGACGTCGTCGCGGGGAACTGGCGCGGTCTTTATGTGCCAAAAGACATTTCTGACGACAAGTTCAACGAATGGGCAGGCAAGCTTCAGCAAGTCGCAGATAGCGATGCATGGGCGAAGGCAATGGCTGACAATGGCTTGGCTCCCTTCACCAAAGTTGGCGGTGATTTCCAGTCATATGTGGATGGTCTCGTCGCAGATATCGCCACGATGTCCAAAGAACTTGGGGTCACTCAATAATGGCTTCAGACCGAATATTCGGTCTGATTACTCTGATCACGGCAGTCGCGTATATCGCGGCTGCCACTCAGATTCAGACGAACTTCTTTTCAGGTGAATTTCTGCCAAAGCTCTTTCCGCTTCTGATTGGCGGTGTGGCGGCGATCTGTTCGCTCAGTATCATTTTCAAACCAGATCCGGACCCGAACTGGCCGGCATCACGCACTTGGATATCGATGGCCCTCGCGGTTGTTGTGCTGGCCATCTACGCAGTTCTACTTGCCCCGCTTGGATTTATCCTTCCGACGATCTTCGCTGCGGGTATCTTGAGCTATCAAATATCGAACCGCGCTGGCCCCTCCGCCCTTTCTGGGATCGGCCTTTCGCTGGGTCTATTTGTTCTTTTCAAATTCGCATTGGGGCTGGGCAATATTGTTGCCTACCGCATCCCAACACCCGCAAAACTATGGGACGCGATTTCAATCCTCATTCCGTTTGTAGGGCACTAACATGGATATTCTTGCCAATCTTGCGCTCGGATTCAGCGTCGCCTTGTCGCCTTACACTTTGTTCTTGGCTGTTTGCGGCTGCTTTCTGGGGACGATCATCGGGGCGCTTCCCGGGCTTGGCCCATCAAATGGTGTCGCGATCCTTATCCCCATCACCTTCACCCTGGGTCTTGATGCGACATCTGCACTGGTTCTGATGACGTCCGTCTACTACGGCGCGATGTATGGTGGCCGCATCAGTTCAATTTTGCTGAATATCCCCGGTGATGAGCCTGCGCTTATGACCACTTTGGATGGATATCCCATGGCCAAAGCGGGCCGCGCAGGCGATGCGTTGGTGCTCTCTGGCGTGGCGTCTTTCGTTGGCGCTTTGCTTGCGACGATCGGACTTATGCTGTTGGCCCCTTCACTGGCACGGGTCGCATTTCTATTTGGTCCGGCAGAGTACTTTGCGCTCTACCTATTGGCCTTCTGCACACTTGGCGGAATGGCATCCAACAATCAAGCCAAGGCAGCGCTGGCCGCTTGTATTGGACTTGGCATCGCGATGATAGGCGTCGACAGTTCGTCAGGGCTCCCCCGTCTGACGGGCGGGAATTTGCACCTTTTCGATGGCGTCGATTTCTTAGTCGCGATTGTCGGCTTGTTTGCAATTGCGGAACTGTTCTTTTTTATCGAAAGCCACGGCAAAGGGTCTTCCATTGGGGTCGTCCTCGACAAAGTTCGGATCCCTTGGAATGACATTCTAAGCACGAAATGGACAATGCTTCGCGCGTCAGGGGTTGGCTTTGTCGCAGGTATTTTGCCCGGCGCGGGCGCCTCTTTGGGGTCTTTCATGGCCTATATGACGGAAAAATCCATCGCGGGTGAAAAAGGCGGGTTCGGCACAGGAGTGCCCAAAGGCATCGCCGCACCCGAAGCTGGGAACAATTCTGCGGCAGGTGGTGCGTTGGTACCGATGCTGACACTGGGTGTTCCAGGATCAGGCACCACAGCCGTCCTGTTGGCCTTGTTGATGACGCTCAACATTACTCCCGGCCCGACACTCTTTACGGACCGACCCGAGGTTGTATGGGGGCTCATTGCCTCGCTACTCATCGCCAATGTGGTTCTTTTGCTGATGAATGTTCCCATGGTCAAAATCTTCGTTAAAGTCCTTACGGTTCCGGCTTGGATTTTGCTGCCCGGGGTCACAATGATTTCCTTTGTCGGGATCTTCTCTTTGACCGGCAGCTACTTTGACCTGCTGATGATGATTGGCTTTGGCGTTCTTGGGTATTTCCTGCGCAAGCTTGATGTGCCGACGGTCCCAGTGATCCTTGGCATCCTTTTAGGTGGCAACATGGAAGACGCATTGCGGCGCGCTATGACATTGTCAGATGGCGATGTCACATTCCTTTTCTCTAGTCCAATTTCGATTGGGTTGTGGATCGCTGCAATCCTTGGCTTCGTTGCACCAATGTTCCTGCGTGGTATTCTGAAAAAGCCGCAAGCCGTATCAGATTGATGGTACGGGTTCTTATTCCTTCCGGCGCGCTTGGCCTTAACTACGATCAAGACGCGCTGGAACGGGGAATTGCTGAAAAACCCGATATCATCGCTATAGACGGCGGATCAACGGACAGTGGGCCGTCTTATCTTGGGCGCGGTGTTTCGAAATATGCGCGCAGCTCGACTAAAATCGAATGGGCAGGTTTGATGCAAGCCCGTGCCAAGGCGAACTGCCCATTGGTGATCGGCACTGCAGGCACTTGCGGTACAGACAGCGCAGTGGATTGGATGTTGGACATCACGCGCGAAATCGCGACTGAACAAGGTCGCCCCTTGCGGATCGCCGTTCTTCGTTCGTCTCAAAGACCAAAAGACATCGCAGACGCGCTTGAAAAAGGCCGCATCACACCTTTGCCGAACGCACCTGAAATTGACAAAAACCTCATTGAAAGCTGCACCAACATCGTGGCTTTGGCGGGCGCAGAACAAATTAACAGAGCTTTGGAAACAGGCGCGGACATCGTTATTGCGGGGCGTACAACTGATACAGCAATAATCGCAGCGCTGCCTCTGGAAAAAGGATGCCATGCTGGTGGCGCGTGGCATGGGGCAAAGATTGGGGAATGTGGGGCGCTATGTGCGACCAATCCTCAATCGGGTGTCGTGCTGATTGATTTCGATCAAGAAGGGTTCACTGTAACCCCGATGGCGGATGGTGCTCATGCAACCCCACACACTGTGTCCGCCCATATGCTTTACGAGAATTCCGACCCGTTTATTCTACATGAACCGGGTGGGTATCTTGATGTGCGCCATGCGCAATACGCTGCCCTAAATGATACGTCAGTGCGCGTGACTGGATCCAAGTGGGTCTCATCCGGACAATATACCGTCAAGTTAGAAGGCGCGCGTGGCGCTGGATTTCAAACAGTCGTCATCGCGTTGCTGCGAGATCAACACTACGTCGAGAATGCGCAGGATTGGGCCAATGACATCGCCGCGAAATGCAGCGCCAAAGCCCGCGATCGACTGAATGTTACGGATGATGATTTCACCATAGACATCCGATTAATGGGTCAATCGGCAAGCTTTGGGGCACTGGAAACAAAGCACATAACGCCTGCTGAAATCGGCGCAATTGGCATCGTCACTGCAAAGTCAGAAAGCCTTTCAAACGAAATTGCCAAACTCTTGAATCCCTACATGTTGCACCACCCTTTGACCGTTGAAGAAGAGGTTCCGACGTTCGCATTCCTGTTCTCCCCTCCGGAAATGCCACGTGGGCAGATCTATGAATTTACGATGAACCATGTTTTGCATCTGGACGATCCGATGGATGCTTTCACCATAGAGGTACATGACGTTGCCTAAGCTCGGAACGCTCGTGGACAAGTTACGCAGCAAGAACGCAGGACCGTTTTGGCTGACAATCGACATTTTCTGTGGGGATGCAAAAGTCTATCAACACGTGGTCGACAGCCTTCGGACCGAACGGGTTGCACAAATCTATGATACCGATCCACAAACGGTCAAACGCTTTGATATCCCCGATCTCAACGTCGTAAAGTTCAGTTTCCCACGCCCAACAACGCAAGGTGCTGTCGCAGACAGAGATATGCATGGTGCATCATGGGCCGCGCTGCTTGCCGAGGCTGAAATCGTCGGACCACACGAAATTCGATAGGTGACGCCTTTGGCGTTTTGACCTTAAATCGATCCCTTCTGCCAAAGAAAAGTTGACTGAATTGGCTAAAAACCTGTGAAGGTCGACTCACCAAACAGCTGATTTACATAGGAATTTTTACAGATATTCGCGACAAATAAAACGACAGCATTGGGCCACAGACTTACCTCCAAACACGCCGCGCTAGATGCAGGCGTTTTAGTACGCTGGTCAAAGGCATCGAGCCCTCGAAAGCTTCATCTAGAATGCGAAATGAAAAATTGTTTGAGTTAATTTCCCAACTGTCTATCTTGGTTTTCCTCAAGAAGCTTCAGAAAATCGCTTCGTTCTTGCTCCTCGAATGTTTCGGTTAATCAAATCCATTTGATTGCGTGTGAAGCTCTCACCCCTAGATTACTGCAAGAAAACAGTACACATTTACGCCGAATTCCAAACTAAAGGACTACACAGATGTCACTTACCCGCCGTCAGTTCACAGGCCTCGGCCTCGCAACCACAGCTTCAGTCGCACTCGGAGTCACACCGACTCTGGCTGGTTCAAAAGGAAGAACCGGCAGTCTTTCTGGACGCAAAGGTTATAAGGTCTCGGGAACGGTTAGTGTCCAGAAAGATGGTGGCAAGACGACTGTAGTGCTGAAAGACGACTACGTCTTTGATCCATCCAAAAACCCGCCAGACATCAAAATCGGGTTCGGCAATGGCGAGTCATACGCCAAAGGATCGAAAATTCATGACGCATTGACCGTCAAAAAGGGTGCTGCAACTTTCGAAGTTCCGGCTAGCATCGACACAGACAAATACAATGAGCTCTACATCTATTGTGAGCAGTTCACAGTTATTTTGGCAGTCGCGCCATTGAGCTAAGGCTCAAGCTTTCATAATCGAATGGAGAACCGCCCCCAGTGGCGGTTTTCTTTATTTTGGGCTCTAATACCCCAATGTACTCTCAAGATTCATTCTTTGACCTGACGCTTTGGGGTCAGGTGGGGTTGGCTTGCTTAAGCCTCTTTCTCTTCTCGCTCATGGTTTTCATCAGTTGGGCAACCTTGCGTCGGCGCAGTATCGGGGCACGGATCTTTGGCGCACTGATACTGTTTGCGTTGTTCGTTTGGGCCTCCCCACAGATTTATTACATGTACTATCGAATGATTATTCCTGATCTTCCAATGCAATGGGTCATCTGGAATCTGCGAGAGCCGTTCAAAGCCTTACAGATGTTGGTCTTCCAGTATCGACCGAACCTATCGGCACACAGTCAGGGTATCTTGGGCTGGGTGATGCTTGTGGCGCCATTTCTTGGCGCGCGCGCCCTAAATAAACAAAAACCCGAACCTGGACGCGAATGAGTCCTCGCACAATTCGGCAGATTTTAACGTCCGATTCCAGTCAAAACACACGAGCCCAAAAAATTGTGTTGTTACTTAGGCTAGCCCTGTGGATCTCAACCTGTAAGAGTTAGCTATGATTAAAGTTCCTCTTTCGGCATTTTTGGCTGCGGCCGTCTTCGCTCTGACGGCGACGTCATCAATTTCTCAAAACGCACCAAATGTTTTGATCTTGGGGGACAGCCAGATTTCCGCCGGAGCGGGTGCAGAATATCTTAATTTTTTCAACAACCTGCCTCAGAGTTGCGATTTGGACCGGTCACGAAGAGAGACGCTGAGAAAGATAGGGAAAATCCGAACTGCGGCAATTGGCGTCCGCTCAACGTCGCTTCGCGCTTGGAGCGACGATACGGGACGTGCCAAGGACATGATTTGTGCGATCGACGAAAAGTTTGGCGTAAATGCCGGATCATACGGCATTCGTGGCAACACGATCCGCTTTGTGCAAATTGGCCAAGGCCCAGAGTATCAGTTTTGCAAACCCAACGTCCCTGTGTTCGAGACTATATTCAAGGACGGTTATTATGATCCGGACCTGCTGGTACTCGCATTTTTGGGCAATTCTGCTGGACGATGGGCAAATGATCGTGCGGCCACTGCCCGCGACGTGCAACGCACCCTGTCTCAAATCCCCAAAGGCACGCCATGCGTTTTCATGACCACCACGCCGGTGTTTTTAAAAGACACGAATGCCGAACGGCTCAAAGCGCAAGAGGCCGTTGCAGACGCTTTTGCGCAAGCTGACGGGCACTGTAAGGTCGTAAAAGGACTCACGCCTAGGGTGCGGGCTGAAATCGAAGGCAACAAACAGTACTTCAGGCTTAACGATGCCGGAGAACTCGCAGATCCATTGCATCCGAAACCAGCCGCCATCCGTGTATTTTTAAAACATAACAGGCGCAAACTTTGCGATGCAATCTTTGCGGCCTTCGAATAATCAACGGTCGCAGATGTTTGGGAATCGAGTGAATTTGATCCGTTCAGGACGTTTCTGTTCACCAAATTTTCTGACTTAACCTGCCCTACCCGCAAGCCCAAACGAGCCAGCATCCCAAACCTATAGCGTTTCAACCTTTCATTCAGTTTAGGTTGATGGCAGGTTGTCTCATGACATCAATGACGAAACTAACTTAAAAAGGAGCGAAAAATGGGACTTGGTGACATGCTTGGAAAAGCCGTTGGAATGGGTGGCGGCGTAGAGGATATCGTCTCGAAGATCACTGGAAGTGGTGTCGACCTTTCCGCGTTGACGTCTTTGGATGCAGAGGGTGTGACTGCAATGCTCGCTGACAAAGGGATCGATCTTTCCATGTTGGAAGGGTTGGGCATTTCGGTCGAAGATCTGATCGAAAAAGTAAAAGAACATATTGCTTAAATCGCTCTATCGAAGGGCATCATTTACGGTGCCCTTCGATACGTCGGTCGTTTAATCCAAATCATTCATGCAGCGCAGATTTCTGGAATGACCGCATTCCTCGGATGTCTGGCCAACCCCAATGGTCGCCACGTAAAGTAAACAAGCATTACGTGTCGATCTGGATCATTTTGAACACGAGCGGCAGGATCCACCGGAACCGAGGGGCGCTTTTGGCGGAATGAGAAATGCCCTTAGTCTTATCCACCCTACTTGGTGCAACAGGGACCAAGCAAAAAAGCACATAAAACTAAGGGCATTTTAGATCGTTGAGATTAAGACTTTTTGATCCACACCTCGACACGGCGGTTAATTTTGCGACCGTCATCTGTTGAATTGCAAGCAGCCTCAGAAAGCTGGCCATAGCCGGAAACATCCATAGACACGCCTGCGACTCTGTCACCGGCATAGCTTTGGAACTCTTTCATGACTTGGGTGGCGCGATCGACAGACAGGTTCAAGTTTCCATCGAATGACCCTTCATTGTCCGTAAAGCCGACAAAACGAACCTCAGTACCTTCAGGCTGTCCTTCAAGGTACCCAGTCAGCCGTTCCAAATCGATGCGCGCTCTTTCGTCTAAACGCGACGAGGCCGTTGCGAACCGGAACGTCGTCGACAAACGGTCATGGCTCGTCATTTCCTCTACGAGAGAATCCAGGAACCCTCTTTCGTAGGTGTCTGCGTCCTTGTTCTGCAGTCTTTGCGCACGGTTTCCATCAAGCGGCATTTCTCGGCGTTCTATTCCCAAGTCCACAAATCCAGATTTCAAGATCACATCGTCAACCCGTGAGGATCGGACGTGATTCAGGAAATCGCTGGCTTCGGGCGTCAGGCTATCTGATCGATTGTACAGGTACAGACGACGCTGAAGCAGATACTCTTCTGTCCGTGCCGAAAACGCGTCCGGAGACATTGATATCCCACAATCATTGGTCAATGTGACGGCTTGTGCGCCACGCTGGAAGGCAAGACCGACAAATCCGATAACGCTTGGTTCGGCATTGACGATTGCGGCAACACTGTTGTTGTCGCTCATTCGGACTGCCGCCTTGCTAAGTGTGGCATCGGCATCGCCAAGAATACGCTGGTTGAACAAAGCACCGGTAGCTGACCCTACAGAACGGTGAACGACAACAATCGGCAAGTCCGGTCCACCAAGCTCCATCCAGTTCCGTATCCTGCCGGTATAAACATCAGCAAGCTGATCGATCGACAGTTCATTCACCGGGTTATCTGGGTGCGTAATCACGATCAGACTGTCCACAGCGATGATATGTTCTTGGTTCGGATCAATCATGCTGCCAGCGCCATCAGCGCGCAACGCACGCGCTTCGGTGGGGGTGATGCGCCGAGACGCCATCCCGATATTAGCAGATCCATCCAACAATGCCCTAAACGCATCGGAAGAACTGGTGGAACTCACAAAGTGACTGTCTAGGCTGTCGCCAAACCCGCTATCACCAATGTATTCCACATAGTACTGCCCCTCCACTTCCGTTTCCGTTGTGATGCTTTCAGCCTCTAGACTGTCGCCATAGGTTTGCATCAAAAGAGGCATTAACCCCAGTCCAATTGTGTCGGATCCAGCAATGCTAAAGCTCGCATCTGGATAAATCGATTCAGCGATTTCGACGCATCCTGAACCGGTACATGTCATCCCTTTGGATGGAACGCGCAGATCGCCTAGTCCGGTGCGAATTGTATAGGTGTCATCCTTAAAACTAACGAATGTCCCGTTGATGACTGTCTCGCCATTGCTTGAGGTTAACGTCACCTCTTGCGCCATTGCAAATGTGGATGAAAGCAAAGCGCCGGACAGCGCAAGACCAAACAAACATCGATGCGAATTGGAAGAGCTCTTAAATCTCATTTTTGATATCCTCTAAGCCTGTTTTCAAGGTCTTGGAATTGAAAGAGCCTCAGGGCTCACTTTTGCGGCGCCGGTGTCTTGAAGCACCCAAGCTGTGACTTGCTGCCATGCCGTCAGGAATTGCACCGCTTCGTCGCCAGAGATATTCATCATGACGTTGCCGCGCCCTTCCATTAACTCAACGAAATCCGGATCTTGACCCGCCACGGAATAGGCTGCAGTCAGCTTTTCGATCACGTCTTGTGGGACGTCTTTGCGCACGTAAACACCATAGAAATTACCCCATGGCAAAAAACGACTAAGCTCCGGCAAAGTGTCTGTGATGGCGGGTACACCTGGCAACGCCTTATTCTGTTCAGTGTCGAAAATTGCCAAAGTGCGCAGATCGCCATTCGCGACGCCTTCTGCGACACCCGCAATCGATGAGGGCACAAAGTCGACGTTACCGCGCAACATCGCTTCGATACCCGGGCCTTCGCCCCCATAAACTACGGGTGTTATTTCAAAGTCAGTCGCCTGCGAGATAATCGCAGCAATCGTGGACGGCAGTCCGCTTGCACCAGTGGACCCCATCTTGATCGTTCCAGGGTTCGCGCTGATCGCGTCCAAAAGATCTTGGAGAGTTTGATACGGCGACGATGCCGGCACCGAAATCACGGCCAAACCGCGGCCAAAGATTTGGATTGGGTAAAAGTCCAAATAGTCAATTTCGGACACACCGAGAACCCCGTGAATTTGTGGGTTTTCAGCACCGTAAAGTAATGTGTAGCCATCTGGTTTCGAAGCATCCAAGAACGCTGTGGAAATTGCCCCACCCCCGCCAGGTTTATTCGAAAGAACAATCGGTTGGCCAAGGGCCTCAGCCGCAACTTCGTTTACAGCACGCGAAACCGTGTCGGTTCCGCCGCCTGCCCCCCACATGATTACACCAAGAATATCTTTCTCTGGGTATTCTGCAAACGCGGGATTGAGCAGAGCGAGTGTGGTTGCAACTGCTCCGATAGTTGTCTTGATCATCTTCATCAAGTTGCTCCTTGAACTTTACGAAATCAAATGTCCTCACGCGTTGGAACGCGTCAAAAAACTGTTATGTTTGGCTGACTTAATGCACTGAATGATTAATTTTCGACGAAAATAAGGCAGCACATACTCCCCAGAATGGAATAGTCCCTTGTAGACAACGATTGACAAGAGAGTTCACAAACTTGTGTTTCGCACGACCCGTTGGCATAGATCATCCGCTGTTGACGCATCCCTTCTGATGCATCTTGTCCCAGACCGAAATCCGCAACTTGTAACTTGTTCGCCAACATCATCCATTTGTCCAAGATGAAACGGCTTCTCTTTTATCGAAGTCGTCTGTGGCACGCGCATTTTGACTTTTGTTGCTAGGGCAGATGGTGTGCAAAGCTTGCGAAAGCTGGCGCGAGTTGAGTAGATACGCTGACCCCTTGAAAAGATTAGACCATGTCCCAGATCATTCTTCACAATTACCCACAGTCTCCGGTTGCCGAAAAGGCGCGCGTTGCATTTGGAATTAAACGGCTGTCTTGGGCCTCAGTCGAAATTCCGCGCCTGCCGCCGAAACACATGCTAACAAAGTTGACTGGGGGATATCGACGCACGCCAGTTATGCAAATCGGCGCGGATATCTACTGTGATTCACAGTGCATCCTGCAAGAGCTTGAACAGCGCTTTCCCTCCCCCACGTTCTTTCCAACGAAAGATGCTGGGTTGATTTGGGGGCTAAGCAGGTGGACCGATGGTGCACTGTTTGACCTCACTGTAAAAATCGTTCTTGGTTCTGCCGGAGATGCGCTGCCAAAAGATTTTGCAGAAGATCGCGGGCGGCTTTATCTAGGGTCCGATTGGGCCGAAGGCCTCAAGAAGGCAAACGAAAACCTGCCTCACCTTGCGTCACAGATGCGCGGTCCAATGTCTTGGCTGGACTCTCAGTTTGCGGATGGTCGGGCATTTCTGTTGGGGGATGATCCTGCGGCCATTGACGCCCAATTCTATCATTTGGTTTGGTTTTTGCGCGGACGTTGGGATCAGGGCCCGCAGTTCTTATCGGAGTTTCCGAAGCTGGAAATGTGGGAAAGTAGCGTCGCAAATCTTGGGCATGGTCAAGTTTCTGAAATGTCCCCCGAAGATGCGATTGTACAAGCCTCAACCAACGAACCACTTGCCGTGGAACATGACGACGCAAAAGATCCTCAAGGGTTGGCAGCTGGCATGGAGGTCGTTGTTTCGCCTGATCTGGATGGCGGCGAGCAGCCTGTCCAAGGGACCTTGGTTGCGGCTACCCGCGAACGCATCGTGATCAAACGTAATGACGAAGATGCAGGCAATCTACACGTGCATTTCCCCCGGATCGGATATCGCGTTTCGATCTCGGGTTAAGCGCAAACTTGGATGTGGCCAGGTGTTCAATGGACGAAATCACACGACATTTTAATTTCAAAACATATAGATACCAGCCTTCGTTGCCGAGGGCTGGTATTCACATTTTCCAAATAAAGGTTAGATCGCAAACAGAAAGTCAGACTCTGTCAAAGCCGTTTGATCTTCCACAGTGATGACAAAATCGGAACCCAAAGGCAGTTGCTCGATCAAGGATTGCGACAAGATCGGTTGATCCGGGTTTTGCGTCCCCAAGAAATCGATCGTGGTGTCACCACCATTTACAGAGATACCAATATCGTCGTCGTCCAAAATGCCGTTGCCCGAGCTGTCCAAAGAACTGAATGACATCTGGAAATTCAGCGATTCAAAATTAAGCAGTGCGATTTGATCACCTGGCCCGAAATTGTGGATTGTATCGTGTCCAAAGCCTGCATTTTCGGGAAGGAACAAGTCATCATCAATGCGGAAAATGAACATGTCGTCTGCCCCGTCCCCACCAAAAAGATCGTCATCGCCGGCACCGCCTTCAAGCTGGTTATTTGCGCCTTCTTCAAGACCGAGCGCATTTTGACCTAGGTCTTGCACGACATCTAAGGATGCATATCCATAAATTTCGTCGTCACCCGCTCCTCCACGGACTGTGTCGCTGCCCCCTGCACCGTATAGAATATCGTTGCCATTGCCCCCTTCAATCAAATCGCGATCGGCGCCACCGTTGATCTCGTCATTACCGAAATCACCCAAGAGAACGTCAGACCCACCTTCGCCAAACAGAACATCGTCATCGTCGCCACCGTCCAGCATGTCCGCTTCGGCGCCGCCATACAGCGTGTCATCCCCCGTACCACCCAGTATGGTATCTTCACCAGCCTCACCGTCTGCCCAATCATCACCTGATCCACCATCGATGGAATCTTCGCCATCGCCACCACGCAAAACGTCGTCTCCGGACCCGCCATCGACCGTATCGTTGCCTTCTCCGCCATAGACACGGTCATTGCCGCTGCCGCCGTCCATTTCGTCGTTTCCGTCGCGACCTCGCATGACATCATTACCCGCGCCACCGTTCATTTCATCATGACCGCTGCCGCCATCCATGAGATCGCGGCCTGATTGACCCTCCATTTGGTCATTGCCTGTCCCGCCCAACATACGATCGCTGCCACGCCCGCCGCTCATCCTATCGTCGCCATCGCCGCCTTCCATGTAGTCATGACCGGTCCCGCCGAACATTACGTCGTGGCCTTCTCCGATCCCGCCACGCATAAAGTCATCGCCAGATCCGCCGTACATTGTGTCATTGCCAGACCCACCATCCATGTTGTCTTTGCCGGCCTGGCCAAACATCCTATCATCGCCATTGACGCCGCTTAATTCGTCCGCGTCATCGCCACCGTACAGATTATCTCTGCCAGACCCTCCGACGATCGTGTCCTCACCACTTTCGCCGAAAATCGTGTCGTTCCCGCTTTCACCAAACAACTTGTCGTCTCCGCGACCGCCATAAATCCGGTCATTGAATGTCAATATTTTAAACACTGGCGGAAGTAGGTCAAAACCTTCGCTCAAAGTTTGCGTCGTTCTAACGCTTTGCGATGTGGTGAACGCCTGTTCAAAATCACCGGGACCAGTTGGCCCACTGGGGCCGGTTTGATCGCCGTAAACGATGTCGTCACCTGAGCCACCTTCCAGAAAATCGCTGCCACTGCCGCCATAGACTGTGTCATCACCGTTTCCACCGTCAACCGTGTCATTGCCCGCCAATCCACGAATGCGGTCTCCAAAGAAAGTACCATTCAAAATGTCGGCGATAGAGGTTCCATTGATAATCATTTCAAATCTCCCGAAATCAAAATAGTCGCTCAGCCCAATGTCAAAAATCAGAGGACCGATGCGCGAGAATTCACGCAAATCAAATCTATGATCTGATCTGGTCAGGGTCCGTTGTGTTATCGTTGATTCTACACCCCACGTTTAGACAACACGTCAAAGGGGTGTCATAATGGCCGTGGTGTTCCACTCTTGTCGCAAAGGATGTCCAGTGCAGAAGTGGTGCTTTGACAAACCCGAGAACACGTTAATCGGCGGTGGCAAGGTGGTGCAGATCACCCCCCGCGCGTCTGCTGTGTTGGATTGTCTTCTGCGCAACAAAGGAAAGACAGTCAACAAAACGGACATTCTTTCCGAGGTGTGGCCCGGATTGCATGTCACCGAAGATTTGGTCCGCGAGTACATTTTCGATCTGCGCACAGCATTAGGGGACGACGCACGCGCACCGATTTACATCGAAACCTTGCGTGGCCGAGGATTTCGTCTGATCGGAAACATCGTTGCTTTGGACGCGCACCCCCGTGAACAGATGACAATGATACCCGGCAATGGCGCATCCAAAGCAACAATAGCTGTGCTGCGGCCCATCGATTTGAACGGTGACACTCCGTCACCCGTTCTTTCAGAAAAGCTCGCCCAAGAAATGATTTCCGGACTGGCGTCGCATCGGGTTATCGAAGTTGTGTCCCGACAATCGTCATTTGCCGTCGACCAAACCGATGACTTGCGCGATGTCGCCACGCATCTAGGTGCAGATTATCTGCTTGAAAGTGCTATTGAAACTGACGGGAACACGTTACGAGCGACCTTCCACATGATCGAGGGGCAATCCGGTAGACATGTTTGGGCGCAACGCATGTCGGCACAGAACGAAAACACGCAACGAGCGCTTGAAGAATTGGTCACGCGTTTGGTCAATACTCTGGCCGGGTGGCATGGAGAAGTGCATTTGGCAGAGTTCAAACTTGCATCCCGCAAAGCTCCGGACACACTTAGCGCGTTTGATCATTTCATCCGTGGGTGCGATCTAGAACTTAATTTCGATACCGCCAGCGTTCTGCGAGCGTTGCAGCATTTCGATCGTTCGCTTGAATTAGACCCCAGCTTTGCGCGTTGCTGGGTCATGAAGGCCATCATGCTGCAATGGTCCTATGACGTATTCGAAACCAAAGATAACGAGACACTGAAAACGTCCGCTCAGGCAATGGAAAAAGCCTTCATCCTTGACCCGAGTGATCCTGTCACACTTGCCCTGATCGCATTGCAGCGGGCCCGCAACAACGACATGTCAGGTGCGTCAGATGCGATATCTCGAGCGCAGGACAAAAGCGAAGCTGATGCAGACGCCTGCGTATGCATTGCCACCGCAATGTGCGTGTTAAAAGATGATTTTTCTGCGTCAGAATTGATGTTCGACAAGGCCATCCAAATCAATCCGGCACCCCCTGGTTGGTACAGGTTTGTCGAGGCACGCATCAGGTTCTTTTTCGGTCAATACGAACGCAGCATCGCAGCTTCGGCATCTGGTCCACAGAGGGTATCCGCCATTGCTTACCGTTGCTTATCGGAAACGATGTTAGGCCAAATCGAGGCCGCGTTGATCAGTTATGAAACCCTTCAAAAACGATACCCGAGTTTCGATTTCGGCTTTTACGCTGACTATTTTCCGATACGGGCTCCGCAAGCGCGCACACGTTTTGACGACGCCGTCTGCAAGCTCGTGCGTTCGTTGAAGGACAAGGAGTGCGGATAGATTGTGCAACTGGCGTCGCAGCTCCCCTTTTGTGGAATGCACCTTTCCACTTCTCGAACGCACGAACAACAATCCGTCAGCTCAATTGTTCGAAAAGGAAATCTGCGGCAGGTATGGAACGCCCCTCATAAACAATCGGTTCTGTGGAATAGTTGAACCAGAACCGTTCACCAGCGGTTTCGCGAACCCGCAAGTGCTGAGGTAAATCCATCGGGGCCAAACCCGCTTTTTCCGCACAGGTTTTTATCAACCTTCTAAGTGCAATTTGATCCCCCCAACCGGCCATGTAATTGACCGTTTCTGTCACACGCACAGCCACTGGCACACCACCAACGGATGACAGAATTTCATCCCCACCGCCTTCGATCACTTCCAAATAGCCTTGGATCACACCGCCACCGGCCAGCTCTACTGGCGAATCCGGGCGCAGGCTTTCGACACGCGTCACTTTCAGATCACTACGTGTCAGGTCCGGGGGCAACGCGGACGGTATTTCAAAATCGACAGTGCGTGCACCACTGCGCGGACCAAGGATGACTTGCCCCTCCGCGTCTATCAATGACTGTTTCAAAGCGTCATCCATGTGCATCAATCCGGGTGCACAGATCAATCCATAGCCATCGAAATCCCGCGTTTGACTTGAACAAATATCCACGGAAAAGCCCATTGCGCGCAGTGCTTTGTAGTGATCAAAAACCAGATCAAAATAGTTGAGCCCTGCGCCATGTGGTTGGACCGTCCAGGACCAATCCGCATCGTAATCAAATATCAAAGCAACTGGGGCCTGAGCCTGCTGTACGTCGGGTGCCAACTGCAATTCCTTTGACACCTGTTTGGCCTCTTCAATGGCGGGCGCGTCAACACTGTCTGGGCGCAACAATCCTGCATGCATCTGTTCCTGTGCGAAGGGCGCTTGGCGCCAACGGAAATAACAAACGGCTTCAGCCCCATGTGCAAACGCTTCCCATGTCCAAAGTCGCACCATTCCCGGCAATGGAGCGGGGTTGTACGGAGCCCAATTCACCGGGCCGGGTTGTTGTTCCATCACCCACCACCGATCACGCCCGACTGAACGGTAAAGATCGTGATGAAATGCTTGGAAATCCGGATCACCTTGACGGGCAAATGCCGCCTTGTGCGTGTCATCCGCGGCAATGCGATCTTCCAGAAAGCCAAGCGGATAACTGTCCCAAGACGCGATATCCAAATCATCACCAACATCAAAATGATCAAACTCTGTCACCCCCCCCATGTAGTTATGAGTGATTGGCGCTTGGGAATGGTCGCGGATGATATCCACTTGGGCTTTGTTGAATGCGACCACTTGATCCGAGGAAAACCGCCGGAACGCCAATGCGTGTGCTGGGTTCACTTCGGTGACGGTCAAGTTGGGCAAATCGATCTGATCAAAGCGATGATATTCCATCGACCAAAAGACATTGCCCCATGCGCGGTTCAATGTATCAATTTGCCCATATCGTTCCTGAAGCCAGTTTTGGAAGGCAGATCGCGCAGCATCAGAATAGCTGAGAACCGTATCGTGACATCCGTATTCATTGTCCGTCTGCCATGCCGCGACATACGGATTGTCACCATATCGCTCAGCCATTTCCCGCACAATTTGGCATGATGCGTCCAGATAGCCGGAATGGCTGAAACAGTAATGTCGCCGTGATCCAAATCCACGCGCATTGCCCTCTGCATCCACGGCCAACATATCAGGATAGGCATCAACGACCCAACGCGGCGGTGTTGCTGTTGGCGTACCCAAAACAACTTTCAATCCAGCTTCACCCAGCGTTGTTATGGCCCGGTCCAACCATCCCCAGTCAAAATTGCCCGAAGTTTTTTCCAATCGAGACCAGGCGAACTCTCCGATCCGAACCCACGTCAATCCCAGCTCTGCCATGCGGCGCGCATCATCGGCCCAGATATCTTCTGGCCAATGTTCAGGATAGTAACAAACCCCAAGTGTACGTTTCACAAGATCACCCGATGTTCTGGTTGCCCCGGAATATCAACATCTATTGAAAACGTTTTTCCGGCATCACGTTCGTCAACTCCAATCGCCGCCGAAGTGCAATACAAAGTTTTTGAATCCGGCCCACCAAAGGCGGGGCATGTTGTCTGGCTCGCGAGAAAGTCAAACGATTGAACGCATTTTCCCGCCTCGTAACATGCCAAGCGCCCGGCCTCCCATTGTGCATTCCAAAGCCGCCCCTGACTGTCAACAACCGCGCCGTCAGGATTCAGTTCGTCCGCCTTAAGATCGATATAAACCTCGGGGTCGCCCTGTGGCCAACCATCTGCAGTCGCCAACGCCTGTCTTTTGATTTGACGATCAAAAGTGTCACAAAAATAGGCCCACAACCCATCAGGGCTAAAACAAATAGCATTGCTGACAGTGATCCCAGAGAACAACTTTCGCAGTTCACCCCTGTAATAGCGATAGATCGCCCCGGCGCGCGGCTCTGCAGATTTGCCCATCGTCCCGATCCAAAACCCGCCATAAGGATCACCGCGGCCATCGTTGGACCGTGTGATTGGCATATCCGCTTCCAAAGCTGCCACATGGGTTTTGGCCCCGTTTTCCAGACTAAACTGAAAAAGCGCCGTTTCGGATGCAATCAGCAAATGATCTTGATCCACCCAACCCGCAGCGCTGACATGTTCGTCGAATTGCCACACGCGATCTTTGGACATCAATCGATGGTTCAAAATATCGAACCAGAACAAGCACTGTCGTTCAGGGTGCCAAAGCGGCCCTTCTCCCAACGCGCACGCGCGGTCATCAAAAATCTTCATTACGATCCTTTGGCCTCGTCAAAAGCGGTGACGATCTGGGTGGCTTTTTCCGAAATATCCGCTGTGCTCATCCCCGGTTTGTAGATGGTCGAGCCGATCCCAAACCCAGTCGCACCGGCGGCAAACCAATCCCCGAAATTATGCGGCCCCGCGCCACCGACAGCATATACTTTTGCATCTGGCGGCAACACTGCACGCAGTGCTTTCATCCCAATCGGCCCCGCCATTTCCGCCGGAAACATCTTGAGCGCGTCAGCCCCGGAATGAAGCGCTGAAAACGCTTCTGTCGGTGTGAAAATCCCCGGATAGCTTTCCATCCCCGCATCTTTCGTTGCGGCAATCACATTCAGATTACAGTTGGGCGACACCACCATTCGCGCGCCGATTTCAGCCAATCGATGCACATCATTGGTATGCAAAACTGTTCCAGCACCGATTGTGGCGCGATCTCCAAAGGCCTCTATCATTGCGGATATACTGTCGAACGGATCAGGCGAATTTAAAGGAACTTCAATGTAATCGATCCCTGCGTCGATCAATACGCGTGCTGCGTCGACCGCTTCAGGCGGTGTTATTCCACGCAAAATCGCAATTATTTCACGGCTCATGTCAACTCCATCGCAGACTTCGCGGCAATCAATCCGCGCAAGGTCATCTCATCCCCATCGGCTCGCAAGACTTGGACATGTTGTGCACCCAGTGCAGTGGCGTAGATCTGCGACAGATCAGTTTCGCCCACAATCGCGACCGCCTGGCCCAACCAATACACCCGCGTGGCTGCAAGCTCTGCTCCGATCAGCGCGCCGGACAATCGCGCACGCGCTTCGCCCGTTTGCGCATTGTTCAACAGGCCATGCGCGCGAATGTTAAATAAGCGCACTGCCAACATTTCAGGCTTAGACATTGCATCACTGACAGCCGCGCAAAACGCGTCTTCTGACCAAGACGCATCAACCGAATGACGCAACACGGACGCCGTCGACAAAAGCCCAAATATTTCACCCGTCATAGCGGTGCGAAAACTAACGATTTCACCCGCGCTGACATGTACCCATTTTGTGTGTGTTCCGGGCAAACAGACCACACCATCAAAATCAGGATGGGTCGCTAGAAATCCGGCAATCTGGGTTTCTTCGCCACGCATAACGTCCTCTGGATTAAGCTGACGAATACCCGGCAGAATTCTAACTTTCCCAATAACGGTCGCACGTGATGCATCCGGCGGGCGACACGGCACAGTTTCATACGGCGCTTCTGCCCAGCCTTGTCGCGATCCAACCATTCCGCAGGCGATCACTGGCACGTTCAGCGAACCAATCAAAGCTTCGAGTGCTGGTTCAAACTGATCCCGTTCAAGACCTGCCATTCCCGCGTCAGAAGATCGCTTTTCAATCGCGCGATCATCCTCATTCATGCGCCACGCGCGCAGATGCGACGTTCCCCAATCCACTGCGATCCAAGCTGTTTCGTTCATCCTGTCACCACTACGCCGCCGTCGACCACCACGGCTTGTCCGGTCATCATCCGACTTATGTTAGACGCCATAAACAAGACCGCGCCGACCACATCATGAGGTTCTAAATGGTCTTTCAAACATTGGCGTTCTAGATGCGCAGCAAGACCATCTGGCGTGGCCCATTGATCCAGTTGTTTTTGCGTCAACACCCAACCCGGAGCGATTGCATTAACGCGAATATTATCAGGCCCATATTCACGCGCCAGACTGCGCGTCATACCGTTAATTCCCGAATTGGCGGCCGTATATAACGGGTATCCTGCATTTCCCATCATGTAACTGATCGAAGAAAAGTTGATAATTGTGCCCCCACCCGCTTGGCGCATACCGTCGATGACAGCTTGGCATGCAAAGGCGTAGGCCTTGAGGTTTATTGCAAGCATCCAATCAAAGAATTCTTCATCCATTTCGAGAAAGTCATGCCGTTTGTCATTCGCCGCATTGTTCACCAAACACGTGACGGGACCGTGAGCAATCGCAGCTTGGTCCAACGCTCCGCGCAACGCCGCGATATCCGTGACGTCACACGGGATGAACAGCGGGCGTATCCCAAACTTGGTTTCCATCTCATCGCAAAACGCCGTCGAATCTGAACGCTGGACAAAGGCGACCTTTGCGCCTTGTTCAAGAAATCCTTCCGTCAACGCGGCACCAATACCTGAGCCGCCACCGGTGATGAACACAGAGGCCCCTTCAAGGTCGTGAAACGTGGCGATTTTAGTCATATTCATATTCCTGGCTGAGCACTGAGTGCGGCATTAAACAAGGCTCCCTTGCAGGACCCACATGGATTCAGGGAAACTCCACGGCAAGGTCAGGCCGTGATGCATCAGATAGCTGCCGCTCACGACTATCGGGTCGGTTTTCAATGCAACTGCACCACGTGACAGACGTATTGCGTCATCTTTGTTGACCAATTCAACCCGATATTTTGCGTCTCGCTCAAGTTGGGTCAAGCGCAATGGGCGTGGGGTGATTTGGTCGGATGTCGTGGCCTTTCCAGCAAAGACGACAAACTGCGCACCGTCACGAGACAGCTGTTGTTCCGCCAGTACAGCCGGATCAGCGCTGTCTAACCGCAAGATATCGGCGCTCTGCAACCAATCGCGATTGCGTTTCCACCACGCGGTTACATCGCGCAGAACTTGTGTTTCGTCTTCGGTCAGTTCACGCGGGTCCATCTCAAAACCCATATGCCGTTGTGCAGCAACCCAAGCCCGGAATCGAATATTCAGGCTGCGCCCCGACGTGTGGCATTCGCGCGGGCCTACATGGCTGCCTGTCACGGCCATCGGCAAGAACAAAGACGCATTATGCTGGATCTTCAAACGTTCAACCGCGTCATTGCTGTCACTCAACCAAACACGTTGTGTGCGTTCCATAATCCCGAAATCAATGCGCCCCCCGCCCGACGCGCAGCTTTCAATTTCCAAATGCGGAAACTCACGACGCAATCCATCCAGCAAAGCGTAGGTTCCACGGGTTTGCTCCGCATCTGGTGTCGGCAGCACGCGATTGTGGTCCCATTTCACATAATCGATGTCGTGCTCTGACAAAATCGCGCTCAATCGGTCGAATAAGAACGATTGCACCGCAGGCAAAGACATATCAAACGCCATTTGCTGACGCCCTAATATCTGATCTTCGCCCCCCAGAACCCAATCAGGATGCGCGCGGAAAACATCGCTGTCTGGATTGATCATTTCGGGTTCGAACCACAATCCAAAGGTCATCCCCAAGGACGCCACATAGTCGATCAATGGCGCCAATCCATTGGGGTATTTCCGTGGGTCAACAAGCCAATCGCCTAAGGAGCTCGTGTCGTCGTCGCGTTTGCCAAACCAACCGTCATCCAGAACAAACCGTTCTGCGCCAAGAGACGCCGCACGTTTGGCAATGTCTTTAAGAACATTCAGATCATGATCAAAATACACCGCTTCCCAGCAGTTGTAATGCACAGGGCGTGGACGGTCTGGATCAGGAAACGTTACGATCCTATCGCGCAAATGCCTTTGAAAAGCGACAGCGCAGCCATTTAATCCATCATCGGAAAAGACTGCATATACCTTAGCAGTTTGAAACCGCGTCGACGTTCCAGACTCCGTGCCTGTCGCATGACCAAACTGGACTTGTCGCCGACCATCAGGAAGCTCTTCTGCAACCATTCGATGGCCACCGGACCACCCATAGTGAAATGCATAAGCTTGTCCGGATGTATTTGTCGCCCCGCGACATGGGATGATCAGACCCGGAAAATGTTCGTGCCCCGTGCGCCCCGTGCGGTTTTCCCGGCATCGCATACCTGCGGACCAAGGCGTTGTGTTCACTTGAAATTCTCCGCACCAACGGCCGGAAAAATCGATCATTTCATCTGACAACTGAGGTGCGGGGAAAACAGGCGCTGCAAACCAATGCAACTGCATTGGATCTTTCCCTTCAAGCGTGGCGTTCGTTTCAAGGATATGCGTCAACGGATCAATGGCAAAGCGCGCCTGATAGGTCAGTTTTTGCACGCCATCAACGTAAGTCAACACCAATAGATTGTCGTCTATTTCCGCCTTCTCAAAAGAGAATTTTGGCAAGATCTGCGCACCGTCCTCTTGCCGAATGACAAGGCCGGGCTGGCCCGGAAACGACCGGGACGCTTCGGGACAGATTGACAGTTCGGGGTTCGTATCCAACATCCCCCCAGTCACATCAATTGCACATGCTTCAAACAGATTGGTCAGATCTTCTTCGTCAGGCAGGCGCGGTCCCCAATAGACAATTTCTGCCATATGGCCGCGATTAGACCCAACAACCAAAGTCTGACGTCCGTCATCCAGACGCCAACATTTTATCACTTAACAGCTCCCAAAGTCAGACCTGCAATGAAGTGTTTCTGCATCAAAAAGAAACAAGCAACCGGTGGAATTGCGGCCATCAAAGACGCCGCTGAAACCAAGTGCCAGTTGTTTACAAACTGCCCATTCAGCGCACGAACACCCGCTGTGATCGGTTTCGCACTTTCGCCTGTCGTCAGAACATTGGCCCAAAAGAAGTCGTTCCAGACAAATGTAAAAATTAGCACTGACAATGCTGCAATTGCGGGACGCACCAAGGGTAACACGACGTACCAGAAAATCCTCCATTCCTTGACGCCCTCGATCCGCGCGCTTTCGATCAGATCGAACGGCAATGCCTTGATAAAGTTGCGCATGAACAGCGTGCAAAATCCGGTCTGAAATGCCGCGTGGAACAGAAACTGCCCAGCAATCGTGTCATAGAGGCCCGTTTGGACCGACATATCGCGGACAGGAACCATCAGAATTTGAAACGGAATGAAGTTCCCAGCCACAAACAAGAAGAACAATGGCAATGCCACACGGAATCGATAGATCGCCAATGCATAGCCCGCCAAACAGGCCAAAGAGACGGAAATAATGACTGTAGGAAAGGTGATCAGGACTGAATTCAACATGTAATTGGCAGCTTCGGATTGTGTGAACACTGCCGAATAGTTTTCAAACAGGCGAAATTCTGTTGGCCATCCAAAGATGTTGCCAGAGTTGATATCCCCGGCCCCTCGGATCGATGTGACAAAAATCGCAAGTAAAGGCAAAAGCCAGATGAGCAAAGCAAAAGGAAGAAACGTCTGATAGGCGGCGACGGCTCCTTTGCCTGCTTTTTCTACAGGGCGCGGAAACATCAGCGGCCCTCCCTTTCGTTTTTGTACATGTCCCACAAGAAATAGCTGATGAAGATCAGCATGATCAGGAACAGAACCGTGGCAATGGCAGACCCATACCCGTATCGTTCACCGTATTCACTGATCGCAACTTCGTACATGTAATGTGACAGAACATTGGTTGATCCAAACGGCCCGCCCTGGGTCATGATCGCGATCATATCAAAGGATCGAAGCGCCCCGATGACCGTCACAACCACCGCAATGAACGTCGCTGGACGCAGCTGCGGAATGACGACATACCACAACATTTTCCATCCCTTAGCCCCATCAAGGCGCGCAGCTTCAATCTGATCGGCAGCCACATTGTTTAGACCCGTCAGGTACAAAATCATGCAATACGCAATTTGCGGCCAGAGGCCTGCAAAGATAATCCCATAGGTCGCCCATTCAGGGCTTGATAGGATATCTGGTGCCGGGGCCGAACATTTAAAAGTCGCATTGCCAAGGATATTGACGGTCTCTTCGCAATACAGCGCTTTCCAAATCGATCCGATGACTCCGAAATCCGGATTGTAGAACCAACCGAAAATCAGGCCGACGACGACTTGTGAAATGACGAAAGGAAAAAAGAATAACGATTTGTAAAATCGCATCCCCGGCACGGTTTGGTTTAAAAACAGCGCAATCCCAAGACCCGCTGGAACGGCCAACATATACAAGAGTAGCCAAAGGATGTTGTTCTTGAGGGAGGTCCAAAAATTCGGATCGCCCCATAACTTTTTATAGTTCTCAAAGCCAACCCAAACGGCAGTCGATTGCCCATCCGCCGTGTACAATCCGTTCCATTCGTAAAGGCTCAGACCAAGGCTTTTGAAGATTGGAATAATCACGTAAATCGCAAAGAAAATCAAAGCCGGCACCAAAAAGATCCAAGGTGCGATAGTCAACTTGTTGCGTGCCATCCAAGACGCGCGGTCTGACTCGAGCGAACTTTCTATTGACGCATCTGTCATGGGCTTACCCTCGCTATTTGAAGTCGGCTTTTCACCGGCGAGACGTGTTCGGGCAAACCCCAAACCGCTGTAAGAATTGGGCCGCGAAGTGTTCCGCGGCCCATGTTCAATGGTTTACTTGTAAACCTCAGTTTGAACTTCATCGAGACGCTCAAGAACAGCCGTCATTTTCGACGTATCCAGCATAAACTCCTGGAAACCCTCCATGCCTGCCTTGGCCATCGCCGCCGGGGCGTCGCGGTCATAGAACTGCGCAATCCCAGTTGCCGAGTTCAACAATGCAAAGCCTTCTTGGATGAACTTGTCGTCCGAGATTTCCGCCTTGGCGTTGATTGGCAGCTGACCAATGGTTTTGTTCCACTGTGTCTGCACGTCAGCGCGCGCAACAAAGGCCAAGAACTTCTTGGCGTCTTCTTTGTTTTTCGCGTTGGTCGGAATGAAGAATGCGTCTGCTGGAGCTTCTTCAGCCAAAGGCACGTCAGGGTCGATTGTTGGGAACGGCATAAAATCGATCTGATCTTCGGTCAGACCTGCGTTTTTATAGCCATCAACTGAGAAGTTGCCCATAACGTACATCGCCGCGTCACCATTGGCGAAAGGCGCAATCGCATCCTGCCAAGACATCGACGCATGGTTTTCTACAAAGCCACATTCGTCGATCAGCGTTTTCCAGTTCTCAAACGTCTGCACGATGCGTGGATCAGTGTATTTGATCTTACCAGCTGTCAGGTCGTTATGAACTTCATAGCCATTTGTGCGCAGGTTCAAATAATCAAACACGCCCGCCGCCGTCCAAAGGAACTTTGTTCCGATGGTGAAAGGCGTCACACCGTTTGATTTCATTGTGCCACATGCCGCGAGCAGTTCGTCCCATGTTTTGGGCTCTTCCAGCTTCAACAGTTCAAAGACATCCTTACGATAGTAAATGCCCCACTGGTAATAGCTGTAAGGAACGCCCCAGGTCTTACCATCGCGCGACATAGTCGCTTTGATCGCCGCAAGGTCTTCGTTGAATCCGTTTTCTTCCCAAACATCATCAATCGACTCAAACAGGCCTGCATCGACGAATGGCGCCATGCGGTTACCAGGGTACCACGACGTCACATCCGGTGCATCGGCTGTCAGAAAGTTCCGGATCGCTGTTTTATGCGCTTCGCGATCGTTGTTGTTAACAATCACGTTGATGTCCGGGTTTTCCTTTTGGAACTGCGCTACCGCATCGTCAAAGCCCTTTTTGGGGCCTGGGTTCAAATCATCAAAGTTGATGACAAGATCACCCGCAAGTGCACCGGTCGCCGTCAGCGCCAGCGCGGCCGCAGCCGTTTTCAATTTAAGGAACATAGGTGTCCTCCCAACATTGGTTCCCTCAAGATAGCCAGACATTCGCCTGACCGGTTCGCTGCTGTCAAAAAGGATCAAGTACTCACTCGGATCAAAAATCTTTTTGACATTCAGTTCCACATAGTGAAACTTAATTCCAACTATTGAAACTATGCGGCGAGGCCGCTTGCAGGTCAACATCAATTTGCAAGCTGGCCAAGGGAGGACCCGCACGATGGCAGCACAACGTCCCAGCGGCGATGGAACAATTGCCAAGGCATTGGATGTGCTGGATCTGGTCGCCGGAATGCAGCGCCCTGTGCGATTTGCTGAGGTGTTGGCGCAGGTCAGCACTCCAAAAGCGACGCTCTATCGGCTTTTCCAAACACTGACCGCACAAGGCATGTTGCAATATGACGTTGATCGCCAAACATACGCGCCCGGTTTGCGCCTTGTCAGGTTGGCGCATTCTGCATGGCGTCAAAGTTCGCTCGCCCCTATTGCGCGACCTTTCATAGATAAACTGGCCGAAAAAGCAGGGGAAACGATTCACTTGGCGCAAATGGACGACGGCCAAGTTTTGTATGTCGACAAGCGAAATGCAGCGAGCCCGATTGAGATGTTCAGCCAAGCGGGAAAAGTTGGACCTGGTTATTGCACAGGTGTCGGAAAGGCCATGCTGGCTTTCATGTCGCAAGAACCGCAATCACAGGCCATCGCCCGCCAATCGTATTACGCCTACACCGCACATACCTTGACATCACCCCAAGCATTGGAAGCCGAACTGGCGGATATTCGCGCAGATGGCTTTGCTTATGACCGCGAAGAACATGAGCCAGGGATTATTTGCATCGCCGCACCGATTCTATCGAACGGCACCCGTGTTATGGGCGCACTAAGCATCACGACTTCTGTGCAACGCAGTTCATTAAAAGAGCTTCAGAAACTGAAGCCAGACCTCTTAGAAACCGCCGAGCGAATCGCCGAGTCGGCCACCACATGGCAATTTCCCGAACCCGAGAAAGGATAACACATGTCCGGCGTTCAACTTGAACAGGCAGTCAAACGATACGGGTCCACGCAAGTTATCCACGGCGTAGATCTGCAAATTGAAGATGGCGAGTTCTGTGTGTTCGTTGGCCCGTCGGGGTGCGGAAAGTCCACATTGTTGCGTATGATCGCCGGTCTAGAAGACACCTCCGCCGGCGTTATCAAAATTGGTGGCCGCGATGTAACCCATGCCGATCCGGCGAACCGAGGCATTGCCATGGTTTTCCAGACATACGCCCTTTATCCGCACATGACAGTCGAAGAAAACATGGGGTTCGGGCTAAAAATGAACGGGGTCCCCAAGGACGAGATTAATCGCAAAGTCAGTGAAGCGTCGCGTATATTGAAGTTGGACGAGTACCTAAAACGCAAACCAAAAGCTCTGTCAGGCGGACAACGTCAACGCGTTGCGATTGGTCGCTCGATTGTACGAGGGCCAGAAGTGTTCTTGTTCGACGAACCGCTGTCCAACCTTGATGCCGAATTGCGGGTGGACATGCGGGTTGAAATCGCGCGTTTGCACAAGGAACTGGGCACTACAATGGTTTACGTGACCCACGATCAGGTCGAAGCCATGACCTTGGCCGACAAGATCGTTGTTTTACGCGCGGGCAGCATCGAACAAGTCGGCGCGCCGATGCATCTTTACAAAGATCCGGACAACAAATTTGTTGCTGGTTTCATCGGGTCGCCTTCCATGAATTTCGTGAATGGCGAAGTGGTTGACGGCGGCGTTTTGGTCCCCGCTTTGGGCGGAACCGTTATTCCAACGCAAGTTGCGCTTCCTGCAAAGGGATCAAACGTCATTGTCGGTCTGCGACCTCAGGCATTGCTGTTAAATCCGGGCGCGGGCGATATCAAAGTGGAACTACGCGAACGCTTGGGCGGAGTCGCCTATGATTACCTCAGGTGTTCAACGGGTGAGCGTTTGATCGTCGAAAGCCGAAACGACGAGGCCCTTCCGGAAGGCACAACAATCAATGTCGACTTCGACCCGACTGCGGCGTACTTTTTTGATGCAGAAACAGAAAACCGTCTGCGTTAACGTCAAGGTTCTGACAATTCGTAGGGATGGAAATGCGTCGTAATTAATTTGCCAAACACACCGGCAATCATCGCGCACCGGCATGCGTCAGTTCATGGGCAATGCGCCCTCGATGTCATCAAGCGTTTTTGCGTAGATATTCCATAATCGCAGGACGCACCGACATTTCGCCGCGATGCCGTGCATCTGCAATGACTTTTCGAACCTCTTCAAGGTTTGAACGCCGCAGCAAGCTTTTGACAGGTCCAATGGATGCCGGGCGCATCGAAAGCGACCGCAACCCCACTGCCGCCAGACACAACGCCTCGACCGGTCGGCCAGCATCTTCGCCGCAAAAACTCAAAGGGGTATTTGTATCCTCGCAACGTTCTACGATCCGTTCTAGGAAGCTCAAGAATGATACGTTCAACGTATCATAGCGCCGCCGTACCCTTTCATTTTCGCGATCCGCCGCGAAAAAGAACTGTTTCAAATCGTTGCCACCGATGGACAAAAAGCTGACTTCTTCGAAAAACTTTCTTGGCGCAAATGCGAGGCTGGGTGTTTCCAACATGGCACCGACGTCAATTTCCGACGGCAGGACATGCCCCAACTTGGTCTCGCGGTCGATCGCTTTTGTCATTTCATCTCGAGCACCAGTGTATTCTTCGTATTGCGCAATAAACGGGAACATTACCGTCAAAGGTCGCCCGTTCGCAGCACGCAAAAGCGCCTGTAACTGCATGCGCAACACACCCGGTTTGTCCAAACCAACCCGAATTGCGCGCCATCCAAGCGCTGGGTTCGGCTCATCAGTTGGGCGCATATAAGACAGAACTTTGTCTGACCCAATATCCAGTGTGCGAAATACAACCTTCTTGCCACCCGCTGAATCCAAGACACGAGAATAGAGTGCCGACAATTCGGATCGCTTTGGCATTTGGTTGCGTACCAGAAACTGAAGCTCTGTTCGAAACAGACCAACACCTTCGGCACCAGATCCCTGCAAAGAAGGCAGATCCGCCATTAGGCCCGCATTCATATGCATGCCAACGATCGCGCCACACTTTGTTTCAGCCGGTTTTTCGCGGATCGACGCATAACGCTCAAGTGCGGCTGCTTGCATCGCCATTTTGTCACGAAAGGCAGAAACCACAGTGTCATCAGGTCGCAAGTGAACAATACCCTGTTCGCCATCAACCATGACATGGTCGCCGTTCAAAGCCTCAGTAGTGATACGATTCACGTTAATGATCAGAGGGATCGCCAACGCGCGGGCTACAATCGCGGCATGACTGCCAACTGACCCTGCCTCAAGGATAATACCCTTCAGATTGCGTCCGTAATCCAACAATTCAGCCGGGCCGATATTGCGGGCAACTAAAATGGGGTTGGTAGGCATCTCTGCACCTGTGTCTTGCCCCTGCCCCGTAAGGATGCGCAGCAGACGGTTCGACAAATCGTCCAAGTCACTGAGGCGTTCCCGCAGGTAATTGTCCCCGGACTGAGACATCCGAGCGCGGGCAAGCGATTGTTCCTTTTCTACAGCAGCTTCTGCGCTCAGTCCTCCGCCAATATCGGATTCCATGCGACGCATCCAACCTTTGGAATTCGCGAACATTCGATACGCTTCTAAGACCTGCTTTTGTTCCGTGTCACCAGCGGCCATGGCCAACATCTTGTCGACGCCAACACGTAATTCTTCGACCGCCGTGGTTAGCCGTTCCAGTTCTCGCTGAGGGTCATCGGCGATAGGGTTTGATACAACCACACGCGGTTCGTGCAGCCAAATATGCCCCTCTGCGACACCTTCCTGAGCGACGCCACCTTTCAACATCTTGGGCTGAGAATGCAGCGCTTCCATTGCGGCGCCTTCACCAACAAACGCGCCCAGTTCCGTCATTTCGGCCAACACCATAGCCACCACTTCAAGCGCATACACTTCGTCAGCCGAAAATTCGCGCCCTTCTTTGGACTGTACAACAAGTACCCCCAAAGCCTCGCCCAACCGCTGGACAGGAACGCCGCAAAAACTGGAAAACACTTCTTCGCCGGTTTCCGGCATATATCGAAAACCGTGCGCATTCGGAGCGTCAGCCGTATTCACAATCTCGCGTCTACGCGCCGCACGTCCAACCAAACCTTCACCCAAACGCATACGCGTCTGGTGGACAGCCTCTGGATTCAGACCTTCTGTTGCACAAAGTTCAAGCGTGTCTTCGTCCCGAAACAGATAGATCGAACAGACCTCTGTCCCCATCGAATCCGCGATCAACCGCGTGATCTTATCAAGGCGAGCCTGCCCTGCATCATCACCAGCCATTGCATCACGCAAACGCCCAAGCAACTTGCGGCTTTCGCTTTCCACGGTATTGGCCATGGTCTCCCCGTTTTCCACTGCCCGACCGCCTTTGGTCACGCGCCTTTAGAGCATGAATCAAACCCAAGCGAAACGAGAGAAACATCACTGGTCAAAAAAATGCGCATTCAAATCTCAGCATATCTTTTCGTCGCTTCGATTTTGGGCTCTTTCGTAACATCGTTGCTGCGACCCTTTTGAACCGCACTCTCGAAATACGTGTCTAGCGCCGCATGAAATGCATGCTATTCTGGTGCTTAGACGAGATAGTCGTCGTGATTGCCCGTCCTTTGGCGATTGGCAGTCCAAAAATGAAAAACGAAGCACGCGGACAACGGTTTGCCCAGCTCGAAGTCGAGGACAAATGGACCACGCTAGGGAATTCACTCGGCTATATAATCTCGATTACGGCGAGCCGAATGAACTGATCTTTCGGTTTGCCAGTATCGCGACCGGTAGCGTCATCTTGTACAGCTATACAGGGTGGACGATGTCCATTTTTTGGCTGATCGGTTATTTTGCTCTGCACAGTTACTATCACTATTATCTGACACGAAATCGCGACGTAACCACGGCTCAGCATACAATTCATGCATCTATCGTGTTTTTGGCGCTTCATGCATTTTTTATCGCACTGCCAATCTATTTGATGTTGCAACCAGACATCGCCATGAATTTCTGCGGCACGTCGGCAGTCGCCTGTCTTCTGGTATGGCTGATCCGCCGCGCAGACATTTTACCGGCAATCGTCTTTGGCAACATCCTCATCATTGCTGTTTCCGTTGCCTGCTTGCTCGTGGTCACTCTATCGCGGGTCGATTTTTTCCTCGCCAAAATCGCGATGGTTCTTTGTTCGATTGGTGCAGTAGCCTATTACGCTGGCGCTGTTTTGATCAGTCGACGCCAGCGATTACAGGCTGAAGAAAACGCCTATCGATCTATTGAAGCACAAAAGATGGAAGCCATCGGGCGTTTGGCCGGCGGCGTTGCACATGACTTTAATAACATCTTAACGGCAACTCTGGGCAATCTCGATTTGTACCATGAGGTTCCGACAGAAACCGAAAAAAAAGACTGCATCGAACAAGCCCGCAGTGCCGCCGTCCGGGGCGAAGCATTGGTGCAGCGACTGCTTGCCTTCTCAGGTCGAAAACACAAAACGACCGAACAACACAGCCTTGTCAGCATTCTGGGTAATCTCGAACGTCTGTGCCGGCCGCTTATTCCAGACTCTATTTCGCTAAATGTGAAAGAACTGCCTGAGAACATGATCGTCATGACTGACGAGGAAAGTATCACGACTGCTCTGTCGAACTTGGTCGTGAATGCGCGCGACGCGATGTCAGAAACCGGGACAATTACGCTTGCGGCGGATCGGCTCCATCTGTCTTCATCCAAAATGATGCAAGACGGCATGCCGATCCTGCCCGGGAACTATATTCGCATTGACGTGGTGGACGACGGACCCGGGATGCAACCCGATGTTTTAACACGCGTTTTGGAACCGTTCTTTACGACAAAGCCTATCGGGCTTGGGGCGGGATTGGGCTTACCGATGGCCGCAACATTTGCGCGCGAAGCTGGCGGCGGTTTGGCCTTCGACACGTCACCAAGCGGGACGACAGTGTCGATGTATCTGCCTAACGCCTAGTAAGAGGCTATGCCGCTTTTTCCATTTCAAACGCGTCATGCAGTGCCTGCACAGCAAGCTCCATGTATTTGCGATCAATCAGCACGCTGATTTTGATTTCCGACGTCGTGATCACCTTAATGTTGATCCCTTCATCGCTCAGGCATTTGAACATCTTGGCTGCAACGCCCGTATGGCTGCGCATCCCAATTCCGACAACACTGATCTTGGCAACGTCAATATCCGCAATCATGTCATGGAAATTCAACAGGCCTTCCTCTTTGGCGTCATCCATAGCCTTTTGCGCACGCGCTACCTGATCGGTCGGGCAAGAGAAGGTCATATCTGTTCGCCCCTCTTCAGAAATGTTCTGCACGATCATATCGACCAGAACGCCCCCGTTGCTGAGCGTTGAAAATATGGTTGCTGCAATCCCGGGGCGATCCGCCACGCTGACAAGCGTCATTTTGGCTTCGTCGCGGCTGTAGGCGACGCCCGATACGATATTGTTTTCCATGATTTCATCCTCCGCACAGACCAGCGTTCCCGCGTTATCACCGGCGTCCTCAAAACTTGAAAGTACGCGCAGGCGCACATTGTACCGCATCGCAAGTTCGACAGAGCGTGTCTGCAAAACCTTCGCGCCAAGGGATGCCAGTTCCAGCATCTCTTCAAACGCGATCTTATCGAGCTTGCGGGCTTTCTCGCACACACGAGGGTCGGTTGTGTAAACACCGTCCACATCTGTGTAGATATCACAGCGCTCTGCATCAAATGCTGCTGCAAACGCCACAGCAGTCGTATCCGAACCACCACGCCCCAAAGTCGTTATCCGACCTTCAGGGCTGATGCCTTGGAACCCAGCAACCACAGCCACCCGCATACCTTCTGCGAATTTTGACATGATGTTTTCGGGTGGAATTTCTTCGATACGCGCCGCGCCATGGGCCGACGTCGTGCGCAAAGGCACCTGCCATCCTTGCCAGCTGCGCGCCGGCACGTCCATTTCCTGCAACGTCATCGCCATGAGGCCGGCCGTTACATTTTCGCCAGACGACACAACAGCATCATATTCACGCGCATCATAAAGCGGAGATGTCTCGTTTACCCAGCCAACCAGCTCGTTTGTTTTGCCAGACATCGCGCTGACAATAACGATAACATCATACCCACGCGCGACCTCGCGACCCACGCGTTTTGCTGCGCGCCGGATGCGGTCCAATGTGGCCACAGACGTGCCACCAAATTTCATCACCAGAACAGGCATTGCGCCCTCTCTTAAAACCCTCGCGCCGTTTACGCGCGATGGCCGAAAGGTTCAAGCAGTCCGCAATCACCTAATAGGGAAGTTCATTCCCATCCCAGTTTTGAAAACACCCTGTCGTGTCCAAGCTTAAGGCATCAAAACGCTGTACCAGTCCGCTCGCAGCGGTATCTACGGTAATGTCTGCTGCCGCACCGCCCATGTCAGTTTGAACCCACCCTGGGTGGTAAATCCCAACAGCAATACCCTGTGGCTTTAAATCCGCGGACAGGTTTCGCCCAAGATTTAACGCAGCGGCCTTGGACGCACGGTACACATAGCTGCCACCGGGAGCTCCCGCTTGGCTTGCCATCAGGCTAGAAATAATCGCGATCTTAGGTGTTTTCGCAGCTTGTAAGTTGGGCAACAGATTTTCGATGGTTTTGAACACGCCTGTTACGTTGACTGCAAAGGACTGGGCCCAAATATCCTCATCAAAACCATTTCCAAGGGAATGGCCTTTGTCCAAAAATACGCCCGCATTACACACCAGCATATCAATTGCGCGGCCTTGCAAATTATTCGCCAAAGCAACTTGGTCTGATTTCGAAGTAACGTCCAAACGCAGCCCTGAACTTGCATCCCGCGAGGCCGCGCTGACCGCGTCGCCCCGCGCCACGTAACACTGGGTCAAGGCCGCGCCGATACCGCGGTTGGCCCCTGTAATCAAAACATGCATAAGATCAATTCGCCTGTCGTTTGGGTAAGAACGGAAGCGGTGCGACGGGAATACCCTCTTCGATAAGGGCCTTCGCTTCTTCTGGTTTTGCTTCACCCCAGATCGATTTTTCTGGGGCCACACCTTCATGCATATCGCGCGCAACTTCGGCAAATTTCCCGCCGACATATGTGCTGTTTTCTTCAACATGCTTTCGCATCTTGGACAGGTTTTCAGCAACGTCACCTTCCGGTGTTGTCAAATCCACTTTTGCGGATCCCTTTTTGGCTACAGGTGGCGCCATTAACGCTTTTGTGACCAAGGTCGATCCGCACATCGCACAAGAAATATGACCCGCAGCCTGCAACGTTTCGAACGCCTCAGCTGATTTGAACCAGCTATCAAAGCTGTGGTCTTGGTCACATTTCAGATTATAACGGATCATCGTACACTCACGTAATACTGTAGCATGAATTAAGCATTAGCACGCGGTGGTCAATGGCTTGTTTCTGCTGCAAGTTGGTCAAGCTATGTTATCAAAATCAAGATGCAACAATATCTCAGCCAACTCAGGGGCGTCGACGCGACTGGCCGCCTTTTTGGGTGACATCCATTTTCTCTTGCGTTGTCCCTGTTCTGGGAACTCATCCAAAACATCAGTGACCTCAACGGCGTAAACCATTGCAACACATGGTAAATTTTCATCTTCATCCATGTCTTTGACATAAGAGAAAATGCCAACCGGACGCGATTTAACCGCGCCTTTCACGCCCGCTTCTTCCCAGGCTTCATTCAAAACAACTTGATGAGGCGCTTCCCCTGATTGAGGCCAGCCCTTTGGAATGATCCAACGACCGGTTCCCCGAGATGTGATCAGCAGAACTTTTGTTTTTCCCTTGACCACGCGATAGCACAACGCAGCAAATTGCGTTCTCACATCGCGCTTTCCGACCTCAGAAAAAGATAAAGGCAGTTGATTGAACTGCTGCGCTGACATACTGCAAACCTCTGTTTTTCGTAGACTTATATAGTATCTTAATGGAAAAATCACCAGTAGCTTGGGCGGCAACATCTTAACAAATGGTAATACATCCACTTGTGTCCTTTGTCGGGTTCAGAAAGATTGCGCAGTGATGAAAAAAACGTCGATCTTTTTTGTACTGCTTTGGCTTGGCCTGATCACTGTCGCCAATCCATCCATAGCAGATACGCGCCTAAAGGTTTTTGCAGCCGCCAGCCTTCGCGGTGTGCTTGACGTCTTAATCGACGATTTTGGAAAACCTGTTGCTGTTTCTTACGGCGGCTCGGGTACCATAGCACGCCAAGTGTCTCAGGGCGCGCCTGCAGATTTGGTCATCTTGGCCAATCCGATGTGGGACTTATGGCTGTCCAAAAACACCCCTCCCGCAATAGATCGCGAACCAACCTTAGCATCAAATGGGCTGGTTCTGATCGGCGGAAAGGACCAAGCCCCTTTTGAGGCGACCCCAAACGCCAAAACTTTGCTGGATCGGTTAAATGGCGGACGCATCGCCATGGGGCAACGCGACAGTGTCCCGGCCGGACAATATGCACGCGCTTGGTTAGAAACGCAAAAGATGTGGTCCGAGATATCTCCACACCTTGCAGAAATGCAGAACGTGCGCATGGCTTTGACCCTTGTGCATCGCGGCGAAGCCCCGCTAGGCATCGTCTATGTATCCGATACCTATGCGAGCGACGCAGTTCGCGTTCTGTGGCATATTGATCCCAAGACTCATCCTTCTATCCGGTATCCGGCGCGGGCCCTGTCCTCCAAGGGGGTCGAGTTTCTGGAATATCTACGCACTCCATCTGCCAAAACCGTTTTTGCGAACCACGGCTTTCTGCCCGGACAAGGTGCGACCAACTGATGTGGGGGCTTGATGCAACGGGTTGGGATGCTGTGCAGCTTTCTTTGAAAGTTGCGCTCGTTGCGACGGTTGCCACTTTGCCCGTTGCTCTTTGGTTGGCGTGGCTCTTGGCGCGACGCTCGTTCTTTGGAAAATCTGCCTTAAATGCCTTGGTTCATTTACCCTTGGTTCTTCCACCAGTTGTAACCGGTTATGCGTTGCTGGTGTTGTTTGGTCGGTCAGGCCCACTTGGCCAATTTTTTGATACAGTCTTTGGATTGGAATTTGCGTTTCGCTGGACAGGCGCGGCTCTGGCCGCAGCGGTTATGGCGTTGCCCTTAATGGTCCGCGCAATCCGCCTTGCAATCGAGGCTGTTGATCCCAAATTGGAAGCCGCCGCCGCCACGCTTGGAGCGCCAAAGGCATCCGTATTTACGACCATTACATTGCCGCTGATCCTTCCGGGGATATTGGCGGGCGTTGTCATGGGATTTGCAAAAGCACTGGGTGAATTTGGCGCGACTATAACTTTCGTCGCTTCGATCCCCGGAGAAACGCAAACGATCCCTTCCGCAATCTACAGTCTGTTGCAAGTCCCCGGTCAAGAAAGCGTCGCCGCGCGATTGGTCTTGTGCGCAGCCGTTTTGGCCATCGCGGCAGTGTTTTTGTCCGAATGGTTGGCCCGTCGGATCGCTCAACGGATTCGCGGCGCATGAGTTTAGAGGCCAATATACAGCATCGGTTTGGTGATTTTAGCCTTGATCTCAACCTCGAACCCAGTGCCGGAGTCACCGCGTTATTCGGCCGATCCGGGTCAGGAAAGTCGACTGTTATCAATGTTCTAAATGGATTGCTCCAGCCTGATCACGGCATTGTAAAACTTGATGGCGTCACCTTGTTGAGTGATCAAATCAACATGCCCCCCCACAAGCGTCGAATGGGATGTGTCTTTCAGGATGCCAGATTGTTCCCACATCTGAACGTCGCGCAAAATCTTGACTACGGCACCCGTTTCGCCAAACAAAACTCGAGTATTTCACGTGCTCAAGTCATCGATTTGCTTGGCTTGACCCCTCTTTTGGATCGTCGCCCCACCACGCTGTCAGGCGGGGAAAAGCAACGCGTTGCGATTGGGCGGGCGCTGCTATCCGCGCCCCAAATGCTGTTAATGGATGAACCTCTGGCCGCTTTAGATGCCGCGCGAAAGGCAGAGATCTTACCTTATCTCGAACGCTTGAAGACTGAAACTGGTTTGCCGATCATTTACGTCAGCCATTCCATGGATGAAATCGCGCGTCTTGCCGACAATATCGTCATTTTACGAGATGGGCGGATCACAACGCAGGGCGCGATTTTTGACGTGCTCTCCGACCCCCAAAACATACCAATGTTAGGCGTTCGCGAGGCGGGAGCGTTGGTCCAAGCTAAGGTCATTTCGCATGGATCAGATGGTATCAGCACGTTATCCGTTGGCACTGAAACGCTTGATCTGCCGGGGGTCGATGCAGCCGCAGGTTCAATTGTGCGCCTTCGCATATTGGCGCAGGATATCATATTGGCACTCGACGCCCCAACCGGACTGTCAGCGATGAATGTCTTGCCTGTCACCATCACATCGATCCAAGACGGGGCAGGCCCCGGCGCGGCGATCCAATTAAACGCCGGCGGCGAACGCCTTTTGGTGCGTGTCACGTCGCGTTCGGTTCAACGCATGGGGCTTAAACCGCAAATGTCCTGCTACGCCATCGTCAAAGCGATGGCCGTCGCTCCTGAGGCGATTGGACATGGTTAGGTTTTATTTGGCAAAGCAGTGCGCAGCTGTGCAACCAACTGATCATGAGGCACGTCGGCGTCTATAGACAAGCGGCGCAGCCCAAAATGCACGTGGGCCATATCAGTGTAATACCGCGTGTATGCATAATTGGTGGCAGCACCCGCAACCGCACCCAGAACAGGCACCGCTTGCGCCGCTAGCTTCTGACCCAAAACTGTCGCCAATTTTGGAGCAACACGCGCAATAAGCGCTTGAAGACCCGCCCCCGATAACGCCATCCGCGCCGACAAAAACGCAATGTCGGCACCGTCGTCATGCTCCAAAGGACCCGCACTGGCGAAGACATGAACGCAGTCGAAGCGGACATTTTCCGAATTGGGGTCAAATCCGTGTTCAACTGCAACACCTTGAATGACGCGCAACAACAGCGTGGTGGTCACCGGCACTTCTGCCAAAGCCGTCGGCAGGCCACCAAGACCACCCGCGGCCCCCATTGCGGCACTGATCGACTGGTTCAACCAATTCGCCTGATCGGGCAAGACACGCCGCGACCGATGGGCAAGACGCATGGCCTGCGTCAACGCATCGATTGTCGCATCTGTCAGTCGATCCTTCACAGGTGCGGGAAGCCGATCCACCAAATTGTCAGCCTGCGCGCCCAGCGAATTCAGCAGGTCAATTCCCAATCCGCCCGCATCCGCATGTCGCTTTGCAAGGCGTTCGATTTCTCTCTCCAGATCAAATGGAGGTACAATAACCAAATCATCCATCCCATGAATGTCGGGGCTGGCCGGGCTTATTTCAACGTTGAAGTGACTTTTCCGCGCACATTGTTCCATCCGTTCGCGCGCAATGCCCGCCCCAACACGCGGTCCGGATTGGTCGGGGGCGGCATCGTCACACCAGTCAATCGATGAAACCCAAATCGGCTGTAATAGGGTGCATCCCCCACGAGAATGACGCGATCCCAACCCAAATCTTGCGCGATGTCCAACGACCCTTCGATCAGGAAGCCACCCAAACCTTCACCTTGACGCGTTGGATGAACAGCGACAGGGCCCAAAAGCAGTGCTTTGATCTGCCCAATATTGACTGGCCAGAATCGAATAGCGCCGCCAAGGATGCCATCCACATCCCGAGCAACCAGACACAGTTTCTTCACAGGGCGTACGCCGTCCCGCAGTCGATAAGACGACAACGCCTCACGACCAGGCGCAAAGCACAGGTCGTAAAGGGCCTCGACCTCCCACCAATCCGAGGGCGTTTCCGACCTGAGTTCATACATTTGGGTGCCACTCTCACCGCAAGACTGGCGCTTGGCCTAACATGACGTTAAGTCCCCTGCAAACCAAAGGAACGCCCAGCATGTTTTATCGCCCCGAAGACGGTCACAGCCTGCCACACAATCCTTTCAACGCGATCGTAACGCCGCGCCCAATTGGGTGGATTTCGTCCCGAGATCGTGACGACAACGCCAACCTCGCACCCTATTCCTTTTTTAACGCAATTGCGTATGTCCCACCGCAGGTCATGTTTTCCTCGACCGGAGCGAAAGCGGATCAGGACAACACCAAGGACAGCGTTGCCAACATCCGTGACTCTGGCGTCTTTTGTGTAAACATCGTTTCCTACGAATTGCGCGATGCCATGAACGCGTCCTCTGCCGGATTGGATCGGACGGTCGACGAATTCATCAACGCAGGGCTGGAAAAAGCGCCATGTGAAACGATTGCATGTGACCGCGTGGCTCTGGCTCCGGCGGCATTGGAATGCAAATTGACACAGATCGTGGATCTGCCAGGCGCATCAAACCGATTGGTTCTTGGCGAAGTCACGGGCGTGCATATGCGCGATGAGTGCCTGCGTGATGGCCGCTTTGATGTCACCACGTTTGAACCTCTCGCGCGACTGGGGTATCGCGATTATTCACGCGTGGTTGATGTGTTTGAACTTGCCCGTCCAGATGATTGATATTTAAATTAAATCAATAGATTATATAATATAATTAATCTTTTAGATTAAGAATATAGGCCGCTTGGCATCTGCATTCTGCTCTGAAAAAAGCGGGGAAATGTCCGGCTCTTTTGTTAGATCGAGCAAGGCCACAGCTTCTCCACTGGGCGCGCACTGTTTCTGATTAGATCGCTAAGCGCGCTGCTTTATTGACGTTTGAATAGTGTATTGCCTTCGCCTTCGAATATGCTCTCATAGCCAAAGGCACGGACACGCGCGAGCAGATCATCTTCCCAAAGGCGCGAGTGGCGCGTTTCCATCAGCACTAAATCAGGGCGTTCGGACTTGACGCCTGCATCCAGCCATGGGCCAAGTGCAGCATCTTCCCCGCCTTCTATGTCGATCTTCATAACACTCAGATCGTAGTCATTAAGGTTGCTCAGATAGGGCCGCAGCAGACGTACTGGCACAACGAAGCCGCTCTTTTTGGCCAAGCTGTTTGGGTTCAAAGAACCTTGACCAAAATTACCGGGACGCAGCAGCAATTCAGCTTCGCCTTCGGTTGCACCAACCGCACATGTTTCAATGCGCACGGTCTGACCAAGGGAATTCAGAAGAATGTTCTGCCCAAGACGTCCAATCATGATGGGATTGGGTTCGAACGCCAACACGCGCGCACCAGCTCCTGCCGCCTGCGCCAATGGAATTGAATAAGCACCGCAATTCGCGCCGATATCCAAAACCAGCGCTTTTCGGTTTTCCACCGCATCCAACAATTGTGCCAAGCTTTGCACCTCAACGGGCACACCCTTGAGCCACAGTTGCAATTCGGTCCAATTATCGCGTGGATTCACTGCCATGCGCACGTCTGCAAAGCTGACTTCCCCAGAGGGCAATATGGGACGCAACAACTTTCGGGTTGCCTTGTCCGCTTTCAGGAAAGCCTTGCGCATTGCTTTTGCTGACTTTTCGTCCATGCCCTGCCCTTTATTTCGGCTTTGGTGCCTGTATTCGGTTGCGACGTACAAAAAGTCAATCTTGCTAGAAAAACAAGCCTGATCCCCTTTAACCAGAGCTACTGCAACTGTATCACTGCACCTGTATCACCGCACGGGTAACCACACAGGAAATGATCATGGTGCAAACGAAAATCGGAGTGATTGGCGGGTCTGGGCTTTATGATATCGACGGCCTTGAGAACCAAGAATGGATCAGCGTCGAAACTCCGTGGGGCGCACCTTCGGATCAATTGCTGACGGGGACGCTTGACGGTGTATCTATGGTGTTTTTACCGCGGCATGGGCGTGGCCATGTGCATTCTCCTTCGACGGTACCTTACCGGTCCAATATCGACGCGTTGAAACGGATTGGCGTCACTGACGTAATCTCGATCTCCGCTTGCGGGTCATTTCGCGAAGAAATGGAACCCGGTCATTTTGTGATTGTCGATCAGTTCATTGACCGAACCTTTGCACGTGAAAAATCCTTTTTCGGAAGCGGATGCGTGGCGCACGTGTCCGTCGCACACCCAACCTGCGAACGCCTGTCCGACGCGTGCGAAACCGCCGCCAAAGATGCAGGCGTTACGGTTCATCGTGGCGGCACCTATCTGGCAATGGAAGGTCCCCAGTTTTCAAGTCTCGCGGAATCGAAAATGTACCGCAACAGCTGGGGATGCGATGTGATCGGAATGACAAACATGCCCGAAGCCAAGCTCACCCGAGAAGCCGAGCTTTGCTATGCATCTGTAGCGATGATTACGGATTACGACAGCTGGCATCCGGATCATGGCGAGGTGGATGTCACGCAAATCATTGAAACCCTTACAGGCAATGCAGACAAAGCGCGCAGTACCGTCCGCAGATTGCCGGCGCTGCTTGGTCCCGATCGCGCGCCGTGCCCGCACGGATGTGACAGAGCATTAGAATACGCGATTTTGACCGCCCCTGACAAACGCGATCCAGAAATACTGGCAAAACTGGATGCGATTGCCGGGCGGGTTTTGTGAAGAAACAGGTCATCGTGGCGGCCGCGAATTGTTAGGCAGCTGATGATGATCAAACTAAATTACGATAGAAAGCAATAATATATGTCGTTTGATCTTTGGCTGACCTTTGCTGCAGCGTCGACCGCTCTTTTGATCCTACCGGGTCCAACTTTATTGATGGTCCTTAGCTATGCTTTGACGCAAGGCCGACGGGTCGCGATCGCTTCTGCGTTGGGTGTTGCCACAGGTGATTTCATTGCAATGAGCTTGTCCGTCATCGGCTTGGGCGCACTATTCCTTGCCTCGGCCACCGCCTTCACCATTTTGAAATGGGCGGGCGCAATTTACTTGATCTATCTCGGTTTGCGTATGTTACGCACGCCCGCGGATCAGTCCGCGTTGGTGGACAAACCCTCCAACACCACCGCAATAAAGGTGTTCCGCGATCTCACTGCTGTAACGGCCTTGAACCCAAAGTCGAACACGTTCTTTATTGCGTTCGTTCCACAGTTCATTTCCCCGGAGGCCCCTTTCGCGCCCCAAGCGGCCATTCTTGTTGGCACGTTTGTAGCAATCGCAGCCGTAAATGCGTTGGTCTTTGCACTAAGCGCGAATGCGATGCGCAGCCGCATGACACGGCCATCCGTCCAGAATTGGTTATCAAAATGCGGTGGCCTGACATTGATTGGTATGGGTTTATTAACAATGACGTTGCGCCGTTCGACATAAACTCAGCGCCAATCTGCGCATTATTCCGAACGCACCTGTTTCTCAAACGCAGGCACCTGTGCTTCAGTTCAACGATACGCATTCATTTTTCTTGCTTTTTGCCCCTCCACTGGGCCAGAAGCCGCAGGTCGATCTCAAGCAAAGGGCTATTCAGTGCCAAAGCAAACAAATTCAGTCAAAGACTACATTCGCACCATCGTCGATTTCCCACATGAAGGTATCATGTTTCGCGATGTCACAACCTTGTTTGCTGACCCACGCGGCTTTCGCATTGCCGTTGACCAAATGCTGCACCCTTATGCGGGCCTAGCCATCGACAAAGTTGTTGGCCTTGAGGCGCGCGGATTTATTTTAGGGGGCGCAATAGCACACCAACTGTCTGTTGGGTTTGTCCCTATCCGCAAAAAAGGCAAGTTGCCCGGCGCAACAATCTCCCAAGCCTACACGCTCGAATACGGTGAAGCGGTCGTCGAAGTTCATGATGACGCGATCCAAGCTGGTGAAAAAATACTGGTCGTCGATGATCTACTGGCCACTGGTGGAACAGCCGAAGCTGGGATCAAGTTGATTGAACGGCTGGGCGGTGAGATCATCTCTTGCGCTTTCATCATTGATCTTCCCGAACTTGGCGGTCGCAAGAAACTGGAAGATTTGGGAATGGACGTTCACGCCCTTTGCGCATTCGAAGGGCTTTGAAGCTAGGATATCTCGGGCCCATTCGAAATGCCCGTTAAATCTCGGTTTTTGTCTATCAGGATACGAAGCGAACGAAGGTGCGGTAACAACTCAACAAATCTGTCGAGACCAAAAGATTGAACGACAGCCGCAAAATCCGGTCCTAATTTCGCGATCGTCTCTTCGCGAAGCACACGCCCTGCATCAGTCAGCCATACGCATTTCGAACGACCATCATCCGGATTTGGACGCGTCTCGATCAGTCCGCGTTTTTCGAGTACTTTCAGCGTATACGCGATGGACGTCTTGGGCACCTGAAATGCGTTTGCCATGGCCATCGGAGTTTGACCGTCTCGCACACGCACTAGATGATTGAGCACTGTAAAGTGGGGTCCGATTAACTCGTCGGGAAGACGGGCCTCTAGGGCCGTGCGACTAAGTTGCGCAATGATCCCAATTTCGTTGAGCACGGCAAAAACAACACCAGCCGCATTTTCTTCTGTCACCCTGATCTGACCTTTTGTTTCAATAACCAACGAGGGCTTTGAGCCACCTGCGGCCCATATCCCAATCGCCCCAACATTTGCACAACACCGCCGCCCGGCGCTAGTATCTGATGCGCTTTGTCGAAAAGTGCGCTCATTTCTGGAAATTCCTGCAACGCCTGGCTCATTGGGTGAACCCCGAGGCCGATCGCAGTGGCAGCAAGGTTCAGGCGAACCCAATCTCGCCCTGCCATTATTTGTTCCGTCCGAGAGTTTCCTTGCGTATTTAACCATATGTAAGCCATACCCGACTGGGCCGAATTGCGCTCCAAATCCAATCCAGCTTTGTAAGTGACACTGTTTTCGTCCATGGCGTCTTTGCGTGAAAACAGCCCGGTTAGACGCAGCGCTTCAAATCTTGCTCCGGTGAAAGCAATGCCATCCGGGTTTGCATCGACCTCACGATACCCGATCCGAAAAAGATCTACGCTTTCTTTATACGTTCGCGGTGTCTTGATTTCGATTTCGAGGGCGTCGGTCGTTAATTCACGCAAATCTTGAACGAGGGCTTCTTCATTTGAAGCAGCGACCGCGCTGCCGCGTGTCACGGCGGCAACGAGTGTGTCTAACGCTTCTTGGCTGACAGGTTGCGTTGTATCGTATGGATCTTTCAACGAACGACGCGCCAGAACGTGATCAAACAACGCCGACTCCGCTTGAACGTCAATCTGTTCGAACCGCGCAACTGCCACGCGACGTTGATCAAGTCCGTTTGCATCTTCGCCATCAGGGAATAGTGACAAAGACACCCGATACCCCTCTTTCGCAGCGGCCAAAGTCATCAGCTCAAGAAAACACCCCAGCCCCACAACGATTTGTCGACTAAAGGGATCCGTGTGCGGCAATAACCGATCTGGATCCACGTACAACTCAACTAGATCGGGCGTGTTTAAGTCCACGATCCACGGCTGACGATTATGTGGGTTTGGCGCAAGAATAGCGTAGCTTAACGCCCTCATCCGGGGATCTTCATACTGCCCAGCATTGGTCCACGGCTTAAGGGCTGTTCTAGGGCTTTGAGAGATCGCATATCCGGTTCCAGCTGCAGCGAAAATTACGCCGCCCCCTAAAATCGCTAGCGTTTTGCGTCGCGTCAATTTCATCACCCTACCTCTTAGTGCGATTTCGTACCGCTTTTTCTTTTATAGAACGAATTCGTACTAAGCAAGTTTTTCCTCGCTAATCTCGAATGTCCATTGCACCTACTTTGTCAAATTGGTAATCATTACTTACCAAAATGAGGATCTCACAGTGCCCACCATTACTGAAATCGAGGATTTACGCCGCATTTATGAACGCCGGGTGCCACGGATGTTCTACGATTACGCTGAATCAGGCAGTTGGACCGAACAAACGTTTCGCGAAAACTCCTCGGATTTCGACAAGATCAGGCTGCGCCAGCGGGTCGCGGTTGATATGTCGGGTCGTTCGACGGCTGGACAAATGATAGGTCAAGACGTCGCTATGCCGGTTGCCTTGGCCCCTGTTGGCATCACTGGGATGCAACATGCAGATGGCGAGATGAAAGCAGCCCGTGCAGCCGAACAATTTGGCGTGCCTTTCACATTGTCGACGATGTCGATCAACTCGATCGAAGACGTGGCCTCGTGCACCAGTGCGCCCTTTTGGTTTCAACTCTACGCAATGCGCGACACCGATTTCACGTCCAGTTTGATCCAAAGAGCCAAAGACGCAAAATGTTCTGCTTTGGTCATCACCCTTGATCTTCAAATTCTGGGGCAACGCCACAAAGACCTCAAAAACGGTCTGTCCGCCCCACCCAAACTGACCCCGAGTACGATTGTCAATCTGGCCACAAAATGGAGCTGGGGTCTTGAGATGCTTTCGGCCAAACGCCGAACTTTCGGCAATATCGTTGGTCATGCCAAAGGGGTCACGGACACATCGCAATTGCATTCGTGGACGGCAGAACAATTTGATCCAACATTGGATTGGAAGAAGGTTGAAAACCTCATGAACGAATGGGGTGGGAAAGTAATCTTGAAAGGTATTCTGGATGCAGAAGACGCCAAAATGGCGGCCAAGCTAGGGGCCGATGCCATCATCGTATCCAATCACGGCGGGCGGCAGTTGGACGGTGCGCTGAGTTCGATCCGGGTATTGCCTTCCATTATGGACGCTGTCGGTGACAAGGTCGAAGTTCACCTTGATGGTGGCATCCGTTCCGGTCAGGACGTCTTGAAAGCACTGGCATTGGGCGCAACGGGCACTTACATCGGGCGCGCATTCATTTATGGATTAGGCGCGATGGGACAAAAGGGCGTCACCAAAGCGTTGGAAGTCATCCACAAAGAGCTCGACACGACAATGGCCTTGTGCGGCGAAACCAAAGCGTCGGATTTAGGGCGTCAAAACCTGTTGATCCCCGAAGATTTTGAAGGGAATTGGCAGTCAAACTGAAAGTGATCCACTTGCAGCAGGTATTGCCCCGCGACACCTAGCGCAGAACAGCGCCAGGGTTCATGATACCTTTGGGGTCGAGAGCGCCTTTTACCGCGCGCATTGCCGTCAGTTTGGTTGGATCACCGTATCGTTCTAAGTCGTCTACCTTTAGACGCCCTACCCCGTGCTCTGCGCTGATCGAGCCGCCGAATTCATGTGCCAAATCATGCACAATGCGTTTTACTTCGTCCCGTTCAGCCACATGATCTGCCCGCGATTTCCCGATTATTGGAAACACGTTGTAGTGCAGGTTCCCATCCCCGACATGCCCAAAGCAATTGATGCGAAACGAACCTAACTTAGCGATGGCTTCACCGCCTTTGATGATAAAATCGGGGATCGCGCTTAACGGCACCGAGATGTCGTGACTGGAAATTGATCCAACTCGCCTGTTTCCTTCGGGAATATGTTCCCGAACCGACCAAAAATCCGCACGTTGTTGTTCACTTTGTGCGATCAACCCATCGCTCACAATATCATCGGCGACCGCGCGCGTGAACAGGTTTTCCAATTGATCCGCCGGATCCAAACCTGCAGGCAAGCCCACGTCGATTAACACACACCATTCCGGCGTGTCGTCCCAAGGGTTTCGGATTTCGACCTTTGTTTCCTTCAGAAAGTCGAAACCTTGACGATGCATCAATTCAAATGCCGAAATCCCTTCGCCCATCTGATCGCGAGCCATGCTTAACAATGACAAAGCCGCCTTGGGATCTTTGACGGCCATCAGTGCCGTACCTTGCCCCACTGGTCGCGAATACAGCTTGAGAGCCGCTGCTGTGATGATACCCAATGTGCCTTCGGCGCCGATCAACAAATTTCGCAGATCATAGCCGGTGTTGTCTTTGCGCAGGCGGGTAAGTCCTTGATAAATATCGCCGTTTGGCAAAACTGCTTCGATCCCAAGGCATAAATCCCGCGCATTGCCATAGCGCAGCACACCTGTGCCGCCCGCATTGGTGGCCAACAATCCGCCAACCCGTGCAGATCCTTCAGAGGCCAAGGATAACGGGAACAGCCGGTCCGCCGTTTCAGCTGCCTGCTGTACATCCGCCAAAATCACGCCCGCACCCGCCAGCAATACGTTTTCCTCTGGATAAACGGCGCTGATCTGGTTCAATCGTTCCACTGATATGATCAGGGGAACGGCCCCGTCTGCTAGTATCTGCCCCCCGACAAGACCCGTACCACCTGCATAAGGCACGATGCCAACGTTTAACTCATTGGCCAATCTGACAATCGTTGCGACTTCTTGAGTGTCGCGTGGACGCGCAAGCAGCCCACCTTGCCCTGCCCAACGTCCACGGGGTTCTTCCAGATATTTTGCATCTGGTACGTCAAAACGATCCGCAGGCAGAGATTGGCGAAAACGATCTGCTAAGTCAGCAGTAAGAGAAACACATGTCATTTATTCGATGAACCAGATCGCGGCCTCAAGGACAAGGTCACTCTGACAACCAAGCCGGCTGCAAAACCATTATCGTTGGTCGCGACGGGAGACGCGCGAGAGAAACATCCAACACAGGGCCGCCAACGCGAACCACCGAAAATTCTTCCGACATCCCGCGCAGGAACGCACCAAGCGTGCCTTCCCCAAACCAATGCATCGGGATCACAATAGAGGATCGCAATCGGCTGATCACACGCATCATCGTCGGCAAATCCAAACTGGACCCACCGTCAACAGCTGCCATGACGACATCCAGCCGCCCCAAAGCAGCGTATTGTTCATCAGAGGGTTCGTGATGCAAATGGCCCAGGTGACCAATACACAGGCCTGCCACTTCGAATACAAAGATCGAATTGCCTTTGGGTTCAGACCCGGAAAATTGGGATCGGATGTCAGTGGACACATTGCGAATAAGCACTTCGCCCAAATCAAGGTTGTGTTTGATCCCTTCCCCGAATGGTCCCCAACCGGGAAGGACATGTGAAATTGCTGGATCGGGGTTTGGGGTCCAATGCGTACCGTGGGCGTGGTTCATGGTAACCACATCCGGGATCATCGGCGCGGATCCCAAAAAGCCAGTGTAATCGGTCACCATATTCAAACCGCCCGCCGTGCGGATCAGAAAAGCGGCATGCGTGACATAGTGAATGCGCACCGTTTCATCTGCGACATCAGTATTCCAGCTGGCTTTATGTAAGAACTCTGCCTCGGGGACAGCGTCTGCAAGAGCAAGACAATGGCTTGGAGTACGCTCTTGCGCGGCAACTGCGGCTGGCAAAAGCAAAACGAAAAGGAGTGTTATGATCATGCGCATGAGTCCATAATTAGACCTTTAGCGCGACTTGACTAGCCCTAACCTGCTTCTGTTTTCCCGCGCCGATCAGATCTAAGTGAGGCATAAAGCACATGTGTCCGCCAACGCCCGTCAATCTGAAGATAGCTTTGCGCGACACCTTCATACTTGAAAGTACTCTTTTCCAGCAGCCCGCGGGAGGGCGTATTTTCAGGAAGACAAGCTGCTTCGATCCGGCTGAGATCCAGCCGCGTGAAGGCATGATGAACCACAGCATGAATAGCTTCGCGCATGAAACCTTGCCGAGAAAAGGCAGCCCCCGTCCAATATCCTAACGTGCCCGATTGCGCCGGACCGCGCCGGATATTGTCAAGCGTTATGGCCCCAAGCAACGCCTGATCATTGCGCCGTATCAGAAACAACGGCATCGCCGTCCCATTGGAGATCGACCGTTGCGCCCAATACACCCGGTTCGTAAATGCTTTGCGGCTTAGATGATCCGCTGCCCAACTTGGCTCCCACGGGGTCAAATGCTCAAAAGAGCTTTGGCGCAATGCGGCCCAAGTCCGGAAATCGGAATGCACAGGCGGGCGCAAAGTCATCCGCTCGGTCTCTATGCGCAGTTTACGACGGGCCAGCAACATCAGGCGGCGCGCCTCTCCTGCAGAGTTTCAAGAGCGGGCGCTCCATCAACTGGACCATAAAGCGCCAGCGCTGCAGGGGCCTGTGTTGCAATATGTTCTGCAAAATCCCGCACCATCTCAGGATTAACAGCATCGATCCGTTCAACTGTTTCACCCAGCGTTGGCACTCGATCCCAAATCTGAACAAGCCGCGCCAAACGTTCTGCCCGGCTGGATGGACTTTCTAGCCCCATTAATAGGCCCGCCTTCATCTGAGTGCGCGCACGTGCGACCTCTTCGGTTGTCAGCGTTCCAACTGTGCGTTTCATCTCATCAATGGTCAGCGTCGCCAGATCATGCAACTGCTCTGCCGATGTCCCAGCATAGATGGTCGTCAGCCCGGTATCGGCATATGCCCCTGCTTGGGCAAAGATCGAATAGCACAGCCCGCGATTCTCACGGATCTCTTGGAACAACCGGCTCGACATGCCTCCGCCCAAGACACTGGCGTAAATTTGGGATGTGTAAATCCGGTCGTCGCGATATCCTGGGCTTTCAAACGCCAATGCAAAATGAGCCTGTTCTAAGGATTTATTTTCGCGAATCTCGCCGCCGCCGAACCGGGCCGGAATAATGGAGGGCGATGTGCGCGGCACCATATCCCCAAACAGTTTTTCCGCCGTCCGGCAAATTTCGTCGTGATCAATTGCACCCGCAGCGGACAAGATCATTTGATCTGGACCGTAATGATTATTCACAAAAGAAGACAAATCCTGACGTTTAAATTGCGCGACGCGTTCGGAGGGGCCTAAAATCGTACGGCCCAAAGGCTGTTCGGGGAACGCGCGTTCCTGCAACCAGTCAAAGATAACGTCATCAGGGGTATCAAGCGCCTGGCCAATCTCTTGCAAGATCACACCGCGCTCAATCTCGATTTCATTTGCATCAAAAACGGGGTTCAAAAGAATATCGGCAACCACGTCCAACGCCAATGCGACGTCATTTTGTAAGACACGCGCATAATAAGCCGTCACTTCACGGCTGGTATAGGCGTTGATGTATCCACCAACGTCTTCGATTGCCTCGGCAATCTGCAAAGCAGACCGCCGTTTTGTTCCCTTGAACGCCATATGCTCAAGGAAATGTGCGATTCCATTTTCTTCTGGACGTTCATGGCGCGCACCTGCGCCGACCCAAATACCAATGGCTGCCGATGACAAGCTTGGCATGTGTTCAGTCACAATGCGAAAGCCGTTCTGGAGCGTGTGTTGTTGCGTTGTCACGTGCGTCGGTTTTCCTTGATATGAGCTTCAAGCACCGCCAGATCATCGCTGATCCGCGTTACCCGTTCCGAGCGTTCATACAGGTCAGCCATCCGTGTTGGAAGAGGCGGATGCACACCTGTTGCAGCTTCGACCGCCGCCGGGAACTTTGCGGGATGTGCTGTGGCCAGCGTAATCATCGGAATGCCGACCCGTTTATGTTCGTTCGCAACCTTGACCCCAACAGCGGAATGCGGGCACAAAAGTTCCCCGCTTGCTGTAAGGCATCGCCCAATTTCTGTGCGCGTCTCATCTTCGTCAGCGCGCCCAGAAACATAATGATCCTGCAATGCTTGCATCGCACCTTGGCTCACGT